>DATGDH010000056.1:0-9953 GCA_035310985.1 Burkholderiales bacterium
GAGCGAGTAGGCGGGCGAGATCGGCGCGACCGGAATGCCGGCGTGCATCGCGCCCAGGGCGAGCAGCGCGTGGTCGACGCCGTTGTCGGACAGGATCGCCACCGGGCGCTCGGCGTCCAGCCCGCGCTCGAGCAGCGCCTGGCCAATTCGGCGCGCGGCGTCGAGCGCCTCGCGGTACCTGACCTTGCGCCAGGCATCGCCTGCGCGCTCGGCGAGGAATATGCGCTCGGGCGCCTTCGCCGCCCATTGGACGAGCCATTCGCCGACCGCGCGCGCGTTCGCGCCGAGATTCTGCGGCGAGCGCAAGAGCATCGAGCCGTCTGCGCGCTTCTCGAGGATGACTCGCGCCGGCGCAAGGCGCAGGTCGGTGTGCAGCCGCGCTCCCATCTGTATTTCCTCCTCAGACCGTCGCCTTATTCTAGCTCCTGACGGGAACCTGTATTCCGACAGCAGCTGCGCGTCAGCCAGCGTTAAGGTGCAACTCGGAGAAGGTCGCTAGACTGCCGCCACTTCAATGGTGGCGATGCACAAGTTCGACGTGCATCGAACCGATTCCGGCGCAGACCAATACCGAGGAGGGTGTGATGTCAGTCAACGATTCGTCTCGAAAGAAAGTGAACCGTCGCACGGTGCTCAAGGCCGCCGCTACCGCGGGAGCGCTGCAGCTCGTGCCGCCGTTCATCATCAAGGCGCGCGGCGAGGAGCCGGTGAAGCTCGGGCTGGACAATCCGCTGACCGGCCCCTACGCGGCGGTGGGCAAGAACGAGCTGATCGGCTGCCAATACGCCATCGAGCAGATCAACGCCAAGGGCGGCATCCTGGGCCGCAAGGCCGAGCTGCTGGTCGAGGACTCGACCAGCGGCGACGCCGGCACCGCGGTGCAGAAGGCGCGCAAGCTGATCGATCGCGACAAGGTCAACTTCTTGATCGGCAACGTCAACTCGGCGCTGGCGCTCGCCATGGCGGCGGTCGCCTCCGAGAAGGGCGTATTCCAGATGGTTCCCGGCGGCCACACTGACGCCGTCACCGGCACGAGTTGCCACTGGAACGTGTTCCGCATCTGCAACACGACCCAGATGGAAGCGAACGCGGTCGCCGGCACGCTGGTGAAGGACTACGGCAAGAAGTTTTACTACATCACCCCCGACTACGCCTTCGGCCACACGCTCGAAGCGGGCATGATCAAGGCGGTCGCGAAGCTCGGGGGCACCCGGGTCGGCGGCGCTTTGACGCCACTCGGCACCACCGACTTCTCGTCCTACCTGATCGCGGCCCAAGCGGCGAAGCCGGACGTGATCATCTTCCTGGTCCAGGGCGACGACCAGGTAAACGCGCTCAAGCAGGCCGCCCAATTCGGCCTCGAGAAGCGCTTCCATCTCGCCGGCGCCCAAGGGGAACTCGAGCCGCTCGAGGGCCTGCCGCCCGAGGCGCGCGTCGGCGTCTGGGTGTTCGAGTGGTACTGGAAGCAACCCGGCGTGCCGCATGTCGCGGAATTCGTCGCAGCGATCAAGAAGAAGACTGGCCGCGTGCCGACCGCGCGCACTTGGTTCGGCTTTGCCGGAACCTGGAGCTGCGCGCTCGCGGCGAACGGCGCCAAGTCCCTCGAGGCGGTCAAGATGGCCAAGTTCCTCCAGGGCTACAGGCTCCCGCCCGAGGTGGCGCTCATGCCGGACGGCGCCTACTTCCGCGCCGGACAGAACCAGCTCATTCCAGATCTCTATGTCGGCCATGCGCAGGCGCACGGCAGCGCACCGGACGATCTGTTCAAGGTGACGAACGTCGTCAAGGGCGACGACATCGCGGGCACGCTCGAAGAGACCGGATGCAAGATGACCTGGCCGGCCTGAGGCGCGGCCCGGTCTGAACGAACGAGACTACGGGCGTCGCGCTCCATGCGCGACGCCCGGACGCTCGAGGCTGGCGCCGTCGCTTGCGCGCGAGCGCCCTGGCAATCGGATAATCTCGCTTACCGGATGCGGATCCCCGGCACGTGTTCCATGCCGGGATGGTCTTTCGCGGAGCATTGAGGCGTTAAGGCGCGTTACCTGAATGACACAACTGGTCCTTTTCAACGTCTTCAACGGACTGATCATCGGCGCGTTCTACGCGCTAATGGCCCTCGGCCTGTCGTTGATCCTCAACCTTTCCGGCGTCATCAATTTCGCTCATGGCGGTTTTCTCGCAATCGGCGGCTATCTCGCTTATATGCTCATTCCCTTCGTCGGTTTCTGGGGCGCCCTGTTGATCGCCCCTTTTCTGACAGGGTTCATCGGCATCCTGGTCGAGCGCTTCCTGATCCGCCGACTCTACGGGCGCGATCCGCTTTACAGCCTGCTGCTCACCTTTGGCCTCGCCTACATGTTCGAGGACGGCACGCGCTTCATCTGGGGCGCCCAAAGCGTGCCCTACCAGGTGCCCGACTGGCTGATGCAGCCGTTGAGCGCCAAGTATTTCTTCCTCACCGGCTACCGGGTGTTCATGGTGATTCTGGTTGGCGCCGCGGTGGCTGGCCTGTTCCTGATCCTGAATCGCACCCGCCTCGGTCTGCGCATCCGCGCCGGCACCCTCGATCTGGAGACCGTCTCGGTCCTGGGCATCAACGTGCGCATCCTGCGCACTCTCAATTTCGGCCTCGGCATCTACCTTGCCGGCCTCGCGGGCGTGCTCGCGGCCGGCATGCTCGGCTTGTCGCCGACGATCGGGACCTCGCTCATCATGCCAAGCTTCGTCACCATCATCGTCGGCGGCCTCGGCAGCCTGCCCGGCACGCTCCTGGGGGGTCTCCTGATCGGCGTCGCCTCGGGGCTCACCACCATGTTCTTCCCATCGGCCAGCGAGGCGGTGATCTACATCATCATGGGCATCGTCTTGCTGGTCCGCCCGCGCGGCCTTCTGGGCGAAGAAGGGAGATTTTAGGTGGGCCAGATCAATAAACATGCCGCGAACGCCATCGTCTGGCTGCTGCTGCTCACCGCACCCATCTGGATGCATTGGGTCGGCGGCTATACCGAGCTCGGCAGCCGCGTGCTGGTGATGGCGCTCGCCGCCATGGCGCTCAATTTCCTGCTCGGTTTCACCGGCGTGCTGTCCTTCGGCCACGCCGCCTATTTCGGGCTCGGCGCCTATGGCGCCGCCATGACCATCAAATACCTGGTTCCGAGCACGCCGCTCGCCATCCTCGTCGGCGTCCTGGTCGGCACGGCCGCCGCAGCGATCATCGGCGCCATGATCGTCAAGCTGCGCGGCGTGTATTTCGCCATGGTGACGATCGCCTTTGGGCAGGTGTTCTACTTCATCACGTTCCGCTGGAACAACGTAACCGGCGGCGACGACGGGCTGACCAACTGGAACCGCATGCCGATCAATCTCGGTTTCACCAAGCTCGACATCCTCCACAATCCCGAGCTCTTCTATTACTTCATCCTGTTCTTCTTCGCGATCTCGGTCGCGCTCATGACGATCCTGCTGCGCTCGCCGTTCGGGCGCACGCTGCTCGCGATCCGGGAGAACGAGCGGCGCGCGCGCTTCCTCGGGATTCCGGTCGAGCGCCACATCTGGCTTTCCTTCACGATCTCGTGCTTCTTCGTCAGCATCGCGGGTACGCTCTACGCCCTCCTGAGCAATTTCGTCGATCCGCGCGCGCTGTACTGGGGCCTGTCGGGCAACTTCGTGATCATGGCGGTGCTCGGGGGGATGCGCTCCTTCTGGGGTCCGCTGGTGGGCGCAGTGATATTCGTCGTGCTGCAAGACTACGTCTCGAGCATGACGGAGAACTGGGAGTCCTTCATCGGCCTGCTGTTCGTGCTGATCGTGTTGTTCTTCCCGCGCGGCGTGCTGGGAATCATCCGGCGAAAGGCGACCTCGTGAGTCTGCTGCAGGTCGACAACGTCTCGCGCAACTTCGGCAGCCTGGTCGCCGTAAGCGAGGTGTCGATGACGGTCGAGCCGGGTGAGCTGCGGGCGGTGATCGGCCCCAATGGCGCCGGCAAGACCACCTTCTTCAACCTCGTGAGCGGATTGCTCCCGCCGTCCTCCGGCCGCATCGTGTTCGACGGCGAGGACATCACGAAGCTGCTACCGGCACGCCGCGTATGGCGCGGCATGGCGCGCACTTTCCAGATCACGGAGATCTTTCCCGAGCTCACGGTGCGCGAGAACTTGCGCATCCCGGTGGAAGGGGCGGCCGGCTACAGGCTGCGGCCGTGGCTGTCGCGCGACGCCGCCCGGGAGATTGCTGCACGCGTGTCCGAGCTGATGGACATGGGCGGACTGACCGAAAAGGCGGACCGGCTGGTGGGCGAGCTGGCGCACGGCGACCAGCGCGCCACGGAGATCATGATGTCGATCGCGCTCAAGCCCCGCCTGCTGCTGCTCGACGAACCGACCGCGGGCATGGGCGACCAGGAGACCTACGACGTCACGCGGCTGATCCGCAGGCTGCACAAGGACCAGAAGCTCACCATCGTGCTGATCGAGCACGACATGAGGGTGGTGTTCAATCTCGCGGATAGCATCATGGTGCTCGCCGAGGGCTCGATCCTGGCCGAGGGCACGCCGCAAGAGATCGGCGCGAACGAGCGCGTGCAGGCCGCTTACCTGGGGAAGGCGGCATGAATCCGCTCGAGGCGCAGGGGCTGCATACCTTCTACGGCAAGAGCCACATCCTGCACGGCGTGAGCCTCGAGGTGCGGGAGGGCGAGCTGGTCGCCCTGCTGGGACGCAATGGCGCGGGCAAGAGCACCACGCTGCGCAGCCTGGTCGGCCTCACGCCAGCGCGCGAGGGGGCGGTGCGAATCTTTGATCATGCGACCACGCACTTTCCGCCCTTCCGCGTCGCCGCACTGGGCGTGGGCTACGTTCCCGAGGGGCGGCGCATTTTCGCCAACCTGACCGTAGAAGAGAACCTCAAGGTGCCGGCCGAGCGGCCGGGGCCATGGACCATCGCGCGCATCTACGAGCTGTTCCCGCGGCTCGCGGAGCGCAAGTACAGCAAGGGCCGGCAGCTCTCGGGCGGCGAACAGGAGATGCTTGCTATCGCCCGTGCACTGGTGCTCAATCCTCGGCTGCTCCTGCTCGACGAGCCCTCGCAGGGTCTTGCCCCGATCATCGTGCAGAACGTCTTCGACGTAGTGGTCGCCATGCGCAAGGAAGGCATCTCCGTGCTGCTGGTCGAGCAGAACGTGCGCGCTGCGGTCGAGATCGCCGACCGCGCGTACGTGCTCGACGACGGTCGCGTGGTCTACGAAGGTCCCGCCGCCGACTTCGCCAAGGACGAGAGTCGCGTGCGCGCGCTCGCTGGCGCAAGCGCCGAGAGCTGGGAAGGCCTCGACTAGGCTCGCAGCAGGGCGCCGGCCACAGGCGTCCGGCCCATCGTGGTAAGCTAGCCGTAAGGTCTCGGCGGCCAAAACTGATTACAGTCTTGCGTCAGGTTGCCACGATTCGCCAGTGGCCCTGCGCCACCGCAGGTCGACGGGCCTCACCAATCAACGACAAGTCAGAACGAAGGAGGAGACATGACTACAGCCAAGCGCGTCAAGGCGGCGGCGCCGGCCAGCTCGAGCCGGCGGCGCCTCATCACCACGGCAGGAGCAGCGGTCGCTACCGGCATCGCAGGCGCACCGTTCATCCGTACCGCCGCAGCGGCGACCACCACCTGGAAAGTGCAGACCTCGTGGCCCGCAGGCGTCGGGCTGGAGACGTTCAAGAGCTGGTGCAACGGCGTCAAGGAGAAGACCGGCGGCGAGCTGGAATTCAAGCCCTACGCCGCGAAAGAGATCGTCGGTGATTTCGAGCTGCTCGACGGCGTGAAGAACGGCGTGCTCGAGGCGATGAACTCGTTCACGCTGTACTGGGCGGGCAAGCTTCCCGCGACGGCGTTTCTGAGCTCGTACCTGATGGGGCTGCGCTACCCGCACGAGTGGGACATCTTCTTCTACAGCAAGAACGGCCTGCAGGCGGCGCGCGACATCTTCGCCAAGCAGGGGCTGTACTACGTCAACCGCATTCACCACGGCCCGAACATCATTCACTCGAAGAAGCCCATCCGCACCATCGAGGACTTCAAGGGCCTGAAGCTGCGCGTGCCCGGGGGCATGATCGCCGAAGGCTTCGCTGCGGCCGGTGCGCGCACCACGCTGCTGCCCGGCGGCGAAGTGTTCTCGGCGCTCGAGAAGGGCACCGTGGACGCCGCCGACTACACCGGCCCGGCGGTCAACTGGGACCTCGGCTTCCAGCAGGTGACGAAATTCATCTGGACCGGACCGGCGGGCCTGGAGTCGATCTACCAGCCCGTCGACCTGATGGACTTTGTCGTGCGCATGGACGTCTGGAACAAGCTTTCCAAGAAGATGCAGCAGTGGCTGGACGACGAGATCCAGGTCTATTCCAACATCCACTTCTCGGCGGTTCAGAAGGCAGACATGGAAGCCTGGGGCAAGTTCGAGAAGGCCGGCACCAAGATCAATCGCTTGCCGGCCTCGGACCTGCCGAAGTTCCAGCGCCTTGCCGTGCCGATCTGGTTCAAGTGGGCGAACAAGGATGCCGATGCGGCACGCCTGTTCAAGCTGCAGCTCGAGGTGATGGAGTCCCCCACTGTAGGCTACGTCACCCCCGACATGTACAAGGGGCTCTCGATCAACGCTTGAGCAGGTTGGCGCGTCGTTCGATGCTGCGGGGGAGGCGCTGCGCAGGCGCCTCCCCTGCGTTTATCCTGAGTCGAGGCAGAGGTTGAGCGCATGCCCAACTTGAATTTCGTCCTGCCGCACTGGATGTACTGGGGCGGGCTCGCGATCTTTCCGCTGGTGGCGATGTACCTGGTTGCGCACCAGCGGCGCCGTGGCGTGCCGCGCGAGCCGATACTGTTCACCGCCTATCTCTTCTGGCTCACCGCGGGCTTCGCTGGCATCCACCGTTTCTACCTGAAGAGCTGGTGGGGATTCGCGTTCGTGCCGCTGCTGGCCGGCGTCATCTACTGCAACGCCGAGGTGCGCGACGTGCGCGAAGGCTCGTCCAAGACCTACGCCGCGCTCGAGCAGGCGCAGACCGATCTGAAAAGCATGCTGAGCGACCTGGCCGAGCAGGGAGATAAGGGCGCTGCGGCCGAGACTCCCGAGGTGGCCAAGGCGCGCGCCGAAGTGCAGCGGCGCGAGGCGGACTACCGCGCCGCGCAGGCGGTGCACGATCACTGGTACGGGCTGGCGCGCGATTTTGCGCTCGTCATCGCGCTTCTGCTGGCTGTCGATGCTTTCCTGATTCCCGGTCTGGCGCGCCGGCGGCGGGCGCAAGAGCCACCGGTGGCTCAGTCGGAGCTGCACGTACCGCAGGTCCACGAGCAGGGCACGGGCGAAGACCCGACCCTGGGCCTGCACACCCGCTTCACCGACGCGATCGAATGGGTGAACACCAAGGCCGGCACCTACGTCGCCTACTGGGCGGTCATCTCGGTGTTCGTCTACTACTACGAGGTGATGGCGAGGTTCCTGTTCAACTCGCCCACCAATTGGGTGCACGAGAGCATGTTCCTCATGTACGGCATGCAGTACATGATTTCCGGCGCCTACGCCTACCGCGAAGACCAGCACGTGCGCGTCGACGTGGTCTACGCGAAGCTCTCGCCGCGCGGCAAGGCGATCGCCGACATCATTTCGTCGGCGTTCTTCTTCATCTTCACGCTGACCTTGCTCTGGACCGGCGGCCGCTTCGCGCTCGATTCGGTCCATAACGCCGAGACCTCATTCGCCGAATGGGGCATCCAGTACTGGCCGATCAAGCTGACCATACCGATCGGCGCTGCTCTGATCGTCCTGCAGGGCATCTCCAAGCTCATCAAGGACATCCTGTTCGTCATGCGCAAGGAGGCATGAGCCGTGGGACTCGAGATTCCGATCGAATGGCTGAGCCTGCTGCTGTTCGGCTCGCTCGGGCTGCTGCTGATGCTCGGCCTGCCGATGGCGTTCTGCACCGGCAGCCTTGCCACGATCTTTCTTTTCGTATTCGGCAACGGCGCGATCCTCAATATGATGCCAGCGCGCATCTTCCCCTTTATGACCGACTACCAGCTTTCGGCGGTGCCGCTGTTCATCTTCATGGCGGCGATGCTGGAGAAGGCGGGCATCATCGAGGAGCTGTTCGACGTTATCTACAAGTGGCTTGGGGCGGTGCGCGGGGGCCTTGCCTCGGCGACCGTGCTCGCCTGCACCGTGCTCGCGGCGATGGTCGGCGTGGTCGGCGCGACCGAGGTGACGATGGGCATGATCGCGCTGCCGGCGATGCTGCGGCGCAACTACGACGCCAAGCTCGCCTGCGGCTCGCTGCTTGCCGGCGGCACGCTCGGTATCCTCATCCCGCCCTCGGTGATGGCGATCGTCTACGCGGTGGTCGCGCAGCAGTCGCTCGGCGAGCTGCTGATCGGCTCGGTGTTCCCGGGGTTGCTGCTCTCCGGCATGTACATCGCCTACATCACGATCCGCTGCACCGTCAATCCCAAGCTCGGGCCTGCGCTGCCGCCGGATGAGCGGGTGAGCTTCGCGGAGAAGCTGCGCCTGCTGCGCAACACTATCGCGCCGATTCTGCTCATCCTGCTAGTGCTGGGCGTGATCTTCTTCGGCGTGGCGACGCCGGTGGAAGCCGCCGGCATCGGCACCTTCGGCGCGCTGGTCGTGTGCGCGCTGAACCGCAGGCTGAACTGGGTCAACATCCACGAGGCGGCGATCGCGACGCTGAAGGCCACCTCGATGGTGATGTGGATCTTCTTCGGTGCGACGATGTTCGTCGGTTTCTTCATCGTCAAGGGCGGCCAGGAGTTCGTCGCCAGCTCGATCATCGGCACCGGCCTGCCGCCCTACGGGATCCTCTTCCTCATGATGGGGATCCTGTTCGTGCTCGGCATGTTCCTCGATTGGGTAGGCATCCTGCTGCTCACCGTGCCGATCTTCGTGCCGATCCTGCTTAAGCTCAGCTTCGGCGGGCTGCTCGGCTTCGCCGGCGTAAAGCCGGAGGACATCACGCTCTGGTACGGCGTGATCTTCATCGTCAACATGCAGATGGCATTCCTCAGCCCGCCGTTCGGCTACTCGCTGTTCTACCTGAAGAGCGTGGCGCCGCCGCAGATCAGCATGGCGACGATATTCAAGGCGGCGATGCCGTTTATCGGCCTGCAGGCGATCGGCAATCTGCTGTGCATCGTCTTCCCGCAGATCATCCTGTACCTGCCGAGCAAGTTCTACGCCGGGCACTGAAGGAGATCAGAAGCTGATCACCTGGCGCACCGCACGCGCCTCCGCCAACTCGTCCATCGCCTCGTTGATGCCCTCGAGCGCGAGCGTGCGCGTCACCAGGCGGTCGACCGGCAGCCGGCCCTGGCGGTACAGGCTGACGAACGCCGGGATGTCGCGGCTCGGCAGGCACGAGCCGATGTAGCTGCCGGCCACCGTGCGCGCCTCGGCGACCAGGCGCGCGAGCGGGAAGGAGAACCTGCGCTGCGCGTCGGGCAGGCTGACGGTGACGGTGCGCCCGCCGCGGCGTGTGATCTCGAGCGCCAGCTCGAAGCCCTCCACCGTTCCGGTCGCGTCGAGGGCGGCATCAAAGTCTTTTTCAAGCATTTCTTCGGTTGTGAAGAAGGCGGTCGCGCCCACCGCAAGCGCGAGCTCTGCTTTCGCCGCATTGCGGTCGATCGCGGCGATGCGCGTCGCGCCGGCCAGGCGCGCGCCCATGATCGCCGCGAGCCCCACGCCTCCGAGGCCGACCACGGCGACGCGCTCGCCCGGCGCGATCTTCGCCGAGTAGAGCGCGCTGCCCGCGCCGCACATGACGGCACAGCCGAACAGGCTCGCCTCGACGAAGCCGAGCTCGCGCGGGATCTTCACCAGCGATTTCTCCGACACCAGCGCGTATTCGGCGAACGCGGCGAGCCCCATATGGTGATGCAGCGGCGCGCCGCCGAGTGAGAGGCGCGGC
>DATGDH010000057.1:0-2408 GCA_035310985.1 Burkholderiales bacterium
GTAGATCTCCGCATAGGTGCCTTCGAGGTACACCGGCGCCAGCACGCCCGGCGCGCCGTGCCCCGGGCCGGCGAGGAAGATCGCGTCGAGGTCGTACTTGTTGATCAGCCGGTTGAGGTGCACGTACGTGAAACTGAGGCCAGGGCTGGCGCCCCAGTGCCCGAGCAACCGGTTCTTGATGTGGTCGGGCTGCAGCGGCTCGCGCAGCAGCGGGTTGTCCTGCAGGTAGATCATGCCGACCGAGAGGTAGTTGCATGCGCGCCACCACGCGTCGATCAGGCGGAGCTCCTCGGCGGCGAGCGGTCCGGGCGTCGAGGCTTGCGGGATTTCGGCTTTACCCATCGCGAGCCCTCCTCGAAAGGAAAACCACGCTAGCATGCAGGCGTGACGAAGGATTGACATGCGTCAAGGCAAAACATTCATCGAAGAGTTCTTCCGCCTCGAGGCCGCAGGCGGCATCGTGCTGGTCGCCGCAGCGGCGCTCGCGCTCGCCGTCGCGAACTCGCCGGGGTTCGCGCTGTACCGGGCGCTGCTCGGCCTGGAGGTTGGCGTGCACGTCGGCTCCTTCGCGCTCGACAAGCTGCTGCTCCTGTGGGTGAACGATGCGCTGATGGCGGTGTTCTTCCTGCTGGTCGGCCTCGAAATCAAGCGCGAGGTACTCGCCGGCGAGCTCGCCAGCCTGCGCCGCGCAGCGCTGCCCGGCATCGCCGCGGCGGGCGGCGTCCTCGGCCCCGCGCTCGTGTACGCGGCGGTCAACTGGGGCGACGCGGTGGCGCTGCGCGGCTGGGCGATCCCGGCCGCCACCGATATCGCCTTTTCGATCGGCGTGCTCGCGCTGCTCGGCAGCCGCGTTCCGGCGACCCTCAAGGTGTTCCTGCTCGCGCTGGCGATCATCGACGACCTCGCCGCGATCGTGATCATCGCGCTGTTCTATACCGCAGACCTCTCGCTCCTCTCGCTCGGCCTGGCGGCGGCCGCGGTCGTCGCGCTCGCTGCGCTCAATCTCGCCGGCGTGCGCAGCCTCGCGCCCTACGTGCTGGTCGGCATCGCGCTCTGGGTGTTCGTTCTGAAGTCGGGCGTGCACGCCACGCTAGCCGGCGTCGCGCTCGGTTTCGCGATCCCGCTGCGCGGCGATGCGCTCAGCACGGAGGGCCCGTTGCGGCGCATGGAGCATACGCTGCATCCATGGGTCACCTACGGCATCCTGCCCGTGTTCGCCTTCGCAAACGCCGGCGTGCCGCTTGCGGGGCTCACGCCCGCGGGCCTGCTCGAGCCGGTGAGCCTCGGCATCTCGCTCGGCCTCATCTTCGGCAAGCAAGCCGGCGTCATGGCGGCCTCCTGGCTTGCGGTGCGGTTGCGCTTGGGCAGCCTGCCCGAAGGCGCGAGCTGGCTGCAGTTCTACGGGGTGGCGCTCCTCACCGGCATCGGCTTCACCATGAGCCTGTTCATCGGCACGCTCGCGTTCGACTTGCCCCAATACCACGTCGCGCTGCGCATCGGCGTGCTCGGCGGGTCGCTCGTCTGCGCGCTCGCCGGCTACCTGGTGCTGCGCGTCGCTTTCCTCGTCACTCCGGCAGCGCGCTGAGGCGGAAGAAGTCGCGCGCGTCACGGTCCGGCTTGCCGAACCACTTCGCGTACAGCGGGTCGATTTCGTCCGAGCGGAACAGCCGGCTCAGGCTGCGGTCTACGGCGAGGCGGAAGTCCTCGTCGCCGCGCTTGAGCGCGAGCGCGATCGGCTCGTAGGTGAAGTGGCGGTCGAGCACGGAGAGGTCGCCCGCCGACGGGCTGCGCGCCGCGGTGTCGAGCAGGATCGCGCGGTCGCCGAAGAAAACGCCCGCCTTGCCTGCCAGCAGCGCTTCGATGCCCGCCGCGTAGCTGTCCACCGGCACCACCTTGGCGGTGAGCTGGAGAGTGTCGAGCCGCTCGCCGAGCCAGGTCGCGCTCGTCGTGTTGGCGACCACCGAGAAGGTCTGCGCCTGCAGCACCTGCCCAGGTGTGCCGCGCCACAGCGGGCGCGATGGGGGCCGTCGCTCGAGGATGTCGCGCAGGCCGCTGGGGGCGTCTGCGCGCACGAGCGCGCCGATGCCGCCGGGGAAGACCGGGATCGAGAACGACACTTCGGCCCGGCGCGCGAGGGTGTCGCTGTCCGCGCTGCACAGCAGGTCGACCTTGCCCTGCGCGACGTCGGCGAAGCGCCCTTCGAGCGTGACCGGGACCCATTCGACGGTGAGCGCCGGGAGCTTGAGCTGGGTTTTCAGGTCGTCGGCGATCTTCCGGCACAGCGCGATCGAATAGCCGGCGGCGTTGCCCGACTCGTCCTTGTAGGAGAACGGCCGCGCGTCGGCGTGGTAGCCGAAGCGGATCTTGCCCGCGCTCTTCACGGCGTCGAGCGTCTGCGCCTCCGCCGG
>DATGDH010000058.1:0-200000 GCA_035310985.1 Burkholderiales bacterium
CATCCAGATGCTGACCAAGATCTTCCTGCCGGTCGCACTTCCCGGCATCATCGCGGCGACGATCTTCGCCTTCACCGTCTCCTGGTCCGAGTTCCTTTACCCGATGGCCTTCACCGTCTCGGCCGACCAGTTGGTGCTGCCAGTCGGTATCGTCACCACCTTGATCAAGGGCGACGTGTACAACTGGGGCCAGATCATGGCGGCCTGCCTGCTCGGTGCCGCCCCGCCGCTCATCATCTACGCTTTCCTGATGGACTACTACATCGCCGGCCTGACCGCCGGCGCGACGAAAGGATAGAGCCGCCAATGGCCCAGGTAACGCTTCGCAAGCTGGTCAAGCACTACGACGAGACGCCCGCGGTGCGCGGCATTGACCTCGACATCTCGGACAAGGAGTTCGTCGTGCTCGTCGGGCCCTCGGGCTGCGGCAAGAGCACGACACTGCGCATGATCGCGGGCCTGGAGGACATCACCGGCGGCGACGTCCTGATCGGCGGCGACGTGGTGAACGACGTGCCGCCGAAGGACCGGGACATCGCCATGGTGTTCCAGAACTATGCGCTCTATCCCCACATGTCGGTGTACGAGAACATGTCGTTCGGGCTGCGGCTGAAGAAGGTACCGAAGGACCAGATCCGCCAGCGAGTGGAGAACGCGGCGCGCATCCTCGACATCACCGAACTGCTCGAGCGCAAACCGAAGCAGCTCTCAGGCGGGCAGCGGCAGCGCGTCGCCATGGGGCGCGCGATCGTGCGCGATCCCAAGGTGTTCCTGTTCGACGAGCCGCTGTCGAACCTCGATGCCAAGCTCAGGGTGCAGATGCGCACCGAGATCAAGAAGGTGCACCAGAAGGTGCGCACCACCACGGTCTACGTCACGCACGACCAGGTCGAGGCGATGACGCTCGCAGACCGAGTGGTGGTGATGAACGGCGGCAACATCGAGCAGGTGGGGGAGCCGAACGAGCTCTACCACGCCCCGGCGACCAAGTTCGTCGCCGGATTCATCGGCTCGCCGGCGATGAATTTCATTCCCTGCAACCTGGAGGAGGCCGCCGGCGGCCTGCGCGTTCGGCTGAACGGGCAGCTCGCGTTTCCGGTGCCGCAGGAGCGCACGGCCCGCTACAAGCCGCACGTCGGCCGCGGCAAGCTGCTGTTCGGGCTGCGCCCCGAGCACATCATGGAGCAGCGCCCTCACCTCGAGCCCAATCAGCATCCCTTCGAGGTCGGGCTCGAGGTCACCGAGCCGATGGGCATGGAAACGCTGGTGTACTTCACGGTGAACGGCACCGAGGTGTGCGGCCGCGTCAACCCCAATGCCGGAGCGCGCGACGGCGGGCACATGAAGCTGGTCGCCGACCTCAACAACCTGCACCTTATCGACGACGAGAGCGGCAAGGTGCTCTGATCGTTCCGCGCGCGTCGGGATGATCAAGTACTACTGGGACGACTTCACCCCGGGCTGGACCTACGAGAGCGCGCCGCGTACGCTGAGCGCCGAGGACATCGTGCGCTTCGCGCGCGAGTACGATCCGCAGATCTATCACACCGACCCCGAGGCGGCCAAGGCGACGTCCTTCGGCGGCCTGATCGCGAGCGGCTGGCAAACCTGCGGGCTGATCATGCGTTTGATGTGCGACGGCTACCTGCTCGAGTCCGCTTGCATGGGATCGCCCGGGCTGGACGAGGTCAAGTGGCTCAAGCCCGTGCGGCCCGGCGACGCGCTGCGGCTGCGCGCGACTGCGCTCGAGCAGACCGCCTCGCAGAAGGATCCCGGGCGCGGCAGCGTGAAGTTCAGCTGGGAGGCGCTAAACCAGGCGGGCGAAGTCGTGTGCCGCATCGTCGGCCGGCAGTACTTCAGGCGTCGCTAGCCCTCGAGCAGCCGCCGCAGGCGCTCGCGCACGGCGTCGCCCGCGCCGGGCCCGAAGCGCGTGCGCCCCGGCTCGAAGACATCGGTAAAGGCGTACTCGAAACGCTGGTCCTGCAGGCCAAGGGCGCCGATCGACCTGTTCTCCGCGGAATAGTCGTCCGCGTGCGCGATGAGCGCAGGCCATCCATCCTCGCCCGGCTCGAGGATCGGTCCGAAGAAGATCGCGCCGCCGTTGTTCCTGATGCGCAGGGCGCAGCTTCCCTCGGTGACCCCCGACATGGGCAGGAAATCGATGGTGCGCGTGAGCTTCCTGTCGCCGCCGATCGCGAGGTCGATCGTTCCCGCGATGTGCGGCGCCTCGGCCTCCGCGGCGATCGTCTCCGCGCCGGCGTCACGCCAGCGCGCGAGGTCGCGCGCGCCGCGCCGGCTCGGCAGGAAGACGTAGGCGAGCGGCGCCAGCGCGCGCAAGGCGGCGAGCAGGTCCTTGTCGAACGGCGGGGCATTGACGAGTACGCCGCCCGCTTCGCGGTCGGCGATGTAGTAGGCCGCCGGACGGCTGCCGCCGACGTGGTAGATGCTGCGGTCGCGCAGCGCGACCAGGGGTACCATTGGGCAAACCACAGCGGACCTTAGCACCATGGCGGACGATTGCCTGCTCGAGAAACGCGCCGACGGGGTCGGCCTGATTACCTTCAACCGGCCCGACAGCCTGAACGCGATGGGCGGCCAGCTCCTGCCGCAACTCGCCGCGCACCTCGAGCGCTGCGAAGACGACGCGGAAGTGCGCTGCGTCGCGCTCACCGGCGCAGGACGCGGCTTCTGCGCCGGTGGCGACGTGAAAGGCTTCGCGGCGAGCGGGCACGTCGGCATTACGCGCGAGAAGCTGGAGCAGGGTGCTCTGGCGACGAGCTTCAAGCTGCACACCATGCGTAAGCCCACCGTGGCCCTGGTGAACGGGCCCGCTGCCGGGGCCGGCATGTCGCTCGCGCTCGCCTGCGACATCCGCTTCTGCTCCGACCAGGCGCGCTTCGTGACCGCCTTCGCGAAGATCGGGCTGTCGGGCGACTTCGGCGGCAGCTGGTTCCTGCAGCGGCTGATCGGCTACGGGCGGGCGCTGGAGGCCTACCTGCTCGCCGAGCCGATCGACGCGGCGCGCGCGCTCGAGATCGGTCTCGCCCACCGCGTGGTGCCGCACGACGAGCTTCTGCCGCAGGGCCTGGCGTACTGCGCGCGCCTGGCCGCCGGGCCGACCTACGCCTACGGCAACATCAAGGCGGCGTTCAATTTCGCCGAGAGCGCGCCCGCGGCGGAGGCGCTGCGCTTCGAGGCCGGCACCATGATCGACAGCTCGCGCTCGCAGGACTTCGCAGATGGCGTGAAGTCTTGGGCGGCGGGGCGCAAGCCCGAGTTCAAGGGGCGCTAGGCGATGCGCCGCTCGCGGCCCTGCCAGTAGGGCTCGCGCAGCACGCGCTTGAGGATCTTGCCCGTGGGGTTGCGCGGGATGGTGGCGAGGAAGTCGACCGAGCGCGGGCACTTGTAGTGCGCGATGCGCGCGCGCATGAAATCGATGATCTCGCCCTGCGTGGCCTGCACGCCGGGCTTGAGCACCACGCAGGCCTTGACGGCCTCGCCCCATTGCTCGTCGGGCACTCCGATGACGGCGCCGTCGGCGACCGCCGGGTGCTGCATGAGCACGTTCTCCACCTCGGCCGGGTAGATGTTCTCGCCCCCCGAGACGATCATGTCCTTCATGCGGTCGTGCAGGAACAGGTAACCGTCGCGCAGGTAGCCGGCGTCCCCGGAGCGGAACCAGCCCATTCCGTCCGGCCCGCGCGCGACGAAGGCGTCGCGCGTCGCCCTGGCGTTTTCCCAGTAGCCCTTCATATTCTGCGGCGAGCGGATCCACACCTCGCCGATCGCGCCGTCGGCCGCGTCTTTGCCGCTCGCCGGGTCGACGACGCGGATCTCGACGTTCAGCATCGGCCGCCCGGCCGAGCGCAGCAGCTGCCTCTTCGGTCCGTCGGGGTCGTGGTCTTCGGGCGGCAGGAAGGTGACGGCGCCGGTGGTCTCGGTCAGGCCGTACACCTGCACGAAGTCGCAGCCGAAGGCGCGCATCGCTCCGGTCAGCACCTTCTCCGAGATCGGCGAAGCGCCGTACGAAATCGTCTTGAGCGACGCGTAGTCGCCTTTTTCGATGCCGGGCACCTGGAGCATGAACTGGATCATCGCCGGCACGAGGAACGTGTGCGTGACGCGATGCTCGCGGATCGACGCCAGCACCTTGACCGGGTCGAAGTCCGGATACATCACGCTGTAGCCGCCGGTCGAGACGGTGAGCAGCGCCACGCCGGTGCCCGCGATGTGATAGGTCGGCAGCACGTTCAGGAACACGTCCGGCGGGCCGCCGTACGCGATCGCCAGCGGCGTGGCCTCGATCATGCTGGCGGCGATGTTTCGATGCGTGAGCTCGACGCCCTTGGGCAAGCCGGTGGTTCCGGAGGAGTAGAGCTGCAGCGCGGTGTCGCCTTCGTCGATCGGCAGCCCGGGGTCGCGCGCCTCGAAGCCAGCCCGCCAGTCGGCGAAGGCGGGCAGGCCGGCGGCCGCCAGGTCGGTGGCGAGCGCGAGCCTAAGGCCCTGCACCGACACTTTCTGCACGGCGGGCGCGAAGGCCGCGTCGGTCATCAGCAGGCGCGCCTTGCCGTTGTTCAGCACGTACTCGAGCTCGGCCGGCGCGAGGCGCCAGTTGACCGGCATGCATACTGCGCCCACCTTGTTGGCGGCGAGCGCGAGCAGGACGCATTCGACGGTGTGCTTGGTCAGGCAGGCGACGCGCTCGCCCCGGCCGATGCCGAGCGCGAGCAAGCCCTGTGCGGTGCGGTTCGACTCCTGCTCGAGCTGCGCGAAGCTCCAGGTGCGCGCCGGAGTCCAGTACGCCACCGCATCGGGTTGCGTGCGCGCATGCCGCCTGACCGCATCGACGACGGTCTCGCCCATTTCCCCCTCCCCAGGTTCGCCGGACGGCTGCATCGTAGCGCAATCCCGTTGACCTGGATCAACCGCCGGCAGCCGTGGTCGCCTACGATCGCGAACATCGTCGGGTTCCCCATGCGCCGCGGAATCGCACTCCTTCTCCTCCTTTCCACGCTCGCCTGCGCAGCGTTCGCGCAGACGAAGCCGGCGGGCGCGCCGCGCGCGCTGCCGACCGAATTCGGCGCCTGGAGCGGCGATTTCGACGGTATGCTCGCGCGACGCCACATCCGCGTGCTGATCCCTTTCAGCCGCACGCTGTTCTTCAACGACAAGGGCAAGCAGCGGGGCATCACCGCCGACCTGGTTCAGGATTTCGAGAGGTATCTGAATCGGAAGTACGCGAAGCAGCTCGGCAAGCGCCCGCTCACGGTGAGCATGATCCCGACGACGCGCGACGAGCTGCTCAAGGACGTCGCCGCCGGCCTCGGCGACATCGCCGCGGGGAACGTGACTGCGACCGACGAGCGCAAGAAGATCGTCGACTTCATCGCCCCGGCTGATCAGAGGCATATCGACGAGATCGTCCTGACCGGGCCGAATTCCCAGCCGGTGGCGTCGGCCGAGGAGCTCGCCGGCCGCACCGTGCACGTGCGCAAAGCGACGAGCTACTACGAGAGCCTGGTCGCGCTGAACGAGAGGCTGCGCAAGGAAAGGAAGCCCGCCGTCAAGCTGGTGCTCGTCCCCGACGCGCTCGAGGACGAGGACATGATGGAGATGCTGAACGCCGGCCTGTTCGACGCGATCGTAGTCGACGACTGGGTGGCCAAGATATGGGTGCAGATCCTGCCCAAGATCCGGCTCAACGAGCAGGCGATCCTGCGCAAGGGCGGCGTGGCGGGCTGGGCGGTGCGCAAGGGCAGTCCGCGCCTTGAGGCGGAGATCACGGAGTTCTGGCGCACGGTCGTCAAGAAGCAGAATCTCCAGGAGGCGAGACTGAAGCAGTACTACGCGCGCGTGCGCCAGATCAGAAACAACACCGCGAGCGCGGAACGCAAGCGCTTCGATGGCACGATCCAGATCTTCCAGAAGTACGGCGCCCAGTACGGCTTCGATCCGCTGATGCTCGCGGCACAGGGCTACCAGGAGTCGCAGCTGCGCCAGGACGCGCGCAGTCCCGTCGGGGCAGTCGGCATCATGCAGCTCATGCCGGCGACGGGCGCGGAGCTCGGGGTCGGCGACATCCACGTCGCCGAGTCGAACATCCACGGCGGGGCCAAGTACATGGACCAGCTGATGACCAAGTACTTCCAGGACGCGAAGTTCAGCGAGGCCGACCGCACTCTGTTCGCGTTCGCGTCCTACAACGCGGGGCCCGGGAGAATCTCGCAGATGCGCAAGCTGGCGGCGCAGCGCGGCCTCGACCGGGACAAGTGGTTCAACAACGTCGAGCTGGTGACCGCGGAGAAGGTTGGCATGGAGACGACGACCTACGTGCGCAACATCTACAAGTACTACGTGGCCTACCGGCTCATGCTGGAAGTCGCGGCCGAGCAGAAGAAGGCGCGCGAGAGGCTCGAGAAGCAGCCCTAGGGGGTGGTTCCGGAAAAGGCGCTAGGCGCGCACGAAGCGCGTGCCCGCGCGGCCGGCGAGGGCGGACGAGAGGTGCGGCGGGTCGGTGATGACGGCTTCGGCGCCACCGCCTTCGAGGTACTCGATCACCGCGCGGATCTTCGGACCCATGCTGCCGCGGTCGAACTGTCCGGCGTCGTACAGCCGCTTCGCCTCGGCGAGCGTCATGCTGTCCACCCAGCGCTGAGCGGGCTTGCCGTAGTCGAGCGCGACGCGCTCGACCCCGGTCGCCACGACGAAGCGGTCGGCGCCGAGCGTGCGCGCGAGCAGGCTGGAGGCGAGGTCCTTGTCGATCACCGCCTCGACGCCGACCAGGTCGCGCGCGGCGTCGCGCACCACCGGGATGCCGCCGCCGCCGCAGGCGATCACCAGGTAGCCGTCGCGCACCAGGTGCGCGATCACGTCCAGGTCGACGATCGCGCGCGGCGCGGGCGAGGGCACGACTCGGCGCCAGCCGCGTCCCGGATCCTCGCGCACATGCCAGCCGAGGTCGGCCGCGCGCTTGCGCGCGGTGGCCTCGTCCATCGGCGAGCCGATCGGCTTGGTCGGATCGCGGAACGCGGGATCGCCGGGATCGACCTCAACCAGCGTTACCACCGCGACCGCCTCGCGCGCCACCTTGCGGCGGCGGAACGCGTTGCGCAGCGCCTTGACGAACATGTAGCCGAGCGCGCCCTGCAGGTCCGCGCCGGCGTAGTCCATCGGCACCGGGATCACCTCGTGCAGCGCGAGCTCCGAGCGCCGCAGGATGAAGCCCATCTGCGGGCCGCTGCCGTGCGTCAGTACCACGCCCCACCCGGCCTCGATCAGGTCGACGACGTAGCCCACCGTCTCGCTCGCGGTCTGGTACTGGTCCGGGATGCTGCGGTGCTGCTCGTCGCGGATCAGTGCGTTGCCGCCCACGGCTACGACCGCTAGCTTCGAGGGACCGTTCATGCCGTCCTCCTAGGGCCGGGCGAGCTCGGCGTCGAGCGCCAGCACGGCCTGCGCGAAGCAGGCGAGCGGAGCGCGCGTGAGGCCCGCGCCGATCTGCCCGATGCCCGGCTCGCGGTGGGCGATACCGGTGTTGATCACCGGCTCGATGCCGGTGTCGACCACGCGGCGCGCGTCGATGCCGCAGGCCGTACCGCGAAAATCGAGCGCCGGCAGCTGGAAGACGTTCGACTCGCCGAGGGTGATCTGGCGCATGCGCAGCGAGTTGTCGATCGCGTCCTCGGGCGTGCCGCCGACGAATTTCACGATGGCCGGCGCGGCGGCCATCGCAAAGCCTCCCAGGCCCGCCGTCTCGGTGATCGCGCTGTCGCCCAGGTCCCGCGCCGCGTCCGCGGCGCTGTAACCGGCGAAATACAGGCCGTCGACGCTCGCCGACGGCGCGGTGAACCAGCGCTCGCCCAGCCCGCTGACGCGGATGCCGAACTCGACCCCGTTGCGCGCCATCGCGGTGACCAGGCTCGAGCCGGGCACGCCGTGCGCGGCGTCGAGCATCGCCTTGCAGGCCGCCATCGAGATGTTCAGGAAGAAATGCTCGTTGCCGGAGACGAAATCGAACGCCTCCGCGAGCCCCTGCGAAGCGCTCGTGGTGCGGGCGAGGGCGCCCGCGAGGCGCCGCAGGAGCAGCGCGCTCGCGGCGGCATTGCGATTGTGCACCTCGTCGCCCATGGTAAGCGCCTGCGCCATGAGCGGCTTGAGCTCGATGCCGCCGAGTGAGTCGAGCGCGGCGCCGAGCGCCGGCGCGAGCACGGTGCCGATCCACTTCAGCCGCTCGAGCACTTCCGCTCCGTAGGCGCCGAAGCGCAGCGCCTTGCCAAGTCCTTCGTTGAAGTTGCTGTAGGCGCGCCGGCCGTGCGCCTTGTCCTCGACCACCCAGAGCGGCATCGACGGGCTGATGATGCCCGCCATCGGACCGACGGCCGCGTGATGATGCGCAGGCGCGAAGCGGATCGCGCCGCTCGCCGCGAGCGCGCGCGCCGCCTCGGGGTCTCTTGCCCAGCCTTCGTACAGGATCGCGCCCACGATCGCGCCCTGCATCGGGCCGCACATGCGCGGCCACTCGATAGGCGGTCCCGCGTGCAGCAGGATGCGACGGTCCAGGCCCGGCAGCTCGCGCGCCGTGCACACGCCGCGCAGCACCGGTGAGGCGGCGAGATACGCCGCGAAAGCCGTGCGGTTCGCTTCCTCGACCCGCGGCGCGCCCACCAGCCGGGCGAGCGCCATCGCAGCCGCGCGGTCGCCGGCAGCGGGCGGCGCCCAGTCGAGCTGCAGCGCGACGCCGCCGGCCGCGACGACGGCCTCGGCAAACTGCGCCAGGCCGACGTTCAGCACGCCGGGCTTACCGTCTAACAACCGCGCCATGAGCCGAAACCATCGATGCGGCGATGCGCGCCGCCTGCGCATTGCTTGCGGCGAGCACCACGCCCGCTTCGCGCAGCGCCGCCTCCTGGCGCGCGAGGCCCTGCGGATCGCCGTCGGTGCCGCACACGAAACCGACGATCGCCAGGCCGCGACCCGCGCGCTCGGCGCGCGCGCGCGCCGAGCGCAGCGCGGGCACGATCTCGCGCGCCGGATCGGGGTGCGCCCCATAGCCGAGCACGACGTCGATGAGCAGCACCGCGGTCTCCGCATCCTCGGCCTCGCGCGCGATGCGCTCGTTGCGCAGGCGCTGGTCGATCATCGGGTGCGGGCGCCCGCGGGTGAATTCGTCCTCGCCGAGGTCGACGAGCGCGTGGCCCTCGCTGTGCCAGGCATCGGCGAGCCGCGCCGCGCGCCCGACCGGCGTGTTGGAACGCACGCCCTCCAGTGCCTCGGCGAGCAGCAGGGTCGCCTCGTAGCAGAAGGTGCCGCCGCTGAACAGGCCGCGCACGTAGCGCTGCCCGGGGCGCAGCCCCGGCTCGGGAAAGGCCGGCAGCGCTGCGCTGGCAGGCGCCGGCCGCTCGCCGCGCGCGAGCGCGACCGCCATCGCCGCCGCGTCTTCGAGCGTCGCCGCGGCGCTGATCGATGCGTCCTGGATTTCGGCTGCCGGCGCGCCGAGAAAGCACGCCACCACCGGCTTACCCGTGCCGCGGGCGCGCTCCAGCACGCGCGCCGCCACTTCGCGCGCCGGAGGCTTCGAAATGAGGACGATAACGCGCGTGGCGGCATCCGCCGCGAGCTCGTCCAGTGCAGCGAGCATCGTCTGGCCGCCGATCTCGGCGCGCAGGTCGCGCCCGCCGGTGCCGAGCGCATGCGAGATGCCGATTCCGGCGCGATCGACGAGGCAGGTCACCTGTTGCATACCGGTTCCGGAGGCGCCGATCACGCCTACCGGGCCGGGGCGCACGGCGTTGGCGAAGCCGAGCGGCACGCCGCCGACGATCGCCGTGCCGCAGTCCGGGCCCATGACCAGCAGTCCGCGCACGCGCGCCTCGCGCTTGAGCATCGACTCGTCCGCGACGCTCACGTTGTCGCTGAACAGCATCACGTGCAGCCCGAGTCGGAGCGCCTTGAGCGCTTCGGCCGCCGCGTACTCGCCCGGGGTGGAAACGAGCGCGAGCTTCGCTTCCGGCATCGCCGCGAGCGCGCTTTGCAGGCTGCGTGGGGCGGCCTGGCGCGCGGCGCGCCGGACACCGGAGGAGGCCGGGGCGGCGAGCAAGCGCTCGGCCTCGGCGAGCGCGGATTCGACCGCCTCAGGGGCGGCGCCGCGCACCACGGCGAGCAGGTCGCTCGGCGAGGCGGCCGGCGGCGCCTCGAGCAGGCCCGCTTCGCGCAGCAGCGCGAGGTTGCCTTCGGTCGCCATCACCACCGAAGCCTGGTCGACGCCCGGCAGCGCCGCGACACGCGCCGACAGCTGCATGAGCGACACCGAGTCGCGGTAGGTGTTGTGGACGATGCGCAGGCCGGTATGCACGACATGTATACTACCTTGTATACGAGCGGCCCGGAGCCCTTTGCCGTCCATGCCAGAGAACCTCGAGCTCGAACTCGAGCCATTGCGCACCGCGTACCGCTCCGGGGCCCTGCGCGCGTCGGCCCTGATCGAGCGGCTGCTCGCGCGCATCGCCGCCCGCGGCGACGACAAGGTGTGGATCCATCTCTTGCCGCGCGCCGAGCTCGAGCGCCGCGCCGCCGAGCTCGAGCGCCTTTCGCCCGAGACGCTGCCGCTGTACGGCGTGCCCTTCGCCATAAAGGACAACATCGACCTCGCAGGCAGCCCGACCACCGCCGCCTGCCCGGAGTACGCCTACCTGCCGCAGGCGAGCGCGGCGGTGGTGCAGCGGCTGCTGGATGCCGGCGCGATCGCGCTCGGCAAGACCAACCTGGACCAGTTCGCCACGGGCCTGGTCGGCACGCGCTCACCCTACGGCGCCTGCCGCAACACCTTCGACCCGCGCTACGTCTCGGGCGGCTCGAGCTCCGGCTCTGCGGTCGCCGTCGCCGCAGGCCTGGCTAGCTTCGCCCTCGGCACCGATACCGCAGGCTCGGGCCGCGTGCCGGCCGCGTTCAACGATCTGGTGGGTCTCAAGCCGACGCTTGGCCTGGTCTCGACGCGCGGCGTGGTGCCCGCCTGCCGTTCGCTCGACTGCGTCTCGATCTTCGCCCGCACGGTGCGCGACGCGCGCAGCGTGCTCGGCGTCATGCAGGGATTCGATCGCGATGATCCCTATGCGCGCGCGGCGCCGACCCCGGCGCCCGGCGCCTTCGGCGAGCGCTTCCGCTTCGGTGTGCCGCGCGCGGCCGACCTGGAGTTCTTCGGCGACCAGGAGTACCGGCGCCTGTTCGGCGCCGCGCTCGAGCGCCTCGAGGCGCTCGGCGGCGAGCGCGTCGAGCTCGATTTCCGGCCGTACCTCGAGGCCGCACGCCTGCTGTACGACGGGCCCTGGGTCGCCGAGCGCTGGATCGTGGCGAGCGAGCTGCTCGCGCGCAAGCCCGAGGCGCTGCACCCGGTGACGCGCAAGGTGATCGAGAAGGGCGCCGCGTACTCGGCGGCCGACGCGTTCCGCGCCGCCTATCGGCTCCAGGCGCTGCGCCGCGAGGCGCAGTTCGCCTGGGACGAGGTGGAGCTGATCGTCACGCCCACCGCGCCGACCATCTACACGCTCGCCGAGGTCGAAGCTGATCCGGTCGGCGCCAACAGCCGGCTCGGCCTGTACACCAATTTCGTCAACCTATTCGACCTGAGCGCACTCACGCTGCCCGCGGGATTCCGCGCCGACGGGCTGCCCTTCGGCGTCACGCTGCTCGCGCCGGCGTTCCACGACGGCGCGCTGTGCGATCTCGGCGAGCGGTTGCACCCTGGCGCGCGCAGCGTGCGGCTCGCGGTGTGCGGCGCCCACATGTCGGGCTTGCCGCTGAACGGCGAGCTCACCGAGCGCGGCGCGCGGCTCGTGCGGCGCACGCGCAGCGCGGAGGGCTACCGCCTGTTCGCGCTCGAGTCGTTCTCACCGCCGCGTCCGGGTATGCTGCGCGCCGCGGACGGAGCCGCGATCGAGATCGAGATTTGGGAGCTGTCGTCCACGGCCTTCGGCGATTTCGTGGCGCGCATTCCGGCGCCACTGTGCATCGGCAGCGTCGAAACCGAGGACGGCGAGCAGGTGCGCGGCTTCTTGTGCGAACCGTACGCGACCGCCGGCGCGCGCGAGATCACGCGCCTGGGCGGCTGGCGCGCCTACCTGCGCGAGCGGGCCGCGCAGCGCACGGGCTGACCGACGGAGGTACAGATGGGAAAAGTGAAAGCTGAGCCCTACGAGTTCGAGTTCGCCCCGGCGAGCTGCGCGCTGATGATCATCGACATGCAGCGCGACTTTGTCGACCCGGGCGGCTTCGGGGAGGCCCTCGGCAACGACGTCTCGCTGCTCAGGAAGGCGATCGCGCCCACGAGGAAGGTGCTGGAAGCCGCGCGCGCGAAGAAGATGCTCGTCATCCACACGCGCGAAGGCCATCGGCCGGATCTCGGCGACCTGCCGCCGAGCAAGAAGCTGCGCGGTCACCTGAAGGCGGGCATCGGAGACAAGGGGCCGATGGGCCGCATCCTGGTGCGCGGCGAATACGGCCACGACATCATCGACGAGCTGAAGCCCGCGCCGGGCGAGCCGGTGGTGGACAAGCCGGGCAAGGGTGCGTTCTATGCCACCGATCTCGATTCGATCCTGCACAACCGCGGCATCAGGCAGCTCGTCGTGTGCGGCGTCACGACCGAGGTATGCGTCAACACTACGGTGCGCGAGGCGAACGACCGCGGTTACGACTGCCTGGTGCTCGAGGACTGCGTCGGCTCGTACTTTCCCGCCTTCCAGAAGGCGGCGCTCGAGATGATCAAGGCGCAGGGCGGGATCTTCGGCTGGGTGAGCGACTCGAAGAGTTTTCTAGCGGGCCTGGCAAAGGCCTGAGGCGCAACGACGACAAGGGGAGAGCCATGACGAACGGCAACGCGCAGGTCCGCTGGTGGGTGCCCGGAGACTGGAACGGCTTTTTCGGGCTGTTTACGAACGTGGTGCTGAACGTGATCGTGCTGACGGGGCTGTGCCTGGGGGTGGTGAATCTGCCCGCTGACACGGTGTTCGGGCGCATCCTGCCGGCGCTCGGCATCGCGCTGCCGATCGGCAACCTGTACTACGCCTGGCTCGCGTGGAAGCTGGCCAAGCGCGACGGGCGCACGGACGTGACGGCGATGCCCTACGGCCCGAGCGTTCCGCACATGTTTATCGTCGTATTCGTGATCATGCTGCCGGTGTACCTCAAGACCAAGGACCCGGTGCTCGCCTGGGAGGCGGGGCTCGCCTGGGCGTTCATCATCGGCGTCATCATCCTCGCCGGAGTGTTCTTCGGGCCCTGGATCCGCGCGCACACGCCGCGCGCGGCGATGCTGGGAACGCTGGCGGGCATCTCGATCGCCTTCATCTCGCTGCGCCCCGCGTTCCAGATGTGGGAGGTGCCGTGGATCGCGTTCATCTCGCTCGCGATCGTGCTGATCAGCTGGACGGCCAACGTGCGCCTGCCCTTCGGTCTGCCCGGCGGACTGGCGGCGGTGATCGTCGGCATCGTGGTCGGCTGGATCGCTTACTTCTTCGGCTGGAGCGACGTGGTGAAGGCCGAGCAGGTGAGGGCGTCCTTCGCGCAGTTCGGGCTGCACCTTCCGGTGCCCGGCAGCGAGGTGTGGCGCGGGTTGCTCGACGTCGCGCCACTGCTCGTGACCGCGATTCCGCTCGGCATCTACAACTTCACCGAGGCGATGAACAACGTAGAGAGCGCCTCCGCCGCGGGCGACTCGTACGACCTGCGCAAGATCCTCGCCGCGGACGGCATCGGCGCGATCGTCGGCTCGATCCTCGGCAGCCCGTTCCCGCCCGCGGTGTACATCGGCCATCCGGGCTGGAAGGCGGTCGGGGGCCGCATCGGGTACTCGCTCGCGACCGGCGTCGTGATCGCGCTGGTGTGCTTCTTCGGCCTCACGGCGCTGCTGCTCGCGGTGGTGCCGCTCGTCGCGATCCTGCCGATCCTGCTGTACATCGGGCTGGTGATCGGCGCGCAGGCGTTCCAGGCCTCGCCCGCCAAGCACGCGCCGGCGGTCGTGCTGGCAATCATCCCGAACGTCGCCGCCTGGGGCCAGCTGCAGGTCGACGGCGCGCTGAACGCCGCGGGCACGTCCGCCGGGGCTCTCGGCATGGCCAAGCTCGCAGGAGCGGGGCTCGTCTATCACGGCATGGAGCTGCTCGGCGGCGGCGCGGTGCTCGCCGGCCTGGTGCTCGGCGCGCTCGCCGCGTTCATCATCGAGCACAAGCTCAATGAAGCGGGATACTGGGCGCTCGCGGGCGCCGTGCTCTCCTTCTTCGGCTTCATCCATGGCGGGCAGCTCGGCTGGGCGGTGTCGCCGCAGGTGGCGCTCGGCTATGCGCTGTTCGCGGCGGTGTGCTTCGCAGCGGGCGCGTCAAGAACGAAGGCGTCCGCCTGAGCGCGCCGGAGGTCCTGCATATCGGCGAGCGCGCGCGCGGGGCGCTCGCGCGCAGCGGCGGCGTCGCCAGGCCGCTCGCGGGCTTCGCGGATGCTCCCTATCTCGAGGCCTGCGGCGAAGTGATCTGGGTCGGCGCGCGGCTGCCGGTCCGGCACCCGCGCGCCGTGCTGACGAGCGCGCCACCGCCGCGCGGCGCCGCGCTGCGCTTCGCTTCGCTGCCTGAGCGCGGTTGGTCGCGGGGCTTGCCGGTGCTCTCCGGCGGGAGCGCAGCGGGCGCGCTTCTGTCCGATCTGCGGCCGCAGTTGCCGCGCGGCTTGCCTGCGCAGCGTGTGCATGCGCTCGCCGCAGCCTACCTGCGCGACGATCCGCAGGGCGTGTTCGACGCGGCGCTGCCGCTGCTCGGCACCGGCCCTGGCTTCACGCCCTCGGGCGACGATGTGGCGGGCGCCGCCCTGTTCGGCCGGCGCTGCCTGGATCCCAGGGCGGCGCGCTGGCGCGCGGTCGCCGAGAATCTTGCGCTCGAGGCAGTCGGGCGCAGCCATGCGGTCAGCGCCGCGCTGTTCGCCGACCTGGCGCACGGCGAGAGCTTCGAGCCGCTGCACGAGCTGGTCGAGGCGCTCGCCTGCGGGGCGCGCGAGCGTGCGGGGTCGGCCGCCCGGGCGCTGGCTGCCATCGGCCACTCGTCGGGTTGCGATATGCTGGCGGGGTTGGCGATCGGAATGGGAATCGCGCTGAGCGACGCGACGTGATCAGGAACACCCGGCCGGAAGACAGCGCGCGTCTCGCGGACGCGGTGTACGACAAGCTGAAGAACGACATCTTCGACTTCAGGCTGCTGCCGGGCTCGGCCTTGTCGGAAAACGAGCTCGCCGCGCGGGCGGGGGTGAGCCGCACGCCGGTGCGCGAGGCGCTCTTGCGCTTGGCGCGCGAAGGCTTCGTCGAGCGGCGCGCGAAGAGCGGCTGGTCGGTCAGGGCGCTGGACTTCGAGCACTTCGAGCATCTATACGACCTGCGCGTGATCCTCGAGCTCGCCGCGCTGGGCAAGCTGTGCGCCGGCGACCGCGGGACGGCGCTGGATGACCTCAAGGCGGTGTGGCTGGTGCCGCCGGGCGAGCGGCGCAGCGACTGGATCGAGGTGGCGCAGCTGGACGAAGCCTTCCATGCCACGCTGGTCCGGGCGGCGGGCAATCCGGAGCTGGCGCGCATCCACGAGGACATCACCGAGCGCATCCGCATCATCCGGCGGCTGGATTTCACGCAAGCCGAGCGCATCGCACGCACCTACGACGAGCACGCCGCGATCCTGCGCGCGGTGCTGGCGCGCAAGGCGTCGCAGGCGAGCCTGCTGCTGCGCTCGCACATCGAGGAGTCCAAGCTCGAGGTGCGCAAGATCTCGCTGCACCGCCTGCATTCCGCGCATCGGAGCGCGAGCGGCGCCGCGCCAGGGTGACGAGATAACCGAAACTCTCGCGCGGTTGTAGGTTTTGACGTCGTAGAAGTCGGCCATCGGGGGGACAGTCGGAAGGGAAGGCGCAGGGGGTGCAATAGAATTGCCTCGGCAACTATTGTCAAGGCTACAATCTCGACAGCTTGCCAGCCTGCGGCAAGGTATGGCGGCGCCGGCGCGGCTATGATTCGCCCCCCATGCCTGTGCCGCGCGACGTGCGGGCGTTGCTCGCCTTTCTCGCCCCCTGGGAATTTTCTCCGCTGGTGCTCGCGCTGTGCGCCGGAGCGGTGCTGCTGTACGCGCGCGGGCTGCGGCGCATGCCTGCCGAGGAGCGGCCGGGGATCGGCCGGCGGCTCGCCTTCTGCGCTGGCTGGGCGCTCGTCTATTTCGTGATGCAGACGCGCTGGGATTACTGGTCGCAGCACATGTTCTTCATCCATCGCATCCAGCATCTGGTGCTGCATCACCTCGGGCCGTTTCTGGTGGCGCTGGCGCAGCCGCTGCCGGTGCTCGCGCGCGGCCTGCCGCGAGGGATGGAGGAGCGTGTTTTCCGGCCGCTGTGGCGCAGCCGCCCGATGCGCATCGGCTACCGCCTGCTGCAGAATTGGCTGGTGGCGCCGGTGCTGTTCGTCGGCCTGATCTTCTTTTGGCTCACTCCGACAATACACTTTGCCGCGATGCTGAACGATCGGCTGTACCAGGTCATGAACTGGAGCATGCTGCTCGACGGGCTGCTGTTCTGGGCGCTGATGCTCGATCCGCGCACGCGCAGCCAGGGCGCGCTGATCGGCCTCGGGCCGCGCATCTTCCTGCTGCTCGGCGCGTCGTTGCCGCAGATCTACATCGGCGCGCGCATCGGCCTCGCCACGCACGAGCTGTACGACGTCTACAGCGTCTGCGGCCGCGCCTGGCCGATCAGCCCGATCGACGACCAGAGCATCGGCGGCCTGGTGACGTGGATCCCGGCGGGCATGATGCACTTGTTCGGCGTGCTGGTACTGCTCGCGCGCTGGATGCATGCGGACGGAGAAGCGCGTTCCGGCTCGGCCACGCTGCGTGCCTAGCATGAAGCTCATCCTTGCTGCGCTCGGTGCTTCCCTCGTGCTCGCGGCTTGCGCGAAGGGCGATGACAAGTGGCGTACCGAAAACGTCGACGGACTGGTGCACGCGCTCGAGTTCAATCTGACCGACGATGCCGGTCGCCAGGTGAACGCGCAGGACTACCGCGGGAAGACGGTGCTGCTGTACTTCGGCTACACGAGCTGCCCCGACCTGTGCCCCACGACCATGAGCAAGCTCGCGCAAGCGCTCAAGCAGACGCGGGATCACGGCGCCCGCGACGTCGTGCTGTTCGTGACGGTCGATCCGCAGCGCGACAGCGCTGGGCGCCTGCACGCCTATACGCGCGCCTTCGGGCCCCAGTTCGTCGGCCTGCGCGCCACGCCGCAGGAGCTTACCGCGCTGAGCAAGCGCTACCGGATCACCTACTCGTACGGTAAGCCCGACAAGAACGGGGACTACGAAGTCATGCACAGCACCGGCGTGTTCGTGTTCGACGGCACGGGCAGGAGCCGGCTGCTCGTGCTGCCGAACGACCCCGCGGACGCGATCGCCGCCGACCTCGACCGGCTCGCTGGCTAGGCGACGGCCTCCAGCCGCTCGAGCGGGCGCCGCGCCGGCTCGATCCCCCACAGCCAGACAACCAGGATCTGCACGAGCAGCAGCCCGATCATCAACGTGACGACGCCGGGCAGCTTGTAGGTGACCATGAGCTTGCCGACGATGAACGGCGAGATCACCGTGGCGAAGCGGCCGAGCGTATTGCAGATGCCGTTCGCGCGCAGGCGGATCTCGGTGGGGAAGAGCTCCGGCGTATAGACGCCGAACAGGAGCGCGGTCTGCACGTAGATCGCCACGATCAGCAGGAACCCCACGCTCAGCACGATCGCAGGATCGGAGGCCGCGTTGAAATGCGCGTAGGTCCAGCCGGTGACGATCGTCAGGACCGACGCGCCGATGATGCTGGCGCGCCGTCCAAAGGCGTCCGAGCTGTAGGCTCCCAGCGCGCAGCCGACCAGGGATCCGCCGGCGAGCACGACCGTGTAGGCGAGCGACGTGGCGATGTTCAGGCCCTGGCGCAGGAAGAACTGCGGCAGGAAGATGACGAAGCCGAAGATCAGCGTGTTGATCGTGACCAGCGCCCAGCTGCCCACGATCAGGCGCTGCAGGAGCGGCGGCTGCAGCATCGCCATACCGTTCACGGGCTGCGCCATGCGCGGAGCCGGGGCAGGGGGCAGGGTTCCGCTGCCGGCCGCTTCCCCCTCGATCGCCTGCATCAGCGCCTCGGCTTCCACGGCGCGGCCCTTCGCTTCCAGCCACCGCGGCGACTCCGGCAGCCTCTTGCGCAGGTACCACACGATTAGCGAACCGACGCCGGCGATGACGAACATGGGCCGCCAGCCGAAGCTCGGGATGATCAGGTAGGAGAGCAGCGAGGTGACGGGAAAGCCGGCGACCACGATGAAGGCCATGAACGACAGCCAGCGGCCGCGCGACTTCGGCGGCACGAACTCGGTGAGCGTCGAATAGCCGACCACGATCTCCGCGCCGAGCCCGAGTCCCTGGACGAAGCGGCACGCGATGAGCTGAGGCATGTTCGACGCAAACGCGGCGGCGAGCGAGGCGAGGCCGAAGATCAGCAGATTCACCTGATAGGTGAAGCGCCTGCCGTAGCGGTCGCCGAGAAAGCCGGTAATGAAGGCCCCGAGCGTCATGCCTACGAAGGTGAGGGAGATGAACTGCAGGTTCTGCGGCAGCGTCGAGAACTTGCTCTGGATCGCGGCCGCCAGCACGCCGCTCGCGACGTACAGGTCGTAGCCGTCGAAGAACATGCCGGCGCCGATCAGCCAGAAGATGCGATAGTGGAACGGGCCGACGGGCAGGCGATCTAGGCGCGCACCCGCATTGACGGTCGTGCTCATGGACGCACTCCTCCTCTTGACTGAACCGCTGGTTCACTGCTTATGTGATCCATGATATGCCGGATTGGGCGAACGGGACATCGCCCGGTCGATCGTCAGGCTCGTGCAAACTGTCCGCAAAGAAGAAGGAAAAAGCATGTCCATCGTTTCGGTGAGGGGTCTCGCGGTCGAGTACGAGCAGCAGGGCGCCGGTCCGGACCTGCTGCTCGTTCATTCGCTGCTGACCGAGCTCACGGTCTTCGAGCGCGTCGTGCCGGCGCTCGCCGCCGGCCGCCGCGTCACGCGCGTCAACCTGCCGGGGTTCGGCGCGTCCGCGCCGGGCGCGTTCGCGACCGTCGCCGACTTCGCGGATTACCTCGCAGCAGTCATGGACGCGCTCGGGCTTCCACGGACGACGGACGTGTTCGGCAACGGCTTCGGCGCCTTCGTCACGCTCGAGCTCGCGTGCCGCCACGGCGCGCGCTTCGGCAGGCTCGTCGTCGCCGACGCGCTGGCGGCCTTCCCCGAGCCGGCGCGTGTGCCGTTTCGCGGCATGGCGCAGGCCGTACGCGCAGGCGGCATGCCCGCCGTACTCGATACCGCGATCGGGCGCATGTTCCCACCGGCCTTCGCCGAAGCGCACGCGGACCTCATCGGCGCGCGCAAGAAAGCGCTCGCGACGGTCGATGCGGAGGCCTTCGCGCGCGCCTGCCTCGCGCTCGCGCAGCTCGACCTCAGCCCGCGGCTTGCGCAGATCGCCAATCCGACGCTGGTCCTGTGCGGGGCGCTCGACCGCACCACGCCACCCGAACTCGCGCGTGGGCTCGCCGAGCTCATCCCCGGCGCGAGCTACCGCGAGATCCCGGGATCGGGCCACTGCCCGATGCTCGAGCAGCCGACGATGCTGGTCGAAATGATGCAGGGCTTCCTCGGCGAGCTGCCGGAGGCGGCGTGAGCGAGACGTTCACGCTGCGCGTGAACGGCGGCACGCACGTGGTACAGGCGGAGCGGAGCGTGCCGCTCGTCTACGTGCTGCGCAATCACCTCGGGCTGAAAGGCACGCGCTTCGGCTGCGGCACCGGCCATTGCGGCGCGTGCACGGTGCTCTACGACGGCAACGCCGTGCAGTCCTGCGACACGCCGCTCTGGGCGGCGGAGGGCCACGAGATCACCACGGTCGAGGGCCTGGGCAGCGCGCAGCGGCCGCATCCGCTGCAGCGCGCCTTTCTCGACGAGCAGGCGGCGCAGTGCGGGTACTGCATCGACGGGATCATCATGTCGGCGGCCGCGCTGCTCGCCAGGAAAGCGCAGCCGACGCGCGACGAGATCGCGGAGACGCTCGGGCGCCATCTGTGCCGCTGCGGCACGCACGTGCGCATCCTGCGTGCGATCGAGCGCGCCGCGCGCGAGATGGGGCGATGAGCGCGCCCGAGCTGCCGCTCAGCCTGCGCACGAATCCGCGCCTGGACCGCTGGGTGCGCTTCGGCGCCTCCGGCAAGGTCACCGTGTTCAGCGGCAAGGTCGAGCTCGGCCAAGGCATCGTCACGGCGATGGCGCAGATCGCCGCCGAGGAGCTCGGGGTCGAGCCCGCGCAGCTCGCGATCGTCGCCGGCGACACGACGAGCGCGCCGGACGAGTGGTACACCGCGGGCAGCCAGTCGATCGAGGTCGGCGGCGCGTCCATGCGACGGGTGTGCGCGGAGGTGCGAGCGCTCTTCGTCGAGGCGGCGGCCGCGGAGCTCGAGGTCGCGCCCGCCGATCTCGAGGTGCGCGCGGGCGTGATCGGCGTACCGGGGACCGACCTGAAGCGCAGCTACTGGGAGCTCGCGCACAAGGTGAGCCTGGCGCGCGATTACAGCGGGCGGCCTGTGTGGCCGCACAAGCCCGCGCGGCTCGGACTCATCGGCGCGAGCGCGCCGCGGCGCGACCTGCCCGCGAAGCTGAGCGGCGCGGCGTTCATCCACGACCTGACGCTGCCGGGCATGGTCCACGCCCGCGTGCTGCGCCCGCCGGCGTACGGCGCGCGCCTCGTGGCGCTTGACGAGGTGGCGCTGCGGGCGGCGCCGGGCGTGGTCGCGGTGGTGCGCAGCGGCGATTTTCTCGCCGTCGCGGCGGAGCGCGAGGAGCAGGCGGTGGCCGCGCTCGAGATCGCAAGGCTCGCGGCGGGCTGGGAAGTGCCGCCGATGCCCGAGCAGACCGAGACCGTTCCGTTCCTCATGGGCCTGCCGGCCCGCTCCTCGACGGTCTTCTCCAAGGGGGTGGCGGCGACGGCGGGAACGCGGCGCTTCGAGGCGGTGTATTCGAGGCCTTATCTGGCGCACGCCTCGATCGGGCCGTCGTGCGCGCTAGCAGTGGCCGAGGCAGGCCGAATCCGGATCTGGTCGCATACGCAGGGGCCGCACATGCTGCGCGGGCAGATCGCCAAGGCGCTCGGCCTGCCGGATGCGGCGGTCGAAGTCATGCACCGCGACGGCGCCGGCTGCTACGGCCACAACGGGGCCGACGACGTTGCGTTCGACGCTGCGCTCGTCGCGCGCGCCTGCGCACGTCCGGTGATGCTGCAATGGACGCGCGCGGACGACCTCCGCTGGGCGCCTTTCGGCTCTGCGATGGCCGTGAAGATCGCCGCCGACGTCGCGCCCGGGGGACGCATCGTCGGATGGAAGCACGAGCTCTGGAGCCACACCCACGTCAAGCGGCCGGGAAGGGGCGAAGGCATCGAGCTGCTTGCGGCCTGGCACATGGATCCGCCGGTCCCGGTGCCGCCGGCGGCCGACTTGCCACTGCCCGCGGGCGGCGGCGACCGCAATGCGGTGCCGCTCTACGATTTTCCTCGCCAGGAAGTCGTGTACCACTTCCTGCCGGAAATGCCGCTCAGGGTGTCGGCGCTGCGCGCGCTCGGCGCTTTCGCGAACGTGTTCGCGATCGAATCGATGATGGACGAAATCGCATCCGGAATCGGCGCCGACCCGCTCGAGCTGCGCCTGCGCCACCTCGCCGACGAGCGCGCGCAGGCGGTGCTGCGCGCCGCCGCGAAGGCGGCGGGCGCAAAGCGTAGCGGGACGGGCCGCGGCATCGGGTTCGCGCGCTACAAGAACCTGTCGGCCTACTGCGCGGTGGTGGCGGAGGTCGAGATCGCGCAGCAGCTGCGGGTCAGGCGCGTCGTGGCGGCGGTGGACGCCGGCCTGATCGTCAATCCTGACGGCCTGAGGAACCAGGTCGAGGGTGGAATCGTGCAGGCGGCGAGCTGGACGCTGAAGGAGCAGGTACGCTGGACGCGCGACGGCATCGCCCTGCATGGCTGGAAGGACTATCCCATCCTCGGCTTTGACGAGGTGCCCGACATCGAGGTCGTGATCGTCGACCGTCGCGACGCGCCCAGCCTCGGCGCGGGCGAGTGCGCCGCGGGTCCGACCGCCGCTGCGATCGCGAACGCCTTGTACGACGGACTGGGCGTGCGCGCGCGCCATCTTCCGCTTACCCCGGAGCGCATCGCCGCGGCGATGGACTGAACTTTATTTAGAATGGACGACATGAATCCGACCGAAAGCTTCCTGCAAGCGCGCGATTTCCTGATCGCCAGGCGCACGAATTACGCTGCGGCGTACGACGGCTTCCGCTGGCCGCAGCTCGCCGAGTTCAATTGGGCGCTGGACTACTTCGACGTCATGGCGCGCGACAACCTGCGCGACGCGCTGCACGTGGTGAACGAGGACGGAGTCGAGGCGCGCGTCAGCTTCGCTAAGATGAGCGCGCGCTCCAGCCGCGTCGCCAACTTCCTGCGCGCGAACGGCGTCAAGCGCGGCGACTGCATGCTGGTCATGCTGCCGAACGTGGTGCCGCTGTGGGAGATCACCCTTGCGGCGATGAAGCTCGGCGCGGTGGTGAGTCCGGCGACCACTCAGCTCACGCAGGCGGACCTCGTCGACCGCATCGAGCGCGGCAAGGTACGGCACGTCGTCGCCGAGGCGGGCGCGAGCGGCAAGTTCGCCGACGTGCCGGGAAGCTACTCGCGCATCGTGGTGGGCGGCGAGACCGCCGGCTGGATCCCGTACCGGCAGGCGGATTCGGCCGGCGAGGCCTTCGCCGCGGACGGCGCCACGCGCGCGGACGATCCGTTCCTGCTCTATTTCACCTCCGGCACGACCGCCAAGCCGAAGATGGTGCAGCACACGCACCAAAGCTACCCGGTTGGGCACCTGTCGACCATGTACTGGCTCGGGCTGCGCGCGGGCGACGTGCACTTCAACATCAGCTCGCCCGGCTGGGCGAAGCACGCCTGGAGCTGCTTTTTCGCGCCATGGAACGCCGGCGCGACGATCTTCCTGTACAACCTGGCGCGCTTCGACGCGAAGAAGACGCTCGAGGCGCTGGTGCGCTACGGAGTTACCACGCTATGCGCCCCGCCAACCGTGTGGCGCATGCTGATCCTGGAGGACCTCAAGTCCTATCCGGTCAAGCTGCGCGAGCTGGCGAGCGCCGGCGAGCCGCTCAATCCCGAAGTGATCGAGCGCGTGCAGGCGGCCTGGAACATCACGGTGCGCGATGGCTACGGCCAGACCGAGACCACGGCGCAGCTCGGCAATCCGCCCGGGCAGCCGGTCAAGATCGGCTCGATGGGCCGGCCTTTGCCGGGCTTCAAGATAGAACTGCTAGACGTCACCCACGACCGGCCGGCGGACGAAGGCGAGGTGGCGATCAGCCTGCGGCCGCGACCGGTCGGACTGATGACCGGCTACATCGACAACCCGGAGCGCACGCGCGAGCTGCTCGGCGGCGCGTACTACCGCACCTCGGACGTCGCTTCGCGCGACGCCGACGGCTACTTCTGGTACGTCGGGCGCGCCGACGACGTGTTCAAGAGCGCCGATTACCGCATCAGCCCGTTCGAGCTGGAGAGCGCGCTGATCGAGCACGAGGCGGTGGCCGAGGCCGCAGTCGTCCCCAGTCCGCATGCGCTGCGGCTCTCGGTGCCGAAGGCCTACCTCGTGCTGAAACCCGGCTGCGCGGCGTCGCGCGAAACCGCGCTGTCGATCTTCCGCTTCACGCGCGAGCGGCTCGCGCCGTTCAAGCGCGTGCGCCGGATCGAGTTCTCGGAGCTGCCCAAGACGATCTCAGGCAAGATCCGGCGCGTGCAGCTGCGCGGCGCGGAGAACGAGCGCTCGGGCGAGGCGCGGCGCGGAAACGAATTCTGGGAAGAGGATTTTCCGGAGCTCAAGAATTGATGCGCCGCAGCGCTTCGCTGCGGTTTGACTTAACGCAAATGCCGTTTCCCCCCGCGTGGTACACCCCTTCGAAGGCTGTTCTTCGAGGAGGCGACGATGGAAGCCAAAGCGGACGAGGTAGCGGTCAAGGCGCTGAAAGGACAGCTCGACACCGCCCTGCGCGTGATCGAGGCGATCACCGAGGGCTCCATGAAGATGCGCGATGCGCAGCTCACCGCGGCGACCGAGGCGCACGCGGACGCGGCCGCTACGCTCAAGCTGCTGGAAAAGGCGACGGACCCACAGGAACTGACGCGCATCCAGAGCGAGTGGCTCGCCGCCGGCCTGCAGAAATCGCTCGGCTACTGGACCGCGCTGTTCACGACGATGGTCGAGACGCAGACGAACATCGCGAAATGCATGGCGCAGCCCGCGCAAGCCGCCGTGGCGCAGATGCAGGCGCCGACGCCGGCGGACACAACGCCGGCATCGATGCAAAAGGCGATGGACGCGCTCTACAAGCCGTGGCTGGAAACGACGCAGGAACTGCTCGCCAGCGTGGCGCGCTCGGGCGTGAGCGCCGAAAAGCGCGCACAAGCCTAGCGCAGCCAAGGGCCTAGTCCGGCAAGAGCCACTTCTCGACTTCGTGGCGCTGGATCTTGCCTGTCGAACTGCGCGGCAGGTCAGCCGCGTTCACGAATAAGATCTGCTTGGGCACCTTGTAGTGCGCAAGCCGTTCGCGGCACGCTGCGAGCAGCTCCGCTTCGCCAAGGCTCGGATCCCTGCGTGCGGCGAAGGCCACCGGCACTTCGCCCCAGCGCTCGTCGCGGCGGCGCACGACCACCGCGTCCGCGACCTGCGGGTGCGCGAGCAGCACGCGCTCGATCTCCGCAGGGTAGATGTTCTCTCCGCCCGACTTGATCAGATACTTCAAGCGATCCACGAACTCGAGCGTACCGTCGGCGTTGCGCACGAACATGTCGCCGAGGTGGAACCAGCCGCCGCGAAATTCGCGCGCGTTCGTTTCCGGCGCGTTCCAGTAGCCGCTGAAGAGCGTCGGTCCCCGCACCAGCATCTCACCAGGCACGCCGGGCGCCACGTCGCGGTCGGAGGGATCGACCAGGCGCAGCTCGCACCAGGAGGACTCGCGCTTGGCGAGCGAGGCGGGCACCTCGCCCGCAGGGATCGTTCCGGCGCTCGCCGGCGGCAGGCCCGTCTCGGTACTGCCGAAGGTATTCAGGTATGGCGCCCCGAGCAGCGCAGTGAGCTCCGCGATCTGATGCCGCGGCACGAGGTCCGCCATCGCGCCCACCAGCTTGAGCGAGCGCACGGCGGGGCGCCTTGCCTTCAGTCCGCCGATGAGTCCCTCAATCATTCCCGGCACGGCAACCAGCCAGCCGAGCCGCTCGGATTCGAGCGCTGCGCACAAATCGTCGACCGCGAGGCCGTCGCGCACCAGCACCTTGCCGCCGAGCATCAGCGTCGCCAGGCTGAAGTCGGTGCCGGCCATGTGGTAGAGCGGCGACCAGGCGTAAAAGGTGTCCTCGGCGGTGATGCCGAACTCGGCGGCGAACGACATCGCGCGCGCGACCATTGCCCGCTGGCTGATCAGGGCGCCTTTCGGAAGTCCGGTCGTGCCGCTTGTATACAGAATCACCAGACCGTCTTCGGGGTCGACTTGCGCGTCCGGCGCGCGCGCGTCCCCCGCGGCGAGCAGCGAATCATATTCGTGCTCAATGCGCATCACCGCCGGCACGTGGTGCGAGACGCCCGCGAGCGCCGGCGCGTACCGCGCCGACGTGAGCAAAAGCGCAGGCGAGGCGAGCGCGATGCAGTGCGCGAGCTCTTCGGCCGCAAGCCGCCAGTTCAGGCACGCGACGATTGCGCCGAGCCTGGCCGCCGCGAGCTCGAGCTCCAGATAGGCAGGCTGGTTTTCAGAGAGAATCGCAATGCGCACGCCACGCGCGATGCCTTTGCGCGCCAGGGCATTGGCGAGACGATTGACGCGCTCGTCGAGTTCGGCGTATGTGTAGCGCTTCCCCGCACCCTCGAGCGCGATCGCCCCAGCACGGATCACCGCCTGCTTGCGCAGGCAGTCGCCTACCGTCAGGCGGCGCGCTTGCTCGAACATCGCGGGGCATAGCCTACCGCATCTGCGGACGAGTTAGACTGGAGCCATCATGACGGCGAAGCGCCTCTTCCTCGAGATCGGCACCGGCAACGACTTGCACGGCGGCGACTACACCAAGGCCGCCGTGCGCGCGGTCGAGGACGCGCTCCACCACAGTTCGCTCACGCTGTTCCGCAGCCTCGGCATCGATCCGAACTCGATGCAGGTCGAGGTCGCGATCGGCGTGCAGCAGCCCGAAAAGGTCGACCACGCGGCGGTGAAGCGCGCCTTCCCCTACGGGCAGGTCGCCGTGAGCGTCGTCAAGGGGGGCCTGGACGTGCCCGACGAAAGCGGCCGCGACGCGACCGTCATCGCGAGCGCCGCGGTCGTGGTGCGGCTCGATCCGGCGCTGCTGCGCTGATGCGGCGCGAGGACGAGAAGGCTGCCAACCTGGCGCGCGACGACCGGGTGTCGCTGACCATCGACCACGACACGCCGCAAGTGATGGAGATCACCGGACTGTCCATGGCGGCGCGCACACAGGCCGTGCTCGATCCGGCCGAAGGCGAGAAGGCGCTGCGCCTGCTCTTTGCGAAGTATCCGGCGCAGGACTCCATGCCGATGCAGATGCCGACCCCGGCGGACGTCCGGATCTTCCGCGTGACGCCCACAGTGATCTCGGTGCTCGACTATTCGAAGGGCTTCGGACACACCGACCTCGCCACGTGCCAGCGGTGTTCTGCGTCGCTGCAAAGCGGTCTGTCAGACTACGCTCTAGCCGACGGCGAGGGGAAAAGAGCCTAGCGCTCGCTAGGCCTTTGTGTAATCGTGGCCCCCCGACTTGGGCTCGAGCCAGGGACCTGCGGAATAACAGCTCGAACCCACTGACCTATGTTGTTGTTTTTGGCCCGCCGTCGCTCGCCAAGAGCCGTAGCGAAGCGCCGAACGCTACGTCTTCGCTACGTTCGGAGACCTGCGAATTTGTTGCAAGTGATGGATGTCCGCTTCCGACTCATGGCAGTCGTTCAAGCGTAGACTGGCCTACGGCCTCGTTTGAGACGCTGCAATGAACGAAGTCCAAGCGGCGTTTGGTCGCCACTAACTAGAGAAAGGTCGGAGCAATGGGCAGATCCACCGATCGCAATCTTCGCAACCGCAGGCGCAAGCAAAGCATTAAGAAGAAGCTGCGGCAACAAAGGAAGCAGCAAAAGAAGGCGGCACGTTGAGGCGCCACGTCGTGTAATTGTTCCCGTGAATGTCTGCTCCTGGCCGTTCGCGGACAATCGGGATTGACCGGTCTCGACTCAGAGCGGAGATGAAGAGAGTAGGCTGACTGTCCGCCATGGTTGACTGGGCTTTCGTCCCGTCAATTCGCTTGTTTCTTGTCGATAGAAATGGAAACGCAATGGATATCAAAGTAGGGCAGGTGCTGGAGTTTGTTGAACCCGTGAATGTGGAAGGTAGAGTCATTGAGCGCGGCACCCGCGCTCGCGTCGGCTACATCCTCAACGAAGTGGTGGAGCCCAAGCTGACTCTTGTTCTATTAGGCGGGGAGAAACCCGAGACGATCGTTGTCGATCACAATGTTGCTGGCATTCACTGCCGCGTCGTGTCGGAAGACGCCTAAGCTAGGCGGCCACGTCGCATCTGCTTGCTGCGCTTGTGGCGCTTGCCAAACTCGGGCGAGTGCCAATTCGCGTCAAGGCAGAAAGCAGGAAGGGCGGATCTATCCGCCCTCCCGCCACACCTACTGGGTCTAAGCCATCGCAGCAGCGCTGATCTTGTGGAACGTGGAGTTCGAAACTTCGTAGGTATCAACCCTAGGAGTTCCGACAACCAAGTTCTCTAGCATCTTGCTCACATCTGCGTAGTGCTCGCGGTTGTAGACATCGGCGCTTTCTTTCTTGTCCCACAAACTCACGGCAAAGGCGTCGCCTCCGCTTGGTGAAACAAACGAGATTTCGTCTTTGAACCCATTTTGTTTTTGAAGCATGGGAATGATCTGCTTTTCCAGTTGCTTGGTAAATTCCGCGGCGCAGTTGGGCTTCAGTTGTATGGAAATGCGGCGTGCAAACATATAGTTCTCCTGGGTTGTGACAGCTAGAGGGGTCATTTCAGATAGCCGGGAATTTAAACGCTCGGAAGTTCCTTGATCGGTCGAAAAACGCCATCTGCTGACTCCTTACCGAAACGACCAGCTTGCGCGCAAGGGCCCCCAACTCATAGAGGTTTAATTATCTAATTGTGTTGACTTCCCACGATGTGGCGCGCCCATCCGGTGATCGAATGAGCACTCATGGTCGGAAGCGCAGATAGTCGCACTATGGGTACCGCGGTGCTGCGACGGCCGGTCGCGTGAGGTGCTTAGGCGGTCATTGAAGCGTAGAGTTTCGCTTAGCCGCTCATTTGGGTAAGGCAACCAGTGACGACCGCCCTTCAGCGCGCGGACCGCGTGATCGAATTATGAAGCGCCAGGTTCTCCTCTGCGGTCTCGCGCTTGGCTTATTCGTCACATGGCCGGCGGCTGAGTACTCAAATGCCCGCCGGTGAATATGGCGGGACTGTTTCGAGACGAACTCAATGGCGAGTAACATGGTCGCGGCTGTCGACTTTCTTCCCTTAAGGACGCCCCTATGCCGAACGTGACGATTGAGGTCCGAAAGCAGTACTCGAGGGAAGAAGAAGAAGCACTCATTGACGCGGTACGTGCGGCGCTCGTGGAGTGCTTGAAAACGCCCGATTGGGATAGAACGATTCGGCTTATCGTGCACCAGCCGCACCGGTTTGTCGCGCCGCCAGGCAAAGACGAGCGCTATACGTTAGTAGACATCGATCTTTTCAGCGGGCGATCGCTTGACGCAAAGCGCGCGCTTTACCGGGCCATTGTGACAAACCTGGGCCGGTACGAGATTCCTGCGGACCACATTAAGATCCTGCTGCGCGAAAGCGCTGCGGACAACTGGGGCGTCCGCGGTGGCGTACCCGCCTCGCAGATGGACTTGGGGTTCCAGGTCGATGTTTAGCCATCTCCGTCCAATCTGCATCGACCCAACGAGTATTGAAGTCGCGTTCAAACCGGTCCGCGCGCGTCTAGGCAACACTAAAAGGAATCTCAAGTCACTTCTGCTCCCGTGAATATGACCGGCCGACCGGAGCGCTAGGGGTGGAACGAGCAGAGGCTGCCCTGAACATTCGCTTCCGACCCAAGGCGGTCACTCCCGCTGATTTTCGATACGCAGAATAGGACTTCCAAACACTGAGCCGAACACTTGCCGATCGGCAATGCCGGTATATACGCGGTCCGCAGCGGCTTCCTTAAGTCTGCCAAGGTTGACGGCGCGGGTGGCGAATAGGTAATGGGGTTCTTTATGCGCGGCGAACTGTTCGGCTTGGACGGTATCGCTGCTGCGCGCTACGACAACGCCGCGAGCGCGCTCGAAGATGGCGAAATCGTCGTGCTTCCCCTCGCGCTCCGATTGTGTTCTACGGATGACGCGAGAGGAAATGGGCAGTTACCTCGGACTGAACTTGCAGGGCGCGCATGCGCCGCTCTAAAGAGAGAAGGGTCAACCTATACTTGCCAGGCGCGCAATCACCGGGAACGAGAACATGAACAAGACAAACGTGGAAAAACGCCGCCTGTGCCAAGTCTGCGGCAGTGATCGAGCTGCTGACCTGCGCCCGGGAATTCTGGCGGGTCCCGCAGTTGCCGAGCTCATTTTAAAAGCAACCGGGAGCTGGTCCGATAAGGGCTGGATCTGCACGGGCGATCTTCAGAGGTATCGCCACGAGTATGTGAAGTCGCTGCTTGAAGCGGAACGTGGAGAACTGACCGCTCTCGACAACGAGGTGCTTGAAAGTCTGAGGCAGCAGGAGATCCTGTCTCGGAATCCCGAGGCGGAACTGCAGGCCGGCCTAACGTCAGGGCAGCGTCTGGCGGACCGCGTGGCGGCTTTCGGCGGCAGCTGGAGATTCCTCATCCTGTTTGCCGTCGTCTTGGTGCTGTGGATTGCCGTCAATTCGGTCGCCTTGATCATCCGGCCATTTGATCCCTACCCGTACATCTTTTTGAATCTCGTCCTGTCGTGTCTGGCGGCGATCCAGGCTCCGGTGATCATGATGAGCCAGATTCGCCAAGAAGCCCGCGACCGCCTGCACGCGACGCATGACTACCAGGTGAACCTGAAAGCCGAACTCGAGATCCGTCATCTTCACCAGAAGATCGATCATCTTCTGTCTCACCAGTGGGAAAGGTTGGTTGAGATTCAGGAAATCCAGATGGAGCTGATCAACGAAACGCGGGGCAGCAGATGAGCGCGTTGATGATGCATAACGAGCGTCAGTTTAATTGTTCGGAGCACGACTAGAGACCACGTTTAAGATGTAGCGGTTAGGCCGGAATGGTACTGGGACAAACAATCATCGCGCACATGCACGAAGAAAGAGAGACAGAACGCGTCGAAGCGTTTAGTGACGGTGTCTTCGGTATCGCGATGACGCTGCTTGTAATCGAAATCAAGGTGCCGAGCCATGAGCTGGTTGCGGCAAACGGGCTGGCGCGATCCTTGGCTGCGCTGTGGCCCAGCTATCTGGCGTTCGTGACCAGCTTCGTCACGATCCTCGTCATTTGGGTGCACCACCACTGGATCTTCGCGTTGATAAGAAGAAATGACCGTCCTTTCCTCTACTGGAATGGACTCCTGTTGCTCTTTGTCACATTTGTGCCCTTTCCGACAGCGCTATTGGCGGAGTACCTGCTTCATCCCGAAGCGAGGGTGGCAGCAAACTTGTACACAGGAACATTTTTGGCGATCTCACTCGCGTTCGACATGCTGTGGCGACATGCCTCGACACGATTACTTTCACCTGATGCAACCAACGCAAAAAGGGAGGAGGCCGCGCAAGTTACCAGGCAATATCGCTTCGGTCCTCCACTCTATTTCGCAACCTTCGGGGTGTCGTTCGTGTCCGAAGAATGGAGCATTGCCTTGTGTCTGTTGCTGGCGCTGTTCTTTGCGCTCGGAGGCGGGTCAATCGGGCGCGGAAAAGCGCGCCTCTGATGCCGAAACGTTTGCCGACCACGGGAGCCCGCGTTTCTGGCCGATATCAGCTGCGCCCCTAGTCACTGGAGCTGGCAATAACCCGGGACGAGGGTTTAAGCAGCCTCTTGCGGGCCAGCCACTTGCGCAGCTCCTCCAAGATGAGCATGCCCGCCGCGAATGGAACGATGAAGGCCCAGACCTTTTCTCCGATGGGTCCCGTTCCGAGGAGAGCATTTCCCCATGGGGTGTAGTTGATCAACAGGAGGATGGCGATTTCCGATATCACGCCCAAAATGATCAGCGGATTGCCGAGAAGCCCGGTGGAAAAGATCGATCGGGTCGCGCTTCGGCACATGAACACGTTCACGATCTGCAACACGACGATGGTGCTCAGGCAGGCGGTCGTGGCTTGCAGGTACAGGGGATCGTCGGCCGCGAGGTTCTCGCCATACGCCCATCCGGCGGCATGGAGCACGAAGAAGAAGGCCGCCATGGCCGCAGCCGCCTCGATGAGGCCCAGGAAGAGATAGGCGCGGAACGCCAGCGGCCAGTTCATCAGCCTCTCGTCACGCGGACGAGGAGGACGCAGCATGACCTTCGGGGCGGGCCGTTCAACGCCGAGGCCGAGAGAGGCAAGAGTATCGGATCCCATGTCGATCGACAGCGCTTGAATCGGTGTCAACGCCAGGGGAATCCTGAACAGCAGGAAGCCGAGATAGGGGATCAATTCGGCAACGTTGTGGACCAGGACATACGTGAGGAATTTGCGGATATTTTCGAACACCGCACGTCCCTCCTCGACGGCGTTCACGATGCTGGCGAAGTTGTCGTCCAACAGAACCATGTCGGCCGCCTCTTTGGCCACGTCCGTGCCGGAAACGCCCATGGCGATGCCGATATGCGCAGCCTTCAGCGCCGGTGCATCGTTGACCCCATCGCCCGTGACGGCCACGACTTGTCTCTTGTCCTTCAGCGCCTCCACGATGCGCATCTTCGCGTCGGCGACGACCCGCGCGAAGATGACCTCCTCGGCGTCCAAGGCAAGCTGAAGCTGAATGACCGAGAACCGTCTGAGCTGCTCGCCCGTAATGACGGTCGGATGGTCGGACTTCACCAGCCCGATTTCGCGCGCGATCGCCGTTGCGGTCCGGGGGTGATCGCCGGTCACCATGATGACCTTGATCCCGGCCGCTTCGCATTTGCGGAGTGCTTCCGGTACTTCGGGCCGAGGCGGGTCTTCCAGTCCCGCGAGCCCGGAAAAGACCAGGTCCTGCTCCAAAGTCTCCCGGTCATGACCCACGGCGACGTTCCTGTAGGCGAAGGCAAGCACGCGCAGGCCCAGCTGCGCCATCGCATCCTGGGCTTGCACGATGCGCAGCTTTTCCTCGGCGCCGAGCGACTGAACCCTGCCGTCGATGAGTATGTGTTGGCAAAGTGGCACCACCGACTCGGGTGCGCCCTTGCAGTAGAGGGCGGGACCTTCGGGCGTCTGGTGCAAGGTAGACAGCCGCATGCGGTCGGTGTCGAACGGGATCTCGTCCAACTTTGGATAGGCCGGAACACCGGAATCGACGTGCAGCGCCATCTCCGCCAGCGCGGCTTCCATCGAATCGCCAAGATAGGCCGGTGTTCCGTGGCCCTCCGTTTCCTTTAGATCGTGGCACATCCGGGCGGTCAGGAAAAAAGGCCGGTAGAGACCAGCAAGGTCCGGCTTTGCCTTTACCGCCGCGAGTGAATCGAGAGTTGTCCCTAGATAGAGCTGCCGGACCGCCATGTTGCCCTGGGTGAGCGTACCGGTCTTGTCGGTGCAAATGACCGTCGTGGAGCCGAGCGTCTCGACCGAAGGCAGGTAACGGATGAGCACGTTGCGCTTTGCCATGCGCTGGGTGGCCAGCACGAGCGCCAAGGTCAACGTCGGCAGCAGCCCTTCCGGCACCATGGCGACGATGATGCCGATCGCGAAAATGAAGGCCTTCCAGAAAGGGATGCCGATCACCCAGCCGAGCGAGAAGAACAGAAGACCGATCAGCACCGCGAGGATCGCGGTCAAGCGGCTCAAGCGCGCGATCTCCTTGCGCAGCGGCGAGACCTCCTTCGTAGCTGATTGGGTGAGATGCGCGATCTTGCCGAATTCCGTGTACATCCCCGTGGCGAAGACGACGGCCCTGGCCTGCCCGGACACCATCGAGGTGCCGGCGAGCGCGACGTTCTTGCTGTCGATCAAGTCATGCGCTTCGGATGGCTCGGCATCCCGCGCCTTGGGCAGCGATTCACCCGTGACGGCTGCGTTATTGACGCGTGCGCCAAACGCCTCGATCAGCCGGCAGTCCGCGGGGATCTTGTCGCCCTGCTCAAGGTGGACGATATCGCCTGGCACCAATTGCTCCGCAGCCACCCGGGTGACCTTGCCCTCGCGCAATACCTGGGCCTGCTGCGGCAGCAGTCTGCGCAACGCCGCCAGCGTTTTTTCGACGCGATACTCCTGCCAGAAGGAAAACACCCCGCTCACCAGGATCACGGTCATGATGGCGTAGCCCACTTTCGCCATGCCTTGGCTGGGATCGTTCCATTCAACGAAGAAAGCCAGCCCTGCCGCAACCCACAGGATCACGGAAAAGAAAGTAGTGAATTCCTTGATGAGGCGCAGCCACAAAGCACCACGGGGTACTTCCTCCACCCTGTTGCGGCCGTACTCGCGCAGCCTGCGCTCGACTTCGGCGTGGCTCAGACCCGCCGGTGTGCTCTTCAGGCTGGCGACGGCATCGAGCGGAGGAAGTTGATGGATTCTCATGGAGAGCCGCGCGGCATCTTCCTCTCTAAACCGTTCGACAGAGCAAAATGCGCGTTAGCTTGTTGCAGGCGAAAAATATTCTCACAACTGAAATCACCACGCAGGGCCAACCGTGACCGCAATTGCACGTCGGGTCTAACGAAAGTATGAGTCGAGCAACCGGGCCGTCAACATGAATATCTCGCCAAGCCTGCGCGAAAAGAAGTGCCTTCATCTTCCGTCCATGGAATGGGCGGGAGAAGTTGCATGAATGACGGCTCATGGCGGCGACGACAGCGCGCCGGCGGATCGCCGCGTAGTAATATCCTCGAGCGGCTACCGCCTGAGCACTCTGTTTTCGAGGTCTACGCACGCGACGCCGGGACGATTTAGTTGAGACGCATGGTCACCGGCTTCCCGAAACTCGTCGAGTCCCTCAATAAAGACTTCCTTGGCGGTGACCGAGGATTGCTTGCCAGGTCAAGCGGATTTCGGCCGTGGCGGTTTCAATCGGAGGCAGCGATATGAACAGATACGCCAGAGCATTCGCTGCAACTGCACTGCTAAGTGCGATGATCCCCGTCGCGCAGGCCGATTTGAGCGGAGGGCAGTGGCAGCTAACAACGCTAATCACTGTGTCCGGAATTCCTGGCGAACTCGGACCTTTCCAGCAGACGCAATGCCTAACCGCAGTGGCGGCAAAGGATCCAAACCAGTTATTCGGATCCGCCGGAGGCACCGACTGTGCATTTGCCGACGAACGTGACGACGGCCGGCACTTCAGCTTTACTCTCTCATGCAGCGGCGCCACCAGAGTGAACGGCGCGGGTTCGCTGCGCTACGGCAGCGACGCGCTTGAGGGGCAGATGGAGATTCACAGTGATCTCGGCGGTCAAATGCTAACGGTGCAAACGCGAATCTCCGCACGGCGTATCGGACCGTGCGTGAAATGAGTCTAGTAGCCCGGATAGCAGATACATTGTCTGCGCGATCGGCTACGACGGCGTGCACTTATGGTGCGAGGCGTTCCGCATCGTCGTAATAGACGCATGCGGCTGCAGGGAGCGCGGGGCGGGGTGCGACGCAGCAGAGCGGTAAGGTTCGCGCGGGACCTCGGCGCAGTATCGGATCTCGTCCCATCCTAGAAACAAGAACCCCGCCGAAGCGGGGTCTTGTTTCCTCCTCCGTCTGACGCGGATTAGCCAGTGCGCTTGCGGCGACCGAGGCCGAGTCCGGCTAGACCGATGCCTAGAAGGGCGAGCGTGGCGGGTTCCGGGACAGTATTCGTTCCGCCAGCTCCGATGAGAGGCGCGACGTCGTCCAAATTAGCTTGGAAGAAGTTGTCCGAAGAGAAGTTGTTTACGTCGCCGACCAGACTGGTCGTGCTGTAATCCATAAACAAGAATTGCCCGTTGTTGCTAGCCCAAAAAATGTGCCCAAGCCCATCCACGGCGCCTTGGTCAAACACGTTCCCGCCCTGTCCGCCAGCAAACGTAGCAGTGCTGACGATTGCGTGTGTCGAGGGGTCGATTTGCGTGATCTGATTGCCGCCCCCGAGAATCAAATCGCCAGAGAATGGGTCATACACCATTCCATGTGCCGCTACGACACCGCTCATCAGCACGGTGGCTATACCTGTTGTTAGGTTGATGGATCCAAAATCGCCGGTTCCCGCTGCTCCGGCATCAGTGAAAAACACGCCGTTGGAAGGCGTAAACGCTAGGCTTGTAATGTTTATTGCGGCGCCTGATGCCAAAGTGGTGGTTAGCACGGTTCCGGCCCCGCCAAAAGGATTGATCGGCACGGAGGACAACGCGCCCGGGATGCCACTTGCCCACACAACGTTTTGGCTGGGGTCGACGGCCAAGTGGAATGCGGCTACCCCAGGGGTCGCGCTTGTGAACGCGCCAGTACTAGGATTGACCTGATAAACCGCATTGCCCTGCCCGCCAATAAGCAGGTAGCCATTGTTGGGATTGCCAACGATACCGTCGGCGCCCGGGGTCGTGGTAATTACGCTGGGCGCAGTCAGCGAAAAGGTACCGTTGCCCGCCGTTCCATTGCCGGTATAAGTGCCGACCGTGGATTGAATTTGATGGTTTGAGAAATTGGTGAAATACAGTGTGTCCGACACTGGCCCGGCGTACGCGCTGGCAGTCGCTAAGCCCAGGCCAAGCAAACTCAACCGCGATATCTTTGTCATTCCCCCTCTCCTCGATCAGACGTTTTTAGGCCGCCGCCCCAAGCGGTCATATCTGTAAGTCTCTACGTAGACCATCAGATAGGCGCTGGTCGAGCATTTTCCGTGCCTCAATAACATATTTCAAACATTCATAGGCTTAGCGGCAGATTTAACGGGACCAAGGAGTCCGATGTAAAGCCGACCGACACTAGGCGGCGCACTGGTGGATTCTCATAGCCATTCAGGCTGTGCGTCGAGGTTCCGTGGACGCTCATCCGCCGGACAGATGCACGTCGCTCAGCCATTCAGTGACTGAAGTCGGCGGCGTCCAAGTGCGCGGCGCTAAGGCGCGAGCATTGCTGCGGTGTCAGTCCAAGCCGCGCACCAACAATTCACGCGTAGCACCGCCAACGATCAGCGTTCATGTTGTATGTGCCGGCACGCGACCGCCTACGACGGCGTGCACCTATGATGTGAGCGGTTCCGCATCCTCGTCATTGACGCCTGCGGCTGCTGGGAGCGCGGTGCAGGGTGCGACGAGCGGGAGCTGTGATCGGCGAGACCACGCTGCGGTCAATCACGCGTCCGCGCTGCCCGCTCAGCAGCAGATGATGGTGGTGCGGTCCTTCACGAGCTGATCTTGCCCACGCGGCGCCTCAGCGGCGAGCGGCTCGTCGAAGTGTAAGCATTGATCACCGCGGCAAGTAGTTCCTTCTGGCCCACGGCGCGGAGCCGGCACCATCGGCCCATCGATTAAGGGTCGCATTCCCGTGCAGCACGTCCGAAAACTTGTCGCGGCGACAAGCCGTCGGCTTCAGCATCGCTTGCCGGAACGGGGAGTGCGGTGCGCCTGGTGCTGGTGTTACCCCGGCGGTCGGCACCTTCTGCTGGGCCGCGGTAACTCTTTGAGTTCTTGGCTCCCCGACCAGGGCTCGAACCTGGGACCTGCGGATTAACAGTCCGTCGCTCTACCGACTGAGCTATCGGGGATCTGGGAAAGCCGCGTATTTTATGGATTTCCGCCTGGCTAAGCAATTGAATGTCCGGAATTAGTCGCATCACCCGCGGCAAGTGGTCCTGGCTTGCGGCGGTCGCGAGCGTGGTGCTAGCGCTTGCGCTGGCGGCGCCGTACGTCGTGCCGATGGACGGCTATATCCCCGAAGTGATGGACGCGGCAGCGCGGCGCATCGGCCAACCGGTGACGCTGCAGGACATGCGCCTGCACATCCTGCCGACCCCGCGCGTGGCGCTCTACGGGATCAAGGTCGGCAGGGGCGCGCCGCTCTCGATCGACGAGCTGCGCGTGGTGCCGGAGCTCACTTCGCTGGTCGGCGACCACATCGTGATCCGTCTGCTACGCGCCGACGGCGTGCGCGTACGCCAAGCGGCGCTCGCCATGCTCGACCGCATGCCGAAGTCGAGCCAGGGCGGGGCACGGGTGAGCATCCGGCACATCGACCTGCGCAACGTGAGTTTCGACTACCGGATCCTGAGCGTCCCGCCCTTCAATCTGCGCGTCGCGCTCGGGCCCGACTACGCGCCACAGCGCGCGACCTTGCGCACGGTGGACGATGCGCTCGAGGCGCGTCTCGAGCCGGGGGACGACGGCGCAGCGCGCGTCGCGCTCGCGAGTCACGGCTGGCGCCTGCCGCTGCGCATCGCACCGCTCGCTTTCGAATCGCTCGAGGCGAGCGGCACGCTGAAGGGCGGGCGCCTCGCGCTGCCGAAGGTGACCGGGCGGCTGTACGGCGGCACGCTCGTGGGCAGCTTCTTCCTCGACTGGTCGAGGGAGTGGCGCCTGGGCGGAAGGGCCGACGTCGTGCGCGTCCAACTCGTGCCGCTGCTCAAGGACCTCGGCAAGCCGGCCAGGATGAGCGGCCAGCTGAACGCGCGCGCGGTGTTCTCCGCCCGCGCGCGAGCCGCCGCACAGCTCGGCGACGCGCTCGTGCTCGACGCGCCGGCGGCGGTGAAGAGCGGCACCTGGCATGGCGTCGACCTGGCGCGCGTTGCGGAAATGCCGCTCGCCAATTTGTCCGAGGGCGGCGAGACGCCGTTCGAGACGCTGCGCGCGATCGTCGCGCTGCGCGGCAAGGCGCTGCGCCTGTACGACATTTGCGCACGCTCGCCCAGCCTGGTGGCGGGCGGGCACGCCGAGATCGCCGCCGACGAGGCGCTCAGCGGCCTGCTCGACGTGTCGGCGGCGAAGACCGGCGGGATCGTCGGCGTTCCGCTCGCGCTCGGCGGCACGCTGTCGGAGCCTTCGGTCGGCCTGACCACCGGTGCGAAGATCGGCGCGCTCATCGGCACGCTCGTGCTGCCCGGGGTCGGCACCACGCTCGGTGCTACCGCCGGGGCGAAGCTCGATTCGGTGTCGGCCTGTAAGTAGAGCCGGCGGCGCGGCCTAGATCACCTTCGCGATCGCGTCCGCGACGTAGTCGATGTTCTTGGAATTGAGTGCGGCGACGCAGATGCGTCCCGTGTCGATCGCGTAGATCGAGAATTCGGCGCGCAGGCGCGCGACCTGCTCCTTGTTCAGCCCGGAGTAGGAGAACATTCCGCGCTGCGCGAGGACAAAGCCGAAGTCTGCCTTCGGTGCGCGCGACTTGATCTTTTCGACCAGCGCCTTGCGCATCGCCTTGATGCGCTCGCGCATGCCGGCGAGCTCCTTCTCCCACAGCGCGCGCAGCTCGGGCGTGGCGAGGACGGTGGCGACGATCTGGCCGCCGTGCGTCGGCGGGTTGGAGTAGTTCGTGCGCACGACGCGCTTCAGCTGCGAGAGCACGCGCGCCGCCTCGTCGGCGCTCTCGGTGAGCGCGCTGAACGCGCCGACCCGCTCGCCGTACAGCGAAAAAGACTTCGAGAACGAGCTCGAGACGAATACCGGCGCGTAGGCGCCCGCGAACAGCCGCACCGCGTAGCCGTCGGAGTCGATGCCTTCGGCGAAGCCCTGGTAGGCAAGATCGAGGAACGGTACGAGGCGCCGCCGCTGCACGATGTCCAACACGGTGCGCCATTGCGCCTCGTTCAGATCGACGCCGGTCGGGTTGTGGCAGCAGGCGTGCAGCACCACGATGGAGCCCGCCGCCAGCTTCTCCAGCGCGGCGCGCATGCCCTCGAAATCGAGGCCGTGCGTCTTCGCGTCATAGTACGGATAGGCATTGACCTTGAAGCCGGCAGCCTCGAACAGCGCGCGGTGGTTCTCCCAGCTCGGTTCGCTGATCCAGACCTGCGCCTTGGCATCGAGCAGACGCAGGAAGTCCGCGCCGATCTTGAGCCCGCCGGTGCCGCCGAGCGCCTGCACGGTCACGATGCGTCCGCTCGCCGCGAGCTCGGCGCCGAACACCAGCTGCATGACCGCGCGGTCGTAGGCCTGCAGCCCGTCGATCGGCAGGTAGCTGTGTGGGGGCGCGGCCTCGACGCGCGCGCGCTCGGCGCGCCGCACGCACTCTAGCAGCGGCACCTTGCCGTCGTCGTCGTAGTACACCCCGACGCCGAGATTGACCTTCCTGGGATTCTGGTCGGCGACGTAGGCTTCGGTGACGCCAAGGATCGGGTCGCGCGGCGCCATCGGCACGGTCGCGAGGATGGATGCGCTCATGGCTGAGGAGGTGAGAGTCACGCGCATATTCTACCGGGCGCGCCGCTGTGGGAAAATATCTGCTTTGTCCGAGACCCGAACGCATGGCGAAGGAGTCGTCCCCGCAAACCCCCTTCAAGCTGCACCGTGCCTACGCGCCGGCCGGCGACCAGCCGGAGGCGATCGACAAGCTGGCCGAGGGCATCGAGGACGGACTCGCCTTCCAGACGCTGCTCGGCGTCACCGGCTCGGGCAAGACCTACACCATGGCCAACGTCATCGCCCGACTCGGGCGGCCGGCGATGGTGCTCGCACCGAACAAGACGCTCGCCGCCCAGCTCTACTCGGAGTTCCGCGACTTCTTTCCCGAGAACGCAGTCGAGTACTTCGTTTCGTACTACGACTACTACCAGCCCGAGGCCTACGTTCCGTCGCGCGATCTCTACATCGAGAAGGACTCGTCGATCAACGAGCACATCGAGCAGATGCGCCTGTCGGCCACCAAGTCGCTCATGGAGCGGCGCGACGTGGTGATCGTGGCGACCGTGTCGGCCATCTATGGCATCGGCGATCCCTCCGAGTACCACGGCATGATCCTGCACCTGCGGCGCGGCGAGAAGTTGTCGCAGCGCGACGTGCTGGCGCGCCTGGTGGCGATGCAGTACGAGAGGAACGAGCTCGACTTCCGCCGCGGCACCTTCCGCGTGCGCGGCGACGTGATCGACGTGTTCCCGGCCGAGCACGCCGAGCACGCCGTGCGGATTTGCCTCTTCGACGACGAGATCGAGGAGTTGCAGGTGTTCGACCCGCTCACCGGGCAGGTGCTGCATCCGATGGCGCGCTTCACGGTCTATCCGTCGAGCCACTACGTGACGCCGCGCGAGACCACGCTGCGTGCCATCGAGGCGATCAAGGTCGAGCTGCGCGGGCGCATCGAATTCTTCCACACGGCGGGCAAGCTGGTCGAGGCGCAGAGGATCGAGCAGCGCACGCGCTTCGACCTGGAGATGCTCGCCGAGCTGGGTTTCTGCAAGGGCATCGAGAACTACTCGCGCCACCTTTCCGGCCGCAAGCCGGGCGAGCCGCCGCCGACGCTGATCGACTATCTGCCGTCCGACGCGCTGATGTTCATCGACGAGAGCCACGTCACGATCGGGCAGCTCGGCGGCATGTACCGCGGCGACCGCTCACGCAAGGAGAACCTGGTCGAGTACGGCTTTCGCCTTCCCTCGGCGCTCGACAACCGCCCCTTGCGCTTCGACGAGTTCGAGAAGGTGGTGCGCCAGACAGTGTTCGTCTCGGCGACGCCGGCCGACTACGAGGCGCAGAAGTCCGCCCAGGTGGTCGAGCAGGTGGTGCGCCCGACGGGCCTGGTCGACCCGACGGTCGAGGTGCGGCCGGCGAGCAGCCAGGTGGACGACCTGCTCTCGGAGATCCACCAGCGGGTGGCGAAGAACGAGCGCGTGCTGGTCACCACGCTCACCAAGCGCATGGCCGAGGAGCTGACCGAATACCTGTCGGAGCACGGCGTCAAGGTGCGTTACCTGCACTCGGAGGTGGACACGGTCGAGCGCGTGGAGATCATCCGCGACCTGCGCCTGGGCGAGTTCGACGTGCTGGTGGGCATCAACCTGCTGCGCGAGGGCCTCGATTTGCCCGAGGTGTCGCTGGTCGCAATCCTGGACGCTGACAAGGAGGGCTTCCTGCGCTCGGAACGCTCGCTCATCCAGACCATCGGGCGCGCGGCGCGTCATATAAATGGGGCTGCCATCCTGTACGCGGACGTCGTGACCGATTCGATGCGGCGCGCGATCGGCGAGACCGAGCGCCGGCGGCGCAAGCAGGTCGAGTTCAATCGCGCGCACGGCATCACGCCGAAGGGCATCACCAAGCGCATCAAGGACCTGATCGATGGCGTGTACGACGCCGAGCAGGCCCAGGCGCAGCTCACGGTGGCGCAGGACGAGGCGCGCTACGAGGCGATGAGCGAGAAGCAGGTCGCGCGCGAGATCAAGCAGCTCGAGAAGAAGATGCTCGAGCACGCGCGTAACCTCGAGTTCGAGCAGGCGGCCAAGCTGCGCGACCGGCTCGCCGAGGTGAAGAAGCGGGTGTTCGGCGTCGCGCTCGCCTCGGAGTGAGCGCGCAGTACGCTTCGCCTACGGCGCCGGCCGGCGCGTCCAGGTCGGACGGAAGTCGTCCGTGAGGTGGTAAACCAGCGCCTGCACCATTTCCTCGCGCGGATCCGACGAGCTCGTCGTGGCGCTCACGCCGTACTGAGAAACGCTTACGTGGCTGATCTGCCGCTTCGCCCAGGACGAGCTGCTCCACACGCTGGCGCCGCTCGCGGTCAGCAGCAGCCTGCTCGACATGTCGGCCCTGATCTCGGAGCGCACGTCGCCCTGGAGCCTGGCGAGGTCGGCGAGGTTGACGTCGGTGCGCGGCTGGGAATAGACGATTTCGCCGAGGAACACCGCGTCCACGTGATACCTGGCGCCGATCTTCCTCAGCGTGTTCGCGTCGAACTGCTCGCCGCCCACCGCGGCCAGCACGGCCTGGCGGCTTCCCAGCTCGAGGAAGGGCGTGCCCGGTTGTGCCGCCTGGACCTGTTCCTGGAATCGGCGCGTGGCGAGGGCGTTGACGGCGGGATCGGCGTTTGAGGCGAACTCGACCAGGCCGAGCGCTTGATAGTGCCCCAGATCCATGCGCGGCGGAACATCCACGCGCACGGTCCTGCCCCCGCCGCATCCCCACAGCAGCGCGAGCGAAAGCAGCAACGCGAAACCGGCGTACCTGCGCATCGGGCGTCCTCCTACTTTTCGTTTCCCAAGGCGTATCAGGCTACACGAGACCGAGCCGCAGGCACGTGAGATTTGCCCGCTGCGCCAGACGGTGCAAGCAAGTCGCGTGCAGGCCAATCGCTACGCGAAGGCGACTGCCAACGTTCCCGGAGGGTTGAATACGGCGCGCCGTCCGTACACCTGAGAATCGATGACGAGCGTCGCGGTCATGGGGCGTGCGAGCCTCGAGGCAGGAGGGGGGCGCGGTCGCGTTCGGCTAGAAGCGGACACTCGCTGCGCGACCGGGGAGCCGGTGGAAGCAAGAAGCGCAATAACAACAAGACAAGGTTCGAAGTGCGGCCTTGTTAATGAAACGTTAATCCGCCCCGTCTAATTTGCGGTTCGTCGATGCTTCATGGAGACGAACATGCAACTCGAAACGCTTCGCATCCGAGCCGGAGTGGCGCTTCTTCTCTTCGCCAGTGCGGCGCTCGCCGCTACGCCGGCCGAGCTTCTAAGGGGCTATGAGACCGCCGCGCGTGCAGACAACGCCCGTTTTGCGGGCTTTTCCGCCGAGCGCGGCCGGGAGTTGTTCAATGCCCGGCGCGGCGAGTGGAGTTGCGCTTCCTGCCACACCGACAATCCCGCTGCCCAGGGCAAGCATGCGAAGACGGCGAAGGTGATTGCGCCGCTCGCCCCGGCGGCCAACGCCGAGCGGTTTACCGATGCGGCTGCGACCGAGAAATGGTTTCGGCGCAACTGCAACGACGTGCTCGCGCGCGCCTGCACGGCGCAGGAGAAAGGCGACATCCTTCAGTACCTCATCTCGGTGAAGCAGGAGGCGCGATGAGCAACGCGAGACGATGGGCTTTCGACCTCACGCTCTGGACAATCTCCCTCATCACAGGCCTGTCATTAATCGCGCACGAAGCGATGGCAGGCGAGAAGCGTATGACCGCCGGCAACGCACGCTACGAGGCCGAATGCGCTAGCTGCCACCTCGCTTATCCGCCGCAGCTCCTGCCCGCGCCCGCCTGGCGGCGGATCATGGCGGGCCTCGGTAAGCACTTCGGCACCAATGCGACGCTCGACGCAAGCGCGGCGGCGGAAATCGGCAATTTCCTGGACGGCGCAGCGGGGACCGGCAAGCGGGTCGCGGGGGCGGGCGACAACAGCCTGCGCATCACCCGGACCCCTTGGTTCGAGCGCGAGCACGGAGAGGTCCCGTCGGCCGCCTGGCGCCGGCCAAGCGTCGGCGGGCCGGGGAACTGCGCCGCCTGCCACACCGCGGCGCCGCAGGGCGATTTCGACGAGCACAACGTGCGAATCCCGCGCTAACGGAGACCATCATGACCTCATCCAAGATTCTGGTTTGGGATCTTCCCACCCGTGCCTTCCACTGGCTCCTGGCGCTTGCCTTCGTCGGCGCTTTCGCCACGTCGGATTCCGAGCGCCTGCGCGACTGGCACGTGCTCTTCGGTTACACGATGGCCGGCCTGGTCGCCTTTCGTGTCGTGTGGGGCGCGATCGGCACCCGGTACGCGCGCTTCAGCTCGTTCGCCTTCGGGCCGAAGACCGTCCTTGCGTACCTGAAATCGCTGCTTAGCGTCGAGCCTCAGCACCACCTCGGGCACAACCCGGCAGGAAGCTGGGCGATCTATGCGCTCCTTGCACTCGTGCTGTTCGCCGCCGGCACCGGCTACGCCGCCTACAGCAACGTCGGCGGCCACTGGATGGAGGAACTGCACGAGGGCATCGCGAACGCGCTGATGGCCATGGTGGCGGTGCACCTCGCCGGCGTTCTCGTGAGCAGCCTGCTCCACCGCGAGAACCTCGCGCGCGCCATGGTGACGGGCTACAAGGTCGGGGAGCGGTCGCGCGGCATCCGGCGCAAGCACGTAATCGTCGCGACCATGATCCTGCTCACGGTGTCTGGGCTCTGGATTCGGTACATTTGAGCAATGCGCACCCTGCTCGTCGAGGACGACGCGCTGCTGGGCGACGGCGTCAAAGCCGGCCTCGCGCAGGCCGGCTTCGCCGTCGACTGGGTGCGCGATGGCGTCGCCGCCGAACTCGCGCTGCGCACCGGGGAGTACAGTGTAGTCGTGCTCGACCTCGGGCTCCCGCGGCTGTCGGGCCTTGAACTGCTGCGCCGACTTCGCGCATCGGAAAAAAAGACGCCCGTGCTGATCCTTACGGCGCGTGACGCCGTCGACGACCGCGTCAAGGGGCTGGACAGCGGCGCCGATGACTACCTGGGCAAGCCCTTCGACCTGCACGAGCTGGCGGCGCGCCTGCGGGCGCTCGTCCGGCGGTCAGGCGGGGAGGCGGCGCCCGTCCTGCGCGCCGGCGGAGTCGAACTCGATCCGGCGGCCCGGCGAGTAACATTTCGTGGCGCGCCGGTCGACCTGCCGGCGCGCGAGTACTCGCTGCTGCACGCACTCATGCTCGCCGCCGGACGGGTCCTTACGCGCGAGCAGCTCGCCGAGCGGCTCTATAGCTGGGGCGAGGAGGTCGAGAGCAACGCCATCGATGTACACATTCACCATCTCCGGCGGAAGCTCGCGCCCGGGGTGATCCGCACTGTGCGCGGCGTCGGCTACCTGATCGCGCGCGAAGGCGAGTCGCGTGGCTGAGCGGCGCGCTGCCTTCTCCCTCGGCGCCCGGCTCCTCGGCGGCGTCCTGGGCGTGGTGCTCGTCGTGTGGCTGGGGACCGCGGTGTACGCCTACGTCGACGCGCGGCACGAGGTCAACGAGCTCCTCGACGCCCACCTCGCGCAGTCGGCCTCGCTGATCGTTGCGCAGCTCGGCCACGACTTCGAGGAGATCGAGCTCGAGCACGCACCGGCCCTCGACAAAAGCAACCGGCGCGTCGCTTTCCAAGTCTGGGAAGGTGGCAGGACCCTGCGCCTGCATTCGGCCAACGCGCCCGCGGTGCGCCTCTCCTCGAGGGAGGAAGGCTTCAGCGCGGTCCGCATCGACGGCAGGGGCTGGCGCGTCTTCAGCGCCTGGGACGCCCGCCGCCGCTTGCTCGTGCAGGTCGGTGAGCGCGACGAGACGCGGCGCGAGATTGCGGCAGGCGTCGCGCGCAACCTGCTCGTGCCGCTCGCGCTCGCGCTGCCGCTGCTCGCCCTCTTCGCCTGGCTAAGCATCCGCGGCGGCCTTGCCCCATTGCGCTCGCTCGGCAGGCAGGTGCAGGAACGCCGCCCGAGCAATCTCACCCCGCTGGCCGCGGAGAACATTCCGGGAGAAGTCGTGCCGCTCGTGCGCAGCCTGAACGGCCTCTTTGAGCGCGTGGCGCGCTCGATCGAAGGCGAGCGGCGCTTTACCGCGGATGCCGCGCACGAACTTCGTACCCCGCTCGCCGCCCTGAAGACGCAGGCGCAAGTGGCGCGCGGGGCGAGCGAGGACGCCATCCGGCTGCGGTCGCTCGACGCCGTGATCGCCGGCTGCGACCGCATGGCGCACCTGGTCGAGCAATTGCTGACGCTGGCGCGCATCGATTCGGCTCAGACATCGGAGCGACCGCAGTCGCTGGAGCTGCGGGCGCTAGCCGGACAGGTGATCGGTGACACCGCACCCGCGGCGCTCGCGGCAGGCATCGAGCTCGAGCTCGCCGACGGTCCGGTCGCGCAAATCGAGGGCTACCCAGGCCTGCTCACCATCCTTATCCGTAACTTACTGGACAACGCTGTACGCTATAGTCGGCCGGGGACGCTCGTGATCGTGGAAATCTCTGATGGCAACCATCCCCGCTTGTCGGTCATCGACCAAGGACCTGGCATCCCGCCCGAAGAGCGCGAGAAGGTAGGCCAACGCTTCTACCGCGTACTCGGGACGGAGCGCGAGGGCAGCGGCCTCGGTCTTTCCATTGCGCAGCGCGTCGCGGAGATTCATCGCGCCTCGCTTCAATTGGCCGATGGCCCCGGCGGCATCGGCCTGCGCGTCACTGTGGCGTTCGCCTAAGCTTGCCGCGCGGTGTAGCCAGGTCTCGGGGTACCTCGTCGTTACGCTTTTGCCCAATGGCTTGCAACGCAGCTGGGAGCCCGCGCCGAGCTAGCCTTGTTAGAACCGTCCGCGTTGGGTCGATACCGGTCAGGCCTAGGCCCGCCACGTGGATGCGGCAGGTCCTAGGCGGCTGACGCGTCGCGAAGTTGATTGACGTACGCTTGCTGTGGCCGGCCATACGCATCAAATCCGGCTGATAGATAGCTGAGTGTGTATTGGCGCGCTCCGATGTTCTCAGCACTTCCTTTTAACGTTAGAATGTACCTAACAACATGATTTGGCGTGATAAAACATCTGTGCTGGTTGTCTGCACCGGCAACATCTGCCGCTCGCCGACCGCGGACGGGGTGCTGCGCCGGCTGGTGCGCGAGGCGGGCCTCGAGCGGCTGGTCGATGTGGATTCCGCGGGCACGCACGACTACCACGTCGGCGAAGCTCCGGACGAGCGCGCGCAGCGCCATGCCAGGCGGCGCGGCTACGAGCTCGGGGAGTTGCGCGCGCGCCAGGTGGCAGCGGTGGACTTCGAGCGCTTCGACTTGATCCTCGCCATGGATCGGGGCCATCTCGCGCTGCTCGAGCGCGCGGCGCCGGCCGAGCATCGGCACAAGCTGCGCCTGTTCATGGAGTTCGCCGACGGCTGGATCGAAACCGAGGTGCCCGATCCGTACTACGGCGGGGATGCCGGTTTCGAGCGGGTGCTAGACATGATCGAGGCGGGCGCACACGGCGTGCTCGCCGAGCTGCGCGCGGCGCTCAGAGCTTCTTGACCACGCGCGCGTTGACGGGGTCCTCGGGCACGTGGTGCACCTCGAAGCCGAGGGCGCGCACGAACTTCAGCATGGTGGCGTTGTTCCGCAGCACGATGCCTTCCATCGTCTGCAAGCCCTTGCCGCGCGCCGCCCGGATGAGATCGTCCATCAGTAGGCCGGCGATGCCGCTCTTGTGCCAGGCATCGGCGATCATGATGCCGAACTCGCAGCTTTTGCCGTCCGGATTGGCGACGTAGCGCGCTTCTCCGACGATTTGCTCGTCGTCGCCTTCGCCGGCGGTGCACACGAAGGCCATGTGGAGCTCGTAGTCGATGTCGGTTAGGAAGTGGATCAGCTTATCCGAGGGCGCGCCGACCCACTTCTGGAAGCGGAGGTAGCGCGTTTCGCCCGACAGTCCCCGGGCGAGGAAATCACGCTCGCGCAGATCGTCCCGCGGGCGGATAGGGCGGACCGTGACCGCCCGACCGTCGAACAGCTGGTGCCGATGCTCGAGGTGGGCGGGGTACTCAGCCATGAGCGGCGGTCCACTCTTCGCGCAGGCGGCGGCGCAGCACCTTGCCGAGGGGGTTCTTCGGCAGCGCGCTGCGGAATTCGATATGCACCGGCCGCTTGTAGCCGGTCAGGTATTGGGCGCAGTGCCGGAGCAGGGCGTCTGCGCTCAGCCTCGGGTCGCTCTTCACGGCGAACAAGACCACCGCCTCGCCGCTGCGCGCGTCGGGGACGCCGACCGCTCCGGCATCCAGAAGGCCGGGACAGCGCAGCGCGACTTCCTCGATCTCGGTCGGGTAGGCTTTGAAGCCCGACACCACGATCACGTCCTTCCTGCGGTCGATGAACTCGAGGAAGCCGTGTGCGTCCATGCGCCCGATGTCGCCGGTCCGGAGCCAGCCCTGCGGGGTAAACGCCTCCGCGCTCTCCTGCTCGCGGTTCCAGTAGCCGCGCATGACCTGCGGCCCGCGCACGCAGATCTCGCCTTGCTGGCCAAGCGGCAGCTCGGCGCCGCGTTCGTCGAGAATCGCGACCTCGGTCGAAGGCAGCGGCAGGCCGAGCTTGCCGCTGAATTCGCGCGCGGCGAACGGATTGGCGCACACGTTGGGCGAGGCTTCGGTCAGCCCATAGCCTTCAACGAGCGGCACCCCGGTTGCCCGCTTCCAGCGCTCGGCGACTTCGGCTTGCACGGCCATGCCGCCGGCTACGGCGAGCTTGAGCGCGCCGCGGTTGGCGGCACACACGTGTGCGAAGCCTGGAGCGTCGAGCAGCGCCCGGTACAGCGTGTTAACGCCGGTCATGGCGCTGAAGCGCGTGCGGCGAAGTCGGGCGAGCATGGCGTGCAAATCGCGCGGGTCGGGAATCAGCAGGTTGTGGCCCCCGAGCGCAATGAACAGCAGCAGGTTCGCGGTCAGGGCAAAGACATGATAAAGGGGCAGGGCGGTGACGACGATTTCCTGGCCTTCGCGCAGCGTCGTGCGGCCCCAGGCCTGCGTCTGCGCGACGTTGGCCAGCAGGTTTCCGTGCGTGAGCACCGCGCCCTTGGGTCTGCCTGTCGTACCGCCCGTGTACTGCAGAAAGGCGATGTCGTCAGGACCGAGGTTCTCGCGATGGAACGTGTGATGTCGGCCGCGCGCGAGCGCTCGCCGCAGGCTGACGGCGCCTTCGATGCGCCAGGGCGGAACCAGGCGCTTGACGTACTTCGCACCCAGATTCACCAGCCAGCGCCGCGGCGGCGTGAGCAAGTCACCCGGTTGCGTCGTGATCACGTAGCGCACGGCGCTCGCCGCCAGCGCCTGCTCGAGGGTGCGGGCGAAGCTCTCGAGCACGATGATCGCGCGCGCCCCGGAGTCCTCCAGCTGTTGCGCGAGTTCTGCCGCCGTGTAGAGGGGATTGACGTTTACCACCGCCAACCCGGCGCACAGCGCGCCGAACAGCGCGACCGGGTATTGCAGCAGATTCGGCAGCATGATCGCGATGCGCTCGCCGCGCCGCATCCCCGCTTCTTTCTGCAGATAGGCCCCGAAATCGCGCGCCTGGCGCTCGAGCTCGCCGAAGGCGAGGGTGGCGCCCATGCAGCTGAACGCGGGTTGGCTCCGATAGCGCGCGCAACTGCGCTCGAACAGCTCGCATAGCGATGCGTACTCCAGTGGCGCAATCTCCGCCGGTACACCGGGAGGATATGAATCGAGCCAGATTCTTCGCATCGCATCCGTCGCAAAAACGAAAAGGCCGGCGCATGGCCGGCCTTCTCTTCATCGCTGGCTCGCGCCTTCTCGTTACTTGCGCGTCTCGATCTGCACCAGCTCGCCGGCCGTCTGAGCCTCGCTCCGCTGGCGACGCGGGCGGCCGACCCGAGGCGCCTGCTCGGGCTCGGCGGGCGCAGCGTGCGCCTTGGTCGGATCTGTCTCGATCATGACCAGACCGGCTCCCCCGAGAAGCACCTGCGTGTCGACGGTCGGCTTTTCGACCCTTGGTTCCTCCACTCTCGGCGCTTCCGGTTGTGGCGCTTCCATTCTCAGCTCTTCAGCCCTCGGTGCTTCGCTTACGACGATCGAAGGCTGCGCGGGCTCGCTGGATACCGGCAACGGATACTCCGGCGGTGGCGCGGTGACGACACTTGCCTGCTGCGACACGGCCTGGACTGCGCTCTGCGTGGGTTGCTCCTCGCGACGCTCGCGGTGCCGGTCGCGCCGGCCGCGACGGCCGCGGCGCGGCTCCTCGCCCTCGCGCTCTGGGGCAGCACCCGCGGGCGGCTGCTGCGGCGCTTGCGGCGGGCGGGGCGGGCGGGGCGGGCGCTGTTCCTGACGGTGTTCGCCTCGCTGCTGCTGCTCGAGCCGGCCGTGCTGCGGCTCGCGGCGCTCGCCGCGTTCCCCGCGCTCGCGTTGATCGCGCCGTCCGCTGCGCTCGCCTCGTTCCCCGCGCTCACCGCGCTCGCCACCGCGCCGATGCTCGGGACGACGCTCGCGCCGCTCGCCCCGCTGCGGCTCCGGCCGACGCGGCTCGCGCGTACCCGGCTCGGGTGCAACTGCGGGAGCGCCTGCCGCCGCCGGCGCCGGCTGCTCGAGCCGGAACCAACCGAGGATGCGGCTAATGATGCTCGGTGCCGCCTCGGGGCGCGGCATCGGTTGCGCCGGGCGCGGCGCCTGCTGCGCCGCCTGCGGCCGGTGCTCGCGCGCAACGGGTTCGGGAACCATGGGCGCGGGCTGCGCGGGGGTGATCGCCTTGACGACGGCTTCCTGGCGCTCGCGCGCGGGCTCCGCCTCGCCGCCGAGCTTGGGCTCCTCGGGCTGCTCGACTAGCTCGTAGCTGGCGGGCACGTGCTCCATTTGGTTCAGTTCGTCGTGACGTAGCCGCTGGACCTTGTAGTGCGGCGTCTCGAGGTGGGGATTCGGCACCAGCACGATGTTGACCTTGAGGCGTCCCTCGAGCTTCTGGATTTCGCTGCGTTTTTCGTTCAGCAGGAAGCTCGCCACATCCACGGGCACCTGCGCGTGCACCGCGCCGGTGTTCTCCTTCATGGACTCTTCCTGCAGGATCCTGAGCACGTGCAGCGCGGTGGACTCCGTGCCGCGGATGAATCCCGTTCCGCTGCAGCGCGGGCAGTTTATGTGCGCCGTCTCCTCGAGCGACGGCTGGAGCCTCTGGCGCGACAGCTCCATCAGGCCGAAGCGGGAGATCTTGCCGATCTGCACGCGCGCTCGGTCGTAGCGCAGCGCCTCGCGGAAGCGGTTCTCGACCTCGCGCTGATTGCGCTGCGACTCCATATCGATGAAATCGACCACGATCAGGCCGCCGAGATCGCGCAGCCTCAGCTGGCGCGCGGCCTCGTCTGCCGCCTCCAGATTGGTGCGCAGCGCCGTCTCCTCGATGTCGTGGCCCTTGGTCGCACGCGCCGAGTTGACGTCGATAGCCACCAGCGCCTCGGTGTGATCGATGACGATCGAGCCGCCGGAGGGCAGCGCGACCTGACGCGCGTACGCACTCTCGATCTGGTGCTCGATCTGGAAGCGCGAAAAGAGCGGCACGTCATCCCGATACAGCTTCACCTTGCCGACGTTGCCTGGCATCACCGTCTGCATGAACGCGCGCGCCTGCTCGTAGACCTCCTCGGTGTCGATCAAGATCTCGCCGACGTCTGGCTGGAAGTAATCGCGGATCGCGCGAATCACCAGGCTCGACTCGAGGTAGATTAGGAACGGCTTGGCGACGTACTTTCCGTCCGGTCCCGGCGTGCGATCGCCGGCCGCGGCCTCGATCGCCTGCCACAGCTGCATCAGGTAATTCAGGTCCCATTCGAGCTCCTCGGCGGATCGGCCGATCGCCGCGGTGCGGGCGATCACGCTCATGCCTTCGGGGACCTTCAGCTGATCGAGGGTATCGCGCAGCTCGTTGCGGTCCTCGCCCTCGACGCGCCGCGAGACCCCGCCGCCGCGCGGATTGTTGGGCATGAGGACGAGGTAACGGCCGGCAAGGCTGATGAAGGTGGTGAGGGCGGCGCCCTTGGTGCCGCGCTCGTCCTTTTCCACCTGCACGATCAGCTCTTGGCCTTCCCTGAGCGCTTCCTGGATCTTGGCGCGCCCGACGTCCACGTCAGAGCGGAAGAAGCTGCGCGCCACTTCCTTGAACGGCAGGAAGCCGTGCCGCTCCTCGCCGTAGTCTACGAAGGCCGCCTCGAGGCTGGGCTCGATGCGGGTGATGACGCCTTTGTAGATGTTGCTCTTACGCTGTTCCCTTGATGCGGACTCGATGTCGAGGTCGACGAGCTTCTGCCCTTCGACGATGGCGACGCGCAGCTCCTCTTGCTGCGTCGCGTTGAATAACATGCGCTTCACTTCCAATTCTCCTGCGCTGGCAGGGGAACCGGCGTTCGTCGGTCAGGATTCTCCTAGTCTGTACCAGTCAAAACCCTATTTCGGTTCGGCGACATTGATGTGTCGGTTGAGCGAAATGCCGGCGGCGGCCGGAATCCGTGCACCCTTCCTTAAGGGGTGCGGGCGTTTCCGTGGGAAAAAACCCACTGCGCGCGCTTCTAGTACTATCGCTACTTCCGGTGAGCGAAATTAACCTCTGCTTCAGGCCCATCCATCGGGCGGGCAGGAGGCGGGTTGCAGATTCAGTGGCGGCGCAGGGCGCACGCTTGAGTATCTGTGCCTCGCGACTCGAAGCAGTCCCGAGATCATACGGAAAATGAATGACTTAAGCAAGCCTCGGGCCACTCTGCTGGAAGTCGGCGAGGAGAACGCGGCACAGCGCATCGACAATTTCCTGCTGCGCCGGCTGAAGGGCGTGCCCAAAAGCCACGTCTACCGCGTGCTGCGCAGCGGCCAGGTGCGCGTGAACAGCGCACGAGTGCGGCCCGACTACCGGCTGCGCGCCGGAGACCGGGTACGGGTGCCGCCGGTGCGTACCGCGGAGCGGCCGGCAAAGCCAGCCCCGCGGCCGCTCAAACTGTCGGCGGTCTACGAGGACGACGCACTGCTGGTCGTCAACAAGGCTTCGGGCGTCGCGGTGCACGGCGGCAGCGGAGTCAGTTACGGGGTAATCGAGTCGTTGCGCGCCGCCCGTCCGCAGGCGAAGTTCCTCGAGCTAGCGCATCGTCTGGACCGCGACACCTCCGGACTGCTGGTGATCGCGAAAAAGCGCAGCGCGCTGGTCGAGTTGCATCGCATGCTGCGCGAAGGCGAGGTGGAGAAGGTGTACGTGGCACTTGCGGCGGGACGCTGGCGCGGCGGCGCGCGCGAGCTGCGCGAGGCGCTGCACAAGCACGTGACGGCGAGCGGCGAGCGCCGCGTGCGGGTCGCCGTCGACGGCCAGACGGCCGCCACCCGGGTGCGGCCGCTGGCGGTGAGCAGCGATCTGAGCCTGCTCGAGCTGCGCCTGCTCACGGGGCGCACGCACCAGATCCGCGTGCACCTCGCGCACGCGGGCCACCCGGTAATCGGGGACGACAAATACGGAGATTTCGCGCTGAACCGCACGCTTGCCAAGCAGGGTGCGCGTCGGCTGTTCCTGCACGCGCGGCGGCTCGCGTTCCGGCACCCGCTGAGCGGAGCCCCGTTGCGGCTGGAGGCGCCGCCGCCTGCGGACATGCAGGCCTTCATCGACAGTCGCTTCAAGGCGCAGGACGATGGGCGCTGAGCTCCGCTACGCCCTCGTCGTATTCGACTGGGACGGCACGCTGGTCGATTCACCCGCCGCCATCGTCGAATGCATCCAGCAGGCGAGCCGCGATCTCGGCCTCGAGGCGCCAGCCCCGGAGCGCGCGAGCCACGTGATCGGTCTCGGACTGGAAGACTCCTTGCGCCAAGCCGTGCCGCAGCTGCCGCGCGAGCGCTACGGCGAATTCGCCGCCAGCTACCGACGTCATTTCCTTGCGCGCGAAGACTCCATGCCTTTGTTTGCCGGAGTGCCGCGTCTGCTCGAGCGTCTGCGCTCGCGCGGGCATCGCCTTGCGGTGGCGACCGGCAAGAGCCGCCGCGGGCTGGAGCGAGCGCTGGCGGCGAGCGGGCTGGGGATCCACTTCTCGTCTTCGCGTTGCGCCGACGAGACCGTCCCGAAACCGGACCCCGCGATGTTGCGCGAGCTCATGGCCGAGCTGGAGGTTCAACCCGAGCGCGTGCTCATGATCGGCGACACGTCGCACGACCTGCTGATGGCGCGCAGCGCCGGGGTCGCGGCGCTTGCCGTGAGCTACGGTGCGCATCCGGAGACGAAGCTGCGCGCGCTCGAGCCGCTCGCCTGCCTGGCCAGCGTCGAGGAGCTCGACAAGTGGCTGACACTCCACGGCTGATCTGCGCCTCGAGCAAGCTCGAGGACGCGGGTCGCGGCGCACGCTTCGAAGTGAAGTACTTCGGCGAGATCGTTCCTGCTTTCGCGGTTCGCCATCGCGGCATCGTGCGCGGTTACCTCAACCGCTGCAGCCACGTCGCCCTGGAGCTCGACTGGCGCGAGGGGGAGTTCTTCGACTCGGAGGGACGCGATTTGATATGCTCGGCGCACGGCGCGATCTACGACGCGGTGAGCGGCGGATGTCTCGGCGGCCCGTGCGGGGGCGCGCCCCTGGTGGCGCTCAGGATTGAGGAGCGCGGCGGCAACGTCTACTTCCTGGGGTTTGCAGATGACTGACAACGGCGGGCAGTGGGAGCGCGGGCTGGTGGAAAAGCTCGCTACCGCGGCGCTCAAGGAACAGCGCCGCGCGCGCATGTGGGGAATTTTCTTCAAGCTGCTCGGCTTCGCTTATCTGACCATATTGCTGATGCTCGCGTTCGGCTGGAGCGAGAAATCGGTCGAAGTCGGCGGCAAGCACACGGCGCTGGTCGAGTTGGACGGCCTAATCGCGCCGGGGGGCGATGCGAGCGCCGACAAGATAGGCGCCGCACTTCGCGCCGCGTTCAAGGACAAGAACACGCAAGGGGTGGTGCTGCGCATTAACAGCCCCGGCGGCAGTCCGGTGCAGGCACAGAACCTCTACGACGAGATCCGCAGGCTGCGCAAGAAGTATCCGGACATTCCGCTCTACGCGGTGATCGAGGACATCTGCGCCTCGGGCGGGTACTACGTCGCGTCCGCCGCCGACCGCATCTACGTCACCCGCTCGAGCATCGTGGGCTCGATCGGCGTACGCATGGACAGCTTCGGCGTCACCGGCCTGATGGACAAGCTCGGCGTCGAGCGGCGCCTGCTGACCGCCGGCAAGAACAAGGGTTTCCTCGATCCGTTCCTGCCAGAGGACCCGAAGCAGAAGGAATTCGCGCAGACCATGCTCGACGAGATCCATCGGCAGTTCATCAACGACGTGCGCCAGGGACGTGGCAGGCGCCTCAAGGAAACGCCCGACATGTTCAGCGGCCTGATCTGGACCGGCCAGACGAGCATCGAGCTGGGGCTCGCCGACGGCTACGGCACGCTCAGAACGGTGGCGCGCGACGTCATCAAGGCCGAGGAGATCGTCGACTATACGCAGAAAGAGGGCATTGCCGAGAAATTCGCGCGTCGCTTCGGCGCGGCGGCGGCGAGCACGCTGGCCGAGCTGGCGCTGCACTACACGCCGGCAATGCGCTAGGCGGCCTGCAGCAGAAATACGGTCGGCCGCCGGCCGATGGCCTGCGGCGCGCGGCGCCATGCTCCGACCGAGCGCAGCGCGATGCTCTGTTCCGGGAGCGTCAGATCGGTGGCAAGACACAGCCGCGTGGAGGCGGCGCAGGCCGCGAGCAGCGCGGAGAGCAGCGCATCGTTGCGGTAGGGCGTCTCGATGAAGATCTCGGTCTCGCGCTCGGTGCGCGAGCGCTGCTCGAGCTCACGTATGCGGCGCGTGCGTTCCGCAGCCTCTCGCGGCAGGTAACCGCAAAAGGCGAAGCGCTGGCCCTCCAGTCCCGACGCCATCAGCGCCAGCAGGATTGCAGACGGGCCCACCAGCGGCGCAACGCCAAAGCCTGCGTCGTGGGCCGCCGCAACCAGGGTCGCGCCCGGGTCGGCGATCGCGGGGCAGCCAGCCTCGGACAGCAACCCGACCGAGCGCTCCTCGCGCAACGGCGCGAGCATAGCGCCGACGTCACCTGGCGCCGTGTGCTCGTCCAGCCGCCTCAGCCGCAGGTGACGCAGCGGCCGAGGCATTCCGACGGCGGCGAGAAACGCACGCGCGCTCTTCTCGTTCTCGACGACGAAGTCGGCGAGCAGGCGGATCGTCTGCAGGGTGGGCGGCGGCAGCGCATCTGCGGGCGAGCCGCCGAGGGGCGTGGGAATGACGTAGAGAATTCCGGGCATCAGCCGAGTACGGCAAGTCCGGCCTGCCCGAGCATGGTCGTGAGCGCGATGAGGGGCAGGCCGATGAGCGAGGTCGGGTCCTCGGTCTCGATGCGTTGGATGAGGGCGATTCCTAGGCCTTCCGATTTTGCGCTGCCCGCGCAGTCGTAGGGCTGCTCGAGTCGCAGGTAACTCTCAATCAGGCGATCATTCAGTTCGCGGAACACGACCCGGCAGGAAACGAGGTGCGAGCGCGCTTCCCCGGTACGCGCATCCAGCAGGCTGACCGCGGTGTGAAAGTCGGCCGCGCCGCCGCTCAGGCTGCGCAGCTGGGCCAGAGCGCGTGCGTGACTACCCGGCTTGCCCAGCGGCTCGCCGTCGTGCACCGCGACCTGATCGGAGCCGATTACGAGCGCTTGCGGGAATCGCGGAGCGACAGCCCGCGCTTTGGCGAGTGACAGCCGCAGCGCCGTGTCCTGCGGGCGCTCCCCCGCAAGAGGCGATTCGTCGATGTCCGGCGAGGCGCATTCGAACGGCAGCGCAAGGCGCTGCAGCAGCTGCCGGCGATAGATCGAGGTCGATGCGAGGACCAGTTGACGGCTTCGGGCCATGACTTTGTTTTGACACAGTTTTTCCGTGATGATAGCATTTCACGTTTATGCCACACCGGCCGGTCATCGACGGCTATGATTTCGCGGCGGCCGGCGCAACGCTTCGAGGTACTTGGGCGATCGGCGATTTTCCGCGTTTGCGCGACAAGCTCGCGTCAAGCACGGGCACGATCGACTACGAGGTCGAGGGGGTGCACGACGAGTTGGGGCGCGCTGCGCTGCGCGTGACGATGAAGGGCACGCTGCGACTCGCATGCCAACGCTGTCTCGAGCCGCTCGACTTTGCGGTGAGCATCGACACGACGCTGGTGTTGGCGCACTCCGAGGCAGAAATCGAAGCGCTGCCCGACGATGCGAGCGAGCCGGAGCGCATCGTAGGGGGCGAGGAGATGGTGGTTGGCGAGCTGCTCGAGGACGAGCTCTTGCTGGCGGTACCTTACGCCCCTCGGCACGAGCGCTGCGAAGCGCAGGGGAGTTTGGCAACGGGCGGTGCAGGCTCACCGTTCGCGGATCTGAGAAGTCTGCTGGGCGCCGCCGGCGCCCGCAGACGAAGGAATTGAACAGAGGAGTTTCAACATGGCAGTCCAGCAGAACAAGAAGTCCCCGTCGCGGCGCGGCATGCGCCGTGCGCACGATTCGCTCGGGCGCCCCGCCATCGGCGTGGAACCGACGACTGGCGAAGTGCACTTGCGGCACCACGTGAGCCCGACGGGCTATTACCGCGGTAAGAAAGTCGTACAGACGAAGGGCGAATAAGGTCGGCGGCTTACGCCGTGCCCAGCACTCGGGCGCGGCCTCGTTGCGTCCAACGCCCGATGGAAACAACCGTAGCGGTCGATTGCATGGGTGGCGATCATGGCCCTCATGTGACGGTGCCGGCCGTGCTTGCGTACCAGCGGCACCATGCCGACGTCGACGTCCTGCTCGTTGGGCCGCGCGATGCACTCGACGCGGAGCTCGCCGCGCGGCGCGCCGCCCAGGGCCCGCGCTTGCGGGTGCACCATGCCAGCGAGGTGGTCGCCATGGACGAGCCGCCGGCCGCTGCGTTGCGCTACAAGAAGGATTCGTCGATGCGCGTGGCGATCAACCTCGTCAAGAACGGCGAGGCGCATGCCTGCGTCAGCGCCGGCAACACCGGCGCGTTGATGGCGATCTCGCGCTTCGTCCTGAAGACCTTGCCTGGCATCGATCGTCCGGCGATCGCTACGGTGCTGCCCAACATGCTCGGCGCGCACACCTACGTCCTGGACCTCGGCGCGAACGTGGATTGCAGCGCCGAGCACCTCCTGCAATTCGGCATCATGGGCGCGATGCTGGTCGCCGCGGTCGAGCACAAGGAACAGCCCAGCGTGGGGTTGCTTAACATCGGGGTCGAGGACATCAAGGGTAACGAAATCGTGAAGCAAGCCGCCGAATTGCTACGCACGAGCGGCCTGAACTTCTACGGCAACGTCGAAGGCGACGACATCTACAAGGGAACCACGGACGTAGTGACCTGCGACGGTTTCGTCGGTAACGTCGCGCTCAAGGCTTCCGAGGGAGTGGCGCAGATGATGGCTTCGGCGCTGCGCGAGGAATTCCGGCGCAACCTGATCGCCAAGCTCGGCGCGCTGTGCGCGCTGCCTGTCATCCGCTCTTTCCGGCGGCGCATGGACTATCGGCGCTATAACGGCGCCAGCCTGCTCGGTTTGCGCGGAATCGTCATCAAGAGCCACGGTTCGGCCGATGTCTTCGCGTTCGAGCAGGCGATCGCTCGCGCGGTCGACGAGGTGCGCAATAGCGTACCGCAGCGCATCGCACAGCGAATGGCGCAGCGAAACCAATCGGCACACACGGAATGGATGCAAGCCAGCAGCAAATGATCTACTCGCGCATCGTCGGGACAGGAAGTTACTTGCCGGCGCGGGTCATGCGTAACGACGAGTTCGCCGCACGCCTGGACACCAGTGACGAGTGGATTAGGGAGCGCACCGGGATCGTTCAGCGCCACATTGCCGAAGAATCCCAGACCTCGAGCGATCTGGCCTTCGAGGCAAGCCGCCGGGCTCTCGAAGCTGCCGGACTCGCGGCGGCCTCCAACATAGACCTGATCATCGTCGCGACGTCGACCCCGGATTTCGTCTTTCCCAGCACGGCTTGCCTGCTTCAGGCCAAGCTGGGAATCAAGAATTGCCCGGCCTTCGACGTGCAGGCGGTGTGCAGCGGGTTCGTCTATGCGCTTTCCGTCGCGGACTGCTTCATCCGCGCCGGAAGCTACCGCAGGGCGCTGGTGGTCGGCGCCGAAGTGTTCTCGCGGATCTTGGATTGGAACGATCGCACCACGTGCGTACTGTTCGGGGACGGCGCTGGCGCAGTGGTGCTCGCCGCCGCAGAGCACCCGGGCGTGCACGCGACAAAGTTGCACGCGGACGGCAGCCATGCCGGAATCCTTTCGGTGCCCGGCAATATTTGCGGTGGCCGCATCGTCGGCTCGCCCTACTTGCAGATGGCGGGTAACCAGGTGTTTCGCCTGGCGGTGAAGGTGCTGGACGAATCTGCGCGCGAAACGGTGGCCGCGGCTGGCATGCGGCTCGAGGATATCGACTGGCTTATCCCGCACCAGGCGAACGTACGCATTCTCGAAGCGACAACCAGGAAGCTCGGCCTCCCAGAGGACCGGCTGGTCGTCACCGTCGATCGGCACGGCAACACCTCGGCGGCCTCGGTACCGTTGGCGCTCGACGAATGGGTGCGGGCGGGGAGGATCCGCGCGGGGCAGCGTGTGCTGATGCAAGGCGTCGGCGGCGGTTTCACCTGGGGCTCGGCACTGGTGACGATGTGAGGACGCAGGGCGCATGAAGCTGGCGATGGTGTTCCCCGGGCAGGGGTCTCAGACGGTAGGAATGCTGAGGGCGTACGCAGGATTGCCCGAGGTCGACGCGGTGCACGCGGAGGCGGCCGCGACGCTCGGCACCGAGTTCGTCGCGCTGCTCGATCACGGGCCCGCAGAATCGCTCAATCTGACGGTCAACACTCAGCCGGCGATGGTGACCGCCGGCTACGCGGCTTACCGCGCCTGGCGTGCGCTCGGAGGGCCGGTGCCCGAGATCGTCGCAGGACACAGCCTGGGCGAATACACGGCGCTGGTGGCCGCAGGCGCGCTCGCGTTCCGCGACTGCCTGCCGCTGGTGCGCTTTCGCGCGCAGGCGATGCAGGAAGCAGTGCCCGAAGGACAGGGCGCAATGGCCGCGATCCTCAACCTGGACGACGAAGCCGTGCGCGCGGCGTGCAGCGAAGCGGCGCAAGGCGAGGTGGTGCAAGCGGTCAATTTCAACGCGCCCGGGCAGGTCGTGATCGCGGGCCACCGGGCGGCGGTGACGCGCGCCATCGAGGCTTGCAAGGCGCGCGGCGCCAAGCGGGCGCTTCCGCTCCCGGTCAGTGCGCCGTTCCACTCCAGCCTGATGCAGGCTGCAGCAGAGCGGCTGCGCGGATACCTCGACAATACCCGGGTCAGGGCGCCGGCTGTGCCGCTGATCAACAATGTGGACGTCGCGATGCCGCGCGATCCTGCGCAGATCAAAGACGCACTGGTGCGGCAGGCAGCCTCGCCGGTGCGCTGGGTCGAGATCATCCGTCACATGGCGGGCATGGGCATCACGCATGTGTTCGAGTGCGGGCCGGGCAAGGTGCTGTCTGCGCTGGTGAAGCGCATCGACGGTGCCATGCAGGGCATCGCGCTGGCCGATCGCGCCTCGCTCGAGCAGGCGCTCGCAACGCTCAAGCAGGGCTAGATATGCTGCAAGGAAGAACCGCTCTCGTCACGGGCGCCACGCGTGGCATCGGGCGCGCCATCTTGCTCGAACTGGCGCGACTTGGCGCATCGGTGATAGGAACGGCGACCAGCGACGCGGGTGCGGCGCAGATCGGTGCGGCACTGGCGGCCGCGGGCGCCAAGGGCGGTGGGCGCGTGCTGAACGTGCGCGATGCCGCGCAATGTGACCAGCTGATCGAATTCGTGCAGAAGGAGTTCGGCGACGTCCTAGTGCTCGTCAACAATGCGGCGGTGGTGCGGGACAACCTGGCGTTGCGCATGAAGGACGCCGAGTGGGATGAGGTCATCGAGACCGATCTGCGTGCGGTGTTTCGCCTGTCTCGCGCGGTGATGCGAGGCATGATGAAGGCGCGCTGGGGTCGCATCGTCAACATCACGTCCGTCGTCGGCGCGGCCGGCAACCCGGGGCAGGCGAATTACGCGGCCGCCAAGGCGGGCGTGGTCGGGATGGCCAAATCGCTCGCGCGCGAACTCGGCAGTCGCAACATCACGGTCAATTGTGTCGCGCCGGGATTCATCGATACGGACATGACGCGAGCGCTGAGCGACGAACAGCGGGCGGCACTGTTGCGGCAGATCCCGCTCGGCAGGCTGGGCCGGCCGGAGGACATTGCCGCCGCAGTCGGCTACCTCGCGTCGCCGGCCGGGGATTACATTACCGGCTCCGTACTCCACGTGAACGGCGGTATGTACATGTAAGAAAGAGGATTTCTCGGGGACGGAGAGATCTATCCTTTTGGTAGAATACGGGCCTTCTTGGCCCCATAGGGAAGGAGCAGCAAATGGAAAACATCGAACAACGCGTCAAGAAGATCATCGCCGAGCAACTCGGCGTAAACGAGGCCGAGATCAAGAACGAGTCGTCGTTCGTCGACGATCTGGGCGCTGACTCCCTGGATACGGTCGAACTGGTCATGGCGCTCGAGGAGGAATTCGAGACCGAGATTCCCGACGACGAGGCGGAGAAGATCACGACCGTGCAACAGGCCGTGGATTACATCAAGGCTCATCAGAAGAGCTAGCTGCAACCATAGACCGGCGCGCACCCATCGGACCCGGGTTGCGTGTCCCCCTAGGAGAAAAGTTGTCCCGTCGCAGAGTCGTCGTTACCGGGCTTGGGATTGTCTCGCCGGTAGGCAACAGCGTTGCCGAAGCCTGGAGCAACATACTCGCCGGGCGTTCCGGCATTACGCGCATCACGCGCTTCGATCCTTCGCGGGTCGCCAGCCAGATTGCGGGCGAGGTCAAGGGATTCGACGTCTCGCAGTACCTTTCGCCGAAGGAAGCTCGGCGCATGGACACGTTCATCCACTACGGGATGGCGGCCGGTTTGCAGGCGTGGCGCGACGCGGGTATTTCGCTTGCGGAGGACGAGGCCGAACGGGCCGGAGTCAATTTCGGCTCCGGTATCGGCGGTCTGCCGATGATCGAAGCGTCGCACGATGAACTGCTCAAGAACGGTCCGCGGCGCATTTCACCTTTCTTCATACCCGGGACGATCATCAACATGATCGCGGGCAATCTCTCGATCATGCTCGGGCTGAAAGGGCCGAATCTGGCGATCGTCACGGCGTGCACGACGTCCACGAATTGCATCGGCGAGGCGGCCAAGTCGATCCGCCATGGCGAGACGGACATCATGATAGCTGGAGGCGCCGAATCGACCGTCACGGAGCTCGCTGTCGGCGGCTTCGCTTCGGCGCGCGCGCTGTCCACGCGCAATGAGGATCCGCAGGGGGCGAGCCGCCCTTGGGACAAGGATCGGGACGGGTTCGTTCTGGGCGAAGGTGCGGGGGCGATGGTGCTGGAAGAGTACGAGCGCGCGAAGGCGCGCGGAGCGAGGATCTATTGCGAGATCGCCGGCTATGGCGTTTCGGCCGATGCGTACCACATGACGGCGCCCTGTGAAGACGGCGACGGCGCGTACCGGTGTATGCGCAATGCGTTGCGCGACGCAGGGATCGAGGCTTCGGCGGTCGACTACATAAATGCGCACGGCACTTCCACGCCATTGGGGGACATCGCCGAAACCGTTGCCATCAAACGCCTGCTCGGCGAGCGTGCGGCCAAGGTGGCCGTGAATTCCACCAAGTCCATGACCGGGCACCTGCTCGGCGCCGCGGGCGGTGTCGAGGCGGTATTCACGGCGCTCGCCATCCTCAATCAGGTGTCCCCGCCGACCATTAATCTGCAGAACGCGGATCCCCAGTGCGATCTGGACTACGTGCCCAACGCGTCTCGCAAGCTGCCAATCCGCATTGCGCTGTCGAATTCCTTCGGGTTCGGTGGCACCAACGGTACACTGGTGTTCGCGCGTGCTTGAGCATCGAGCGCAGGCTTAACATCCGTCTTTCGCCGTCCAGCCTCCTGGCCGCGGCCGTCATCGCCACGCACGCTATGGCGGGCGCCTGTGCGGCGCTTGCCTTGCCCGGGCCAGGTGCGATGGCCATCGCGCTGCTGCTTCCGGCGCTTGGCCTTGCTGCGGCCTGGGACCGGGCGCTGTTGCGCAGCAGGAAATCGGTCACGGGCATGGTGATCGAGGGTCCGACCAGCCTGCGACTCAAGACGCGCGACGGAAGCGAGACCGAGGTGCGCGTGGCCGGCCGCAAGCACGTAAGCCGCCTTGCGGTGATTATTCCGGTGCGCGGCTCGATGCGGCGCACCATCGTGGTCGTCCGCGACATGCTCGACCAAGAGTCGTTCCGCACACTCAGGCTGTGGGCGCTGTGGGGCAGGGTGCCTGGCGGCGGGCTGGAGGGCCGTGCGGCCTGACCGGCCGAGTGGCGAACCAGCGAACTATTTGTAAGAGCGAGTGTCTGTGGCTGATAGACGTAGCGATCCGTTGGCGGGCTGGCAGGCGGCCCGCCGCGCCGGATCCTCGCCGGGCGGGGCCGGGACGTGAGTAGTCAAGACGTCGACCGGGAGCTGGTGGCGAGGGCCCAGAAGGGCGACAAGCGCGCGTTTGAACTGCTAGTCGAGAAGTACCAGCGGAAGCTCGCGCGGCTACTGTCGCGGTTTGTACGCGACCCGTCGGAGGTGGAGGACGTGACGCAAGAGGCCTTTATCAAGGCGTATCGAGCTCTGCCGGCATTCCGCGGCGACAGCGCGTTCTACACTTGGCTCTACCGTATCGGAATCAATACTGCCAAGAACTACCTCATGGCGCTCGGACGGCGGGCGCCGACGTCGACCGAGATCGAGGCCGAGGAAGCGGAAGGATTCGAGGAAGCCGATCAGTTGCGCGACATCAATACGCCGGAGAGCGTGCTGCTGTCCAATGAGATCGCGGCGACTGTGAATGCGACGATCGACGGGCTGCCGGAGGAACTGCGCACCGCAATCCAGTTGCGCGAAATTGAAGGCATGAGCTATGAGGACATCGCGCGCATCATGGACTGCCCTATCGGCACCGTGAGGTCGCGCATCTTCCGCGCCCGCGAGGCGATTGCCGAGCGGCTGCGGCCGCTGCTCGATACGAGCAAGGACAAGAGGTGGTAGATCCATGAATATCAAGATTTCGGCCTTGATCGACGGCGAAGGCTCGCAGCGCGAGTTCGACGAGGCGCTGGCGGCGCTGGCGCGCGACCCGCAGGCGTGCGAATGTTGGCGCATCTATCACCTGATCGGAGATGCGATGCACGGCCATGACCTGCTGTCCCGCGAGTTCGGCGTGCAACTCAGCGAACGTCTGTCCAGAGAACCTGCCGTCCTGGCGCCCAGGGCGATACGCAGCCGACGCGAGCGCAATAGGTGGGTAGCGCTTTCTGCGGCGGCGAGCATGGCCGCCGTCGCGCTGGTCGGCTGGCTGGCATACGGACCCAGGGGGACCACTTTGTCGCCGGCGCCCCTGGCCGTCGTGTCACCCAAGGTGGCACCGGCGCAAGGTCCGGTCGCTGACGCGAAACCCGATGTTCCGGCACGTATTCCGCTACCCAGCGCGGCCAACGACTATCTGCTTGCGCATCAGATCTATTCACCGCGGGTTACCCTGCAAGGATTGGCGCCCTACATTCGCACCGTTTCGGACGAAGTGGTGGAAAAGGGCGGACGATGAGCCGGCGCATCGCCCGCGCGCTGCTCACACACTCGTTCGGCGCAATGCTTGTCGCGGCGGCGGCGCTGGCGCATGCCCAGAATTCCTCCGACCCCATCGAGTGGCTGCGCAGGATCTATCAGGCCACGCACAATCTCTCCTACGTCGGCATTTTCGTCTACCAGCAAGGCGAACAGAGCGAGACCTCCCGCATTACGCGGCTCACGGGCACACACGGAAACATCGAGAAGCTCGAGGCCCTGGACGGTGAACCGCGTGAGATCCTGCGCACAAATGACGCGGTTCGCTGCTATCTCCCGAAGAGCCAAACGGTGAAGGTCGACCGGCGCTTCGATCATCGTGGCTTTCCGACCCTGCTGCAGGGGGAAATCGACGGGCTGACGCAAAACTACACCGTCGCCCTGGGGGATAGCGAGCGCATCGCGGGCTACAGCTGCCAAGTCGTCGTGCTCACGCCCAAGGACAATCTGCGCTACGGCTACAGGCTGTGGGCCGATGCCGACTCCGGCATGCTGCTCAAGGCGCTTACGTTCGACGACAAGGGCCGCGCGGTCGAGCAGTTCGCGTTTACGCAACTGACGATCGGCAAGGTGACGCCCGCCGAAGTCAAGCCGCAGCGTACGACGGCGGCCTGGCACGTCGAGGATGCCGAGGTCGCGCCCGTAAATCTCGAGCGGGAGGGCTGGAGCGTCGAGTCGGTATTGCCCGGTTTTCGCAAGGTGGTCGAAGTCAGACGCACCCTGCACAGCTCGCGCACCGTCGAGCAAGTGGTCTACTCCGATGGCTTGGCGGCGGTGTCGGTGTTCATCGAACCGCTATCGGCTGAGGACAAGCCGGCCAGATTCGGCCTCGCGAACCTGGGCGCGACGAATATCTATACTCGCGAGGTGGCCAACCACCTCGTAACAGTGGTTGGTGAGGCACCCGCCGCCAGTGTCCAGCGCATCGCGGACGCCGTAAACTACCGCCAGTCGCACTAAGGGTTCGGCGCAGTACAGCCTGCGGCCGATCCATCCCGTAGGGGAAGGGAGATATTGCATGAGAGGGGTGAAAGGCGTCGTCGCGCTATTGTTGCTCGTCGCGGGCGGCCAGGTCGGCGCGCAGGCGCGCGAGCTCCCGGATTTCACGCAGCTCGTCGAGCACCAGGGTCCGGCCGTCGTGAACATCAGCACCAAGCAGGCGGTCCAGCGCAGCGCACTGCCACAGATCCCGGGTGTCGATGACGAAGAGCTGCGCGAATTCTTCCGGCGTTTCATGCCGCGTCGCCCTCCCGTCGAGCCTGGTCCGCGCTCCGAGACCCGCTCTCTGGGTTCCGGCTTCATCATCAGCGAAGACGGCTATATTCTCACCAACGCTCACGTCATCGAGGGCGCCGACGAGATCGACGTGCGCTTCACCGACAAGCGCGAACTCAAGGCGCGCGTGATCGGCAGCGACAAGCGTACCGACGTCGCGCTCATCAAGGTGGACGCAACGGGGCTGTCCGTCGTGAAGTTCGGCGATCCCGCCCGCCTCAAGGTCGGCGAATGGGTCGTCGCGATCGGTGCACCCTTCGGATTCGAGAACACCGTGACGGCGGGAATCGTCTCGGCCAAGGGCCGCTCGCTGCCCGAGGAAAATCTGGTTCCTTTCATCCAGACAGACGTTGCGATCAATCCCGGCAACTCGGGCGGCCCGCTATTCAACATGCACGGCGAAGTGGTCGGCATCAACTCGCAGATCTACAGCCGCACTGGCGGATTCATGGGACTTTCGTTCGCCATCCCGATCGACGTTGCGCTCGACGTGCAGAAGCAACTGCGCGCCAAAGGGCGGGTGTCGCGCGGCCGCATCGGCGTCGCGATTCAGGAGGTAACGAAGGACCTGGCGACATCCTTTGGACTGGAGGAACCGCGCGGCGCCCTCGTGAACTCGGTCGAGAAGGGCAGCCCGGCGTCGCGCTCGGGCATCGAGAGCACGGACATAATCCTCAGCTTCAACGGCAAACCGGTCGAATCGTCGGTCGACCTGCCGCGCATCGTCGGTGCGACGCCGCCAGGGTCGAAGGTGCCGCTCGAAGTGTGGCGCAAGGGTGCCCTCGTGCGGCTCACGATCACCGTCGGCGAGCTGAAAGAAGAGCGCGCTGCGGGAGCGGATGCGCCTCCGGCAGCGAAGCCTCCGGAGGTGGCCGCGAACCGCCTCGGTATCGTCGTGAGCGAGCTGTCCGCGGATCAGGGCAGGGAGCTGGGCCTCAAGCACGGATTGGTGGTCACCGACGTGCGACCCGATGCACGCGTGGAGGTGCAGCGTGGCGACGTCCTGCTGATGCTCGCGCATGCAGGCAAGCAGACCCAACTCGAGTCGGTGAAGCAGCTGAACACCTTGCTCAACGGCCTCGCGAAGGACGCGGTCATCACGCTCCAAGTGAGGCGAGGCGGCGCCACGGCGTTCGTGACGGTGGCGGGATTCGAAGACCGGGGCTGAGCGTCTGACGTGCGTCTGACGCTGTATGGGCGCCGGTATTGCCATTTGTGCGAGGACATGGAGCGGGCGCTCGGGCCGCTGCAGGACGAGCTGGGCTTCACGCTGGAGCTCATCGACGTCGACCGCGACGCCGCGTTGGAGCGCAAGTACGGCGAGCTGGTGCCCGTGCTCGCGGGACCGGACGGCCGCGAAATCTGCCACTACTTCCTCGACGTCCGGGCGCTTGCCGAACGGCTTGCGGTAAAATAGCGGTCGTTCTCCAGAAGGGTGCCCGAGGCACCCTTTTTCATGACCGCGCAGAGCCACATCCGCAATTTTTCAATCATCGCGCATATCGACCACGGCAAGTCGACGCTCGCCGACCGGTTCATTCAGATCTGCGGTGGCCTGGCGGACAGAGAGATGGCGGAGCAAGTGCTCGATACGATGGAGCTCGAGCGCGAGCGGGGTATCACCATCAAAGCCCAGACGGCGGCGCTGGAGTACCGGGCGCGCAATGGCGAGACGTATCTCCTGAATCTGATAGACACGCCCGGGCACGTCGACTTTTCCTACGAGGTGAGCCGCTCGCTGGCGGCCTGCGAAGGCGCCTTGCTGGTCGTCGACGCGTCGCAGGGGGTCGAGGCGCAGACGGTGGCGAATTGCTACACCGCCATCGAGCAAGGCGTAGAAGTGATACCGGTACTCAACAAGATCGATCTGCCGTCGGCTGATCCCGAGAAGGCGATCCAGGAGATCGAGGACGTTATCGGGATCGACGCGCGCGAGGCGATTAGGGCGAGCGCGAAAACGGGCGAGCGAGTGCAAGATATCCTCGAGGCAGTCATCGCGCGCGTGCCGCCGCCCAGGGGGCAACTCGAGCAACGCCTCAAGGCCCTGGTGATCGACTCCTGGTTCGACAATTACGTCGGCGTCGTGATGCTCGTGCGCGTCGTCGACGGCGCGCTTCGTCCGAAGGACAAGATCCTGTTGATGAGCACGCAGGCGACTTACTTCTGCGAGCAGATCGGCGTGTTCACCCCGAAGGCGCGCAACTGCGAGCAGCTCTCGGCGGGCGAGGTGGGATTCGTTGTCGCCGGTATCAAGGAGCTACGCGCGGCCAAGGTGGGCGATACTCTTACGCACGCGGACAAGCCGGCGACCGGGCCGCTACCCGGATTCAAGGAGGTGAAGCCCCAGGTCTTCGCAGGTCTCTATCCGGTCGAGGCAAACCAGTACGAGGCGCTGCGCGATGCGCTTGAGAAGCTGCATCTGAACGACGCGTCGTTCCACTACGAGCCCGAGGTGTCGCAAGCCCTGGGCTTCGGATTTCGCTGCGGATTTCTCGGGCTCCTGCACATGGATATCGTGCAGGAGCGCCTCGAGCGGGAATACGGCATGAGCCTGATCACGACTGCGCCATCGGTCGTGTACGAGGTTTTGCTGCGGGACGGGTCGGTCGAGCAGGTATCCAATCCCGCCAAGCTCCCGGAACCGTCCAGAATCGAGGAAATCCGCGAGCCGGTGATTGCGACGACGATCTTCGTGCCGCAGGAGTATGTCGGCCCGGTGATCACCCTGTGCACGCAAAAGCGCGGCGTGCAAACGAATATGCACTACGCGGCGCGCCACGTGGTGCTGTCCTACGATCTGCCGTTGAACGAAGTGGTGCTCGACTTCTTCGATCGCCTGAAGTCGCTTACGCGCGGCTACGGCTCGCTCGACTATGATTTCAAGGAATACCGTCCGGCCGACATGGTGCGGCTCGACGTACTGGTGAACGGCGAGCGCGTCGACGCCCTTTCCAGCATGGTGCACCGCTCGGCCGCGCAATTCCGCGGGCGCGATCTGGTTTCCCGCCTGCGCGGCCTGATCCCGAGGCAGATGTTCGACGTGGCCATCCAGGCGGCCATTGGCTCGCATATCGTGGCGCGCGAGAACGTGAAGGCGCTGCGCAAGAACGTATTGTCAAAGTGCTACGGGGGCGACGTGACGCGCAAGAAGAAGCTGCTCGAAAAGCAAAAAGAAGGGAAGAAACGCATGAAACAGGTCGGGTCCGTCGAGATACCGCAGGAAGCGTTCCTCGCAGTACTGCAAATGGGCGACAAGTGAACTTCGCCCTGTTCCTGTTCCTCTTGCTCGTGGTGACGGGCGCTGTCTGGGCGCTCGAGATCGCGTGGCTGCGCAAGAAGCGTCCGGAGAACGCGCGCCAGCCGTGGTGGATCGAGTACTCCGTAAGCTTCTTCCCCGTCATCCTGGTCGTCTTCCTGCTGCGCTCGTTCGTCGTGGAGCCGTTCAAGATCCCGTCCGGATCCATGATCCCGACGCTGCAGATCGGCGACTTCATCCTGGTGAACAAGTTCGCCTACGGCATCAGGCTTCCCATCATCAATGAGAAGGTCATACCGATAGGGGAGCCGCGGCGCGGCGATGTCATGGTGTTTCAGTATCCGGACGACCCCTCGCTCGACTATATCAAGCGCGTCGTCGGACTACCTGGAGACCGGGTCGAGTACCGCAACAAGCGACTCATCGTCAACGGCCATCCAATCCCGGAGCGCCAGATCAGCGACTACCTTTCGAAGGATACGATGCAGTACTACAGCCGCTACCTCGAGAATCTGGACGGAGTCGAACATCAGATCCTGATCGACACCAACGCGCCGGCTTTTGTGCCGCAGGTCAAGTCGTTCCCCTTCTCGCAGGATTGCACCTACAATGTCGACAGCCTGGTGTGCAAGGTACCGGCCGGCCACTACTTCGTGATGGGCGACAACCGGGACAATTCGAGCGACAGCCGGGTCTGGGGTTTCGTGCCCGAAGCGAACATCGTCGGCAAGGCGTTCTTCATCTGGCTGAACCTAAATGACCTGAGCCGGTTCGGCACCTTTCGATAACGCTCGCGCTGGGAGGACTAATGCGCAACAGACAATACGGTCTTACCTTGAGTGGCCTGATTTTCGGGTCCATCGTGATTGTCCTGCTCGTGCTGCTCGGGCTCAAACTTGTGCCGCAGTACATCGAGTATTTCACGGCCGTAAAGACCATCAACGCCGTCGCCAAGGACAACCCGGACGGTACGCCGGCGGAAGTTCGCAGGGCGTTCGAGCTTCGCGAGGCAGTGGATGACATTCCGTCGCTCAAGCCCAGCGACCTGGACATCACCAAGGAAGGCGGCCAGAACGTCATCTCGTTCGCGTATCGCAAGGAAGTGCCGCTGGTCGCGAATGTCGGGCTGTATATCGACTTCCAGGCCTCGACGAGAGGACGCTAGCTTCCCTTGACCCGGACTGCGTCGCTCGAGAGCCGGCTCGGCTACCGATTTCGCCGCGCAGCGCTCCTGCAGCAGGCGCTGACGCATCGCAGCTACGGAGCGCCGCACAACGAGCGACTCGAGTTCCTGGGCGACGGCGTGCTCGGTTGCGTAGTTGCCGAGCAGTTGCACGGGCGGTTCGCCGACCTGGCCGAAGGCGATCTGACGCGTCTGCGTGCCAATCTGGTGCGCGAAGAAGCGCTCGCGGGCCTTGCCCGGACGCTCGGCCTGCCCGAGGCCTTGCGCCTGGGAGACGCCGAGCTGAGCGTGGGCCGCGACCGGCGCCCCTCCATCCTGGCGGATGCGCTCGAAGCGGTCTTCGGCGCGGTATTCCTGGACGGCGGCTACGAGGCCGCGCGCGCGGTGATTCTGCGCACTTACGGCGCGGCGCTAAGCGACCTCGACCCGAGCGCGGCAGGCAAGGACGCGAAAACCCGGCTGCAAGAGATGATGCAGGGCCAGCGCCGTCCGCTGCCGGAATACCATCTGCTCGCCGTTCGCGGAGCCGCGCACGAGCAGACGTTCGAGGTGGAATGCGTGCTCGCCGATAAGGGCTTACGGGCCGTCGGCAGCGGCACGAGCCGGCAGCGGGCGGAGCAGCGCGCCGCCGAGGCGCTGCTTGCGGACATGGTCAAGTGAGCGCGTTCCGCTGCGGAACGATAGCGATCGTCGGCCGCCCGAATACGGGAAAATCGACGCTGCTCAACCGGCTGGTTGGGGAAAAGCTGTCGATCGTCTCCCCGAAGGCGCAGACGACCCGGCATGTCGTTACCGGGATCCTGAGCGAGCCGGAATGCCAGTTCGTGTTCCTCGACGCACCGGGCTTGCAAGCGCGCGCGCGTGAGACCTTGCATCGCATGCTGAACCGCAGAGCGCTGGAGATCCTGCGCAGCTCCGATATCGTCGTATTCGTTGTCGAAGCAGGACGCCTCGGCGCCGAAGATCGCATGGTTCTTGCGCACATTCCGCGGGAACGGAGGACCATTGCCGTCGTGAACAAGGTCGACCGCATGCGCCAGGCGAGCGAGTTGCTTCCATTTCTCGATCGGCTCGCACGCGAACGCGACTTCCATGCCATCGTCCCGGTGAGCGCCAAGACCGGGAAAAATATACCGGAGTTGCTACGCGTGCTGCGCGCGGAGCTGCCCGAGGCGCCCCGCATGTTTCCGCCGGAGCAGCTCACCGACCGCGACGAGCGCTTCTTCGCCGCCGAGCTGCTGCGCGAGAAGCTGTTCCAGCAGCTAGGCGAAGAGTTGCCGTATCGTTGCGAGGTGCTGGTGGAGAGCTTCCGCGAGGAGGGCAGGTTGCGCCGCGTCGAGGCGGCGATCCTGGTGGACAAGGAGAGTCAGAAGGGCATAGTGGTCGGCGCCGGGGGAGCGCGCCTGAAACGCATCGCCGAGGCCGCACGCAAGGATATGGAGCGGCTCTTCGGCGGCAAGGTGTACCTTGGCGTCTGGGTCAAGGTAAGGCGCGGCTGGAGCGACAATGAGCGTGTGCTGCGTCAACTGGGCTATGGGAACTGAGAAATGAGCAGACGTCGCGCGGACCAGGAGCCGGGCTACGTGCTGCACGCCTACGCGTACAAGGAGACGAGCCTCATCGTCGAGGCGTTCACTCGCCGCCTGGGCAGGATCGCGCTACTGGCACGCGGCGCGCGGCGCCCCCGCTCCGCCATGCGCGGTCTGCTGCTTGCGTTCCACCCCTTGCGACTGAGCTGGAGCGGCTCGGCCGAGCTCGGTACCCTGATCTCGGTGGAATGGTCGGGTGGGATGGCAGCCCTAAGCGGGCTCGCGCTCATGTGCGGGTTCTACCTGAACGAGCTGCTACTCAAATTGCTGCCGCGCGAAGATGCGCATGAGCGACTTTTCGATGCGTACACCGAGAGCCTCGCGCAGCTAGGTGCCGGCCGGCAGCACGCGTCCGTTCTGCGCGGCTTCGAACGTCGCCTGCTCGCCGAGCTCGGCTATGCGCCCTTGCTCGAGCGTGACGCCGCGAGCGGCGCACCCGTCGATCCGGAGCGGCGCTACGTGTACGAGCTCGATCGCGGCCCGGTACCGGCGAACGGATTCGCGGCGCGCGACGCGGCAGGAGACGAACTGATCGTCAGCGGACGCACGCTTCTTGACCTTGCGCACGACGACTACGAACGGCAGCAGACACGCGAGGAAGCGCGCGCGCTGTTGCGCACCCTGATCGCGCAGCGGCTCGGCGGGCAATCGCTGCACACGCGCACGGTGCTTAGGGAGCTTCAGGACCTGTGATCGAACTGGGCGTAAACATCGACCACGTTGCGACCGTGCGCCAGGCCAGGCGCACCTACGAGCCCGACCCGGTGTGGGCGGCGGTCGAGGCGCATCTGGGCGGCGCAGACGGCATCACCGTGCATCTGCGCGAGGATCGTCGCCACATCCAGGACGACGACGTGCGCCGGTTGCGCGAGCTCACGCACATCAAGCTGAATCTGGAAATGGCGGCGACCGACGAAATGGCCGGCATTGCGTGCGCGATCAAGCCGGAAATGGCGATGTTGGTTCCGGAAGGGCGCCACGAGATCACCACGGAAGGGGGCCTCGATATTGCGGCGGACGAAGCGCGGCTGAAGCGCGCGGTGGCGCGGCTGGGCGATGCGGGCATTGTCGTTTCGGTGTTCATCGACGCGGACCGGCGGCAAATCGAATCCGCGGCGAGAATCGGCGCGGCGGTGTGCGAGGTCCACACGGGCCCTTACGCGCATGCTTTTCACTCAAAGGGCCGTGACCCGGAAAGCCCGGCGGTCCTCGCCGAGCTCGCGAAGCTCAAGGACGCGGGCGAGGCGATCCGTGCCCTGGGCATGCGCTTCAACGCGGGCCACGCGCTCAACTACTTCAATGTCGAGCCGGTGGCGAGGCTCAAGGGGGTGCGCGAACTGCACATCGGCCACGCGATCGTCAGCCGTGCACTGTTCGTCGGCATGCGCGAAGCGGTGCGCGAGATGAAGAGACTCATCGTCGAGGCATCTCGGGCGGCGGCTAGATGATATACGGCGTCGGCACGGACATCGTCGAGATCGCCCGCGTCGCGCGCGTGCTGACCCGCTACGGCGAGCGTTTCGCGGAACGAATCCTTTGTCCACCGGAGCTCGTCCGGTTCCGGGCCCACCGCAAGCCGGTGGCCTACCTCGCGAAGCGGTTTGCCGCCAAGGAAGCGTTCACGAAAGCCCTCGGCACCGGAATCCACGCACCCGCGAACTGGCACGGCGTCTGGGTCGTGAACCTGCGCTCGGGACAGCCTGCGCTCGAGTTCACGGAGGCGCTGGCGACGCTGCTGCAGCAGCGTGGCGTGGAGCGCGCACACGTCTCGCTCTCGGACGAGCGCGAGTTTGCCAGTGCTACGGTGATCCTGGAGCGCAAGGCTTGAGCACGGGCGTCGGTCCTGCGGTCATCGACCTGGAGGGTACGGCGCTCGCGCCGGCCGAGCGTGTTCGCCTCCTGCACCCGGCCGCGGGGGGCGTGATCCTGTTCAGTCGGAACTACCGGGATCCCGTGCAATTGCGAGGACTGGTCGGCGAGATTCGCGCGCTGCGGCCGGATCTTCTGTTGTGCGTCGACCAGGAAGGGGGCAGGGTGCAGCGCTTTCGGGACGGATTCACCGCGCTGCCCCCGATGCGCCGCCTGGGGGAAATATGGGACCGCGACGCAGAGTCCGCGCGCGCGGCGGCGCGCGCCGCGGGACTGGTGATCGCTGCCGAGCTCCTCGAGCAGGGAATGGATTTCAGCTTTGCGCCGGTGCTCGATCTGGACTACGGCGCGAGCACGGTGATCGGCGACCGAGCGTTCCACGCGGATCCGGAGGCAGTCGGCGAACTGGCCGCGGCATTCATCCGCGGACTCGCGGAAGCCGGCATGGCAGGGGTCGGAAAGCATTTCCCCGGTCATGGCTACGTCCAGGCCGACTCGCACGTCGACCTGCCGCGCGACGACCGCCCCCTGGCGGACATCCTTGCGCGCGACGTGCCGCCCTATCGCGCGGCCATTGCTGCGGGGCTGGCGGCAGTGATGCCTGCACATGTGGTCTACACGCGAGCGGATGCACGGCCGGCCGGTTACTCTGCGTATTGGCTGCGCGAGGTCCTGCGTGGACGGCTGGGCTTCGACGGACTGATCTTCAGCGACGACCTGTCGATGCAAGGCGCGACGAGCGTCGGCGGCGTTGCCGAACGCGCTCGGCTCGCACTGCAGGCCGGCTGCGATATGGTGCTGCTATGCAACGATGCGCCCGAACAGGACGCACTGCTCGAATCGTTGCGTGACGCGCCGAGCGTCCCGGCCGCGCGCGTCGCGCGCATGCGTGCGAAGGGCACCCACCCCCGGCTGGAGATCGCTTACGAGGACGCCCGAGCCCTCGTGCGGGGGCTAGCCTAGCGCCGCCAGGCGTGATTCAGGCTCGCTCGACGTAGCTGCCGTCGTTCGTATTGACCTTGATGCGCTCGCCCTGGCTCACGAATGGCGGAACCTGCACCGTGATGCCAGTCTCCATGACGGCCGGCTTGAATGTGGTGGTCGCGGTCGCATTCTTGATGCTGGGCTCGGTCTGCAAGACCGTGAGGACGACGGAGGGCGGAAGTTCGATGCCGATCGCGCGCCCGCTGTAGAAGTTGATCTGCACGTCGGTATTCGGCAGCAAGTACCCCGCCTGGCCTTCGAGAAAGTCCGCCGAAAGCGACAGCTGCTCGTACGACTGTTTGTCCATGAACACGAAGCTGTCACCGTCCTTGTACAGATACTCCATATCGTGCGGCTCGACGAACGCGCGCTCCACCTTGTCTTCGGTTCGGAAGCGCTGGTTGGTCTTGGTGCCAGATTCGATGTCTTTCATCTCCACCTGCATGAAGGCACCGCCACGCCCGCCGACATGCACGTGGTAGCACTTGAGTACGCGCCAAACGCGCTTGTCCCATTCGATCAGGTTGCCGACCCGGATTTCCACTGCCGAAACTTTCGCCATGACTTGCCGCCAGGATTAAAAGGGCGAGAATTTTACACGAAATCATGGAGATGGAGCTAGAATTTTGCCTTAAGCGGCGATTAAACATGGCGCGCGACCCTTTCGATCCCAAGTCATTTGTGGCCGGTCTTCCAAACCTGCCCGGGATCTATCGCATGCTCGGAGCGGGCGGCGAGGCGCTCTATGTGGGCAAGGCGCGCGACTTGCGCAAACGCGTCGGATCGTATTTCCACAAGCAGGTCGCGAGTCCGCGCATCCAGATGATGCTTTCGCAGGTCGCCTCGATCGAGACGACCGTAACGCGCTCCGAGGCCGAGGCACTGCTGCTCGAGAACAATCTCATCAAGAGCCATGCGCCGCGCTACAACATTCTGTTTCGCGACGACAAGTCCTACCCGTACCTCATGATCACGGGTCATCGCATGCCGCGCATCGGCTTCCATCGGGGTGCCAGGGATCGCGACAACCGCTACTTCGGCCCATTCCCGCACGCGCATGCGGTACGCGAGGCGATTCAACTGCTGCAGCGTGTGTTCCGGCTGCGCACCTGCGAGGACAGCGTGTTCGAAAACCGGTCGCGGCCATGCCTGCTTTATCAGATCCGTCGCTGCACGGCGCCGTGCACGGGACTGATCGGCGCCGAAACCTACGCGCAGGACGTGCGCAACGCGGAACTCTTCCTCGATGGCCGCGAGGACGACGTCATCCGGTCCTTGACGCGCAAGATGGAAGCGGCCGCGGGCGGGCGGCGCTACGAGGAAGCGGCACTGTATCGCGACCAGATTCGAGCGCTGTCGCGGGTGCAGGCACGGCAATACGTCGAGAGCGAGAAGGGGGTCGACGCCGACGTGCTTGCCTGCGCGATCGAAGGCGGCATCGCGTGCGTCAACTTCGTGATGATCCGCGCCGGGCGGCACGTCGGCGACCGCAGCTTCTTCCCGCAGAACGCCGAGGGCGCGATCGAGGCAGAGGTGCTGGGCGCATTCCTCGGGCAGCACTATCTCGAGCAGCCCGTGCCGCCGCTGGTGCTGACGAGCGCGGAGGTCGATCGCGAAATGCTCGAAGAGTCCCTCGCCGAGCGCGGCGCGGGCACCACGCACATCGTTACGCCGGTTCAGGGCGAGCGCCGCGTGTGGCTGGAGATGGCGCGCAAGAATGCCCAGCTCGCCTTGGCGCACCGCGAGCGTGAACGGAGCACGCAGGAAAGGCGGCTGGAGGCGCTGCGCGAGGCGCTCGGCCTTCCCGAATCGGTACAACGCGTAGAATGCTTCGACGTGAGCCATACCATGGGGGAGGCTGCCGTGGCGTCCTGCGTGGTGTACGACCACAACGTAATGCAGCGCGGGGAGTACCGGCGCTACAACATCCGCGGCATCACACCGGGTGACGATTACGCAGCGATGCGCCAAGTGCTCACGCGGCGCTACGAGCGCGTGACGGGAGACGGCGGCAAGATACCGGATCTCGTGCTGATCGACGGCGGCAAGGGGCAGACCAGCGTGGCACGCGCGGCGCTGATCGAGCTCGGCCTGAACGACGTCGCCGTGATCGGCGTTGCCAAGGGACCCGAGCGCAGGCCCGGACAGGAAGAGCTGGTCATCGAGGCCGAAGGGCGGGTCCGCTCGCTCCCGGCGCAGCATCCGGGCCTGCACCTGATTCAGAGCATCCGGGACGAGGCGCATCGCTTCGCGATCGTCGGGCATCGGGCGCGCCGCGCGAAGGCGCGCACCACTTCGGCGCTAAGCGACATCCCCGGGATCGGCTCGCGGCGCAGGCAGCGTCTGCTCGCGCACTTCGGCGGTCTGCGCGAAGTCCAGGCCGCCGCCGTCGACGATCTATGCAACGTCCAGGGCATCAGCCGAACCCTGGCCGAACAGATTTACCGTCACCTGCACGAGCGTCCCGCAAGCTGATGCCGATCAATCTGCCGAATCTAATCACCTGGTCGAGGATCCTGCTGATCCCCTTGATCGTCGGTGTGTACTATCTGCCGGATCCCTGGCTCTCGATCGACGCGAAGAACCTCGTCGCCACGGCGATCTTCGTATTCGCGGCGATCACGGATTGGCTGGACGGCTACCTCGCGCGGACGCTGAACCAGATGTCGGCCTTCGGCGCGTTTCTCGACCCGGTGGCGGACAAGCTCATGGTCGCCGGTGCGCTGATCATCCTGCTGCAGCTCGGCCGGGTCGAGTCCGCGGTCGCGCTCATCATCATCGGCCGCGAAATCGCCATCTCCGCGCTGCGAGAATGGATGGCGAGCATAGGCCAGTCGAAGAGCGTGGCGGTGGCATTTGTGGGCAAGGTCAAGACTGCAAGCCAGATGATCGCGCTGCCGCTGCTGCTGTATCACGACAGTCTGTTCGGAATAAACTGCCAGGCGTTGGGCACGATCCTGATATACGTGGCCGCGGTGCTGACGGTGATTTCGATGCTCTACTACCTGCGCAAGGCGCTTCCGCATGCGTCGGCGGCAGGTTGAGAACAGGCGGCGGAAGGCCGTATAATCGCCGCTCGATTGACGCGGGAATAGCTCAGTTGGTAGAGCGCAACCTTGCCAAGGTTGAGGTCGCGAGTTCGAGACTCGTTTCCCGCTCCAGTTTCCGAGGGAAGGTGTCGCTGCACCTTCCCTTTTTTAGTTGTGGGCCCGCGTAGACGGCGGGCTTCTCCCCCGGGCGGGATGGCAGAGTGGTCATGCAGCGGCCTGCAAAGCCGTGGACGCCGGTTCGATTCCGACTCCCGCCTCCAGCTTTTTCCGAGACAATCCCGTTCGGCCCGGGTGGTGAAACTGGTAGACACAGGGGACTTAAAATCCCCTGGCCGAAAGGCCGTGGCGGTTCGACTCCGCCCCCGGGCACCAGGATTTCAACGAGCTGATAGTCCCTCAGCCTCGACGAGCGAGGCGAAGAAGGACGAGCCGACTACGAAAGGCGTGTCGACTAGCGGTCGGAGGGGCCTGCCGCTCCCACATCAGTCACGCGTCGCTGACTCGCTTCGTTGTGCGCCCGTCGTCCCTTGCGTTTCTTCGCGCGCTTGCCTCTCGGCTATCCCTTATAGGTGGTACAGTGGCCGCAGCGAGAAGACGATCCGCATGCCCACTTACCGCGCGCAACATGGAGAATATGTGATTGAGGCAACGGCCTTTAGGCTGCCGGGTGGCATGTGGCAGCCGAGGCTCATGATGACGCGGCTCGCTCACGCCAACGCACTCGCGAAGAATCAGTCATTTCCCGGGTTGGCGCCCGCGTTCAACAGCGCGAAAGGCGCGGCCCGGTTTGCAGCCGATCTTGGCCGGCGCCTCGCCGATGAGCATTCCTCCCGCCTGAAAATCTAGTAAACGACGGCACTCAGCCGTCTTCCGCATCGATGGACTCGCGGATCGGCGCTCCAGGCGGCAGGTCCTCCCGCGAGATGGTGTGACCTCTTTCTGCGGATACTGCCGCGACGGCGGGGCGCGTAGTGCCTTTCTTGGGGCGGCCGGGACGGTACGGAACGTTGAAGGGTTTAAGGGGCGGCACAGAGCGAGGTCGCTCTAGATTCAGGCAATCCGACTCAGAAGGCAGACTCACCGTGGCGCCGATCCGGCGATTCTCGAGAAAAACGCTGTATCGCCGCATGTGGATTGCGCCGGGCAGGGGTTCGCTGAGGACCCGGTACTTGCCGACAGCGAACCATTCCCGTCGCGGGACGTCCACAATCGCCCGCCGCCCCACTCGTGTCTTCGTCGTGTTCCTGGTTTCGGTCATCGCGATGAGATTGCCATATGGGTCCTTATACGCTGCATCGGGGTCGCACGCGGGCTGAAGGGATTTTTTTTCACCTACGTAGTTACCACGTGGTAAATCGTTGGGGTGGCTAGATGTGCGTCCGGACTCGGGTCCGCGTGTCGTAGGCTCCGCCTGCTGCTGGAAGCTCGTCCTCATTTGGTTCCTCGAAACCGGGTCTTTTCCGGCTGCGTCTCGAAGCTTGCGGGCGCGAGGTCTCAAGGAGCAAGGGAGGCCCAGTCCTAGGCGGCTGAGGACTGGGCGCCGTGGGACACGCTCGGGACAGTTCTGGGCAGTTCACCACAGCACTTGACCGCACAAGCGCCGTGATTTATCTACTGCAGGTGTCTGCTACGTGCTGTGGAAGTAGCTCAGGAGCGCGACTTTAAATCCTCTGGCCGAAAGGCCGTGGCGGTTCGACTCCGCCCCCGGGCACCAAAGCAGTGTAGGCCCCGCCTGCTACATCAGGCGTTCGTGAGCTGCAGCCTGATGCAGTTTCGCCCGAATACGTATGCGTAATCCCTAGACGCGGCCATGCCCTTGGCAAGCAGCAGCCCAAGTCCGCCCACGGACCGGGTCTCCAGGGTTGTTGGCAACGGCGAGTCGGCCCTGGCGAACGGATTGAACGGCGGCGCCGTATCCTCGAACGCAATCGATACCTTCGCTTCATCTCCCGCGAGCGTCACCCAGACCGGTGCATCGCTCTCGCCGAGGTGTCCGTGGCGCACACAATTCGTGAACAATTCCTCGAGAATCAGGTTCAGCCGCAGGCAATTGTCCCGGTCCAGGCCGGTTTCTTTGCAGAAAGTCCCGAGGAATTCGCGTACTCTTTGCAAAGAGTCCAGCCGGGCCAGGAACATTGCAGAGCGCTTGGTCATTGACTGGGCATTATAGAATTCCCCGAAATCATAGCTTGCAGGAGGTCCACATGCGAATCCTTGCGTTATTGGCGGGCCTGGCGCTCGCTCTCCCGGCCTTCGCGGCCGATGTCGGACAGGTGAAGACTACGCACGGCACCGTGCACATCGAGCGTGGCGGTCAGAAGCTCGCCGTGACGCCCGGCATGAACGTGCAGCAATCCGATACCATCGTCACGGGCGCCGACGGCGCGGTAGGCGTGACGTTCAGCGATAACAGCCTATTGTCCGCTGGGCCGAATACCGTTCTGGCGATCGATCGCTATGCGTTCGACAGCACGACTCACGACGGCCTGTTCGACGCGTCGGTGCGCCAAGGCACGCTCGCGGTGGTCTCAGGCAACATCGTTAAGCAGACGCCGGGAGCCATGCGTATCCATACTCCGGCGTCGATCATGGGCGTGCGTGGAACCGAGTTCGTGGTGCGAGTGAACGACGCCGGCCGCTGATGGGTGCGGCGATCCTCGCGGCGATCTTCGCTGCCTTCGTCTTCTTTGGCAGAGAGTCGCCGCGAGCTTATGACGAAACCGTCATCATTCTCCCGCCACCGCCCGGCAAGTCCATTGGTGGCGTCGTCGTAACGCGGGGAACCGAAGAACATCTTCTAAACACGGCCTACGCCTCGAGTCGCATCAGCGGAACTGGCGACGTGCATGTCGTGCAGTCGAACGCTTCCGAGGTGCACGCGTCCTTCTCCGACGTCATCGCGGCGCTGCCCCCGCGGCCGGCGAAGTTCATGCTCTATTTCGTCACGGGGAAGGATGTCCTGACTCCTGAATCCGAAATCGAGTTGCAGGAGGTATTGGCCGAAATGAAGAATCGCCCATCGCCCGACGTGCTCGTGATCGGGCACACCGATACGCAGGGTGGGCTCGAGTCTAACGACGCGCTTTCGCTGCAGCGGGCCGAGCGAGTCAAGACCTTCCTGATCGGCATCGGCATTTCTCCCGAGCGCATCACGGTCGCCGGACGCGGCGAGCGTGAGCTCTTGATACCGACCGGGCCCAACGTCGACGAGCCGCGCAACCGGCGCGTGGAAATCAACGTTCGCTGAGCGCGCGGCGCGCGCGTCGCAGACACAGAAGCGTGATGTCGTCCGACGGGGCCGCGCCGCCGACGAACCGGGCGACCGCGTCGCGCACCTCCGTCAAGACCTGTGCGGTAGGCGCGCCGGCAGGAAGCGCCGCGAGCGCCCCCTCGAGCCGTTGGGCACCGAACAATGTGCCGCGCGAATCCATCGCCTCAGTCACACCGTCGGTCACGACGCATAGCCACTCCTCTGGCGCCAGCGGCCGGCGGCGCGTGTGGTACGGGTAGCCCGCAATGACGCACAGCGGGGGACCGTCGGCAAGCTCGAAGCGTTGTAGCGAGCCGTCGCGGCGCTTGGCGTATGGCGGCTGATGGCCGGCGTTGCAGTACTCGAGGTCGCCGGAACGCGCGTCGAAAATGCCGGCAAAGACCGAAACGAACAGCGACTCCGGATTCTCTCGGCTGATCTCCGCACTTGCGCGGCTGACGATGTCGCCGATGTCCCCAGGCATGCGCAGGGCGGCGCTCTTGAGCAGGGTCTTGGACAGAGCCATGAACAGGCTGGCTGGCAGCCCCTTGCCGGAGACATCTGCGATCACGAAAAACAGCCGGTCCGCATCCAGCATGAAGCAGTCGTAGAAATCGCCGCCTACGATGCGCGCAGGCTCCAGCGAGGCGGCGAGCGAAAAGCGCTCCTCGTGCGCGAACAACTCGCCAGGCATGGGCAGCAATCCCATCTGAATGCGACGTGCTGCCTGCAACTCGCCTTCCATGCGCTCCGCCGCGTCACGCAACGCTCGACGCTGCCGATCGGCCTCCGAGAGCGTCGCGGCTAGAACAGTTCCATAGATCAACGTTGCCCCGAGCGCTGGCGACGCGACGTCGATCAAGGATCCAAGATGGAACGAGAACAGGCCTATAGCAGCGAGGCTCGCGAGCAGGCAAACGAACAACACCGCCGAAGCCCAGGCCCGCAGCATCGGCACGAATACGATCATCAGCGCGCCGGAGGCGATGAGCAGTCCGATTTCGATTGCGTGCGCTTTGGGCGCGCGGATTAGGAATTGACCATCGAATATCTGCTCGAGCAGCTGCTGATGCAGCTGGACTCCGGGCACGCTGGAGCCAAGCGGCGTCGCCTTCCGGTCCTGCAGGCCCAGGCCGGTCACTCCGACCAGCACGAGCTTGCCGCGCAGAAGAGCGGGATCGACACGGCCCGCGAGGACGGCCGCGGCCGAGACGGGGCGGTACTCTTCGTGCGGACTGAAGTAGAGCCAGGCGCTGCCGTCGCGTTGCATCGGTATCGTGACGTCGCCGAGGCGCAGTGTCAGCAAGCCGTCGCCGCGTCGCGCTACGGTCAACGCTGGAATCCCAGAGGCAACGCGCAGCATCTCGACGCCAAGCGCGGGGACGTAGGTATCGCTGACTCGCGCGATGAGCGTCACGCGCCGCACGACGCGGTTGTCTTCCTTCGCGTTGATGAGGCCGTGCCCCGCGGCTTCGGAGTCGATTTGAGGCAGGCTCTGCAGATGCCCGAGAAAGTCTTCCAGTGCCTGCGGCGGCGGCGTCTTCCACAAAAATGGCGGGGCGGTCGCACGATCGGGCAGGGCGGCTTGGGGGCGCGGCAAGCCCGCGACCCCTAGGACCACGCGGTTACCTCTGATTGCGCCGGCCAAGGCCGCGTCGCCCGAGCCATCCGGGCTGTAGCGGTCATGCTCCGCGAACAGCACGTCGACCCCGATCGCTGCTGGTTGATATGCCTCGATGCGCCGCAGCAGCCGGGCCGTCAGCTCGCGCGGCCATGGCCATTGGCCGTACTCCGCGAGTGCCTCCTCGTCGATCGCGACAGCCTCCGCCGGCGTCGACCTGCGTTCGCGCGGCAGCAGGCGCTGGTAGCCGTCGAACAAGGCATTGCGCAGGATTTTAACCTGCGGCGGGGCAACGGCGAGCAGTACCACGAGCGCGAGCAGCAGCCCGGCGCCTGCGTAACTCCGCGCGCCGCGCAGCTTCAGAGATCGATCTCCAGGCCGTCGTACGCCGCGACGACCTCAAGCCTGTGCTCTGCTCGCGTCAGCTCCTCGAAACGCCGCGTCTCGGCAAAAATGCGCTCGACCGCCGCATCGTCGTACGCGGGCTCGTGATGAAACAAGGCCAACCGCTTCGCGCGGGCCATCTGGCACAGTTCGACGCCGATCACGTTGCTCGAATGTCCCCAGTCCGCCTTGACGGAAACGGCATCGGCGAGCGAGTACATGGCGTCGAACACCACCAGATCGGCATCGCGGAAGAATTGCACAAATTCCTCCGTCTGCGAGCGCTCTTCGAGCTTGTGCTCGGAATCGGTCGTGTACACGAACGACTTGCCGTTGGCCTCGAAGCGAAACCCATAGGAGGCGCCCGAGTGCTGCTGCAGCTTCGGAGTCACGCGTACGCCCGACACCGTCGCGGTTTCGCCGGGTGTGAGCAGAACGAACTCGATGTCCGCGGCGAGCTGGTCGAAGGTCACCGGAAAACAGGGAGGGTCCTGCTGCAGCCGGAAGGCGTGTTCGAGGACCGCGTGGCAGCCGTAGATCCTGATCCTCGTTCCGGGGACGTACGCGGGACCGAGAAACGGGAACCCCATGATGTGGTCCCAGTGCATGTGCGACATGAACACGTTTATGGTCGCTTCCTTGCCGGCCTGGCGTGCCAGCACATGCGCGCCGAACGCACGCGCGCCACTGCCCATGTCGCATACGAAATACTCGTCGCTGCCGGGCTCGAATTCGACGCATGCCGAGTGGCCGCCGAAAGTGCGGGCAAGGGAGAAGCCGAGGTGCCGATCGGCGAAGTCGCAGGCCTTCTCGAGCGTATCCAGTGACTGGCCGTTTGCCGCGACCAGGGCCAGCGCCAGGCGGTCGCGCACGTCGCGCCATGTGAGGGACACCGGTATCGAGCCGCGCGTGCCCCAAAATCGGACGCGCACGTCACTCCCGCCCGTAGGCGGCGGCAGAATCGGGCGAGAGCGTGACGAGCGCCTCCCGCACCGTTGGGAAGGTATCGAATACCAGGTTAAAACGGCTGATCTGGAAGATCTCGGCCACTACGGGTTGCATGGCCGCGATGACGATCTTGCTGCCGAGGGTTTTCGCTTCTTTGGCTGCGATCATGAAGCAACGCAGGCCCGCGCTCGATACGTAATCGAGTGCAGACAGGTCGAAGACGATCCCGCCGCCGGCCCTCGCGCCCTCTTGCAGGAGCGGTTGCAGGGCCTCGCGGAAGGCCTCGCAGTTGTCGTGGTCGAGCCTGCCCGCCGGCGCCAGGACCGTCGACGAGGCATAGCTGCGCTGCGTGAGGGTTACGTTCATCGTCATGACCCGGACCGTATTCTATTATGAGCGGCGATGCGCGCCCAAGGAACGATGCACGTCGGAGGGGCACGCCGGCTCTGCATCAGTCGTCCGCCTCGCCGGGCTCGTACAGCGCCTCGCGTCCGATGCGGTCGAGGCACAACTCCGCCGTCCATGGCAGCATGAGCGCCCCGCAGCGCGAGTCGCGGTACAGCCGCTCGAGCGGCAGCGACTTGAGCATCGATTGGCCCCCGCAGGTGCGGATCGCCAGCCGGCACAGGTCGTTCGCGTTCTCCATGATCGCGTACTGCGCCGCGTAGGCGCGCAGCCGCGCGTCCTTGGGTGGATCGACGCGTGCATCGTCCAGCATGCGCAGGAACAGCGCCCGCGTCTGCTCCAGCTTGACGTGCATCTCCGCGACCGCAATCTGCTTGGTCGGATACATGCGACGCTTGACCGGCGGCATGCCCTCGATCTCGCCGCGCAGGTATCTGACCGTAAACTCGTACGCTGCGATGGCGATGCCGAAGTAGGTGGGCGAAAGCGTGGTGAACATGTGCGGCCAGCGGTTCGCGGCCTGGTAGTAGACGCCGCGCGGCATCATCTGCGCTTCATCCGGCACGAACACATCCTTGAATAACAGCGTTCGCGAGACCGTGCCGCGCATGCCGAGGGGATCCCATTCGCCCGTGACGGTGAGGCCTGGCGCGTTGCCGGGGACCGCGACGTACAGGGTGTCGCGCATGCTGCGGTCCGGTTTGTCCTCGGTGCACAATAGGCCGTAGTAATGGGCCGCGCCGGCGAGCGACGCGAAGATCTTCTTGCCGTTGATCGACCAGCCGCCGGCGACCTTCGTCGCGAGCGTGCCGAAGGGCGCTTTGCCGGCAGCCGCGGCGCTGCCCTCGGAGAAAGGCTGAGCGTAGATCGCCCCGTCCTTCACTACGCGCCCGAAGTGCAGCGCGCGGTGCGCCTCGTGCTCGCTCTTCTGCTCCGCTGTCATGTCGAGGTCGTCGGCAAGGATCCCGGGCCACAGCGTCGAGCAGGCGTGCATGTTGAAGGTGAGGGCGGTTGCGCCGCAGTGCTTGCCGATCGTCGCGGAGACGATGGCGTAGCTGCGCAGGTCGGCACCCATGCCGCCGAATCGCTGCGGCACGCACAGCCCGAGCAGGCCGGCCGCGCGCAGATCGTCGTAATTCTCGAACGGGAAGCTCGCCTCGCGGTCGTAGCGCGCGGCGCGCGCGGCGAATTTCGGTCCGAGCGACTCGGCGATCTCTACCAAATCGCGCTGGCTGGCGTCGAGAGAATAGTTCGATCCGGTCACCGAATAGCGCGGGTCAATGCTCATCGCTTACCTTGGAGGATGCGGCGCTCGAGGAAATCCCCGAGCACACGGTTGAATTCGTCGGGCTGGTCCATCGGGCCGAGGTGACCGCAATCCGAGAGCAGGGCGTACTCGGCGCCGGGGATCTTCTGCGCCATACGCTGCATGACCGCAGCCGGCGCGGTCCGATCTTCGGCGCCGGCGACGAGCAGGGTGGGCACGGCGATAGCGGGCAGCATCGCGCGCCGGTCGAAGGTGGTGAGCAGTGCCACCGCCTTGCGGTAGGTTGCAGCGGACACCCCGGCCATCAGGCGTTCCGCCCGCTCCAGGCCGCCGCGCTTCGACCTGGCGCCGCGCATCCCCGGCATCAGCCGGGCGGCGATGTCGGCCATGGTCTGGCCGGCATCGAGCGGGCCGATGCGGTCGGCGATGAACGCACGCTGGAACTCGCCGCCGGCGCCGCCGAACGCGGGGCTGGTGAAGGCGAGCACCAGAGCCCTGACCAGCTGGGGGAAGCGCGCATAGGCTTCCTGGGCGATGAAGCCGCCCATGCTGTGTCCAATAAGTACCACCGGCGCGCCGCCGAGGTGCTCGAGCAGGCCGCGCAGCGCATCGGCGACATGCTCGAAGTCGTAGGGCTCGACCAGCGCGCTCGCCCCGTAGCCCGGTTGGTCCCAGGCCACCGTATGCAGACCTCGCGCCGCAAAGTACGGCAGCTGGTCCTGCCAGACCGCGTGCCCGCCGCCGACGCCGTGCAGGAACACGAGCGTCGGCTCGCCGGCACCTTGCGCCACATGCTCCGGCACTGTCATGCAAGCTCGCCCAGTAGCCTGCCATCCTCGACGATCGCGTCGCCGTCGAGGCGAATGGTGCAGCGGCGAAACGGGAGATCGTAGTGGCCGAGGGTGTGTCGGCCCGCGACCTCGTTCGCGCCGGTGGAATACAGAAAATTGCCGGCGAAGGCGCGCTGCTCGGTGCCGTTTACGTCGCGGCGGTCGTACATCACGAGCGAATCCCAGCGCGCGCGCGGATTCATGCCCCAGCCCACGTGCGACACCGCATAGGCATTGCGGTCGCCCCAGGCGGCGAAATATTCGCGCATCAGCTCGGCGTCGAGCGAACCGCCGTCGATCGCGACGACGTAGTCGTTCTCGATCGTCAGGCGCACCGCGGACTCTACGTAGCGCTTGAAGGTCAGGTTCAGGTCTCCTGGCGCCATGACGAGGGTGCCGTTCACGCTGCCGGCTCGCGGGAAACACAGGCACAGGCCCCCCGGCCAGTGCGACAGCGTGCCCGGCTTCTCGGTGTAGCCCCATACGCCGCCCACGCGCGCGCCTTCGACGCGGATCGACAGCCCGGTGCCTGCGGCCGAGCTCACCTCTATGGACTTTGCAGCGCGCAGCCGGCGCATCGCCGCCCTCACCTTCTGCTCGTCGGCGGGGGAGGGGATGAGCCGCTCGAGCGCCTCGGGGTGTTCGTTCGAGATGTAGAGCACGCGCGCACCTCGCTCCAGGATGCGCGGCAGCTCCGCGGCGTGCATCAGGCCCTCGAGCGTGCAATCGGCGACGAACACGCTCGCGGCAAGCGCCTGGATGGCCGCGTCGTGCCCTGCGAGCACGTTTGAGGCGCCCGTGGAGCGGATCGCCACCGGGGCGACTTGCCTTGGCGTCGGCACCTGCACGTGAAAGGCCCGCGCGCCGAGCCGTAGAAGCGCGAGTTCCGCGAGGCGCACGTTCAACTCCCGCGACTGCGACTCCGACAGCACCGCGCACTGGTCGCCGGGGGCGACCTTGCAGAGCGTGAAGACCTCGGCGAACAGGTCGATCCATTTGCCTTCGATGCGGTCGGCGATCATTGCGGTCCTCGGATTTTTCAAGCCGATAGTACCCGGACTACCTGATAACATTCGCGCCATGATCGTATTCGACCTGCAGTGCCGAGCCGGACACCGATTCGAAGGCTGGTTCTCGTCGGCGGAGGATTTCGGCGTGCAGCGGGAAGGCGGGCTAGTTGGCTGCCCGAGGTGCGGCTCGGCAAGCGTCGAGAGGGTGCCTTCGGCCACGCGTATCAATACGGGCGCTACCGAGCCGGCTCGGTTGCCGGACGGCGGAAGCGTGCCGCGCGAATCGCAGCTTGCAGGTAAGGATCCTTTTGCGATCGCCCAGATCCTGTACTCACGGCTGGTCGACGAGATCCTCGCCAAGACCGAAGACGTGGGTAGCGCCTTCCCGGCCGAAGCGCGTCGCATCCACTATGAGGAGGCGCCGGCGCGGTCTATCCGGGGTCAGGCCAGCCAGGAGGAGCACGACGCCTTGCTGGACGAGGGAATCCCGGTCGCGCGCCTGCCGCTGCCGCCCGGGCGACCGAACTGAGGCCAGAGCCCCGGCGTGCGCGAGACGTGATTGTGCGCATATGTGTATTATGTAAAATCCAATCAATTGCGCGCTCCAGCCCGCTGCAGCAGATCCACGAGCTTGCTCTCGCCCCGTTCCTTGGCGATCGCGAGCGCCGTCTCGCCCCGCGGTCCCTCGACTTCCGTATCCGCGTCGTACTCCAGTAACCTGCGCGCCGCGGCCTCGTGGCCATTGCGCACCGCGAGCATCAGCGGCGTATAGCCATTTGGCGCTTTGGCGTTCTCGTCGGCGCCGGCCGAAAGCAGGAACTCAACCACGTCCGCGTGCCCTTCGAACGCCGCGTAATGCAATGGCGTCCAACCGGGGCCGTTGAGCGCAGAGTCGGCGGCCAATAACAGTTTGGCGGCGCCAAGGTGACCTTCCAGGCAGGCTGCCATGAGCGCCGTATCGCCGTACCGGTTCCGTTGGGTCGAACTTGCTTTTCTGCCGAGAAGCAGCCGAACCATGCCCTCGTTTCCGGAGCGGGCCGCGAGCATCAATAGCGTGTTGCCGTCCTTGTCCGACGTATTGACGCCGGCTCCCCGATCCAGCATGCGCGCAACGGTCGTTTCATCGCCCGCTCGTACCGCCCCGAGCAACTGCTCGAGCGACTGAGCCGTCGCAGAAGTGGAGATACTTATTAATGTAAAAACAGAGAGGTAAAAGACATACCTGAAGTTCGCGCGCATGTCTTTCGTCCCGGTCTACGAGCCTGGGATGGCGGCCAGCATCTCGGCAGCGAAAAGTTTCGGATTGAGCGGATGGCTCGTCAGAGCCCGCTCGGCGCCCATGCGCCGGGCGAATGAAAGCCATTCGCGCAAGCGGGACGACGCTCCGGTTCCCGGATCGACGGTTTGGTATCGGGGACTCGCGCCTGCGCCGACCAGTGCCTTGTCCAGTGCGTATTTCTGCAGCACCTCGGCCAGAATCGCCAAGTCTTCGCGGGAATCCACGACAGCAGTCAGCTCTGCGGCGCGCCCGGACGCAAGCGCCGCCAGCATCTTGTCGATAGCCTCGCCTCGGGGTCCTCTCCCATCCTCCCAGGCCCGCAGCGGCGCCCCGCCGGCAAACGCCAGCCAGCGCGCGCCATTGGACAGGCCTTGCGCATCGAGCCACTCCAGCGCCGGCTCGCGTGCAGGAACTTGCATCGGCAACGCTACACAACGACTGCGAACTGTCGGCAGCAGCCGGGCGGGACGATGCGAAACAAGGACGAACACCGCACCGGAAGGCGGCTCCTCGAGACCCTTGAGCAGCGCGTTCGCGGCGTGCACGTTCATGTCCTCGGCAGGGTGCACGAGGGCCACGCGTAGCCCGCCGCGATGCGAGGCAAGGCCGAGGAAATCGGCCAGTTCCCGGACCTGCTCGATTTTGATCTCGGTGCTCGGCTTGGCCAAGCGCTGGCTGGGCGCTTCCTCGTCCTCGGGCGGACGCCTGGCGAGAATTTCGGGTTCCACGCGGCGCACATCCGGATGGCTACCGGCGACAAACCAGCGACAACCCTCGCACTTGTCGCAAGGCTCGCCGCCAGAGGTGCGCGCTTCGCACAGCAGGAATTGAGCGAAGCGCTCGGCGATGGCGAGCTTGCCAATACCCGGCACGCCGTGAATCAGCAGCGCATGCGGAAGTCGATCGACCAAGCGGACGAGCGCTTCCCATGACTGTTGATGCCAAGGAAATTTCATATAATCAATCCACTAAAATAGCTTCTTCGAGAGTATTCTGTATATTCTCAATGGTCTGGGTCGCGTCGATGAGCCGGATGCGGTCCGGCTCGGCCGCAGCGCGCGCGAGGTACGCCTGACGCACACGATCGAAGAATTCGGCGCCCTCGTTTTCGAATCTGTCCAGCGTCCGCCCGCTCGCCGCCAGACGCCGGCGCGCGACGTCGTAGGGACAGTCGAACATCAATGTACGGTCGGGCAGGAGCTTCGGGTGGGATGCTTGCGCCAGACGCTGGATCAAATCCTGCGACACGCCCTTTCCCGCACCCTGATAGGCGGCAGTCGCGTCGGTGAACCGGTCGCATAGCACCCACCTGCCCGACTCGAGCGCCGGTCGAATGACGCGCTCGACGTGGTCGGCGCGCGCAGCGAACATCAGCAGCGTCTCGGTGAGCGGCGTCATGGGCTCGGTGAGCACCAGCGCGCGAAGTTTCTCGGCCAGCGGCGTGCCGCCCGGCTCGCGCGTGACGAGCGGGTGTCGGCCGCGAGCCTGCAGTCGCCGAGCAATGAAATCGATATGCGTCGATTTGCCCGCGCCATCCACGCCCTCGAGAGTGATGAACCTGCCGCGCACGCTCACCGTCCGCGCGCCCGCTGGTACTTGTCGACCGCGCGGTTATGCGCGTCGAGCGTGCGCGAGAACTCGCTCGACCCGTCCCCGCGCGCCACGTAGTAGAGCGCGTCGGTCTTTGCCGGCCGCAACGCGGCTCGCAGCGAGTCGAGGCCGGGCATCGCGATAGGGGTCGGCGGCAGTCCGGCGCGCGTGTAGGTGTTATAGGGCCCATCCGCGAGCAGATGCGCCTTCGTCAGGTTGCCGTCGAACTGCGCGCCCAGGCCGTAGATCACAGTCGGGTCGACCTGCAGGCGCATGCCGATACGCAGGCGGTTGACCAGCACGCCGGCGATCATTCCCCGTTCCGAGGCAACGCCGGTCTCCTTCTCCACGATCGACGCCATGATGAGCGCATCGTACGGCGACCGGTACGGTGTTGCCGGGTCGCGCGCGCTCCACTCGGCATCGAGGTGGCGCTGCATGGCGCGGTAGGCGCGGCGCAGCACGGCGAGGTCGCTCGAGCCCTTGGCGAACATGTAGGTGTCGGGAAAGAACAGGCCTTCGGCGTGCGCCTCGGACGCGCCGATGCGCGCGAGCAGCTGCTGCTCATCGAGCGCCGCGCTGTCGTGCCGCAGGTAGGGATCGGCGTCGAGCGCCGCGCGCACCTGGCGGAACGTCCAACCCTCGATCAGCCTGAGCTCGGCCTGCGTGACGTCGCCTCGCGTCAGCTTGTCGAGCAGCTCGAGCGGCGTTAGGGGGTGCGCCAACTCGTAGCTGCCCGCCTTGATGTTCGGCGCGCGACCCAGGCCCCGCGCAAGCAACTCGAACTGCCAGCCGCCGACCGAGACGCCCGATTTTTCCATGAGGGCGACGGCTTGCCGAAAGCGCGTTCCGGGAGGCAGCTCGAACTCCGCGGGAAGGGTTTTCATGGCGATCGGCGTCGTCACGTACCAGGCAGCGTATCCCGCCGCGGCGCATGCTGCCACGAACGCCAGGATCGACAGGCCTCTCAGGATGGATCGCAACCGGTTGTAGGCCGACGCCGCGGGTAAAATGTGAATTCTACGATGGTTCAAGCCTCCACTCGCCCGGCATGTGCGCCGCTGACGGGTCTCGGCGCGCTGGCGGTGCGCGGGCCCGATGCCCGCGCGTTCCTGCACGCGCAGCTGACGATCGATGTCGAGCATCTGCCCGCCGACCGCGCGCGGCGCGCCGGGTGGTGCTCGGCCAAGGGACGATTGCTCGCCAGCTTCGTCGTCATTCCTTGCGCCGACGGATATCTTCTCCAGGTCGCGCGCGACCTCGCGGCAGCGGTGGCGAAGCGCCTTGCGATGTTCGTGTTGCGCTCCAAGGTAACGGTTGCCGACGTTTCGGGCGAGTTTCGCCAGCTCGGCGTATGGGGCTCCGGCACGCAAGATCGCCTTGCAGCCTGCGGGCTGGGCATGCCCGCAGGCGATCTGGCGCTCGTGTGGGCGGGCGAGGTGGCAGCGGTGCGCATGGGCGATGAGCGCTTCCTCGTGCTCGGGCCGAGCGCACAGGCGACGGAGATGGAAAGGCGCATCGACCTGCCGGCGGGCGATGAAGGCACCTGGACCCTCGCCGAGATCAGAGCGGGCCGCCCGCTGATCGTGCAGGCGACGCAGGACCTGTTCGTGCCGCAGATGGTGAACCTAGAATCGATCGACGGCGTCGACTTCAAGAAAGGCTGCTATCCGGGCCAGGAGGTCGTGGCGCGCACGCAGTATCGTGGACAGCTCAAGCGCCGCATGGTGCGGGCGCGCGCGCCAGCCGGAGTCAAGCTCGCGCCGGCGCAGGACCTGTATAGCGACGAATTCCCGGGCCAGGCGAGCGGCACGGTAGTCAGCACTGCGCCCGCCGACGGTGGAAGCGAGCTGCTCGCGGTAGTGCCCGTCGCCGCAGCCGAAGGTCGCAAGCTGCGCGCGGCGCCCGACGGGCCGCCGCTCGAGGTCCTCGATCTTCCCTACTCGCCTTGAGCGATGTGCCTCATTCTCCTGGCCTGGAAGGCGCACCCCTCCTATCCCCTGGTCATCGCTGCCAATCGCGACGAATTCCACGCGCGCCCCGCCGCCTCCGCCGCGTTCTGGGAGGACCGCCCCGCGATCCTTGCCGGACGCGACCTCGAATGCATGGGTACCTGGCTCGGCGTGACGCGCGGCGGCAAGTTCGCGGCGGTGTCCAACTTTCGGGACGGCAGCCGCCGCGAACCGACAGCGCCTTCGCGCGGCCTGCTCGCCAGCACCTTTCTCGCAAATGGCGATTCGGCCGGTGACTTTGTCGCAAGGACTGCGTCCAATGGGTCCGCCTACGGCGGATTCAATTTCCTGGCCAGCGATTCGGATGAGCTGTGGTGGGTGTCGAACCGAGGTGCCGAGCCGCAGCGCCTGCCGGCCGGTATCTATGGCGTTTCCAATCACCTGCTCGACACGCCCTGGGCCAAGGTCGTGCGCGGCAAGCGAGCGCTGCGGGCCGCGCTCCTGCCGGTGCCCGCGATCGAGCCGCTGCTCGAGCTGCTCGCCGATACCACGGTGGCGTCCGACGACGAGCTTCCGGACACGGGCGTCGGACCAGAGCGCGAGCGGTTGCTCTCTCCGCTGCGCGTCGTGTCCGATGCCTACGGCACGCGCTGCTCGAGCGCAGTGATCTTCGGTCCCGAGCGCCGCGTGCAGTTCGCCGAACGCTCCTACGGCGCGCAGGGCGAAGAGCGCGATACCGTGCGCTACGAGTTCGCCTTGGAAGGCTGAAGCCTGCGACGCATCCTCCGGTGACGGATGCCCGCGTCCAGAAATTCGTCCCCCTCCTCCGCGAAGCCGTGCGCGCGATAGAACTCGAGCGCGTGCGTCTGCGCGGATAACGCGAGCTCGTCGTCGCCGCGTGCGCCTGCGACTTCGACCAGCCGCTCGAGCAGCGCGCCGCCGACGCCGCGGCCGCGCCACGGTCGCAGCACCGCCATGCGGCCGACATGAGCCACTGCATGCCCGCCGTACCGCTCCGACGGCAGCAGCCGCGCGGTGCCGATTGCACGCCCGGTCTCGTCGCGCGCCAGCGCGTGCACGCAGAGCGCGTCGCGCTCGTCGAGCTCGAGCTCCTCGGGGACGCCCTGCTCCACTACGAAGACCGTCTTGCGGATCTCGCTCGCCTCCGCGCGCGCCGCGACCCAGTCAGTCAGCTCGATCCTCAGCATTCCGGAAAGTATAATTCGAGCCTTTTCCGCGGACCATTCATGCACAGCCTCTGGGACGACGCCGAAGCGGCCGGATTCACCGGTCCGCTCGGACCGCGCGTGTACACCTCCCGGCTGCTGGGACGCGACAAGTCTCTCGTCCTGCACGGCGGCGGCAATACGTCCGTGAAGCTGCGCGAGAAGAACGTGTTCGGCGAAGAGCACGAAGTCCTCTACGTGAAGGGCAGCGGCTGGGACCTCGAGACCATCGAACCGGCTGGCTTCACGCCGGTGGCCCTGGATTACGTGCGGCGGCTGGCGCAGCTCGCGTCGCTGCCCGATCCGCAGATGGTGAACGAGCTCAACACGCACGTGCTGCGCGCAGGCGCGCCGTCGCCGTCGGTGGAAACGATCCTGCACGCAATCCTGCCGCACCGCTACGTCGACCACACGCACGCGGACCCGGTGCTGTCGATTTCCAACGCCCCTGCGGGCGACAAGCGCATCCGCGAGATCTACGGGGATCTGGTCGTAGTCGTTCCCTACGTGATGGCCGGCTTCGATCTCGCGGCGCGCTGCGCGCGCGAATTCGCGGCCAGCGCCGGAGCAGGCACGATCGGCATGGTGCTGCTCTCGCACGGGGTGTTCTCGTTCGGCGCGGACGCGCGCGAGTCGTACGAGCGCATGATCCGGCTCGTCTCCATGGCGGAGGAATATCTTGCCGCGCACAAGGCGTGGCAGCAAAAGCCTGTCGCGCCCGCGCCCGCCATGGCCGGCCGCGAGGAGATTGCGCACCTGCGGCGCGACATCTCGCATTGCGCCGGCTTTCCCATGATCCTGAAGGTAAACGACTCCCCGAAGTTCCTCGCTTTCGCGCAGCGCCGCGACGTCACGCGCATCTCGCAAAGCGGTCCTGCCACACCCGATCACGTCATCCGCACCAAGCCGCTGCCGATGCTCGGTCGCAACGTGGCGGTTTTTGCGCAGGCCTACCGCGCGTATTTCGAGCGCCATGCGCCCCGCGCGAAGGAGCCGAAGACAATGCTCGATCCGGCGCCGCGCATCGTGCTGGACGCGGCGCTCGGTTTCGCCGCCGCGGGCCGCGGCGCGAAAGATGCTGCGATCGTCGAGGAACTGTACGACCATACGATCGATGTCATCCTGCGCGCGGAGGCGCTCGGCGGCTGGCGCGCCGTGGATGAGCGCGATCTGTTCGACATCGAATACTGGGACCTGGAACAGGCCAAGCTGCGCAAGGCTGGGACTGCGCCTGTGTTCGGCGGCGAGGTGGCCCTCGTGACCGGCGCCGCCTCGGGCATCGGCAAGGCCTGCGTCGAGGCGTTTCTCAGGCGCGGGGCGGCCGTGCTCGGTCTCGACCGCAATCCGGCGATCGCGGACATGTGGCGGCGCGCGGATTTCCTCGGGCTGGCCTGCGACGTCACCGATCCTGCCGCGGTGCGCGCCGCGCTCGATCTGACGATCAAGCGTTTCGGCGGGGTCGATATGCTGGTGTTGAATGCCGGCATCTTCCCCGCTTCCCAGCCGATCCAGGACATCGCGCCGGCCACCTGGCAGGCGACCATGTCGGTGAACGTCGACGCGAACCTGCGCCTCATGCAGGAATGCCACCCGCTGCTCAAGCTCGCGCCGCGCGGCGGGCGGATCGTGGTGATCGGCTCGAAGAACGTCCCCGCGCCGGGGCCCGGCGCCGCGGCCTACTCCACCTCCAAGGCCGCACTCAACCAGCTGGCGCGCGTCGCGGCGCTCGAGTGGGGCAAGGACGGCATACGCATCAACTCACTGCACCCGAACGCGGTGTACGACACTGCGCTGTGGACCGACGAGGTGCTCGCCTCGCGCGCCGCGGCATACAAGCTGAGCGTCGAGCAATACCGGCGCAACAACCTGCTCGGCGCCGAGGTGGCCTCGCGCGATGTCGCTGAACTCGCGGCGGAGATGTGCGGACCGCTGTTCGCCAAGACCACAGCCGCGCAGGTCCCGGTGGACGGCGGCAACGAACGCGTGGTGTGATGGCCGTCGCGACGATGCGCTGGACGGGCGCTGCGCTCGAGCTCCTCGACCAGAGGCTGCTGCCCGAGCGCATCGAATACTTGCCGTGCCGCAGCGCGGCCGAGGTGGCGCAAGCGATCCGCGACATGGTCGTGCGCGGCGCGCCGGCGATCGGCTGCGCGGCGGCGTTCGGCGTCGCGCTCGCCGCCCGCGGCGGACAGGCGCTCGAAGCGGCTTTCGAGGTCCTTGCGCGCAGCCGCCCTACGGCGGTGAACCTGTTCTGGGCGCTCGAGCGCATGCGCAAGACGCTCGCCGCGCGCGGCGCCGACGCACTCGAGGGCGAAGCCCTGGCGATCTTCGAGGAGGATCTGGCAGCCAACCGCGCCATCGGCGCGCAGGGCGCGCCGCTCATCCCGGAGGGCGCGCGCGTAATGACTCACTGCAACGCGGGGGCGCTGGCCACGGCCGGCCACGGCACCGCGCTTGGCGTGCTGCGCTCGGCGCGCGACGCGGGCAGGCGCTTCTCGGTGATCGCCAACGAGACTCGGCCCTACTTGCAGGGCGCGCGCCTCACGGCATGGGAAATGGTCCAGGAATCGATCCCGGTCACCGTCATCACCGACAGCATGGCGGGCTTCCTCATGAGCCGCGGAGAGGTCGATCTGGTGCTCGTCGGCGCGGACCGCATCGCGGCAAACGGCGACGTCGCGAACAAGATCGGCACCTACACGCTCGCCGTTCTGGCTCGGCGCCACGCGCTGCCCTTCTACGTGGCGGCGCCGCTCTCGACGTTCGACACGAGCCTCGCCGACGGCCGCGCGATCCCGGTCGAGGAGCGCCCCGCGAGCGAGGTGACCGGCTACGGCGCGGCGCGCTGGGCGCCGCTGGGCGTGAGCGTGCGCAACCCGGCGTTCGACATCACGCCCGCCGATCTCGTCAGCGCGCTGATCACCGAGCGCGGCGTGCTACGGCCGCCGTTCGCTCTCGCGATCGCAAAGCTTGCAGGCGGATGACGCTTCGTTTAAGGTCGCGGGGTTTTTCCGCTCAAAGAAACCTGCCCTAGACAGGGTTTCACGACATTCACGGAGGGATGCATGAAAAGGCTTGTCACTCATTCGGCGCGCCTGGGCGCCGCAATCGCCGTCACGCTCGCGTTCGGCGCACCCGCATCCGCGGCCGACGACGTCATCACGCTCGGCTCGGCGATCTCGATCACGGGGAAATACTCCCAGGAAGGCAAGAACGCGAGCGACGGTTACAACTTCGCGGTGAAGCGCATCAACGAAATGGGCGGCGTCAAGGTTGACGGCAAGACGTACAAGCTCGCCGTTAAGTACTACGACGACGAGTCGACACCCGCCCGCACGGCCCAGCTCCTGGAGCGCATCATCAACCAGGACGGCATCAAATACATTCTCGGCCCATACGGCTCCGGCCCCACCAAGGCGGCTGCACCAGTGATCGAAAAGTACAAGATTCCGATGGTCGAAGCCGAAGGGGCGTCGCGCTCGCTCTTCACGCAGGGCTATCGCTACATGTTCGCGGCCCTGTCGACGTCCGACCAGTACCTTTCGCCGGTCATCGAGCTTGCCGCGGAGCTGGCCCAGAAAAGCGGCAAGAAGCCGGGCGACCTGACGATCGGAATGGCGTTCGAGAACGATCCATTCTCCCTCGACGTTCGGCAAGGGGTCGTCGACGAAGCCAAGAAGTACGGCATGAAGATCGTGGTCGACGACAAGATGCCTCGCGACTTGAGCGACATCTCCGCCACGCTCACTAAGGTCAAGGCCCTCAGGCCCGACGTTCTCGCGTTCTCGGGACACACCAAGGGCGCAACGACCGCGGCGCGGCAAATGAAGGAACTGGGCGTCAACGCATCGATCGTGGCCATGACGCATTGCGAATCGGCCAAGCTGACCACCCAGTTCGGTGCGGCGTCCGAGGGCATTCTGTGCCCGACCCAGTGGGCCGAGACGCTCAAGTACAAGGACAATGTGTTCGGCACGGCCATGGACTACAACAAGGCGTTCCTTGCCGCGCACAAGGAGTACCAGATCGTTCCCTACCAGGTCGCGCAGGCCTCGGCGGTGATCGAGATCTGGGCCGACGCCTTCCGCCGGGCGCAGAGCTTCGATACCGAAAAGCTGCGCGACGCGCTTGCCGCGACGGACATGCAGACTTTCTACGGCAACATCAAGTTCAGTGAGGTCGGCAATAACATCGCCAAACCGATGGTTTTGCGCCAGATCCAGGACGGCAAGTACGTCGTGGTGGCGCCGACCAAGTACGCCTCCGAGCCGGTGGTGTACCCCCGGAAGGCTCCGCAGTAACCGCTCGACTCATCGCTTAAGCGTAACGTAGGCGCGCCGGCGCTCACGGGCCGGCGCGATTGCGTGCATGTGGGAAAACCTGCAGATTCTGGGCACCGCGCCGGTGTTCAACATTCAGCTCTGGCTGAACGGCCTGAGCGTCGGCGCGGTCTTCGCCCTCGCCGCCTATGGCCTTGCTCTGGTCTGGGGCGTGACAAGCGTCAAGAACCTCGCCCAAGGCGACTTCGTGATGATGGGAGGGTATCTCGGCTACGAGCTGTCGCGTCACGGCGTCCATCCGATCGCCGCGATCGTGCCGGTGGCCGTGCTGATGTTCGGTTACGGCTGGCTCATCTACAAGCTGATCATTCGCCGGGTAATCCAGCTGGACCTTTTCACCTCGCTGCTCGCGACCTTCGGCCTTGCGATCACCATGCAGCAAGTGATGAACCTGGTCTTCGGCCCCGACGTGCGCACGCTCAAATCGGGCTTTGGCCGGTTCGAGATGTTCGGCGGCATGGTCGACATCACCCAGATTCGGGTGATCGCATTCGGGTTGTGCGCCGTGCTCGCGGTGGCCATGGTGCTGTTTCTGAGGAAAAGCCGCATGGGCCAGGCGATCCGGGCGACCGCCCAGGATCCGCGCGCAGCCCGCGTGCTCGGAGTCAATACGGACCTCGTCTACGCGCTTACGTTCTCGATCAACTCGGCGATCTGCGGCGTGACGGGCGTAATTATTGCCATGATCTGGGTAATCCAGCCGTTCTACGGCATTGCTTATTCGGTCCGGGCGTTCGTCATCGTGACCGCCGCCGGGCTGGGCAACTTCCCCGGGGTGATCATGACGGCGCTCGGGCTGGGTGTCGTCGAGCAGTACGGCGGGTTCGTGCTCGGAGCCCAATTCCAGCAGGCAACCGTCGTGACCCTGCTGCTGGTCATCCTCATTTGGCGCCAGTTGCTGCTGCGGCGCCAGCGCCTGGCGCTGCAATGACCCGCAAATCGCTCGCACTCCACCTCGCCCTGCTTGCCGTCGGGATTGCGGCCCCCTTCCTGTTTCCCGCGCACGCGGTTCAGTTCGCAATCTTCTGGATCTTCGTGCTGTTTGCGCAGACCTGGGACACGATGGGCGGCCAGATGGGTTACAACTCTCTGGGCAACATCACCTTTTTCGGTTTTGGGATGTACATCTGCGCAATAGCGCAGATCGCTCTCGTGTACAACGTCGGCGAGTACACCGCCGCTACCGGCGCCATCAAGGTCGATTTTACCGATCAGCAGTACTACGCCGGGCTCGCCCTAGGCGTGTTCTTGGCCGCGATCGGGCCGGTAATCCTCGCCGCGATCCTCAGTTGGATTCTGTTCGGCCTACGCGGACCATATTTCGCAATCGGTACGCTGGGCGTGGCGATCGCGGCGGCCGAGCTCACTAGCGCCTGGGGCTGGGTCGGCGGCGGCAGCGGAATCGCGATGCCGGTGTTTCCGGGCGGCCCCGGAATGCGGGAGCGATTCTTTTACTGGGCGTGCATGCTGGCGGCTGTCCTTTGTTACCTGTTCCTGCGCTGGCTCTACAGCACGCGCTTCAGCCTGGCAATCAATGCGATCCGCGACGACGAGGACAAGGCCGAGGCGCTCGGGCTGCACACCATGCGCTACAAGACGGTAGCCTGGTCCGTGTCCGCATTCTTTCTCGGCATCGCCGGCGCTCTGTTCGGCAACATGACGGGATTCATCGAGCCGCTGGAGACCGCTTACCCGACCCTCACCTTCGGCATCTTCATGGTCGCAATGACCCTGCTCGGCGGCAAGGGGACGCTATGGGGACCGATCATCGGAGCAGTCGTGTTTTACACCCTGCGCGAGCTTACCTGGACCTACCTGCTCGGCTGGCAGTACATCGCCCTCGGCGTGCTGATCATCGTCAACGTGGTCTACTTCCAGCAGGGGATCCTGGGATGGTTGCGGACGCGCAAGCCCGAGTGGTTCGGCGTGCGCATCGAAACGCAACCGACGAAGGTTGCAGGCAAATGACGAGCGGCGCCATCATCGAGGTGCGCGGCGTCACCAAGGCATTCGGCGGTGTAGTCGCGAACCGCAACGTTTCGCTCAAGGTCGAGCCCGGCGGAATTACCGGGTTGATCGGCCCGAACGGTTCAGGCAAGACGACATTATTCAATTCGATCGTCGGCCAGCATCCGATCGACTCTGGATCGATACTGTTCGAAGGCCAGGAGATCTCGCGCCTCAACGTGCAACAGATCGCCCGCCTTGGAATGCTGCGAACGTTCCAGCAGACGCGCATCTTCTCGAAGATGGACTGCATACAGAATCTGCTCATTTCGCTTCCACATCGCGACAACGCCTGGAAGAACATGTTCGTGCGCTACTCGCACGAGTTGATCGAGAAAGCGGAGCGGCTGCTGGAATTCGTAGGGCTTTACTCCAAGCGCCTGCTGGTCGCCGGCTCGTTGTCCTTCGGACAGCAGAAGTTGCTCGAATTTGCCATGGCGCTCATGAATGAGCCGAAGGTGCTGTTGCTCGACGAACCCACGGCGGGGATCAATCCTACGCTGATCAACGGCCTGATCGATCGCCTCAAGCGCGCGAACCAGGAATTCGGCATCACGCTGTTCGTGATCGAGCACAACATGCGCGTCATCATGAACCTTGCGAGCCATATCTACTGCATGTCTCACGGAGAATTGCTCGCGAGCGGCTCTCCTGCCCAGATCCGCGACGATCAGCGCGTGATCGACGCCTACCTGGGAGCGCACTGAGGTGCCGAAAGAGACCACGCTTGCGGGGGGCTACCACGATGGTTCGGTAGACGTCGTTCTGTCCGTCGACGATGTCGCCCGCCAGGCAGAGGAGCTACGCTCCGAGATCCCCGAATCGAGATTGATGACACTGGCAGGCAACGAGCCGTTCCTTTCGATCCGGAACCTGCGTGCAGGCTACGGCAACATGGAAATCCTGCATGATTTCACGCTGCACGTCGCCCGGGCACAGTCGCTGTGCCTGATCGGACCGAACGGAGCTGGCAAGTCGACAATTTTGCACTCCATCTACGGGTTCACCCGGATCTATGGCGGAGAGATCACGGTCGGACAAGGAAGCGACAAACAAAACATCACGCACCTCACTTCCGATCGGAAGCTCAAAGAGGCACGTGTCGCCTATATCCTGCAGGACAAGTCCGTGTTCCCGAACATGACTGTCGAGGAGAATCTTCTGATGGGAGGCTATTTGCTGCACTCCCATGCCAAGGCGAAAGCCGCTGCAGAGCGTGTGTTCGACAAGTACGATCGTCTTGCCGCGCGCCGCAATCACACCGCGAAAGTGCTCTCTGGCGGCGAACGGCGCCTGCTCGAGATCTCGCGCGCGCTGGTGATGGAGCCCGACGTGCTGCTGGTCGACGAGCCCTCGATCGGCCTCGAGCCGCGCTTCATCGACATGGTATTCGAGATCCTGCACGACCTGCAGCGCCACGAGGGCAAGACCATCCTGATGGTCGAGCAGAACGCGAAGAAGGGCCTGGAGTTCGCCGACCTAGGCTACGTGCTCGTGTCGGGCCAGCTCGCGCTCGCCGGCAAGGGCGACGAGCTGCTGCAGAACCCCGAAGTCGGGCGCCTGTTCCTCGGCGGCTGAGCGCGTTTCCTCAGGCGCGGATCTCGACCGGCGTTCCCGCGGGAACGAGATCGAACAGCTCGACGATGTCGGCGTTGCGCATGCGCACGCAGCCGATCGATCCGGGTTTGCCCATCTCGGCGCTGTCGGGCGAGCCGTGGATGTAGATGTGGCGACGCATAGTATCGACCTCGCCCAGCCGGTTGAATCCCGGCTCGCAACCCGACAGCCACAGGATGCGCGTGAGGATCCAGTCGCGTCCCGGATAACGCGCGTGCAGCGCGGGGCTCCAGATCTCGCCCGTCGGACGGCGGCGCACGAACACGGTATTCGGCGGCTGCCCAGCGCCGATCTTGGCGCGCACGATGTGCCGTCCGCGCGGGGTGCAGAAGCTGCCGTTCTTCTCCCCCGCGCCGTTCCTGGCAGTGGAAACGGAATAGCTCCTCAGCAAGCGTCCCTGCGCGTCCTGAAGTCGCAGCTCCTGCCGCGCCAGGCTGATATCTATCTTCATCGTTTCGCGGCGAAGAATGCGCTCAGCAGCGCGCCGCAATCCTCGGCGAGCACGCCGCCCTCGACCCTCACCTGGCTCCTCAGCACGTGCTTCTTCGGATCCGTTGCGCCGAAAACGGCGCGCGCCACGCGCGCGTGGAACATGGCGCCGAGGCACATGTCGCAGGGCTCGAGCGTGACGTAAAGGGTCGACCCCGTCAGGCGGTAATTGCGCGCGGCCGTCGCGGCCGCGCGCAGCGCCTGGACCTCGGCGTGCGCGGTGGGATCGCAGGCGGTGATCGGACGGTTCCAGCCTTCCCCGATCACCTCGCCGTCCAGCACCACCACCGCGCCGACCGGCACTTCACCATCCTGCGCGGCGCGGCGCGCAAGCTCCAGCGCTCGGCGCATGAACAGCTCGTCGTTCATGCCCGCACGATACCTCAATGCGCGCGCAGCGCGGCGAGCGCGGCGAGCGCCGCCAGCGATACGCCGACCGATAGAGCAATGGCCGCGTGCACGCCCGCGCCCTCCAGTACCAGTCCGAACAGGAACGGAGCCGCGGCCTGCAAGGCCCTTGCGAGGACGCTCAGCACGCCCACGCGCCGCCCGTACCCCGCTTCGCCGAACACCGCCAGGGGCAAGGTCCCCTTGGCGATGGTGATCATCCCGTTCCCCGCCCCGTGCAACAGCGCGAAGCCCGACACCCCTAGCGGAATCCCTCCCGTGAACCAGAGCAGCGCGCCGCCGAGAGGATGCAGCGCGGTGGCGATGCGCGCGGTGATCAAGGGATGGAAGCGAAACCGCCGTGCCGCGAGGTACTCGACCGTGCGTGCGGCGACCTGTGCCGGCCCCACGAGCGCGGCAGCACCGAGCGCCGCGGTGCCGCCGGCTCCCGCGGCGAGTAGTAGACCCGGCAGGTGCGCCGCCATCGCCGACGTGACGAACGCGGTCGCGGCGAAGAACAGCCCCATCAGCGCCAGCTCGCCACGCGCGCCGCCGCGCGGGTCCGCCGGCGGCGCGCCGGCGCCGCCGTCCTCGCGCTGCCCTGCCCCGGCGCGCTGGGGCTCGGGACGCACCGCGGGGATGGCGTAGAGGTTGAGCGGAAGGCACAGCGCGAGCTGCGCAAGCGCCCAGGCCGCGCAGGTCGCACGCCAGCCAAAGCGGTCCTCCAGCAGCGCGCTCAGCGGCCAACCTACCGTGCTGGCGAAGCCCGCGATTAGCGTCACGCCCGTAATCAGGCCGCGTGCCGCCTGGCCGTGCAGGCGCACCAGCGCGGCGAAGGCGGTGTCGTACAGTCCCATCGCCATGCCGAAGCCGAGCACGCCCCAGCCGGTGAACAGCAGCACGGCGTCGTGTGCGGCGGCGAGCAGTACGAGCCCGCCGGCAATCACGAGGTTGGACCCTGCCAGCATCGCGCGTCCGCCATTGCGGTCGATCGCGCGGCCGACCGAGGGCCCGAGCAGCGCGGTGATCGCCAAGGCCACCGAAAATGCCCCGTACACAGCCGATTCCGGCAAGGCGAGCGTACGCCCGACCGGGGCCGCGATGATCGCGACCAGGTACACCGTGGAGGCCCAGGCGATCGTCTGCGTGAAGCCGATCACGAGCACTTGTCCAAGCGCCGAATGGCGCGGCGGCATGGACAACGCGCGCCTCATTCCCACTCGATCGTTGCAGGCGGCTTGGACGAGATGTCGTAGGTGACGCGGTTGATGCCGCGCACCTCGTTGATGATGCGGTTCGACACGCGCGCGAGCAGCTCGTGTGGCAGCGGCGCCCAGTCGGCGGTCATGAAATCGGTGGTCTGCACGGCGCGCAGGGCCACCACATAGTCGTAGGTGCGTCCGTCACCCATCACCCCGACCGATTTCACCGGCAGGAACACCGCGAAGGCCTGCGCGACCTTGTCGTACCAATCGGCGCGCCGCAGCTCCTCGATGAAGATGGCGTCGGCGCGCTGCAGCAGCTGGGCGTATTCGCGCTTCACCTCGCCAAGAATGCGCACGCCGAGGCCCGGTCCGGGGAAGGGATGGCGGAACACCATCTCGCGCGGCAGACCGAGGGCGAGCCCCAGCTCGCGCACCTCGTCCTTGAACAGCTCGCGCAGCGGCTCGAGCAGCTTGAGGTGAAGGGTTTCCGGCAGTCCGCCGACGTTATGGTGCGACTTGATGCTGGTCGCTTTCTTTGTCTTCGCGCCGGCCGATTCGATGACGTCCGGGTAGATGGTGCCCTGGGCCAGCCATTTCGCGTTCTTGATCTTCCCCGCCTCGCGCTGGAAGAGGTCGACGAACTGCTTGCCGATGATCCTGCGCTTTTGCTCCGGATCGGATACGCCGGCGAGCGCCGCGTAGAACTCCTCCGTCGCGTCGACGTGGATCACCTTCACGTGCATGTGACGCGCGAAAGTCTCCATGACCTGCGCTGCCTCGTTCAGGCGCAGCAGGCCGTGATCGACGAACACGCAGGTGAGCTGCGCGCCGATCGCCCGGTGGATCAGCGCCGCGGCCACCGACGAGTCGACCCCGCCCGACAGACCGAGGATTACCTCCTCGCGGCTGACCTGCTCCCGGATGCGCGCTACCGCCTCGCTGACGTAATCCGGCATGTTCCAGTCGCCGGCGCAGCCGCAGACATCGCGCACGAAGCGCTCCAGCATGCGCTTTCCCTGGCGCGTGTGCGTCACCTCGGGGTGGAATTGCACGCCGTAGAAGCGGCGTGCCTCGTCTGCCATGCCGGCGATCGGGCAGGCGTCGGTCGAAGCCATCAGCTTGAAGCCGGGCGGCATCGTGACGACTTTGTCGCCGTGGCTCATCCACACCTTGAGCATGCCGTGGCCTTCCGCGGTGCGGTAGTCCTCGATGCCGTCGAGCAGCTTCGTATGGCCGCGCGCACGCACTTCGGCATAGCCGAACTCACGCACCTTGCCTGCCTCCACCCTCCCGCCGAGCTGCTGCGCCATGGTCTGCATGCCGTAGCAGATGCCCAGCACGGGCACGCCGAGCTCGAAGACGGCCATGGCCGCCTGGTCGTGCGATTCCTCGTAAGCGGACATGTGGCTTCCCGAGAGGATGACGCCCTTGGCGCCGAACGCGCGCACGAACGCGTCCGACACGTCGCAGGGATGGATCTCGCAGTAGACCTTGGCCTCGCGCACGCGGCGCGCGATGAGCTGCGTGTATTGCGCGCCGAAATCGAGAATCAGGATCTTGTCGTGCATCCCGTTCTCATTCGACGCGGTAATTAGGCGCTTCCTTGACGATTTGGACGTCGTGCACGTGCGATTCGCGCACGCCCGCGGTCGTGATCTCGACGAAGCGGGACTTCGTGCGCAGCTGGTCCACCGTCCCGCAGCCTGTATAGCCCATGCTCGCGCGCACCCCTCCGAGCAGCTGCTGGATCACCGCCAGCACCGGTCCCTTGTACGGCACGCGCCCCTCGACGCCTTCCGGAACGAGCTTGTCGACGTTCATCTCCGAGTCCTGGAAGTAGCGGTCCGCCGCGCCCTTCTGCATCGCGCCCAGCGAGCCCATCCCGCGGTAGGACTTGTAGGAACGTCCCTGGTACAGCTCGATGTCGCCGGGCGCTTCGTCCGTTCCCGCGAACAGCGACCCGAGCATCACGGCATGCGCCCCGGCCGCGAGCGCCTTGGAGATATCACCGGAATAGCGAATGCCGCCGTCCGCGATCAGCGGTACGTCGGTTTTGGCGAGCGCTTCGGTGACGTTCTCGATCGCGGTGATCTGCGGTACGCCGACCCCCGCGACGATGCGCGTGGTGCAGATCGATCCCGGCCCGATGCCCACCTTGACACCATCGGCCCCATGATCGACGAGGGCGCGCGCGCCGTCCCCGGTCCCGACATTGCCGCCGATCACCTGCACCTTCGCGTAGCGCTTCTTGATCCACTGCACCCGGTCGAGCACGCCCTGGGCGTGCCCGTGCGCCGTATCGACCACCAGAACGTCCGCGCCCGCCTCGACCAGCATGGCCACGCGCTCCTCGGTGCCTTCCCCAACGCCTACGGCCGCGCCTACGCGCAGCTTGCCTTGCGGATCCTTGCAGGCGTTCGGATGCGCGCTCTCCTTCAGGATGTCCTTGACCGTGACCAGGCCCTTGAGGATGAACTCGTCGTCCACGACGAGCACTCTCTCCAGGCGATGCTTGTGCATGAGTTGCATGGCCTCTTCGCGCGATGCGCCCTCGCGCACCGTCACGAGTTTGCGCTGCGGGGTCATCATTGCCTTCACCGGCTGGTCGAGGTTCGTCTCGAAGCGCAGATCGCGGTTCGTGACGATCCCCACCACCTTGCCCCCTTTTACGACCGGAAAGCCGGAGATCTTGTATTGGTGCTGCAAGGCGATCACTTCGCGCACCGTCATCTCCGGCGTCACCGTCATGGGGTCGCGCAGCACGCCGGATTCGAAGCGCTTGACCTTGGCCACCTCCGCCGCCTGCGTCTGCGGAGTCAGGTTCTTGTGCACGATGCCGATGCCGCCTTCCTGCGCGATGGCGATCGCCAGACGCGCCTCGGTGACGGTGTCCATCGCCGCAGACACGAGCGGGACATTCAGCTCGAGCGTACGCGTCAGGCGGGTTTTCAGGGAGACTTCGCGCGGCAGGACGCGCGAGTGGGCGGGAAGGAGGAGAACGTCGTCGAAGGTCAGCGCCTTCTGGATGACGCGCATTGAGGTTACCTTTCTCGCAAAGCGGCATTATACGTGAGCGTGAGAAGTACTCGTTTGACGGTTTCAGGGAAAGCCGATACCGTCGCCGTGTTCTCCGGGGCGCGCATGCTGCACGAGAGCCTCGAGACCGAGCGGTGGGAGGGAGCATGAGACTGTCGCAGTGGATCATCCTTGTGGCTTGCGGCCTGGCCGCGGCCGCGGCGCATGCACAAGGCTACAAATGGATCGACAAGGACGGACACGTGAAATACGGAGACACGCCTCCGCCCGGCGTGAATGCCACCCCGCTCGGCCCGCCTCCGCCGCCCGTCAGCACGGAGTCCCCTTCGAGCGCCGCGAGCGCCGGTGGCGGCGGAGCCGCGACGGCGCCCAAGGGTCCGCTGACGCCGGCCCAGCAGGAGCTCGAGTTCCGCCGCCGCATCAAGGAAGCCCAGGAAGCTGCCGCCAAGGCGGACAAGGAACGCCAGCAGGCGGAGGAAAAAAAGCAGAACTGCTCCGACGCGCAGGAGGCGCTGCGCACGCTCGAGAGCGGCCAGCGCATCATGCGCACGGACCAAAGCGGCGAACGCTACTTCATCAGCGACCAGCAGCGCGCAGCGGATGAGGCGCGCGCGCGCAAGGCGGTAAGCGACTACTGCAACTAGCGGCGGCGGCGGCGCTGGGCGACGCGCGCCCGCCGCGCCTCCTTCGGATCGATCTCAAGCGGGCGATACACTTCGACTCGGTCGCCGTCGGTGAGCGCCTGGGCCGCCGAGACCCGCCGGCCGTGTATGCCGAGCGGCTCGCGCCGGAGATCCAGCTCCGGGTGACGCGCGAGCAGACCCGAGGCTTCGAGTGCCTGCCTCGCAGTGCAGCCCTCGGGGAGACGCAGGCTGACTGCATCGAGCTGTCCCAGCCGCGCATACACGACCTCAATTTGCAGGCGCTTGGCCATACAAGGCCTCGGCACGGCGACTGAAGCTGCCGACCATGGAATCCGCGATATGGCTGAACAGCGGGTCCAGCGCCTTGGCCAGCAATCGGCTGGAGAACTGGTACTCGAGCCGGAATTCGATGCGTGCCGCGCGCTCTCCGAGCGGCAAGAAGCGCCAGCTCGCGGCGAAGTGCTTGAATGGGCCCTCGACGAGCCGCATATCGATACCCTCGCCGGGCCGATTGGCGTTTTCCGTCGTAAAGCTTTGCCGAATGCCCCTGATCCCTACCGTTATCGTGGCGAGGGTACGACCGGGTTCGCGCGTGTGCACCTTGGCCGCGAGGCACCAGGGCAGGAATTCGGGATAGGCCTCGACGTCTTCCACCAAGGCAAACAGCGCGCCGGCGGGATGCTCTACGATGGCGGAGCGCACGATGCGCCTCACGGCCTTGCCCGCTGCGCTGCTAAAATCCGCCCCCTTTCCGACCCGCGCCCATGTCCATCGTCCAGAATCGCAAGGCTCATCACGATTATTTCGTCGAGGAGCGCTACGAGGCGGGGTTGGCGCTCGAGGGCTGGGAGGTCAAGGCGATCCGCGCCGGGCGGGTCCAGATCGCCGACGCCTACGTCGTGGTGCGCAACGCTGCGCTGTGGCTGCTCGGTGCGCACATCAGTCCGCTGCCTACCGTGTCGACGCACTTCACGCCGGACCCCACGCGCACCCGCAAGCTGCTGATGCACGCCGAGGAAATCAAGAGGCTCATCGGCAAGGTCGAGCAGCGAGGCCATACGCTGATCCCGCTGGATATGCATTACCGCAAAGGGCGCATCAAGCTCGAGATCGCACTCGCGCGCGGCAAACTCAAGCACGACAAGCGGGCCTCCGAGCGCGAACGCGAATGGCAGCGCGACAAGCAGCGGCTGCTGCGCGGCCGCGGTTGAATCCGAGCGCCTCAGGCGACCGGGGACGCTGCCTTCTTCGCATCGCCTGACGGAGATTTGCCGGCGAGCGAGAGCCAGGTCGACACGACGGTATCGGGATTGAGCGACAGGCTCTCGATGCCCTGCTCCATGAGCCAGCGCGCCAGGTCCGGATGATCCGACGGCCCCTGGCCGCAGATTCCCACGTACTTGCCATGCTTGCGGCAGGCCCGGATCGCCATCGAGAGCATCGCCTTCACCGCTGGGTCGCGCTCGTCAAATATCTCGGCGACCAGCCCGGAGTCCCTGTCCAGCCCGAGCGTCAGCTGCGTCATGTCGTTCGAACCGATCGAGAAGCCGTCGAAGTGCTCGAGGAATTCCTCCGCCAGCACCGCGTTCGAGGGCAGCTCGCACATCATCACCAGACGCAGGCCGTTGGTGCCGCGCTTGAGGCCCTTTTGCTCCAGCAGGCGCACCACCTGGCGCGCCTCGCTCAGGGTGCGCACGAACGGCACCATCAGCTCGACGTTCGTCAGACCCAGTTCGTCGCGCACCTTCTTCAGGGCGGCGCACTCGAGCTCGAAGCAGTCCCTGAAGCTTTGCGCGATGTAGCGCGAGGCGCCGCGGAATCCGAGCATCGGGTTCTCCTCTTCCGGCTCGTAGCGCTCGCCGCCCAGCAGCTTGCGGTATTCGTTCGACTTGAAGTCCGACAGCCGCACGATTACCGGCCGCGGCCAGAATGCCGCGGCGATGGTCGCCACGCCCTCCACAAGCTTCTCGCTGAAGAAAGTCTTCGGGTCGGGGTAGCCGCGTGCGGCCTTTTCAACCTTCGTCTTCAGCTCGGCCGGGAGCTTCGGATATTCGAGGCAGGCGCGCGGATGCACGCCGATCTCGTTGTTGATGATGAACTCGAGGCGCGCCAGCCCAACCCCTGCGCTCGGCAGCTGCGCGAAATCGAAGGCGAGCTGCGGATTGCCGACGTTCATGGCGATCTTGACCGGAATCATCGGCATCTCGCCGAGCTCACTGGTGACGACGTCGAACGGCAAGATGCCGTCGTAGACGTTGCCCGTATCGCCTTCTGCGCACGATACGGTCACCTGTCTGTCGTTGGCCAGGCGCTCGGTCGCGTTGCCGCAGCCCACCACCGCGGGAATGCCGAGCTCGCGCGCGATGATCGCCGCGTGGCAGGTGCGCCCTCCCCGATTGGTGACGATCGCAGAGGCAAGCTTCATCACCGGCTCCCAGTTCGGATCGGTCATGTCGGTCACCAGCACGTCGCCTTTGCGCACCAGCGACATCTGCGAGGCATCTTTCACCAGCCGGACGGCCCCGGTGCCGATCTTGTGGCCGATCGCGCGCCCGTTGACCAGGACCCTGGAGCTTCCCTTTAGCGTATAGCGCTCGCCTGCGCCCTGCTTGCGCGAGCGAACCGTCTCGGGCCGTGCCTGCAAGACGTAAAGTTTGCCGTCGAGGCCGTCCTTGGCCCATTCAATGTCCATCGGCCGGCCGTAGTGTTTCTCGATTTCGACCGCGTAGCGTGCCAGCTCGAGCACCTCGGCGTCCGACAGCGAAAAGCGGTTGCGCTCGCCGTCGGCGACGTCGACTGTGCGCGTCGAGCGTCCGGCCGCTTGCGCGTCCGCGAACACCATCTTGCTAAGCTTCGAGCCCAGGGCGCGGCGGATAACGGCAGGTCGCCCCCGGGCGAGCATGGGCTTGTGCACGTAGAACTCGTCGGGGTTGACGGCGCCCTGCACCACCATCTCGCCCAGGCCCCAGGAAGCCGTGATGAAGACGACGTCGCGGAAGCCGGATTCCGTGTCGAGCGTGAACATCACCCCGCTGGAGCCGAGATCGCTGCGCACCATCTGCTGCACGGCGGCCGACAGGGAGACGCCGCCATGATCGAACCCGTGGTGCACCCGGTAGGAGATCGCCCTGTCGTTGTACAGGGATGCATAGACCTGACGGATCGCCTCCAGCACGTTCCCCACTCCGTGAATATTCAGAAAGGTCTCTTGTTGTCCGGCGAACGACGCGTCGGGCAGATCCTCGGCCGTCGCTGAAGACCGCACCGCAAACGAGGTTTGACTCGAAATTGAAGCGACAAGTTCTTGATAGTTCTTCTGTATTGCCGCTTCAATATCCGCCGGAAATGGCGCCGCCTCGATCCATGCGCGAATCTCCTTGCCACAGGCCGCGAGCGCCCTGACGTCGGTCGGGTCGAGCCGCGCAAGACGCTCGCCGATGCGCCGGTCCAGTCCGCTGTGAGACAGAAACCTGCGGTAGGCTTCGGCAGTGGTGGCGAAGCCGCCAGGGACGCGGATGCCGGCTTGCGACAGATGGCCCATCATCTCTCCCAGCGAAGCGTTCTTGCCTCCGACCTGGTCCAGGTCGGTCATGCGCAGATCCCTCAGCCAAGACACCAACATCGCCACCGCTCCCTCGCTATTGCCCAGATCAGGCAAAAGATTCTATTTTACCGGCATCCATGCGCCGCACAGTCTTCTTCGTTTCCGACGGCACGGGCATCACCTCGCAGATGCTCGGACACAGCCTGCTGACGCAGTTCGAAGGCGTTGACTTCGATCAGGTGACGCTGTCATTCATCGATAGCGTGCAGAAGGCCGAGGAGTGCCGGGCACGCATCGATCAGGAGGTGACCCGCGGAAACGGCCATCCGATCGTGTTTTCGACTCTGGTGAACAGCGACGTTCGCGCGGTCATCCGCAATACGAGCGCGCTGTTCTTGGACTTCTTCGAGACGTTCATCGGACCGCTGGAGGCCGGGCTCGGCATACCCTCCACGCACTCGATCGGTCGCTCACACAGCGCGATGGACAAGAAGGAGTACCACAACCGCATCGAGGCGATAAATTTCGCGATGTCGCACGACGACGGCGCCACGGACGTCGATCTGGACGCGGCGGACGTGATCCTGGTTGGCGTGTCACGCAGCGGCAAGACGCCCACTTGCCTTTATCTCGCATTGCAGTTCGGCGTCAGGGCCGCCAACTATCCTCTGGTCCCCGAGGACCTTGAACGCAGGCAGCTGCCTCGCGCGCTACGCGCGCAGAAGTCCAAGCTCTATGGCCTGAGCATCGCACCGGAGCGGCTCGCGGAAATCCGCCAGTCACGGCGTCCGCACAGCCGCTATGCCGACCCGGCCAATTGCCGCTACGAGGTCGATCAGGCGCAGGACCTGATGCGGCGCGAGGGTATACGCTGGCTGGACACCACGGCGAAATCGATCGAAGAGATATCCACGACCATCATGCGCGAGCTCAGGATCGAGAAGCACCTGTTCTGAGCTGGCGCCCCCTCTCGTAGAGGCAAATCGCGGCGGCTGCGGCGACGTTCAGGGATTCGATCCCTGCGGCGAGCGGAATCGTCACCCGCTCTGCGGCCCGCGCCGCGATCGCGGCGCTTACTCCCTGCCCTTCCGCGCCGAAGACCAGACCCATCCGCCCGGTCAGATCAATCTCCGCGAGCGGCCTGCCGCCGTGAGCCACGGCGCAAACGATCCTGCCGGCGAAGCGCCCCATCGCGGCGGCGAGATCGTCCGTTTGCAGGATGCGCAGCGCGAAGTGCGCGCCCATGCCCGCGCGCAGCGTCTTCGGCGCCCACGCGTCCGCGCAGCCGCGCGCCAGGACCACGTCGTGCACATCGAACGCTGCGGCGACGCGCAGAATCGCGCCGAGATTGCCCATGTCCTGAATGCCCTCCAGGAAAACGCACGCCTGCGCTCCCGCGAGAGCGGGCTGTCCTGCGGGAATTGGGATCTCGGCCGCAATGCCCACCGGCGCTTCTGCATCCGCGATCACCTCGAACACCGCATCCGACATCACGACCGGGCTCAGGCCGGAGCGCGCGACAAGACGCGCCACGTCCGCGCGCTCCAGCGCACGCTCGCTTGCGAGCAGGACGGCCGGCGCGCCGCCGCGCTCGAGGAACGCCTCGACCAGATGCAGGCCCTCGATCAGCGCGCGGGCCTCGCGCCGCCGCATGCGGCGGTCGCGCATCAGGCGCCGCCAGCGCCGCACCTGCGGATTGTCGCGTGAGCGCAGCAGCTTCACGGGCGGAGCGCTGCGCGCCTATCCGCGTGCACGATCGAGCACGGTGAGCACGGCATCGGCGGCCTTCCGCGCTGCTCCCTGACGCAGCGTCAAATGGATGTCGTGAAATTTCTCGCGCTGGCGCTGCTGCGCGTCCGCGTCCCGCATCAATGCGATCAGCGCGGCACTTAGCGCCGCCGGCGTGGCCTTTTCCTGCAGCAGTTCGGGCACCAGAAATTCGCCCGCTAGGATGTTGGGCAGTCCGACGTACGGAAGACGGCGCATGCGCCGCATGAGCGCCGCGGTCAGCGGCGACATGCGATAAGTGATGACCATCGGCGTCTTGAACAGCGCCGCCTCGAGGGTGGCCGTTCCGCTCGCCACCAGGGCCAGATCCGCGGCCGCGAGCGCGCCGTGCGAGTGGCCGAACAGCAGCGTGAGAGACAGCTCGCTTCCGGCATGATGCCGCAAGGCCGTCTCGAACTGCTCGCGCGTCTCGCGCGTTGCCATGGGGCAGACGAAATGAATGTCCTCCACCTCCTCCTGCAGGCGGCGCGCCGTCTTTACGAACAGCTCCGCCATGTACTGCAGCTCGGAGCGGCGGCTGCCCGGAAGCAGTGCGACGACCCGCTTTGCGCGCGGCAGGCGTAACTGCACGCGCGCTTCTTCCTTGTTCACTTCCAGCGGAATCACGTCGGCGAGCGGGTGGCCCACGTAGGTCACCGGCACTCCCGCGCGCTCGTAGAGCGCCGGCTCGAACGGAAACAGGGCCAGCATGTGCGTCACCGAGCGCGCGATCTTGCGTATACGCCATGCCCGCCACGCCCAGATCGACGGGCTCACGTAATGCACCGTCGGGATGCCGGCGCGCTTCAGGCGCCGCTCCAGGCCGAGGTTGAAGTCCGGCGCATCGACGCCGATGAAAGCGGCCGGCGGATCGGCCAGCAGGCGCATCGCGAGGTGTTTGCGGATTGCCGAGATCTCGCGCACGTGGCGCAATACCTCGACGTAGCCGCGAACCGCGAGCTTGTCCATCGGAAAGTGCGACGCGAAGCCGAGAGCTTGCATCTTCGGCCCGCCGATGCCGTAGAAACCCAGCTCCGGCCTACGCGCCTTCAGCTCCGCAATCAAGGGAGCCGCGAGAAGGTCGCCAGAGGCCTCACCGGCCACCATGGCGATGCAAGCGGCTTGCCCGGCCACGGCCTAGCGTACGATGCCGCGCGAGGAGCGCGCCAGAAATTCCACGATCGGGCGCACCTCGGGGTGTTCCTGGGCGAGCGTCTGCAGCGCCGCGCCTGCCTCCTCCAGGCCGAGGCCGGAGCGGTACAGTGTCCGATACGCGCGCTTCAGTGCGCCGATGCTCTCGGAGGAGAATCCGCGCCTGCGCAAGCCCTCGCTGTTGATGCCGTACGGCTTTGCCTCTTGGCCGGCGACCATGACGTAAGGGGGGACGTCCTGCACCAGTACCGTACCCACGGCGCTGAAGCTGTGCGCGCCGATATGCACGTACTGGTGCACCAGAGTCACGCCGCCCAGTATCGCCCAGTCTCCGATATGTACGTGTCCAGCGAGCTGTGTCGCATTGGCGAAAATCGTATGGCTACCAACCTGGCAGTCGTGTGCGATGTGCACGTAGGCCATGATCCAGTTGTCGTCTCCGATACGCGTAACGCCGGCATCCTGGACGGTGCCGCGGTTGATCGTCACGTACTCGCGGATCGTATTGCCGTCGCCGATCTCGAGGCCGGTGTCCTCGCCCGCGTACTTCTTGTCTTGCGGCGCACCGCCGACGGCCGCAAAGGAATGGATGCGGTTGTTGCGGCCGATGCGTGTGCGCCCCTCGACCACGGCGTGCGCGCCGATTGAGCTCCCGGCTCCGATCTCGACCTGCGGTCCGACGATCGCGTAGGGTCCTATGATCACGTCCGCGGCGAGCCGGGCCCCCGGCTCGACGATCGCTTTCGGATGGATCATCGCTTCTCTTGCGGCGTTGCGCGCAGCGTGCAAAGGATATCGGCCTGCGCCACCATTCCGCCCTCGACCTTCGCCACGCAGGCGAACTTCCAGATGTTGCGCTTGACCGCTTGAACGACCACCTCGATTTCGAGCTGGTCGCCCGGCACCACCGGCTTCTTGAAGCGCGCGTTGTCGATGCCCGCGTAGTAGTAGAGCGAGTTTTCGGTGGGCAGCGCGCCTTCGGTGCGAAAGGCGAGCACGCCTGCTGCCTGGGCCATCGCCTCGAGAATCAGCACGCCGGGCATGATCGGCCGGTACGGAAAATGCCCGGGAAAATACGGCTCGTTGATGGTCACGTTCTTCAGCGCCACGATGCGCTTGCCAGCCTCGAATTCCTTGATCCGATCGATCATCAGGAAGGGGAAGCGCTGCGGCAGATGCGCGAGCACAGCCATGATGTCCATGTCAGTCATTCTTGTTCCTCTCCCTCGAGTCGCTTCTCCAGTGCGCGGATGCGCTCGGCCAGCCTGGCGAGCTGCCTCACGTGCGCAGCGTTCTGCAGCCAGGTCGCGTTGTCGTCGAACGGGAAGACGCCGGTGTAGGTGCCTGGCTTGAGAATCGAGCGCGACACGAGCGTGCCGCCTGAAATGGTGACGTGATCGACGATCTGCAGATGTCCTGCAATCATCGCGGCTCCGCCGATCATGCATTGACGGCCGATGCTCGCGCTGCCCGCGATTCCGACGCAGCCGGCGATCGCCGTATGCGCGCCGATGCGCACGTTGTGTGCGATCTGGATCTGATTGTCGAGCTTGACCCCCTCCTCGATCACGGTGTCGTCGACGGTACCTCTGTCTATGGTCGTGTTCGCGCCGATCTCCACGTCGTCGCCGATCTGCACGCCCCCGATCTGGGGGATCTTGACCCAGCGGCCTGAGTCGTTCGCCAATCCGAAGCCGTCGGCGCCAATCACCGCGCCCGAATGAATGATTGCGCGCGCCCCGATTCGGCATCCACCATAGACCACGACCGAGGGGTGCAGGCGGCTTTCCTCGCCGACCACCGAATCCGCCCCGAGGTAACAGCCGGCGCCGATCCAGGCGCGCGCTCCGACCGACGCGTCGTGGTCGATCACCGTGCCCGCTTCGATGCGAGCGTCCGGCGCGATGCGGGCGCTCGCCGCGACGCGCGCGGAAGGATCGATCCCGGGCTCGGGCGCAGCGACAGGATTGAGCAGGCGCGCGACCCGCGCAAAGTACAGGTACGGATTGTCGCTGACGATGCGCGGCAGCCCGGTCAGCTCCTGAGCCTCCGGCGCGATTACGATCGCCCCGGCTCGCGTAGCGTGCAGCGCGGATCGATGCCGAATGCTTGCGAGGAACGTGATCTGCTCGACCGTCGCGTGCTGCAGCGAACCGACTTGATGGATCTGCGTCGCCGGATTTCCGACTATACGACCGCCCAGGTGCGCTACGATCTCCGCGAGCGTGAAGGGGCCGCGCATGTCATCGCGTGGCAGGCTTGCTGTCGGACGGCTTCATGCTGTCCAGCGCCTTGATCACCTTGTCCGTGATGTCCACGCGAGGGTTCACGTAGACGCCATCCTGCAGGATGGCGTCGAAATTCTCGCTCTCGGCGATCTGGCGTATTACGCGGTTGGCCTGGTCCAGCAACTGCGCCATCTCCTCGTTGCGCCGTTGATTGACCTCATCGCGGAAATCCCGATCGCGCCGCTGCAGCTCGCGGCTCATTTCATTGAACTCGCGTTCCTTGTCCTTCCGCTGAGCGTCAGACATCGTCACGGCGTTGCGCTGCAGGTCGTCCTGCAGACGCTTGAGCTGGTCAGCAAGCTGGCGCAGGTCCTGCTGCTTCTTCGCGAATTCCGTTTCGAGCCGCTTGGTCGCACGCGCCGCAGGCGCGGAGTCGCGCAAGATGCGCTCAGTGTTGACGAAGCCGATCTTGGTCTGCGCCGCAGCGAGCGGCGGCACTCCCGCCAACAGAACTGCGACGGGGACGAGAAGGTTTCGGAGATGCATGGTCATCGCGCCCGGAATCAGAAGCCAGTGCCAAAGGTGAATTGTAACCTCTGCACGCGGTCGCCTTCCTGTTTGTTGATCGGGTTGCCGAAGGAAATGCGCATCGGCCCGAACGGCGAGCTCCAGGCGAGCGCGATGCCGGCCGAATAGCGCAGATCGCCCAATGCAGCCTTCTGCGATTGCCCCCAGACCTGTCCTGCATCGACGAAAGCCGCCAGACGAAGCGATCTCTCCTGCTCGGCGCCGGGGACGGGGAACTGCAGCTCGGCGCTGCCGACGAGCTGGCGATTGCCGCCCAGCGAATTGCCCAGCGGGTCGCGCGGTCCGAGCGAGTAGGCCTCGTAGCCGCGCACCGATCCCGGACCGCCGGCATAGAAGTTCTTGAAGAACGGCAGCGGCTTGTTGCCAAGGCCATCCGCATAACCGACCTTGCCGGTGAGGAACAGGGTGAACGTCCGGCTAAGAGGGGTGAGCCACTGGTGCTCGTAGCCGAGCCGGTAGTACTCGAGGTCTCCGCCCGCGAGCTCGGCGCTGGTGCGCGACACGGTTCCGGAGGTCGGCAGGATCAGGCTATCCCGGGAGTCGTGCACGTAGCCCGCCGTCCCCGCGAGATACGTGTAATTCGTACCGAACTGGTTGGCGAAGTCGACATAAGCGAACGGGCTGTTGTCGAACAACTGGAGCTTCACGTTCTCGGCGTTCAGTCCGAAGCTCACCCCGTCGGTCTCGGATAGCGGATAGCCGAATTTGATGCCGCCACCCATCGCGTCGGTGACGTAGGCGCCCACTGCCAGCGACGAGGCGTCGGTCTTGCGCCTGTAGATATCGAACCCCTGGCTGACGCCGTCCACCGTGTAGTACGGGTTCAGGTACGACAGGGAATAAACCGTGTTGACCTTGCCCGTGTTTACCTGGGCGGAAAGGTACTTGCCGCTGCCGAAGATGTTCGATTGCGTGATCGACGCCTGAATCGTGAACTTGTCGACGGTCGAATAGCCCGCGCCCAGCAGCAGCGAGCCTGTCGGCTTTTCCTTGACCGTGAAATTGACGTCGACCTGGTCCGGCACCCCCTCCACGGGCTGCGTATCGACCGACACTTCCTCGAAGTACTGCGTGCGATCGATACGGCGCCGCGAGAGCTGGATCTTGGACGCATCGTAGTAGGCGCCCTCCAGCTGCCGCAGCTCGCGCCTGACCACTTCGTCCCGGGTCTTCGAATTGCCGTGTATGTTGATGCGGCGCACGTACACGCGGCGCCCGGGATCGATCAGTATGGTGAACGCGACGGTGCGCTTCAGCTTGTCGACCTGCGGAACCGCGTTGGCATTCGCGAACGCATAGCCCTCGTTGCCCAGGCGCTCCGAGATCGCCTTCGTCGACTCGGTCAGCTTTTCGCGCGAAAAGACGTCTCCGGGCTTGAGCTTGATGAGCTTTTCGAGCTCTTCCTGCGGCAGCAGCATCTGCCCGGCGAGCTTGACATCCGACACGGTGTATTTCTCGCCCTCGCTGATGTTCACCGTGATGTAGATGTCGTGCTTGTCGGGGCTGATCGCGACCTGGGTCGAGTCGATTTCGAAATCCAGATAGCCGCGGTTCAGGTAATACGACCTGAGCGTCTCCAGGTCGGCAGCCAGCTTCTGGCGCGAGTACTGGTCGTGTTTGGTGTACCAGGTCAGCCATCCCGGCGTACGCAGCACGAACAGCGATAGCAGGTCCTTTTCCGGGAACGCCTTCGCGCCCACGATCTTGATCGAGCGTATCTTGGCCACGTCTCCTTCGTTGATTGCGATATTTATCGCGACGCGGTTGCGCTCCAGCGGCGTAACCGTCGTCTGCACCTGCGCGTCGTATCGCCCGCGAGCCAGATACTGCCGCTTGAGCTCCTGTTCGGAGTTCTCGAGCACGGCGCGGTCGAAAATGCGGCCTTCGGCGAGACCTTGTTCGCGCAGCACCTTCTTCAGAGCGTCGCTGCTTATATCCTTGGCCCCGGAAATATCGATCTGCGCGATCGACGGGCGCTCCTCGACGGACACGATGAGCACGCCGTTGTCCTCCTGCAGCTTCACGTTCTTGAAGAAGCCGGTGGCGTACAGCGCGCGCAGGGCCCGCTGCGCCTTCTCCTCGGTCATCGTGTCACCCACCTTCACCGGAAGGTAGCTGAACAAGGTGCCCGGCTCGGTGCGCTGCAGGCCCTCGAGGCGGATGTCCTTGACCACGAAGGGCCGGAAAGTCTGCGCCCCCACGCCGCTCGCCAGCGCGAGCAGGGCACAGGCGAACAGGGCGACAATGCCTTTGCGCATCGATCAGCCCGACAGTAGGCGATTGAAGTCGTTGTAGAAGGCGAAGGCCATCATGACCAGCAGCAGCGCCAGCCCAACCCGCTGTCCGAGCTCCATGGCGCGCTCGGACACAGGGCTGCCTTTTATTATTTCGACGAGATAGTACATCAGGTGTCCGCCGTCCAGCAGCGGAATGGGCAGGAGATTGAGCACGCCAAGACTGATGCTGATCAGCGCGAGGAATGTAACGTAGGAGATCAATCCGAGCTGCGCGGATTGCCCCGCGAAGTCCGCGATCGTCACGGGTCCCGAGATGTGTCTCCAGGACACCTCGCCGATCAGCATCTTCCCCATGATCCGCAGGCTGAAGGCGGAGATGTCGACTGTCTTCTGCACCGCCCTCGACACGCTCTCGAAGAACCCATACTGGACCCTGATCAGCAGATCGTCGGCCTGTGAAGGCGGCACGTACGGCGCGGCGCCGATGCGGCCGATGCGCTCGCCGTCGGATTGCACCGCCTCCGGCCGTACTCCCACAGTGCGCAGGCTTCCGCCGCGCTCGACGGTGATGCTTATACGCTGATCGGGCCTCGCCCTGATCGCGTTCACAAGCGCATCCCACGAATCGATGCGCTTGCCGTCCACCTCGACGATTCGGTCTCCCGGCGCGAGCCCCGCGACCTCGGCCGGACTGCCCGCGACGAGTTTCCCGAGCACGGGCGCGAGCGTCGGCCGGTACAGCACGAGCCCGGCGCGAGCCAGCACGTCCCCTTCCATATCGGCGTCCGGTATGCCGCGCAGGTCTAGATCGAGCACCGCAAGCTTGTTGCCGTGGCCGGCAACTTCGACGCGCAGCGACGCATGCTGCAGGGCCGCTTGTACGACCCGCCAGCGCACCTCCTGCCACGTGCGCACGGGCTCGCCGTCGATCGTCTTGATCGTGTCCCCTGCGCGAACGCCGGCCAGCGCGGCGGGTGTTCCGATCGGCGGCGTGCCGGCGATTGGGCGCGCCTCCGGCAGGCCGTGCATGTAAAGGGTCGAGTAGACGGCGATCGCGAACAGAAAATTGAATACCGGTCCTGCGGCTACGACCAGGAAGCGCTTCCACACGCTCTTACGATTGAACGCGCGCGCCAGCTCGTGCGCCCCGACCGGTCCCTCGCGCTCGTCGAGCATCTTGACGTACCCGCCAAACGGCACCGCGGCGATTACCCATTCGGTGCCATCGCGCTCCTTCTGCCAGCGGACAAGCGGGCGGCCGAAGCCCACCGAAAATCTGAGCACCTTGATATCGCACAGGCGTGCAACCAGGTAGTGCCCGTACTCGTGCACGACGATCAGGATGCCGAGCGCGACGACGAATGCAACAAGTGTATGCACGAAGCTCATGCCGCGCGCCCCATGACGCGCTCGACCAGCTGGGTGGCCGTGCTGCGCGCGCGGGCATCCGCATCCAGTACGCCGTCGAGATCCTCCGCCGGCGAAACCGCGCAGGAATCCAGCGCGCGCGAGATTACGCCCGCGATCTCCGTAAATCGCAGGCGGCCCGACAGAAACGCCTCGACCGCAACCTCGTTCGCTGCGTTCAGTACGGCCGGGGCGCTGCCGCCGGCCCGCAAGGCGCGGTACGCGAGTCCTAGACACGGAAAGCGCCGGTGATCGGGACGCTCGAAAGAAAGCTGACCGATCTCCCCGAGATCGAGCGCACGCGCACCGGAGTCGATGCGCTCCGGAAAGCCGAGTGCATGCGCGATCGGGATGCGCATGTCGGGATTGGAGAGCTGCGCGATCATCGAGCCGTCAACGTATTCGACCAGCGAGTGTACGATGCTCTGCGGATGCACGACGACTTCGATGCGATCGGCGGGCAGCCCGAACAGCCAGTGTGCCTCGATCACCTCCAGGCCCTTGTTCATCATGGTCGCGGAATCCACCGAGATCTTGCGCCCCATCACCCAGTTGGGATGCGCGCAGGCTTCGTCGGGCGTAACCCCCGCCAGGCGCTCGGGTGCAACGCTGCGGAACGGACCTCCCGAGGCGGTGAGCAGGATGCGGCGCACGGAACCGAGCGCCGGCCGTCCGCCCGGCCCCTGCGGCAGGCACTGAAAAACGGCGTTGTGCTCGCTGTCGATCGGCAAGAGTACTGCGCCGCCGCTGTGCGCGGCGCGCATGAACAGCCGCCCCGCCATCACCAGGGCTTCCTTGTTGGCAAGCAGCACCCGCTTGCCTGCGGACGCGGCCGCCAGCGTCGGCCCGAGGCCCGCCGCGCCGACGATCGAGGCCATCACCACGTCGCATTCCGGATCGGACGCGACCGCTTGCAGGGCGCGCGCGCCGAACAGCAATTCGCATCCGGTTTCGCGAAACCGCTCGCGCAACGTGGCCTGCTCGTCGATGCCCGAGAGAACGGCGTAGCGCGGCCGGTGCATACGGCACTGCTCGAGCAGCGCATCGACCGAGCGATGCGCAGTGAGCGCGAACAGCGCATAGCGCTGCGGGTGACGACACGCGACGTCGAGGGTGCTCTTTCCGACCGAGCCGGTCGAACCCAGCACGGTCAGGCGATGCGTGCGCCCGTCGACTTCGGCCGCGGCGCCGATGCCGCTCATACGAGAATCCAATGAAGCAATAGTGCACCCACCGGCAATGTCGCTGTTGCGCTGTCGATCCGGTCCAGAATGCCGCCATGTCCCGGCAGCAGCGTACCGCTGTCCTTGACGCCCGCCTGGCGCTTGAGCGCCGATTCGAACAAATCCCCGACGACGCTGACGAGGCAGAGCAGCACAGCCGCTGCGACGTACGCTGCCCACGCAAGACCATTGATGCGTGATGCGATCGTCGGAATCGACACAGCGCAGATGATAGCGTAGGCCGACGTCGCGAGGACGGCGCCCCATACGCCTGCCCAGGTCTTGCCCGCGCTGATGGTTGGGGCGAGCTTGCGTCGTCCAAAGGCGCGCCCGGTGAAGTAGGCGGCACTGTCGGCCAGCCATACCAGTCCAAGCAAGACGAGCAGATCCACGGGCGGCAGCGCGACCGCAGCGAGTCCCGCAGGCACGAGCACCATGAGTCCCGCCGCGGCGAGCAAGACGCGGGGTTGCGCCGCGACGCCGCGCCAAAGCCAGATCGGCGCCACGATGATCCAGAACAAGCCGGCTGTAAGCAGCACCGAATTCGCCGCCCCCTGGGCCCGGGCTCCGACCAGGAGGGCAAGCATCAGCCCGGCGAGCGATCCCCCGACGAGTACGCTGTAGGCGAGCGCCGCGGGACCCGCCAGGCGGCATAACCTGGCCCACTCGTAGGCGGCACCGGCAATAACGAGCGTCATGAGCACCGCAAAGTACGGCCGCGCAAGCAGGAAATTCGCCGCCAGAAAGCCTGCGAGCAGCAGTGCTGCGGTTGCGACCCGGGCGAGCAGCAAGGGGTTCAGGCGACGGCGCCTGCGGCAGGCTTGCGCCCGCCACCTTGCGATTCTTCGGCTCCCTTGACCTGCTCGCTGGTGCGGCCGAAGCGACGTTCGCGGCGGCGATAGGAAGCGATGGCTTCGTCCAGCGCGCGAGCGTCAAAGTCGGGCCAGAGCGTATCCGTGAAGTAAAGCTCCGTGTAGGCGAGTTGCCACAGAAGAAAATTGCTGATGCGCTGCTCGCCCCCGGTGCGGATAAACAGATCGGGCTCGGGCGCGTAGTTCATCGCAAGATAGGGCATGATGGCCGCCTCCTGGACGCCGTCCTCGATCGCCTTCGGGTGCTCGCGCGCCAGCCGGGTCAGCGCCTGGAGAATGTCCCATCGGCCGCCGTAATTCGCCGCAACGCTGAGCGTCAGCCCCGTGTTGGCCTGAGTCAGTTCCTCGCCGCGTTCGATCAGGGCGCGGATCTTCGGGTCGAACCGCTGCGTGTCGCCGATCACCTTGAGGCGTACGCGGTTGCGATGGAGCTTTTCGACTTCCTCAGTCAATGCGCCGCGGAACAATTGCATCAGGAGCGCGACTTCCTCCGGGGGACGCCGCCAGTTCTCCGAGCTGAATGCGAACAGGGTGAGAAAGCCCACGCCCCGCTGCATGCAATTCTTCACGGTCGCACGAACCGCCTCGACGCCGCGCTTGTGGCCCGCGAAGCGGGGCAAGTGCCGTTGCCGAGCCCAGCGCCCATTGCCATCCATGATGATGGCAATGTGCCGCGGCACTTCGCCGTGCGACGGAATCTCGAGGGTCGAACTGTTTTGAGCCATACAGGGGCCTCAAACGGCCATCAGCTCCGTTTCTTTGGCCTGTAGCAGGCCGTCGATCTCCGTTACGTGCCTGTCGGTGAGCTTCTGGACTTCATCCAGGGCGCGCCGCTCGTCGTTTTCGGAGATCTCTTTCTTCTTAAGCGCTTCCTTAAGCGCGTGCATCGCGTCGCGGCGCAGGTTGCGCACGGCCACGCGGGCGTTCTCCGCCTCGTGCCGTACCACCTTGATGAGTTCCTTGCGGCGTTCCTCGGTCAGAGCGGGCATCGGCACGCGGATCGTGTCGCCCATCGTCGCAGGATTCAAGCCGAGATCCGATTCGCGGATGGCCTTTTCCACCGCGCCGACCATCTTCTTCTCGAACGGCGACACGCCGATTGTACGGGCGTCGAGCAGCGTCACCTTGGCGACCTGATTGATGGGCGTTGGCGCGCCGTAGTAATCGACCTGGACATGGTCGAGCAAACCGGTATGCGCGCGACCCGTGCGCACTTTCGACAGATCGGCCTTGAAAGCCTCGATGCTCTTGCGCATCTTCTGCTCCGTGCCTTTTTTCAATTCCGCAATCATCACGGTCTCCTATGCACGTTCACACGTGGACCAGCGTGCCCTCGTCTTCGCCGAGGACAACCCGCCTCAGGGCGTCCTTCTTGAAGATGCTGAACACGTTGATGGGCAGCTTCTGGTCCCGACAAAGCGTCAGGGCGGTGGCGTCCATGACCTTGAGGTTACGATTGATGGCCTCGTCGAAGCTGATGCGCCCGTAGCGCTTGGCAGTGCGGTCGGTCAGCGGGTCCGCGGTGTACACGCCGTCCACCTTGGTCGCCTTGAGCACGATCTCCGCGCCCATTTCGCTGCCGCGTAATGCGGCCGCGGTGTCGGTGGTGAAGAACGGGTTCCCGGTGCCCGCCGCGAAGATGACGATCTTGCCTTCCTCGAGATAGCGAATCGCCTTGCCGCGAATGTAAGGCTCGACGATTTGCTCGATGTTAAGCGCCGATTGGACTCTGCTCGTCACTCCGGCGTGCCGCATCGCGTCCTGCAGCGCCAGTGCGTTCATCACCGTCGCCAGCATCCCCATGTAGTCGGCAGTCGCGCGATCCATGCCGCTCGCGCCGGGCGCGACGCCGCGGAAGATGTTGCCCCCGCCGATCACGACACCGATCTCGACGCCCATGCGCCCGACCTGCGCGATTTCCGCGACGATCTCGCCGATCGTCTCCCTGTTGATGCCGTAAGGATCGTCGCCCATCAGCGCCTCGCCCGAGAGCTTGAGCAGGATGCGCTTGTACTTGGGCGTCAAGGTGGTCTCCGGTGGTTCGAGTTTTTACTCAGCGTGAGAGGCCGGCCTGGGCCATGACCTCCGCGGCAAAATCGCTCGACTTGCGCTCGATTCCCTCCCCGACCACGAGGAACCGGTAGCCGAGAACCCTCGCCTTCCTGCTCGCGAGCATCCTCTCGATCGTCTGCTTGTCGTCCTTCACGAACGGCTGACCAAGCAGAGATATTTCGCCCAGAAACTTGTTCACGCCGCCTTCGACCATCTTGGCGACGATCTCGGCCGGCTTGCCGGATTCCTTCGCCCGCGCGGTCAGGATGTCGCGCTCACGCGCCGCCACGTCGGCCGGCACATCGGCTTTTGACATGTACTGGGGCTTCGCGAAGGCGATATGCATCGCCAGGTCCTTGCCAACCTCCTGCGGCCCGTCGTATTCGACCAGCACGCCGATCTTCGCGCCGTGCAGGTAGAGGGCCAGTTGCGCCGCCGTCGCGACGCGCGCGAAGCGACGGATGGCGATGTTCTCGCCGATCTTCTGCACCAGCTTCTGCCGCTTGTCTTCTACCGTGCTTCCCTGGAAGGCAAGACCGCTAAGTTCCGCCACATCCTTCGGCGATGACCTCGCAATCAGCTCCGCAAGCGCGCCCGCAAAGGCCAGGAAGTCCTCGTTCTTGGCGACGAAATCGGTCTCGCAATTGATCTCCACCAGCGCACCGAGCTTCGCATCCGGGGACAGGTACGCGCCGACCACGCCTTCGGCGGCGACGCGCCCCGCGGCCTTGCTCGCCTTCGCCCCGCTCTTGATGCGCAGCAGCTCCTCTGCCTTGCGCAGATCGCCGCCCGCCTCGGCGAGAGCCTTCTTACACTCCATCATTCCGAGGCCGGTCATCTCGCGCAGTTCCTTTACCAAGCTCGCGCTTATTTCGGTCATTGCCTGCTGCTCCTTGCTGCAAGTTCAAAAAAAGGGGCGCGCGGCCCCTTTTCCCCGATTCGATGCGCAGGGTATGCGCGTTCAGGCCGCGCCTTCCTGCTCGTCCTCGACCTCGACAAATTCGTCCCGGGTCGCGGCCACGACCTCCTCGACGGACTGGGTGCGACCCTCTAGCACGGCGTCCGCGATTCCGCGCGCGTACAGGCGGATCGCCCCGCTCGAGTCGTCGTTGCCGGGTATGACGTGCGAGATTCCGTCGGGCGAGTGGTTCGTGTCGACCACGCCCACCACCGGGATGCCGAGCTTCACGGCCTCCGCGACCGCGCCCTTCTGATAGCCGACGTCGATGATAAACAGCGCGTCGGGCAGACTCGCGAGCTCCTTGATGCCGCCGAGCGAGCGATTCAGCTTGTCCAGCTCGCGCTGCAGGCCGAGCGCCTCTTTCTTCGACATGCGCTCGAAGGTGCCATCCTGCGACATCTGCTCCATTTCCTTGAGCCGCTTGATGGACTGCTTGACGGTCTTGAAGTTGGTCAGCATCCCGCCGAGCCAGCGGTGATCGACGAAAGGCATAGCGCAGCGTTGCGCTTCCTCGCGCATGATCTCCCTCGCCTGACGCTTGGTGCCGACGAACAGCAAGTTGCCCTTGTTCGCGGCGAGCTGGCGAACGTACTTCACGGCGTCCTGATACATCGCCAGCGTCTTTTCGAGGTTGATGATATGAATCTTGTTGCGGTGTCCGAAGATGAACGGCGCCATCTTCGGATTCCAGTAGCGGGTTTGATGCCCGAAATGGACACCCGCCTCCAGCATTTGACGCATCGTTACCGACACAATAGCCACTCCTTAGGGTTGATAGCTGCCGCCGGGCCGAGCCGACGACTCGGCGTGGCGTAGAGTGCCGGGCAGACCGCCCGCCTCTCCAACGCCGACGCCAAGCACCCTAATCCGCCCGGCGGGAAATTTGGCCTGCAAGCACGTCATGCTCTTGCTTCCAAGCCAGCCTAAAATACTAGCATAATCAGGCATGAGGCCTCAACCAGGATTCATGGCAGTCACCATCAAGACACCTGAGGAAATCGCGAGCATGCGCATTGCGGGCAGGCTGGCCGCCGAGGTCCTCGATTTCATCGCGCCGCACGTGCGTGCAGGGGCGACCACGGGCGAACTCGACCGGCTGTGCCACGACTACATCGTGAACGTGCAGGACTCGATTCCCGCGCCGCTCAATTACGCGCCTCCAGGCTACAAGCCTTATCCGAAGTCGATCTGCACGTCCGTCAATCACCAGGTATGTCACGGGATTCCAGGTGACCGTGTGCTGAAGAACGGGGACATCCTGAACATCGACGTCACGGTGATCAAGAACGGCTTTCACGGCGATTCCAGCCGCATGTTCGCCGTGGGCGAGCCGAGCGTGCAGGCGCGCAGGCTGATGCAGATCACCTACGAATGCATGTGGAGGGGCATCACACAGGTGCGCCCGGGAGCGCGGCTGGGGGATATGGGCGCTGCGATCCAGGCGCATGCCGAGCGCCACGGCTATTCGGTCGTGAGGGAATTCTGCGGGCACGGCATCGGGCGAAAATTTCATGAGGAACCTCAGGTGCTGCACTACGGCAGGCCGGGCACGGGGCTGGTGCTGGAGCCTGGCATGACCTTCACGGTCGAGCCGATGATAAACGCCGGAAAGGCCGCAATCCGCGAGCTGGCCGACGGCTGGACGATCGTCACCAAGGATCACAGCCTGTCGGCCCAGTGGGAGCACACGGTTCTCGTCACGCAAGAGGGCTACGAGGTCCTGACCGTGTCGGCCAACACTCCGGCTGCGCCGAACTTCGTGCAGTAGCCGATGAACGCCGCTCTGCCCGCTGCCGGCGCGACGAGCGGTCCGATGCGCGAGGCGCTCCAGTCGGCGCGCAACGGCCTGCGCGAAGCCTACGCGCGGCATCCCGATCCGCACGCTCTTTTGCGCGGCCATGCGCGCGTCGTCGACGGGTTCATCAGGTCGATCTGGCGCGCGCTGCGTCCCTCGCGCGGCGCTGCGCTCGTGGCGACAGGCGGCTACGGACGCGGCGAGCTGTATCCCTACTCCGATATCGATATCCTGGTATTGCTGCCCGCGGAGCCGGCTCAGGACGAGCGTGCGCGGCTCGAGCGCCTCATCGGGGAGCTGTGGGACGTCGGGCTGGACGTCGGCCACGGCGTGCGCACGGTGGAAGATTGCGTGACGGCGGTTCGCGCCGACATCACGATCCGTACCACCCTGCTGGAGGCCCGTTTCCTCGCCGGAAGCAGGGCGCTCTTCAAGCGCCTGGAGGCCGCTCTCGCGCAGGACATGGACCCGGCCGCTTTCTACAAGGCGAAGAAGCTCGAGCAAGAGCAGCGCTATGCGAAGCACCAGGACACGCCCTACGCGCTGGAGCCCAATCTGAAGGAGGCGCCCGGCGGACTGCGCGACCTACAGGGCATCCAGTGGATCGCGCGCGCCTGCGGAATCGGCAGACGTTGGCGCGACCTCGAGGATTCCGGCCTGATCGAGCACGGCGAGGCGCTGCAGCTGGCGCGACACGAACGACTGCTGCAGGACCTGCGCATCCGGCTGCACTATCTGGCGGGCCGGCGCGAGGACCGCATCGTCTTCGACCTGCAGACCGCTCTTGCCGAGCAGCTCGGCTATGGCGACACGCCTCACCGCCGTCCGAGCGAGGCGATGATGCAGCGTTATTACCGCACCGCCAAGGCGATCACGCAGCTGAACACGACGCTCCTGCAAAACCTCGGCGCGCGCGTGTTTCCCAAACCCGACGTTCCCCCGTACGCGCTGAACGAGCGCTTCGTCGTGCGCGGCGAGCTGCTGGAAGCGAAGGACGAAGGCGTTTTCGAGCGCGAGCCGCGCGCGGTGCTCGAGTGCTTCCTGCTCATGCAGCAGCATCCGGAGCTGCAGGGCGTCACCGCGCAGACGCTGCGCGCACTGTGGCGCGGCCGCCGCCTCGTCGACGCGCGCTTCAGGCGCGATCCCGTCGCACGCCTGATGTTCGTGCAGCTCCTGCAGCAACCGCGTGGAATCGTGCACGAGTTCCGGCGCATGAATCAGTACGGCATTCTCGGACGCTACCTTCCCGAGTTCGGCCGCATCGTCGGGCAGATGCAGCACGACCTGTTCCACGTCTACACCGTCGACCAGCACATCCTCATGGTGCTGCGCAACCTGCGGCGCTTCACGATGCCGGAGTTCGCGCACGAGTTTCCTCTCTGCACTCAGCTGATGAGCGGCTTCGAGCGACGCTGGCTGCTTTACGTCGCCGCGCTGTACCACGACATTGCCAAGGGACGCGGGGGCGACCACTCCGAACTCGGCAAGAAGGACGTGCGCGCGTTTTGCCAGCGCCATGCGCTTGCGCCGGAAGACGCTCGGCTGGCGGAGTTCCTCGTCGAGCACCATCTCGCCATGTCGAGCGTCGCCCAGAAGCAGGACGTGCACGACCCGGCGGTCGTGCACGCCTTCGCGCAGAAGGTTGCCAGCGAACGAAACCTGGTGGCGCTGTACCTGCTGACGGTGGCCGATATCCGGGGCACGAGTCCCAAGGTGTGGAACGCCTGGAAGGCAAAGCTGTTGGAGGACCTGTTCCGCGCGACGCGGCGGGTGCTGACCGGCGAGACCCTGCAGCTGGATGCCGCGCTCGCGGAAAAGCAGGCCGAGGCGGTGCGTCTGCTAAGGTTGTACGCGCTGTCCGACAGCGTCAAGGACAGGCTTTGGGCGCAGCTCGACACGATGTATTTCCTGCGCCACGATCCGCAGGAGATCGCCTGGCAGACGCGCAATCTGCATTTCCGCGTCGACAGCCCGAAGCCTGTAGTGCGCGCGCGCCTGGCGCCGTTCGGCGAAGGTCTGCAGGTGATGATTTACACCCCCGACCGCGAGGCGCTTTTCGCCCGCATATGCGGCTATTTCGACCGCAGCAATTTCGATATCGTCGAGGCCAAGATCCACACCACGAAGCACGGCTATGCCCTGGACAGCTTCTCCGTGATGGGCGACGGCCAGGGCATTCACTATCGCGACATGATGAGCCGGATCGAAAAGGAGCTCGCCGAGGAGCTCGAATCCGAGGCACCGCTCAGGCCGCCGCACAGCGGCCGCGTCTCGCGCCGTGTACGGCATTTCCCGATCTCGCCGACGGTCGATATCCGTCCCGACGAGCGCGGCACCTATCACGTGCTCTCGATCGTGGCGAGCGACCGGCCGGGCCTGCTGTACCGCGTTGCGCGCACGCTCGGCACCTACCGGATCAACCTGCACAGCGCCAAGATCAACACGCTCGGCGATCGCGCGGAAGACGTGTTCCTGGTTTCCGGCCAGGCCCTAGCCGACGCCAAGACGGTGCTGCGTCTGGAGCAGAACCTGCTGCAGGACCTTCAGCTCTAGCCGGTGCTCATTCCTCGGGCGGCAGGCCGCCCTCGGGGAACAGCGCGTCGACAAATCCGAATTTTGTGAAATCCCGAATGCGCATCGGGTAGAGAATCCCGTCGAGGTGGTCGCACTCGTGCTGCACCACCCGGGCGTGGAAACCCTGCACCACACGCTCGAAGGCGCGCCCCTGCTCGTCGTAGCCCGAGTAGCGCAGGTAGCGGACGCGCGGCACGAGCCCGCGCATTCCAGGCACGGAGAGGCATCCTTCCCAGCCCTCCTCCATCTCGTCCGACAGCGGCGTGATCACGGGGTTGATCAGGACCGTATCCGGCACTTCCTCTACGCCCGGATAACGCGGGTTGCCGCGCACGCCGAAGATCACCGCCCGCAGCCCGACGCCGATTTGCGGCGCCGCGAGTCCGGCGCCGCTCAGATGCGCCATGGTGTCGCGCATATCGGCGAGCAGCTCCGCGAGCTGCGGCGTGCCGAAGCGCTCCACCGGCCGCGCAACCGACAGCAGGCGCGGATCGCCCATCCTGAGCACCGGACGGATCATGTCTCGACCAGCGTTTCGACGATCTTGCGCACGCGGCCCATCGCCTCCTCCAGCACGGCGTCGATGCGCTCGAGCGAAACGCCGCGCGCGCTCTCGCCGCGCCCGGCCGCGTAGTTGGCGACGACCGCGATCGCCGCATAGGCCAGGCCGAGCTCGCGCGCCAGCACGGCCTCCGGCATGCCGGTCATGCCGACCATGTCGGCGCCGTCGCGCTCCATGCGGTTGATCTCGGCGGCGGTCTCCAGGCGCGGACCCTGCGTGGCGCCATATACGCCCCCGTCGACGACCGGCTCGCCGCAGGCCTGCGCGGCGCGACGGATACGCTCGCGCGTCGCTGCCGTGTACGGTTCGGTGAAATCGATGTGCGTGACGGGCGCGTCCGCCCCCTCGAAGTAGGTGCCGCCGCGTCCCCAGGTGTAGTCGATGATCTGGTCGGGAAGCACGAGCGTTCCCGGGCCGAGATCCGCGCGGATGCCCCCCACCGAGGCGACCGACACCACCTCACGCACGCCGTGCTCTTTCAGCGCCCAGAGGTTGGCGCGATAGTTCACCTCGTGCGGCGCGAAGTTGTGCCCATAGCCGTGGCGCGCGAGAAAAACGACCTCCCGGCCGCGCAGGCTGCCCATAGTCAGCGGGCCGGAGGGTTCGCCGTAGGGCGTGCGCGCCACCTTGCGCGCGGACACCTCCAGGTTCGTCAGCCGCGACAGGCCGCTGCCGCCGATGATGCCGATCACGGGTGCTCCTTCATTGCGCGTATTTCGGGCAGATTGCGCCAGTAGCCCCGGGCGTCCATCCCGCAGCCGAACACGAAGCGGTCGGCGATGTGCAGCCCGACGAAGTCCGCGCGTATCGGCTTGGGACGCCCGAGCGCCTTGTCGACCAGCACCGCGCACAGGAACGTCGCGGCGCCTTGCGCAAGCAGTCTTTCGCGGATGGCGTGCATCGTCTGCCCGCCGTCCAGGATATCGTCGAGCACCAGCACCGTGCGGCCGCGCACGCTGTCGGTGGGTGCGACGCGCCAGTCCAGGCGTCCGCCCGCGGTCGCCGCACCGTAGCGCGTCGCGTGGATGTACTCGAAATCCAGCGGAAAGCGCAGCAGCGGTAGCAGCTGTCCGGCGAACACCACCGCCCCGCCCATGACCGCGAGAACCAGCGGATAGGCCGTGGCGAGCCGCTGCTCGATCTCGGCCGCCAGCCGGTGTAGCGCCGTCTGCACCTCTTCGGCGCCGGCGACCAGCTCCGAGTTCTCGAGGAAGTCCCAGGCCGCCGCGGCGTCGGGCATTCTCAGTATGTGAAGGTGACCACGTCGTCGTCCATCGCCTGCGAGATCACGTAGGCTCCGCCTACCGTCTCCTCGATCTCGGGAATCAGGTCCTCCCCCCAGAGCTCCAGCGTCGGGGTGCAGACCTTGAACTTCACGCCCGCCTCGTGCGCGTCCTTGATGAAGTCGTAGACGCTCTTCGGCGAACCTTCCTTGACGTGCAGCTTCTCCGCCACACCCTTGACGGCGAGCTCGCCTGCGCGCCCGGTCAGTATCACTTCGACGTCGTATTCCATCGCCGCGGCGACGGTTGCCTGGAAGAACGGCGCGCCCAGCTCGGCCCCGTTCCTCGGGTCCGTATTCACCATGACGATCATCAGCTTGTCTGCCATCTGCTCTCTCCCGCGCGTATATTAGTGAACGCTAAAATACGCAAGTATAAAGCCTAGCTCTTTCGCTCCGCGAGATAGCGCGCGAATTCGCGCCCGATCTCCGGGTGTCGCAGTCCGAACTCCACCGAAGCCTTGAGGTAGCCGAGCTTCGAGCCGCAATCGTAACGCTTGCCGGGGAGTCGCATAGCCATCACCCGCTCCTCGGCGAGCAGCGCCGCGATCGCATCGGTGAGCTGCAGCTCGCCCCCGCGCCCGGGCCTGGCCTGCGCCAGCAGATCGAAGATGCGGGGCGTCAGGACGTAGCGCCCGACCACCGCCAGGCGCGAGGGCGCTTCCTCCGGCGCCGGCTTCTCCACGATCGCTCGCACCCGGGAGACCTCCGCCTGCGCGTCCTCCACGCTCACGATGCCGTAGTTGCCGGTCTGCTCGCGCGCGACTTCGGCAACTCCGAGCAGGGAGCAAACCTCGCGCGCGAAGCGCTCGGCCATGTGCGCCGTCACCGGAGGTTCGGCATCCATCAGCTCGTCGGCGAGCAGGACCGCGAAGGGCTCCTTCCCCACCACCGGCTCTGCGCACAGTACGGCATGCCCCAGGCCGAGCGGCTCGGCCTGGCGGATGTAGATGCAGCGGCAGTTGTCCGGCAGCACGCCCTGCACCATGTCGAGCAGCTTGTGCTTGCCCTTCAGCTCCAGCTCGGTTTCCAGCTCGTAGGCCTTGTCGAAATGGTCTTCGATGGCGCGCTTGTTGCGTCCCGTGATGAAGATCATTTCCGTGATTCCGGCCGCCGCCGCTTCCTCGACCGCATACTGAATGAGCGGCTTGTCGACGATCGGCAGCATCTCCTTGGGGCTCGCCTTGGTGACCGGCAGGAAGCGGCTGCCCAGTCCCGCGACGGGAAACACCGCCTTTCTGAGCTTGGTTTGCATGCGTGTCATAGCCTCTTGATAAGGTCGACGAAGGCGTCCTCGTCCAGCACCGGCACGCCTAGCTCGCGCGCTTTGTCGAGCTTGCTGCCAGGGTCGCTGCCTGCCACGACAAAGGACGTCTTGCGCGACACGGACGATGCCACTTTATGTCCCTTCGCTTCAATGCGCTCGCGCGCCTCGTCGCGCGTCAGGCCCTGCAGCGTTCCGGTCAGCACGAAAGTCTTGACCTCATCCTCTGGCCGCGCGGGCGCTCCCGCGGACTCCTCCCAGCCGACGCCCGCGCGGCGCAGCTTGGCGATGACCTCGCGGTTGTGCGGCTCCTTGAAGAAGTCGTGGATCGAGCGCGCCACGACCGGGCCGACGTCGGGCGCTGCCTGCAGCGCCTCCTCGCCCGCGCGCATGAGGCGTTCCAGGCTGCCGAAGTGGCGTGCGAGATCGCGCGCGGTGCTCTCGCCGACGTTGCGCACCCCGAGCGCAAAGATGAAGCGCGCGAGCGTCGTGTCCTTGGCCTTCTCGATTGCTGCGACCAGGTTGGCCGCGGACTTCTCGCCCATGCGCTCGAGCTCGCCGAGGCGCGCGGCCGAGAGGCTGAAGACGTCCGCGGGGGTACGTACGATGTCCGCGTCCACCAGTTGGTCGACCAGCTTCTCGCCCAATCCCTCGATGTCCATGGCGCGGCGGCTGGCGAAGTGCAGCAGCGCTTGCTTGCGCTGCGCGGGGCAGTATAGCCCCCCCGAGCAGCGCGCCACCGCCTCGTCCTCGCTCCTGACGACAGCAGATCCGCACACCGGGCACTTCTTCGGCATATGGAAAATGCGCGCGTTGGCCGGACGCCGCTCCGTACGCACCGACACCACTTCCGGGATGACGTCGCCCGCGCGCCGCACCACCACCGTGTCGCCAATGCGCACGTCCTTGCGCCGCAACTCGTCCTCGTTGTGCAGCGTCGCGTTGCTCACCGTCACGCCCCCGACCTGCACTGGCTTCAGGCGCGCCACCGGCGTGAGCGCGCCAGTACGCCCGACCTGGACCTCGATGTCGAGCACTTCGGTCGCTTGCTCTTCCGCGGGATACTTGTGCGCCAGCGCGAACCGCGGCGCGCGCGACACGAACCCGAGGCGTCGCTGCCAGTCCAGCCGGTTGACCTTGTACACGACGCCGTCGATGCCGTATGGCAGGCGCTCGCGTTTCTTGCCGATGCGCGCAAAATACTGCAGCAGGCCATCCACGCCCTGCACGACGTCGCGTTCCGCCGTGACGCTGAAGCCGAGCTCGGCGAGGCGATCGAGCGTCTCGGCGTGCGTCAACCAGCGCGCGCCCGGGACTTCGCCGACCGCGTAGGCGAAAAAGTGGAGCGAGCGGCTCGCGGTGACGCGCGAATCGAGCTGCCGCAGACTGCCCGCCGCGGCATTGCGCGGGTTGGCGAACTCCCTGGCGCCGGCGCGGCGCTGGCGCTCGTTCAAGGCATCGAAATCGCGCTTGAACATCACCACCTCGCCGCGCACCTCCAGGTCCTTCGCGTCGGGCCCTTCCGGCAAGCGCAGCGGCAGCGAACGCACCGTGCGCAGATTCGGCGTCACGTCCTCGCCGGTCGATCCGTCGCCTCGCGTCGCACCCTGCGTGAACACGCCGTCGCGATAGCTCAGGCTGACCGCCAGGCCGTCGAATTTCGGCTCAGTGGCGTACTCGACCGTCTGCACATCCAGCCCTTCCCGCACGCGCCGGTCGAAGGCGCGTACCTCCTCGTCGTCGAACGCGTTGGCGAGGGACAGCATGGGTGTGCGGTGCCTGACCTCGGCGAACTCCTTGAGCGGCGGCGCCCCGACGCGCTGGGTCGGGGAGTCCGGGCCGGCGAGCTCGGGGTGCTCGCGCTCGAGCGCAACCAGTTCCTCGAACAGGCGGTCGTACTCCGCGTCGGTGATCTCAGGCTGGTCGAGAACGTAATACAGGCGGTTATGGCGCTCGATCTCGTGGCGTAGGAGGGCCGCCCGATCGCGCGGCGATTTGCCGGCTGTCATGCCGACGGTCAACTCACGAGAACAGACGGGCGGCCAGCGTCCCGCCAGGCGGCAGGCCGCGCTCTTCCAGCGCGCGGCGCACCGAGTCGAGCTGGCCGCCGATCGCCGCCAGCGCGCGCTCGTCGAGCGCCCGGCCGTTGTCGTCGACGAGCGATGCGCCGAGCGTGTCGGCGAGCTGGCGCGCGCAGCGCACCATCGAGTCGAAGGTCCTGCGCAGGTCGGCGACGTGCGGAACGTCGAGCGCCAGGCTGAGGCCGGCGGCGGCGCCTTCCTCCCCGCCGTGCTGCGCCAGCTCGTACAAAACGCCACCCCGGGCGTCGCGCAGCGCGCGTCGACCGTCGCTGCCCTGCGAGAAGCCGGCCGCGGAGGCCGCGGCGTCGACCTGCTGCGGCGCGAAGCCGCTGCCGCCGGGCGGGACGAGATGGAACACGACCCGAATGTCCGCATCGGCGCAGAAGCGGTCCGTTTCGCGCGCGGACTCCAACGCCTGCTTCATCTCCGGCGCCTCGGCTGTCGCGCCGAGACGTGCGGCAACGTTCTCCACTTCGGAGCGAAACTCGATTAGCTCTGCCTCGCTCGTCACCCCGGCGCGCGACACCAGCTGCAGCGCCGCCCGATAGCGCTCGTAGCCGTCGCGTTCGCCCGGCGCGATCTTGTGCCACGCGGCGCCTTGCGCGCCGCGGGCCGCGAGCGCGCGCCATCCGAACCTGTGCTCGAGCCCCGCCCAGTGCTCAAGGAAGACGGCCCCCGGCACGGGCTGCCTGCAATGCAGCTCGATAATGTAGTCGAGGCGCGGGTCCGGTAATGCCTCGTGTTCGTCGACGCCCTCGCGCTCGGACTTGCGGTGCACCGGCTCCAGCGTGGGTTCGCGCCGCTGCGAAGGATCGCCGAGCAGAGCGTCCGCATGCTCCGATCCGAAAGCCTGCTCGGCCCTGCGCCGCGCGGCGCGCTCCTGTACCTTGTTGTAGACGACGACGCCAGCCACGGCGAGCGCGCCCACCGCGAGCAGGCCGAGCTGGAAATCCGTCATGGCGTGCGCGCGCTCAGGCTGCCAGCTCCTCCCGGATGCGCAGCGCCTCGTCGATGTCCACTGCCACGACGCGCGAGACGCCCGATTCGGGCATCGTCACGCCGATCAGCTGCTCGGCCAGCTCCATCGTCAGCTTGTTGTGGCTGATGAACAGGAACTGCGTCTGCGCGGCCATCTTGCGCACCAGGTCGCAGAAACGAACCGTATTGCTGTCGTCGAGCGGCGCATCGACCTCGTCGAGCAGGCAAAACGGCGCGGGGTTCAGCTGGAACATCGAGAACACCAGGGCAATCGCCGTGAGCGCCTTCTCCCCGCCGCTCAGCAGGTGAATCGAGCTGTTGCGCTTGCCGGGCGGCTGCGCCATCACCTGGACGCCAGCGTCCAGGATCTCCTCGCCCGTCATGATGAGCCTCGCCTCGCCGCCGCCGAACAGCGCCGGGAACAACGAGCCGAAATGCCGATTGACGCTGTCGAAGGTTTCGCGCAGCAGCTCGCGCGTTTCGCGGTCGATGCGCCGGATCGCATCCTCCAGGGTTGCGACGGCTTCCTCGAGGTCGCCCGCCTGCGAATCGAGGAAGCGCTTGCGCTCCGTGCTGCTGCGCAGCTCTTCGAGCGCGGCGAGGTTCACCGCCCCCAGCTCGGCGATCGCCTGCGTCAGCCGCGTGATCTCCCCCTGCAGCGTCGAGGGACGCGGCGCGCGCTCCGCCTCCGCCGCGAGGCGTGCTTCATCCGCGTCGGCCGCAAGCAGCTGCTCGGCGAACTGGGCGTGGTTAATCTGCGCCGCCTGCTCCTTCAAACGCAGCTCGCCGACGCGCTCGCGCAGGGGGGTGATGCGACTCTCCGCCTGCAGGCGATCCTCCTCCAGGCCGCGCAGCGCGGCGGCGGCTTCCTCGACGATGTTGCGCGCTTCGGCGAGCCGCGACTCGCAGGCGATGCGCGCCTCGACGGCAGCATCCAGCATCGCGCGCACCTGTGGGATGGGATCCTGGGCGAGCTCCCCTGTGAGCCGCCCGATCTCAGCTTCGGCGCGCTCGATCTGCTGGTCGATGACGCGCACCGAGCCGTCGATCTCGGTAATCTTCGACGCGCACTCGCGTTCGCCGAACAGCGCGTCTTGGGCGCCGCGTTCGGCCTGCTGTGTCGCGAGCCGCTGCCCGGCGAGCGCCGTCTCGGCCGCCAGGTGCGCGGCCTTGACCGACTCCAGGTCGCTGCGCGCGGCCGCGATTTCCTGCGCAACGCGCTCGACCGCCGTCCTGCTCGCGAGCAGGCGCTCGGCGTCGCGCGCCGCTTCGCGTGCGATCTCGTCCATTTCGCTGCCGATCTGCGTGCTGCGTTCCCGGACGCGCTCTTGCGCCTGGCCGAGCTTGAGCAGCTCGATCTGCGCGTCATGGCGCTCGCGCTCCAGGCGCGCGATCTCCTCGCGCGCCAGTTCGAGCGCCTGCTGGCGCTCGGCGAGCGCAGCTTCCTCGGATTCGAGCGCAGCGCGCGCGGCGGCGAGCCGTGCCTCGAGCTCCGGATAGCGCGCCTCGAGCGCTTCGATCTCGGCCTGCCTCGCGAGCAGCCCGGCGTCGGCGGGATCGGGGGCGTGAAAGCTGACCGTATGGTGCGTGAACTGGTGGCCCGCGCGATTGACGAACACCGCCTCCGCCGGCACGCGGCCGCGCGCCGCGTCGTCGGGATCGACCTCGATCGCGTACACGCCGGCGAACCAGTCCTCCACCGCCCCCCCGACGAGCGGGTCGGTCGCGTGCACTTTCGAGGCGAGCGTCGCATGGCCCTCCAGCCGGGACGCAGCCGCTCCATCGCCGCGCAGGTACAGGCTCGCCTTGACCGGCGGCTGGTCCGCCGCGATGCGCCCCATCTGGCCGGCGTCCGTGAGCTCGATCGCGTGCAGGCGCTCCCGCAGCACGGCCTCGACCGCCGTCTCCCATCCCTGCTCGATGCGCAGCTTTTGCCACAGGCGCGGCAGGGCCGTGAGCCCGTGGCGCTCGAGCCAGCCGTGCAGCGGCGCGTTGTCCTCCGCCGCCGCCTGGATCTGGCGCAGCGTGGCGAGCTGCGCCTCGGTTGCGGTCGCCCCGCGCATGGCGTCGGCCACGTGCGCCGCCGCGGCAGCCTGCCGCTCTTCCTGCACGGCGCATTCGCCCTGCAGCGACTCGAGCCCCGCCTGCGCCTCGCGGATCGCGGCGTCCAGGGCGGCATGCCGCTGCTCGAGCCCGCCAAGCGCGGCCGCGTCGGGCTGCGCGAGCGCGCCGAGCTCGGCCTGCAGGCGCTCGCGTCGCTGCCCGAGCGCGCGCACGCTGCCGTCCAGGTGCGCGAGGTTGCTCTGCTCGAGCTGCAGCCGGCCGTCGGCCTGCATGACCGCGCCGCGCGCTTCGTTGAGCCGCTCCTGCGCCGCGCGAAAGGCCTGCTCAGCCTCGGGCAGCTTAGCGTTTTCCTGCGCGAGGCGCTCATGCGTCTCCGCGACGCGCTGCTTTGCGCCCGTTGCGCGCGCGACCCACATGTGCAGCGCCTGCGTGAGCTGCGAGCGCTGTTCGCGCCACGAGCCGAGCTGCGTCTGGCGCTCGGTGTGCTGGCTCTCCAGGCGCTGGCGGCTCTCCTCCGCGTGACGCAGCTCCGATTCGTGCCGCGCCACTTCGGCATTCGCCGCGTACAGCGCGGCCTGTGCGCCGTTCATGGCGTCGCCCGCCTGGTAATGCGCGCTGCGCGCGGCCTCGAGCCGCGCCTCCACCTCCCTCAGGCGCGCGGTCTCAGCCTCCAGCTCGTTGCCCGTACGCACCACCTCCTGCGCATGGCGCTCGCGCTCCGCGGCGGCGTCGCGCCGCCGCAGGTACCAGAGCAAGTGCTGTTTGAGCTGCAGTTCCGACTGGTATTCGTTGTAGCGCCCGGCCACCTCGGCCTGCGCCTGCAGCTTCTCGATCTGCGCGCCGAGCTCGAGGCGGATATCGGTCACCCGCGCGAGGTTCTCGCGCGTATCCGAGAGGCGGCTTTCGGTCTCGCGGCGGCGCTCCTTGTACTTCGAGACGCCCGCGGCCTCCTCGAGGAATACGCGCAGGTCCTCGGGCCTGGCCTCGATCACGCGCGAGATCATCCCCTGCTCGATGATGGCGTAGGCGCGCGGACCCAGGCCCGTGCCGAGGAACATGTCGGTGATGTCGCGCCGCCTGACGTGCACATTGTTGACGAAGTACGACGATTCGCCGTCACGCTGCAGGACGCGCCGCACTGAGATCTCCGCGTACTGCGACCACTGCCCCACCGCACGTCCCTGCGAGTTGTCGAAGATCAGCTCGACGCTCGCGCGCGCGAGCGGTGTGCGGTTCACCGAGCCGTTGAATATCACGTCCTGCATCGAATCGCCGCGCAGCACCGAGGCGCGCGTCTCGCCGAGCACCCAGCGCACCGCATCGATGACGTTGGACTTGCCGCAGCCGTTGGGGCCGACGATGCCGACCAGCTGACCGGGGACCTGAATCGAGGTTGGATCGACGAACGACTTGAACCCGGAGAGCTTGATCTGCGTGAGGCGCACGGACTTGTTGTCTGAGTCGAGAACCGAATCGAAAAAATCTGCCCGCGTCGAGAGGAAACGAGCCCGGAAAAATCGCGCGCTATGATACCATCTCCGCGCGTTTTTCCCGCTCAGCGCGCGCCTTCGAGATGCCTTCCCGTCCGAGCAAACGTCTGCAGACGTTTCCCAATCCGTCGCCTGGGCGCGACTACAGCATCCAGATGCAGATACCGGAGTTCACCTGCCTGTGTCCGATGACCGGGCAGCCCGATTTCGCGACGCTCGAGCTGGAGTACGTGCCCGACCGGCTGTGCGTGGAACTGAAATCGCTCAAGCTCTACGTGTGGTCGTACCGCGACGAGGGTGCGTTTCACGAGGCGGTGACCAACCGCATCCTGGACGACCTGGTGCGCACGCTGCGCCCGCGCTACGCTCGGCTCGCCGCGCGCTTCAACGTGCGCGGCGGCATCTTCACGACGGTGGTGGCGGAGCACCGCAAGCGCGGCTGGAAGCGGCGATGAATCCGCGTCTCGGGGTGCTGCAGCCCTACCCCTTCGAGAAGCTGCGCGCCCTGATGCAAGGCGTCGCGCCGAACGAGCGGCTGCGCCCGATCAACCTTTCCATCGGCGAGCCCAAGCACGCCACTCCGGAGCTGGTGCGCCGCGCGCTGGCGGATGCGCTCGAAGGCCTGTCGGTCTACCCGGCCACTGCGGGCACGCTCGAGCTGCGCGCGGCGATCGCCGGCTGGCTCGCGCGGCGCTACGGCCTGCCGGCGCTCGACCCTGCCACGCAGGTGCTGCCGGTCAACGGCTCGCGCGAAGCGCTGTTCGCCTTCGCCCAGGCGATCATCGATCCGGACCGTCCGGGGGCCAAGGTCGCGTGCCCCAATCCGTTCTACCAGATCTACGAGGGCGCCGCGCTGCTGGCGGGCGCCAACCCGGTGTACCTGAACGCGACGGAGCAAAGCGGGTTCAGGATGCGCTTCGACGCGCTGCCCGAGAGCACGTGGCGCGACGTGCAGCTCGTGTACGCCTGCTCGCCGGCGAACCCGAGCGGCAGCGTGATGCGCCTGGAGGACTGGCGCACGCTGTTTGCGCTCGCCGACCGCCATGGTTTCGTGATCGCTTCCGACGAGTGCTACTCCGAGCTGTACTTCGACGAGGCGCATCCGCCGCTCGGCGGGCTGCAGGCCGCCCGGCAACTCGGGCGCAACGACTTCGCGCGCCTGGTCGTGTTCTCGAGCCTGTCCAAGCGCTCCAACGTCCCCGGCATGCGCTCGGGCCTCGTGGCCGGCGACGCCGCGCTGCTGAAGAGCTTCCTGCTGTACCGCACCTATCACGGATCGGCGATGAGCCTGCCGGTGCAGCGCGCGTCGATCGCCGCCTGGAACGACGAGCAGCACGTGCGCGAGAACCGTCGCCTGTACGCGGAGAAGTTCGCAGCGGCGCTTGCCGAACTGCGCCCGCCGCTGGCGGCGTACCGGCCGGAAGGAGGCTTCTACCTGTGGCTGCGCACGCCGATCGACGATTGCGAGTTCGCCCGCCGTCTGCAGCATGAATATAATGTGCTCGTCCTGCCGGGAAGTTATCTCGCCCGCACCGCACGGGGTGAGAACCCCGGCAAAGACCGGGTGCGCATCGCGCTGGTCGCTCCCCTCGCCGAGTGCATAGAAGCGATCGCACGCATAAACAGCTTCGCCCGCACGCTCTGAGGACGAAATGGAATCGGCACGCAAGACGATTGACGATGCCTGGGAGAGCCGCGCCTCACTGAATCCCGCGAACGTGTCCAAGGCGCTCAGGGAGGCGGTCGAATTCGCGATTGCCGGCCTGGACGCGGGGCGCCTGCGGGTGGCGGAGAAATCTGGCGCCGAATGGGTGACGCACCAGTGGCTCAAGAAGGCGGTGCTGCTCTCGTTCCGCATCGAAGACAACCGGCTGCTCGAGGGCGGCGCGACACGTTATTACGACAAGGTGCCGGCCAAGTTCGCCGCCTACGGCGCGGCCGAGTTCGCCGCCGGAGGCTTCCGCGTGGTGCCGCCGGCGATGGCGCGGCGCGGCGCCTTCGTGGCGCGCAACGTCGTGCTGATGCCCTCCTACGTGAATATCGGCGCCTACGTCGACGAGGGCACGATGGTGGACACCTGGGCCACCGTCGGCTCGTGCGCGCAGATCGGCAAGAACGTGCATCTTTCGGGCGGCGTCGGCATCGGCGGCGTGCTCGAGCCGCTGCAGGCCAATCCGGTCATCATCGAGGACAACTGTTTCATCGGCGCGCGCTCGGAGGTGGTCGAAGGCGTGATCGTCGAGGAGAACAGCGTCATCTCGATGGGCGTGTTTCTCGGGCAGAGCACCCGGATCCTGGACCGGGCGAGCGGCCAGGTCACCTACGGCAGGATTCCGTCGGGGTCGGTGGTCGTCTCGGGTACTTTGCCCTCTGCGGACGGCAGTTACAGCCTGTATTGTGCGGTTATCGTCAAGCGCGTCGACGCGAAGACGCGCGCGAAAACCAGCCTGAATGAGCTGCTGCGTGGAGATTGAAGTCCTGCGTTGATGCGTGCCTAGGGGGGATAGCCATGTCTGCGATGAAACGCCTGTTTCAGCTGATGGCCGAGAAGAAGGCCTCCGACCTGTTCCTCTCGGTGGGTGCGCCGATCAACATCAAGATCGAAGGCGTCGCCATGCCGGTCAACCAGACCATCATGAGCGCGGATACGGTCAAGCAGCTGCTGTACGAAGTCCTGAGCGAGCGCCAGATCCGCGACTTCGAGGAGGAGATGGAGCTTAACACCGCGGTCACGCTGGAGGGCGTCGGGAGCTTCCGCATCAGCTCGTTCCGGCAGAAAGGGTCACCCGCTGTTGTCGTGCGCTACATTCCCGGCGAGATTCCGCCGCTCGATACTCTCGGCCTGCCGGAGATGACGAAGGACATCATCATGCGCAAGCGCGGGCTGCTGCTCATGGTCGGCGCCAGCGGCGCCGGCAAATCCACCTCGCTCGCCGCGATGCTCGACTACCGCAACAGCCAGCAGTCGGGCCACATCCTGACGCTCGAGGATCCGGTCGAGTTCATTTTTCAGAACCGCAAGTCGATCGTTAACCAGCGCGAGATCGGCACCGACAGCAAGACGTACAGCATCGCGCTCAAGAACGCGATGCGCCAGGCTCCGGACTGCATCCTGATCGGCGAGATCCGCGACCGCGACACGATGGGAATGGCGCTCGCGTACGCACAGTCCGGCCACCTGTGCCTCGCGACGCTGCATGCCAACAACAGCTACCATGCGATGAACCGGATCATCAATTTCTACCCGCTCGAGAACCGGCCGACGCTGCTGCTCGACCTGGGAGCCACGCTGCAGGCGATCGTGTCGCAGCGCCTGGTGCGCACCAAGTCCGGCATGCGCTGCGCGGCGGTGGAGATCCTGGTCAACACGCGCCACATCCAGGAGCTGATCGAGAAGGGCGAGATCGGCGAGATCAAGGAGGCGCTGGAAAAGAGCCTGTCGCCGGGCTCGCAGACCTTCGAGCAGGCGCTGTTCAAGCTGTTCATGGACGGCAAGATCACCCAGGAAGAGGCGATCACGAACGCGGATTCGGCGACCAACATGCTGTGGCTGATCAATCAGGCGATTGCCGGCGACATCACGGCAGGCAATGCCGGCTCGGCGCCGCCCGCCGGGCAGAAAGTGCCGCCCGCGGAGCCATCGCAGAACCCCTTCGGCGACGCAGACAGCGACACGTTCAGCGACATCAAGATCGACATGGCGTCCTGACGCCGCGCGCGAATTGGAAAGCCCTCTCGAACTCGCCAGGGCGCTGATCGGACGCCGTTCGGTCACGCCAGCGGACGGCGGATGCCAGGCGCTCATTGCGCAGCGCCTCGAATCCGCGGGCTTCGCCTGCGAGCACCTGCCCTATGCCGAAGTCAGCAATCTTTGGGCGCGGCACGGCAGCGGGCGTCCGCTCGTCTGCTTTGCCGGGCACACCGACGTGGTGCCGCCCGGCCCGCTCGAGCAGTGGAATTCCGATCCCTTCGTCGCCGCGCTGCGCGACGGCAAGCTGTACGGGCGCGGGGCGGCGGACATGAAGTCCTCGATCGCGGCGTTCGTCGTGGCGGTCGAGGCCTTCGTCAGGGAGCGACCGGCGCACAAGGGCTCGCTCGCGCTGCTCCTCACCTCGGACGAGGAGGGTCCCTCCATCGACGGTACCGCGCGGGTGGTCGAGCTGCTCAAGCAGCGTGGCGAGCGGCTGGACTACTGCATCGTGGGCGAACCCTCTTCGGTCGCGCTGCTCGGCGACATGATCAAGAACGGTCGCCGCGGGTCGCTTTCCGGTCGCCTTACGGTGCGCGGCACGCAGGCGCACATCGCCTACCCGCATCTGGGCCGCAATCCCATTCACATGCTCGCGCCGGCGCTCGCCGAGCTGGTCGCGACCCGTTGGGACGAGGGCGACGAGTTCTTCCCGCCGACCGCCTGGCAGGTGTCCAACGTGCACGCCGGCGTCGGCGCGACGAATCTCGTCCCGGGCTCGCTCGAGCTCGACTTCAATTTCCGCTTCGGACCGTCGAGCCCCGAGGCATCGCTGCGTGAGCGCTTCGAGGCGGTCCTGCTGCGCCACGGGCTGGACTACGAGCTGCAGTGGACGCTCTCGGGCAATCCCTTCATCACTCCGCCGGGCGAACTGGTCGATGCGGTGAAGCGCGCCGTCCGGGCGAACACGGGGCGCACGCCCGAGCTCTCGACCACGGGCGGAACCTCTGATGCCCGCTTCATCGCCACCATCTGTCCCCAGGTCGTGGAGTTGGGTCCGCCGAACGCCACGATCCACAAGCTGAACGAGAACATCGAGCTCGAGGTCCTCGAGCAGCTGCCGCGCATCTACCTCGATACGTTGCGCGCTTTGCTGCCCTGAGCTGCGCCGCACGTGCGCTCCCCGCTCACCGTCGGCGAATTCATTCGCGCCGCGGCGCGCCGCATGCAACGCGCGCGACTGCGCTTCGGCCACGGCACGCACAATGCGCACGACGAGGCGGTGCTCCTGACGTTGCATGTCCTGAAGCCGCCTTTCGATTCGCAGCGCGGGGTAGTCGAACGGAGGCTGTCCGCGGCCGAACGCGCACGCCTCGAGTCATTGCTCGAGCGCAGGATCAGCACGCGCATGCCGGCACCCTATCTGACTCACGAGGCATGGCTCGGCGAGTACCGCTTCTACGTCGACCGGCGCGTCATCGTGCCCCGCTCGTTCATAGCGGAGCTGCTGCGCGCCGGGCTCGAGCCGTGGCTGCCGCGGAGCGTGCGCAGCGCGCTCGACCTGTGCACCGGCTCGGGCTGCCTGGCCGTGCTGCTCGCGAAGCGCTTCCCTGGCGCGCAGGTCGACGCGTCCGACCTTTCTGCCGACGCGCTCGCCGTTGCGCGGCGCAACGTTGCGCGCTACCGCCTCGGGCGGCGCGTGCGCCTCGTGCGCTCCGACCTCTTCGCGCAGTTACGTGGCCGGCGCTACGACCTGATCGTCAGCAACCCGCCCTACGTCAAGGCAGCCTCGATGCGTACGCTGCCGCCGGAATACCGGCACGAGCCGCGCGCGGCGCTCGCCGGCGGCGCGGACGGCCTGGATTTCGTGCGCCGCATCCTCGCCGAGGCACGCGCGTACCTCGCTCCCGGTGGGCTGCTGGTGTGCGAGATCGGCCACAATCGGAGCGCGCTGGAGAAGGCATTCCCGTCGCTGCCGTTTCTCTGGCTCGAGACGAGCGCCGGGCCGGAGCACGTGTTCCTACTCGAGCGCGCGCAGCTACCGCTCACCACGGCGACGTCGCCTTCCTCCACGCGCGCCAGGCCCGCTCGAGGCGCGCGATCAGATGCCGCTCGCGCGCCGCGTAGGACCGCAGTACGGGCGCGCCCTCGCCGCGCCTGAGCTTAAGCCCGCCCAGCAGGCGCCGGCCGACGGCGATATCGTTCAGCGCCCCCAGGACGTCCTGCAGCGCCTCGAGGTCCCGCAGATAGCGCGTCGTGCTCCGGCCGCCATAGAGCGACGCGAACGGTTCGCAGGCGTAGCGCAGGCGCTTCACCCGGATACGCAAGCGGTGGCGCTGCGACGCATCCTCCCAGTCAACCTTATCGCCGCAGCGCCGCAGCCTGCGCTCGAGGCGCGGCAGCACGCGCGCCGCATAAGTTTGCGCGGGCCGCGCCGCCCTACCGTCCGTGTGCCATGGCGCCTGCTCCATCCAGCGGAGGACGCCGAGCAGAAAACTTTGCATGCGCGCCGACCGCACGAGCGCCTGCGCCTGGGCAGATGCGCGGGCGCGCGCCGCGCTCGCTTGCCGCGACAGCCCGTTACGCCGCAGCCCGAGGCAAAACACGTCCCAGTCGCGCGCCCTGCCCAGCACCGGCATCAGCTCCTTCGCCTCGGCGGCGGGCCCGCGAAACGCATTGCGAGGTTCGAGATCTTCGAAGCTGCGCCAGGCCGCGCGCAGGCGCCTCATGCCCACTCGCAGCTGGTGCAGGTACTCCGGGTCCGAGGCCTGCGCCACGCCGTCCAGGTTCCCCTCGATCTGCGCAAGGCAGGCCTGCACCACGGCGAGCATTGCGCTCTCCGCTGACGCGGTATGCCCGAGCGCGGGCCAACGTCCCTTGACCGGCGCGCCGCGCTCACCTGCCGCCAGCCGGTAGCCGCGCTCCGCCTTGCTGAGAGGCTCGAGCTCGAGGCGCAGCGGCTCGACCAGCCGTTTGGCGAAGTCGAGCATGGCCGTCAAGTCACCTGCAACGAGCTCGAGCTCCAGCTCCTGGATCGGTGCGCGCCGGCGGGCGGCGGCAATGCTGCCCCGATCGACGCACAGCTCGAGCCGCGTCCCGTCGGGGAGTACGAATTCAGACGAGCGCCGCGTGAAGCGCGTGCTGAAGGCCGGCGCGAGGCGCGGCGCGAGCGACCGCAGGTCGATGCCGGAGGTCGCGCGGATCTCGGCGAGCGGCAGCGCGTCGACCGCCAGGGCGCGGCGTGCCACCGCCACTTCCCATTCGCTGCGCTGCGCGAGCCCGCTCGCCGGCGCGGCGTCGCGCTTGAGGCAGATCAGCCAGCGGCGCCCGTCGCGCCGCAGGCGCAGCGCCGCGCGCGCGGCGCGCAGCCGGCGGTCGGCAGTGTCGTAATAGACGCTTTCCAGCACGCGCCGTCGGACCGGCGCGGGGCGGGGAACCAGGCGCCAGACGCGGGAAGCGGAGGCCGCGGCAAGCCGGAACTTGAGCTCGCGCTCGACGTGCATCCGCGTGCCGCTCCTCCGGTGGGCTCCAAGGCGCTCCTGCGGGAGCGACAGTTTACGCCGGCGCTATGCACGCCGGCGAGCGCATGGTCCTGCTGCGCACGCGGCGCGCCCGCCCCGGACGCGCCGCGCCTGGCCGCGCTTAGCCGGTCGCGCCGGCGAGATGCTGCGCGCCGCCCGCGATCTGCTTCGCGCGCAGCGGCTTGAGCACCACGAGTGCCAGCGCCACGACGATGAAGTTCATCACCGCGGCTACCACGAACACCATGTGCCAGCTGCCGGTCGAGTGCTTGATCATGTTCGCGACCGGCACGAGGAACGCTGCCGCACCCTTCGACGTGTACAGCAGGCTCAGGTTGGTCGTGCCGTACTTCGTCCCGAAGGTGTCGGTGCAGGTCGACGGGAACAGGCTGAAGATCTCGCCCCAGGTCAGGAAGATCAGCGCGGCGAAAATCACGAACGCCCAGGGCGCGTGACCCATCGAGCCCAGCAGCCAGTAGCTGATGCCGCCCAGACCGAACGCGATGGCCATCGTGTTCTCGCGACCGATCTGGTCGGAGATCCAGCCGAACAGCGGGCGCGCGGCCCCGTTCGCCACGTTGTCCACGATCAGCGCCAGCGAGAGCGCCGTGACAGCTCCCAAGATCGGGGTGCTCGCGATGCCGAAGTCCTTCGCGATCAGAGCGACCTGCGCAGTCGCCATCAGGCCGCTCGCCGCCACCAGCAGGAACATGACGTACAGGACCCAGAAGGTAACGGTCTGCAGCATTTCGCCCGGCGTGTAGCTGCGCGCGCTCACGGCGACCTTGACCTTCGCCGCGCTGGGGGTCTGACCCTCGAGCGGTCCGCGCATCGCCCAAGCGAGGATGAAGATGATCCCGCCCTGGATCAGGCCGAACCAGAAGAACGCTTCCCCGTACCCGCTCGACGCGATCACGTGACGGATCGGGACCACGGTGAGCGCCGCGCCCGCGCCGAACCCGGCCGCGGTCAGGCCGACGGCCAGGCCGCGCCGGTCGGGAAACCATTTCACCGCATTGCCGACACAGGTCGCATACACCGCGCCCGCGCCGGTACCGGTGAGCACCGAGCCGAAATACAGCATGCCGAGCGATTCGGCGCTGCCGTTGACCATCCAGCCCAGCGCAACGAGGATCCCGCCCACTGCGACGACCAGCTTCGGGCCGCGCGTGGGGCCGAGGCGGTCGGCGATCCAGCCCTCGATCGGCGTGAGCCAGGTCTCGAGCGCGACGAAGATGGCGAACGCCACCTGAATGCTCGCGATCGCCCAGCCATGCGCGGCATTGATCGGATGCACGAACAGCGTCCAGCCGTACTGGAGATTGGCGATCATCACCATGCAGATGATGCCGACCACGAGCTGGAACCATCGGTTGGGGACGGCGCCGGCGGTGCCGGTCGAATTAGGATTGTTCAATTCACTCCTCCTTGCAGGTTATCTCCACCAATTTGAATTGTGCGCGGCAAGTCCTGCATTCATCTTGCCGCGTTCTGACTGCCTGCTTACAAACGGGCGTCGTGTTCGGTCTTGCGTGCGCGGCGTGCGCGTCGGACGCTGACTTCCCCTCCGCGCATCCCGTGGGACGGTTCGCCGCCCGAACATCTCCTCCCGGTAGCATGGAGTTTGAGCCCGAGCCACGGAATTGCATTGACCTCGGACAGGTGTCGTCGTCAGATGTAGGCAAGCAGCTTTGCATCGTCCGCAAGCTTCGCGCGCATCGCCAGTGGCAAAGGCGGCGCCGCCGTTATCGAGGATGATCTCGGACTGGGCCTGCGCGCCGCTTGCGGCGAGGAGCGACAGGAATAGCGCGATGGGAGCGAGAGTTCTCATTGAACCACCCCCACCGGCATGTCACCGAGGTACAAGATCTCGCGCTTGAGCCCTCCTCCCGGATCGGTCTCGGCGATCAGGCGGCCGCTGGCGTCGTAGAGGGACGGCCGCGTAATCTTGAGGACCGCTTCGACGTCACGAGGCTGCAAGCGTTGCCAGGTCCAGAGCCGGATCCTCCTCGTCCACTGGTAGATGTGCCCGGCGACCCAGTCAAGGCTGCCGTGGGTGAACACGCCGGCATCAGTGTCCGTGCCGACCCCCCACTCCCAGGCGGGGCCGTTATTGCCGCCCCGGGCGAGTACCTGTTCGGCGCTGCCGAACGCGGTGAAGCCCGTGCCCGGGTCGGTGCGCGGCGAGGACAGATGGCAGGCAAGCGACTGCGCCTGGCCGGTGGGAATTCCCGCCACGAGGGCGAGCGCGAGCGCGGCGGTGAGCTTCGGCACGGGCTCTTCCGACGGCCCGCAACCCGAGCAGGCCCGCTCATCGCCGCGACTTTAGAACTGCGCTACTCTCCTGATGAACGATAAAAAGAGATAGCACTTGCGCCGGGCGATTGCCATCTGCAGCGTAGATCGCATCACCGTAGGCGCAGAACCAGCGAAAGATCCTCTAAGCGAGAATCTTGACGAACGCAAGGCGCCGCTTGGGCGCAGACATCGCACATGAATGGCGCAGATGCGCCGACCCTGACCCCGATGGTTCGTACCTATAACTGCTGCAGGAACTCTTCAGCCGAGACGCCGGCCTGCTTGAGCACGCCGGAGAGCGTCCCGGTTTTGAGTTCCTGATGATTGGGCACGACGCAGCCGCTTGAGCCGCGGCGCATCACGATGTGGCTACCGCGCTGGCGCGCCACCACGAAGCCCAGCCGCTGTAACGCTCGCACGACCTCCGCCCCGGATACGCGGGGCAGCTTAGGCATGCTCTTCGATCTGGAATGTCGTAATTAGCGGTTGACCGACGGACGGAAGCGGGAACTCCTCGAGATATAGCTCGGTTGCCTCTCGCAGGTTTGCGAGCGCCTCTTCGATCGACTCGCCCTGCGTGGTGGTCCCGGTTTCCGGATTAAGGGCCGTGAATCCGCCTTCCGGCGCGTGCATCAGTACGGCGGTGAGCATCATGAGCGTGATTGTAGTCCGTCGAGCCATCCGACGGTGTGGATCGGCCGGCCGAATTGCGACGTACGAAGACGCCCGCGCGCGGCGGGGCGTTTCTAGGAATTGGGGTGGCCGATGGGACTCGAACCCACAACAACTGGAATCACAATCCAGGACTCTACCTTTGAGCTACGGCCACCGTCGTGCTGCAAAACCGCCGCGCCTCGCGGCGCGTCGCTGCGCTTCATTCGGGCACTCTGGCCTGCCCGGCGGGACTCGAACCCACAACCCCCAGCTTAGAAGGCTGGTGCTCTATCCGGTTGAGCTACGGGCAGTCCCGCTGGCGCAAGTCCCCGCAAACGTGGTCGGGGTGGAGAGATTTGAACTCCCGACATCTTGCTCCCAAAGCAAGCGCGCTACCAGACTGCGCCACACCCCGAAAAACGGTCGCACATGATACTCCCGGGTACCGCGTGTCGCAACGCAAGCCCGTGATAAATCGGCGATATGCGCGCGGTCCGATCTTGCTTGCCGCAGGGGGGCTTTTCTGCTAAAAAGCGCCTTTCCTTTTTTCCGGTTGCTGCACAAATGGCGGTCGAACTCACACGAAAAGGCTTCACGCCCTACGCTGCGAAGAAGGGCGAGGAGTACATGAACGCCCGGCAGCGCACGCACTTCCGCAAGATCCTCGAGCAGCTGAAGGCCGAGCTCTCGGAGGAGATCGATCGCACGGTGCACACCATGCAGGACGAGGCCACCGTGTTCGCCGACCCCAACGACCGCGCGAGCCAGGAGTCGGACATGGCGCTCGAGCTGCGCAACCGCGACCGCGAGCGCAAGCTCATCAAGAAGATCGACGAGACGATCGCGCGCATCGACGCGAATGACTACGGCTATTGCGACAGCTGCGGCGTCGAGATCGGGCTGAAGCGCCTGGAGGCGCGCCCGACCGCGACGCTGTGCATAGACTGCAAGACGCTCGACGAGATGCGCGAGCGCCAGGTCGCGAAGTAGGACCGCAGGGCCGTTCTCAGCCCTGCTTCGCCGTCTCCTGCTGGCTGAGCGCCTTCATCGACAGGCGCACCCTGCCCTTGTCGTCGGCCTCCAGCACCTTGACCTTTACCGACTGGCCTTCCTTGAGGTGATCTGACACGGCGTTCACGCGCTCGTGGCTGATCTGCGAGATGTGCAGCAACCCGTCGCGCCCAGGGAGCAGCTGCACGATCGCGCCAAAGTCGAGCAGCCGCAGCACCGTGCCGTCGTACACCTTGCCCACCTCGACGTCCGCGGTGAGCTCCTGGATCTTCTTCCTGGCCGCCTCGCCGCCCTCCGATGAGACACAGGCGATGTTGATCGTGCCGTCGTCCTCGATCTCGATGGTGGTGCCAGTCTCCTCCTGGATGCCGCGGATCACCACGCCACCCTTGCCGATCACGTCGCGGATCTTGTCCGGGTTGATCTTCATCTTGATGATGCGCGGCGCGTAGGTCGACAGCTCGGTACGCGAGCCTTCGATGGCGCGCTTCATCAGCTCCAGGATGTGCATGCGGCCCTCGCGCGCCTGGCTGAGCGCCACCTGCATGATCTCCTTGGTGATCGACTCGATCTTGAGGTCCATCTGCAGCGCCGTCACGCCGCGCTCCGTGCCGGCGACTTTGAAGTCCATGTCGCCGAGATGGTCCTCGTCGCCGAGGATGTCGGTCAGCACAGCGAAGCGGTTGCCTTCCTTGATCAGTCCCATGGCGATTCCGGCAACGTGCGCCTTGGAAGGCACGCCCGCGTCCATCAGTGCGAGGCTGCCGCCGCACACCGATGCCATCGACGATGAGCCGTTCGACTCGGTGATCTCCGAGACCACGCGCAGCGAGTAGCCGAATTCCTCCGGCGTCGGCAACACCGCGACGAGCGCGCGCTTGGCGAGCCTGCCGTGGCCGATCTCGCGGCGCTTGGGTGGACCCATGCGTCCGACCTCGCCGGTCGCGTAGGGCGGCATGTTGTAGTGGAGCATGAAGCGCTCGCGGTATTCGCCGGTGATCGCGTCGACGATCTGCTCGTCGCGGCCCGTGCCGAGGGTCACGGTCACCAGGGCCTGCGTCTCGCCGCGCGTGAACAGCGCCGAGCCGTGCGTGCGCGGCAGCACGCCGACGCGAATGTCGATCGGCCTCACGGTGCGCGTATCGCGTCCGTCGATGCGCGGCTCTCCGTCCAGGATCTGGCTGCGCACGATCTTCGACTCGAGATTGAAGAAGACGTCCTTCACCTCGTTCGCGTCTAGCGCCGAGCCCGCCTCCGCTTCCAGCGCGGCGAGCGCGCCCTTGCGGATCTCGCCCAGCCGCGTATTGCGCGCCTGCTTCTGCTTCATCGCAAACGCCGCGCGCAGGTCGGACTCGGCGAGCGCAGCGACGCGCGCGACGAGCGCCTGGTTAGCTGCGGGTGGCTGCCATTCCCAGGCGGGCTTGCCTGCCAGTTCGGCGAGTTCGTCGATCGCCTGGATCGCCGCCTGCATCTGCTCGTGCCCGAATACGACCGCGCCGAGCATGATGTCCTCGGGCAGCTCGAGCGCCTCGGATTCCACCATCAGCACGCCCTGGTCGGTGCCCGCGACCACCAGATTGAGCTTCGATTCCTTGAGCTGCGTTGCCGTGGGATTGAGCACGTAGGCGCCGTTCAGATAGCCAACGCGGCAGGCGCCGATCGGCCCGTTGAACGGAATGCCCGAGATCGTAAGCGCGGCCGACACGGCGATCATCGCCGGAATATCTGGGTCGACCTCGGGGTTGACCGAGATGACCGTGGCGACGACCTGCACCTCGTTGTAGAACCCCTCTGGAAAGAGCGGCCGGATGGGACGGTCGATCAGACGGCAAGTAAGGGTTTCGCGCTCCGAAAGCCGTCCCTCGCGCTTGAAGAAGCCGCCCGGGATCTTGCCCGCGGCGTAGGTCTTCTCGACGTAATCCACGGTGAGCGGAAAGAAATCCTGCCCAGGACGCGCGTCCTTGGCTGCGACTACCGTCGCGAGGACGACGGTGTCGTCCATCGTGCAGACCACCGCTCCGCCAGCCTGGCGCGCGATCTCGCCCGTCTCGAGCGTGACCTGGTGGGCGCCGAATGAAAATGTCTTCTTGATTGGATTCAAGGCTATGTTCCTCTAGCAGTATGGGCGCGCCGCAGCGGGCCCGCCGTCCCTGTGCTCAGGGCGCTTGGCGAACGCAACAAAAAAAGACGCCCGTCTGTCGAACGAGCGCCTTGAGTCGATACATCGAGGCGAGCTACTTGCGCAGGCCGAGCCGATCGATCAGCGCGCGGTACTTTTCCGCGTCGCTGCCCTTCAGGTAATCGAGCAGCTTGCGGCGCTGGCTTACCAGCTTGAGCAGCCCGCGGCGCGAGTGGAAGTCTTTCACGTGCGTCTTGAAGTGCTCGGTTAGGCCGTTGATGCGCTCGGTGAGCAGCGCGACCTGCACTTCTGGCGAGCCGGTGTCACTGCCGGAACGCTGGAATTCTTTGACGACCTGCGCCTTCTGCGCGACCTGCAAAACCATAATCTCTCCTCGTGCAAACCGCGATTTTACCTTAACGATACCTGCGATCACAAGTTTTTTGATGTTATTCAGCCGCTTGCGCCGCCTCCGGAGAGCGCGCAACCAGCCTTAGCGGGCGCAGCAGGCCGCCCGCGGCATGCTCGCCCAGCCCCAGGACGCGGCGCTGCGGCCCGAAGATGGCGCACAGCCCGCTCCCGCCGCCGGATAGCTGGATCCGCTGGCCGTTGCAAAAGCGCCGGGCCTGCTGCTCGTCGAGCTCCAGCCGCGGCAGGTCGCCCAGCAGCGCCTCCAGCGGCATCAGCCGTGCGTCGCGCTCTGCCTCGGCCAGGCCTTGCAGCGCCTCGAGGGTGCTCGCCCGGCCCAGGCCCATGCCGCCGGCCGCGGTCCGACGCAAGGCCACCAGGTGCGCGCCGACCCCGAGCGCCGCGCCGATATCCTCCGCCAAGGTGCGCACGTAAGTGCCCTTGCTGCAGCGAACCCGCAGCTCGAGGTCCGTCCCGTCGCGCGCAAGCAGCTCGAGCATGTGGATCTCGACCTCGCGCGGCTGACGCTCGACGCTGCGCCCCTCGCGCGCCAGCTCGTACAGCGGCCGACCGCCGTGCTTGAGCGCCGAATACATCGGCGGCACCTGCCGCACGACTCCCCGGAAACGCGCCAGGACCGCCTCTATTTCCGCGGCGCTCACGCGCACCTCCCGGCGCTCGAGCGTCTCGCCCTCGGCGTCCCCAGTCGTGGTCGTCTCTCCCAGACGGACGCGCGCGAGGTACTCCTTGGGCGCATCGAGCAAAGGGCCCGCGAATTTGGTCGCCTCGCCGAACAGCACGACCAACAGGCCCGAAGCTAGCGGGTCTAGCGTGCCCGCGTGACCTGCCTTCTGCGCGCGATAGAGACGCTTGGCCGATTGCAGGGCGGCGTTCGAGGTGATGCCCGGCGGCTTGTCGAGCAACAGTGCCGCATCGAGCTTTCGACGCATCGTGCGGCGGGCGATCAGTGCTTGTCGCCGCCTGAAACGCTGTCGATCAGCTGCGACAGGCGCGCGCCGCGTTCGATCGATTCGTCGTACACGAAGCGCAGTTCCGGCGCAGTGTAGAGCTTGATCCGCTTGGCGAGCTGCGAGCGTAGAAACCCCGCCGCGCGCTGCAACCCTTTGGCAGCCTGTGGGGCATGCGCCGCGTCCATGCAGGTGAAAAGCACCGTCGCGTATGCGCAATCGGGCGACACCTGCACCCCGGTCAGCGTGACCATCCCGACCGCAGGGTCGCGCAATTCGCGATGCAGCACATCCGACAGCTCGCGCTGGATCTGGTCGGCGACCTTCTGCGGCCGCCCTCCGCGGCGTGCCTGACGCACCGGCTACAGCGTGCGGGCGACTTCGAGGACTTCGAACGCCTCGAACTGGTCGCCCTCCTTCAGATCACTGAAGTTCTTGAGCGAAATTCCGCACTCGAAGCCCGCCTTCACCTCGCGCACGTCCTCCTTGAAGCGCTTCAGTGAGTCGATATCGCCGGTGTGGATGACCACGTTGTCGCGCAGCACTCGCACCTGCGCATTGCGCCGCACGATGCCTTCGAGGACGTAGCAGCCCGCCACCGCGCCGACCTTGGAGATGCGGAACACCTGGCGCACCTCGACCAGCCCGATTACCTGCTCCTTCTTCTCCGGTGCGAGCATTCCCGAGAGCGCCGCCTTGATCTCTTCGACGGCCTCGTAAATGATGTTGTAGTAGCGGACCTCGACTCCCGCGTTCTCGATCAAGCGCCGCGCGGTCGCGTCGGCGCGCGTGTTGAAGCCGATGATGATGGCGCGCGAGGCCATCGCCAGGTTCACGTCCGATTCGGTGATTCCACCTACGCCGGCGTGTACCACGTTCACCTTCACCTCCTCGGTCGACAGGCGACTGAGCGCATGCACCATCGCCTCCTGCGAACCTTGTACGTCCGCCTTGAGCACGATCGCGAGGACCTTCTTCTCCCCTTCGCCCATCTGCTCGAACACGTTCTCGAGCTTGGCGGCCTGCTGCTTGGCGAGCTTGACATCGCGGAACTTGCCCTGGCGGAACAGCGCGATCTCGCGCGCCTTGCGTTCGTCCGTGATGACCACCATTTCCGCGCCAGCCTGCGGAACATCGGACAGGCCCTGCACCTCGACCGGGATCGACGGCCCGGCCGTTGGCGTCGGCTTGCCGTTCTCGTCGAGCATCGCGCGCACGCGCCCATAGACCTCGCCCGCTAGCACCACGTCGCCGCGGTGCAGGGTGCCGGATTGCACCAGCAGCGTCGCGACCGGCCCGCGTCCCTTGTCCAGGCGCGCTTCGATCACCGCGCCCTTGGCCGGCGTGTCCGTCGGCGCCTTGAGCTCGAGAACCTCGGCCTGCAGAAGCACCCGCTCCAGCAGATCGTCGATGCCTCGTCCGGTCTTCGCCGACACCAGCACGAACGGCGAGTCGCCGCCGTATTCCTCGGGGACCACCCCGTGGTTTAGCAGCTCCTGCTTCACCTTGTCGGGATTGGCATCCGGCTTGTCGACCTTGTTGATCGCCACCACCAGCGGCACGCCTGCCGCCTTCGCGTGATTGATCGCTTCCAGAGTCTGCGGCATCACGCCATCGTCCGCCGCCACGACCAGGATCACGAGGTCGGTAACCTTCGCGCCGCGCGCGCGCATTGCGGTAAACGCTTCGTGGCCCGGAGTGTCGAGGAACGTGACGACGCCGCGCGGCGTCTCGACGTGATAGGCGCCGATGTGCTGGGTAATGCCCCCGGCTTCACCGGCAGCCACCTTGCTGCGCCGGATATAGTCGAGCAGCGAGGTCTTGCCGTGGTCGACGTGGCCCATGACGGTGACCACGGGCGGCCGCGCGTGCGCCTCGGCGGCATGCTCCTCGACCGCTTCGGCTAGATAGGCCTCGGGGTCTTCCAGCTTGGCCAGCTTGCCTTTGTGACCCATCTCCTCGACCACGATCATCGCCGTGTCCTGATCGAGCATCTGGTTGATGGTGGCCATGGTGCCGAGCTTCATGAGGGTCTTGATGACCTCCGCGGCCTTGACCGACATCTTGTGGGCGAGCTCGCCCACGGTGATGGTCTCGGGAACCGCGACCTCGCGCACGATCGGCTCGGTGGGCTGCGCGAAGCTCGCCTGCTCCGCGCCCGCCGCCGGACGGTGGCGCACGCCGCCGCGCGCGTGCCAGCCTGCCACGCCGCCGCCCAGGTCGCCGCGCGTCTTGATCATGCGACGGCGCGCGGAATCGTCGCGCAGCACCGTCGTGGTCTTGACCTTCTTCGCCTTCTTCTCGGCCTTGCCCTCTTCCGCCTTGGCCTTCGGCGCGTGCAGCGTCCCTTCCGAGGGAGCCTGCGCCGCGGCCGGCGCCGCGGCTTTGCTCAACGCGGCCTGGGCTTCGCGCTCGGCCTGCTTCTGGTCGGCATCGCGCTTTTCGCGTTCCTGCTTCTCGCGTAGTTCCTGGGCCTGGATCTCGGCGAGCTGCTGCTGCCGGCGCGCCTCGGCCTCGCGCAACTCTATTTCCCGCGCATCCAGGGTCGGCGTCGGCGCGGGCGCCGCCGCCTGCGCCGGCGCTTCCGCGGCTGCCTCGGCCGCGGACTCGTCGCGCTTCACGAACACGCGCTTCTTGCGCACCTCGACCTGAATGGTGCGCGCCTTGCCCATCGAGTCGGACTTCTTGATCTCGCTGGTCTGCTTGCGCGTCAGCGTGATCTTGTTCTTCGCCTCGGCCGAGCCGTGCGCCTTGCGCAGGTACTCGAGCAGGCGCGACTTGTCCTGGTCGGTGAGGGAGTCCTCCGGAACGCGCTTCTCGACGCCGGCAGCCCGCAACTGCTCGAGCAGCACTGCGGGCGGAACCTTCAACTCGCTCGCAAATTGTGCGACGCTGGTCTGTGCCACGTTACTGGACCTCCTTGTGCTCCGTCGGCTCGCCCGCACCGGCCTCTGCGAACCAGTGCGCGCGCGCCGCCATGATCAGGTTCTTGGCGCGCTCCTCGTCTAGCCCGCTGAGCTCCATCAGCTCGTCGCCCGCGAGGTCGGCAAGCTCGTCGCGCGTGCGCACCCCGCCCTCGGCGAGCTTGGCGGCGAGCTGGGTGTCCATGCCCTCGAGGCTAAGCAGCTGTGGATCTATTCCCTCCACCTTCTCTTCGTTGGCGATGGCAGCGACCAGCAGCGCGTTGCGCGCACGGTTGCGCAGCTCGTTCACCGTATCTTCGTCGAAGGCCTCGATCTCCAGCAGTTCGTTGATCGGCACATAGGCGACCTCCTCGAGCGTCGAGAAGCCCTCCTGGATCAGAATGTTGGCGACCTCCTCGTCGACGTCCAGGCGCTGCATGAAGAGCTCGCGCGTGCGCCCGCTCTCTTCCTGCTGCTTCTTGGAGGACTCTTCCTCGGTCATCAGGTTGATCTGCCAGCCGGTGAGCTCCGAGGCAAGGCGCACGTTCTGGCCGCTGCGCCCGATTGCTATCGCCAGGTTTTCTTCGTCGACGACCACGTCCATGGCGTGCTTTTCCTCGTCGACCACGATCGAGGTCACTTCCGCGGGCGCCAGCGCGCCGATGACGAATTGCGCGGGATCCGCGGACCACAGCACGATGTCGACGCGCTCGCCGGCCAGCTCCTGCGTAACAGCCTGCACGCGGGAGCCGCGCATGCCGACGCAAGTGCCGATCGGATCGATCCTCTTGTCGTTCGACAACACGGCGATCTTGGCGCGAATGCCCGGGTCACGCGCAGCCGACTTGATCTCGAGCAGGCCTTCCTCGATTTCCGGTACCTCCAGCTCGAACAGCTTCATGATGAACTGGGGAGCCGTGCGCGAAAGAATGAGTTGCGGCCCGCGCGCCCCGCGATCGATCTTCATGACCCAGGCGCGCACGCGGTCGCCGACCCTAAGATTTTCCTTCGGGATCATCTGCTCGCGCGGCAGCAGCGCCTCGAGGCGGCCGGACTCGACTAGCGCGCTGCCGCGCTCCATGCGCTTCACCGTGCCGGTCACGAGCTCGTCGCCGCGCGAGAGGAAGTCGTTCAGGATTTGCTCGCGCTCGGCGTCGCGGATGCGCTGCAGGATGACCTGCTTGGCGGTTTGCGCGCCGATGCGGCCGAACTCGATCGCCTCAAGAGGTTCTTCAATGAACTCCTCGAGCTTGATGTCGGACTTGCGCTTCTGCGCCTCCGAAAGCGCGATCTGCGCCGGCGGCAGCTCGACCGCGTCGTCGGGCACCACTTTCCACCGGCGGAAGGACTCGTAGCCGCCGGTGTTGCGATCGATCGCGACGCGCACGTCCACGTCGTCGCTATAGCGCTTCTTGGTTGCCGAGGCGAGCGCCATCTCCAGGGCGCCGAACACGACATCCCGGTTGACGTTCTTCTCGCGTGCCAGCGCGTCTACCAGAAGCAGAAGTTCACGGCTCATCTCGATACTCTCCGATCAAAGGTCAGGAACGAGCCTCGCCCGCTCCATGCCCGACAATTCAAGCGCCACTGCTCGCCCATCGACGATCACGGTGGCCGCGTCACCCTGCACGCCCTGCAGCCGCCCGACAAACCTGCGCCGGCCGCTGGCGTCCGGCATTCTCATGCGCACGTCGACACGCTGGCCAGCAAAGCGCTCGAAATCCGCGGCCTTGCGCAGCGGCCGGTCCAGGCCGGGCGACGACACCTCGAGCCGCTCGTAGTCGATGCCCTCGACTTCGAGCACCCGCACGAGCTGGCGGCTCACCTCGGCGCAGTCGTCCACCGTCACTCCGCCCGCCTTGTCGATGAAGATGCGCACCAGCCGGCCGCGGCCCGACACCTGCGTGTCCACCAGGTCGTAGCCCATGCCCGTCACGACGGGCTCAACGATGCCGGCGATCGCCCCCATCACGTCAAATACTGTCGCGCAAACAAAAAATGGGCCGAAGCCCATCTTTTCTTGCCGGGAAGGTACCCCCGGCCTTTGAAACTGTTGAAGCTTAACAGATTTTCCCCGGCGAAACAACGCCGTTCGGGCGCTCTGTTCAGGTCAGACGCGCACGCCGAGGCGCTGCATGAGCTCGCGCACCGTGGATGGTCCGAGCTCGCGCGCGCGCCCGGGCGCGAGATCCCTTGGCAGCTCGAGCGGTCCGAAGCGCGTACGCACCAGCCGGCTGACGCGCAGGCCGACCGTCTCGAACATACGCCGCACCTCGCGCTTGCGCCCTTCGCGCAGGCTCACCCGGTACCAGCGGTTGGCCGCCGCATCGGATTTATCCTCGTCCGCGCGCTCGAGCGTGGCAAAGGCTGCGGGCCCGTCGTCCAGTCTCACGCCGGTAAGCAATGCACGCCACTCTGCGGCACCGAGTTGGCCGAGGACGCGCACCAGATACTCCCGCTCGACGCCGTAGCGCGGATGCATCAGCCGATTTGCCAGCTCGCCGGAATCGGTGAATACGAGCAGGCCGGAGGTGTTCACGTCGAGCCGCCCGACCGAGGTCCATTTCCCTGCCGCAAGAGGCGGCAGGCGCGCGAACACCGACGGACGTCCACGCGGATCGCTGCGCGTGACGATCTCGCCGACCGGCTTGTGGTAGAGAAGTACCCGCGGCGGGACCGCTGCGCGCGCGCGGCCTTGCACCGGCTCGCCGTCCAGGAAGATCACGTCCTCGGGCGTGGCGCGGTCGCCGAGGTGCGCCGTGCGCCCGGAGACCGAGACCCGCCCCTGCGCAATCCATGTCTCGATCTCCCGGCGCGAGCCGAGTCCCGCGGCCGCGAGCAGCTTCTGCAGCCGCTCGCCGCGAGCAGCTTTACCCGCCGGAGGCGGATTCGATTCGTGGCGCGGCCGGCTCAAGCTCCAGGGTCCTCGCGATCTCTTCCAGCGGGGGAAGCTCCTCCAGCGTGCGCAGTCCGAGGTCGTCCAGGAAGCGCTTGGTCGTGGCGTACAGCGCCGGCCGGCCCGGCGTCTCGCGGTGCCCCACGATGTCGATCCAGCCGCGATTCTCGAGCGTCTGGATGATCTGCGCCGACACCGCCACGCCGCGAATGTCCTCGATATCGCCCCGCGTGACCGGCTGGCGGTAGGCGACGATGGCGAGCGTCTCCATCACCGCGCGCGAATACCGCGGCGCCCGCTCAGGCTGCAGGCGGTCGACGAAGGACTGGAATTCGGGCCGCGTCTGGAAGCGCCAGCCGCTCGCGAGGTTCACGAGCTCGACGGCGCGCGTACTCCATTCCTCGCGCAGCTCGCCGAGAAGCCGGCGCAGCGTATCAGCGCCAATTTCCTCGTCGAACAGCCGTTTCAGCTCGCCGAGCGAGAGCGGCTCCTGCGATGCGAGCAGCGCTGCCTCGATGACGCGCTTCACCTCAGTGGGATTCAGCATCTGACAATTTTACGTAAATCGGGGCGAAGCCTTCGGCTTGCGTGACCACGATGAGCAGCTCGCGCGCGAGCTCGAGCATGGCGAGGAAATTGACCACCAGCACGGCGACGCCGCGCGTCGGGTCGAACAGCTCCGTGAATTCGAGCACGCGATGCTCGCGCAGCCGGCGCAGGATGGCGCTCATGTGCGCGCGCACCGAAAGCTCCTCGCGCGATACCCGGTGGTGCGCTGCGAGCCGCGCACGATGAAGCAGCCTGCGCCAGGCCTCCGCCAGGTCCGGCGGGTAGACTTCCGGCAGGCGCTCGACGATCGTCTTTTCGATCCACACCGAAACCGCCACCACCTCGCGCCCCACCTGCGGCAGCTGATCGAGCTTGAGCGCCGCCTTCTTGATCTGCTCGTACTCCAGCAACCGCCGCACCAGCTCGGCGCGCGGATCCTCTTCCTCCTCGCGCAGCGCTTGGGGGCGCGGCAGCAGCATGCGCGACTTGATCGACATCAGCACCGCCGCCATGACGAGGTACTCGGCCGCGAGCTCGAGGTTCTTGACGCGCATGATCTCGACGTACTCGAGGTACTGGCGCGTCAGGGGAGCCATCGGGATGTCGAGCACGTCGAGATTCTGCTTGCGGATGAGGTACAGAAGCAGGTCGAGCGGCCCCTGGAACGTCTCCAGGAACACTTCGAGCGCATCGGGCGGGATGTAAAGATCCTGCGGCAGCTCGATCAACGGCTCGCCGTAGATGCGCGCGACCGGCACCGGCGTCGGGACCGTCAGCTGAACGGGATCGCTCATCAGCCGTAGTCGAGCCCCATTGCCTCGCGCACGTCGCGCATGGTCTCGTTCGCCAGCTTGCGCGCCCGCTCGCATCCGTCGGCGATGATGTTCTTCACCAGCGTGGGATCGTCGCGGTAGGCCTGCGCGCGCTCGCGCATGGGCGCAAGCTCGGCCAGCACGGCCTCGATCACCGGTTGCTTGCAGTCCAGGCAACCGATGCCCGCGCTCGTGCAGCCCCGCTGCACCCACTCCTTGCGCTCGGCATCCGAATACACGAGGTGCAGCTGCCACACCGGACAGCGCTCGGGATTGCCGGGATCGCTGCGCTTCACACGCGCAGGATCGGTCGGCATGGTGCGGATCTTCCGGGTAACCGTCGCAGGCTCGTCGCGCAGTTCGATCGCGTTGCCGTACGACTTCGACATCTTCTGCCCGTCCAGTCCGGGCAAGCGTGCAGCCTCGGTGAGCAGTACTTCGGGCTCGACCAGGATCTTCTTGCCACTGCCCTCGAGCCAGCCGTACAGGCGCTCGCGGTCCCCGCGCGACAGGTTCTGTTGCTCCTCGAGCAGCGCCTGTGCGCGCTGCAAGGCTTCGGCGTCGCCCTGCTCCAGGAAACGGCTGCGCAGCTCGTTGAACAGGCGCGACTTCTTCGAGCCCATCTTCTTCACCGCAGCCTTTGCCTTGTCCTCGAAGCCTGCCTCGCGCCCGTACAGATGGTTGAAGCGGCGCGCGATCTCGCGCGTGAACTCCACGTGCGGCACCTGGTCCTCGCCCACCGGCACGTACTTCGCCCGGTAGATCAGGATGTCGGCCGACTGCAGTAGCGGGTAGCCGAGGAACCCGTAGGTCGACAGGTCCCGGTCGGTGAGCCTTTCCTGCTGGTCCTTGTAGGTCGGCACGCGCTCCAGCCAGCCGAGCGGCGTCATCATGGAAAGCAGGAGGTGCAGCTCGGCGTGCTCCGGCACGAGCGACTGCACGAACAGCGTCGCCTGCGTCGGATCGACGCCCGCCGCGAGCCAGTCGACCACCATCTCCCAGCCGTTCCTTTGCACGTGGTCGGGCGTCTCGTAGTCGGTGGTCAGCGCGTGCCAGTCGGCTACGAAGAACAGGCACGGGTATTCGGCCTGCAGGCGGATCCAGTTCTTCAGCACGCCATGGTAGTGCCCGAGGTGCAGGGCCCCGGTCGGCCTCATGCCCGACAGCACGCGCGTTTCGTACATTGCGCGCCCTAGAGCAGCACGAAGGCGCGGATCAGCGCCTCCGTTTCGTTGAACAACGGAGCGAGGACGCTTCCCAGCACATTGGTGAACAGCAGCAGCAGGACGATCGGCAATCCCCACGGCTCGATGCGTGCGAACTGCCACGCCGCGCCGCGCGGCAGCAGGCCGGTCACGATCCGTCCGCCGTCGAGCGGCGGGATCGGAAGCAGGTTGAGCAGCATCAGGACCACGTTCACCAGGACTCCCGCGGCGCCAACGCCGATGAGAAATTCGGCGGGGCCGTTGCCTTGGCGCAGCACAACCTCGACCAGGCCGGCAATGCCGTAGTGCTTCAGCACCGCGAGCCACGCCTCGCTGCGCGCGCTAAACGACACCCCGACGCGCAGGAGCACCGCCCATCCCAGCGCCATCAGCAGGTTGGCCGCCGGCCCTGCGGCGGCCACCCAGGCCATGTGCTGCTTGGGTCGCCGCAACGCGGAGTAGTTGACCGGTACGGGCTTCGCCCAGCCGAACAGGAACTTTCCGCCCGACACGAGCAGGATCAGCAAAGGCGCCACGATGGTCCCGAGCAGGTCGACGTGCCGCAGTGGATTCAGGCTGATGCGGCCCTGCGCGTACGCGGTCATGTCTCCGAAGTGGCGCGCGACGTAGCCGTGCGCCGCCTCGTGCAGCGTAATCGCGAGGAGCACAGGGAGGGCGTAGACGGCGATTGTTTGTACGAGGTGGGAGACGTCCATCGACGCGCCATGACAAAGCGCTCAATTCTAGCAGACGGCCCGCGCGCAGCCGTCGTTTCGTCTCAGCCCGTCACGGTCACGCCGATCGCCTCGAGCGGGCCGCGCCCCTTGCGCAGCACCACCGGCTCATCCGCCGAGAGGTCGATCACGGTGGTCGGCTCGATGCCGCAAGGCCCGGAGTCGAGCATGAGGTCGAGCTCGTGCTCGAGGCGCGCGCGCACGTCGCCCAGTTCCGACGGCGGGCTCGCGTCGCCCGGGAGTGCCAGCGTCGCCGAGAGCATCGGCTCGTTCAGCTCGGCAAGGAGCGCCTGTGCCACCGCATGCGCCGGCACGCGCACGCCGATCGTCTTGCGCTTGGGGTGCATGAGGCGCCTGGGCACCTCGCGCGTCGCACGCAGGATGAAGGTGTAGCTGCCCGGGGTGGCCGCCTTCAGCAATCGGTACTGCACGTTGTCGACGATCGCATAGGTCGCGATCTCCGACAGGTCCCGGCATACGAGCGTCAGGTGGTGCCGTTCGTCCACGCCGCGCACGCGCCTCAGGTGCTCGAGCGCCTTGGCGTCGCCCAGATGGCAGCCGAGCGCGTAGCAGGAGTCCGTGGGGTACGCGATCAGACCGCCCTGCCGAACGATGTCCGCGGCCTTGCGCACTAGGCGCAGCTGCGGATGCGTGGGGTGAACGGTGAAATACTGCGCCACGCGCTCAGGTCTCCCAGTCGCGCCATACCGGGCGCAGCCGCGCGTCCAATTGCGGCAGCGACCCGAGCTCAGCGCCTTCCCCCGGCGCGTGAAAGTCGGAGCCGCGCGAAGCCGCCAGGCCGTGCTTCGTCGCGAGTGCGCCGTAGAGTGCGTACTGGTCCGACGTATGGCTGCCGCAGACCACTTCCAGCCCCGCGCCCCCGCCGGCGCAAAATTCGACCAGCAGGCCGTCCATCGCTCCGGCCGACAACGCGTAGCGACCCGGGTGCGCGAGCACCGCCTGTCCGCCCGCGGCCCGGATCCAGCCGAGCGCATCACCGAGCGTCGCCCAGCGGTGGGGAACGTAGCCCGGTTTCCCCGGCACCAGGTATTTCCTGAATACCTCGCGCACGTTGGCGGCGACCCCGACCTCCACCAGATGGCGTGCGAAGTGCGTGCGGCTCACGAGCGCCGGATTGTCCGCGTGGCGCAGCGCGCCCTCCAGGGTGCCGTGGATGCCCGCGTCTGCCAGCGCCTGCGCCATCGTGCGCGCACGCTCGGGGCGCCCGGCGCGCACCGCGCGCAGGGCCGCGGCGAGCGCGGTATTGCCCGGATCGACGCGCAGCCCGAGCACGTGCAGCGTAAGCCCGCGCCAGCTCACCGAAATCTCGACGCCGTCGATCAGCTCGAGCGGCAGCGTGCGCGCGGCCGCGCGCGCCTCCGCGAGCCCCTCTAGCTGGTCGTGGTCGGTCAGCGCGAGCACGTCGACGCCCCGCTCCGCCGCGCGCCGCACCAGCGCCGCGGGCGAAAGCGTGCCGTCCGAGGCGCTCGAGTGGCAATGCAGATCGATGTTCATGCCTGCTCAGCCATGAACGCCTCGATCAGCCGCGCGAGCGGCGCCGGCTGGTCATGGTGCAGCATGTGGCCGGCGCCCTGCAGCGTTTCGTAGCGCAGCCGGGCGAACGCGGCACGCCGTTCCGCGTAGGCGTCCAGGCCGATTTTCATGCGCGCGAGCGTGTCCGACTCGCTCGCGTCGATCCACAGCACCGGTGCGCTGACCTGGCGCCAGATTGCGCGCGCTTCCTCGTAGCGGTAGAGAATCGGATTGATGATCTTGTGCGCGGGATCGCCGCGCAGCACGACGCCGCCGTCCTCGGTCTCGCGTCCCCAATGCCGCGCCAGGAACTCCGCGCGCGCGCGCGTCAGCCGCGGGTTGCCTGCCTGCAGCCGCTCGGCGAGTGCGGCGAAGCTCGCGTACGGCCGCAGGCCGGGAGGGTCGCGCAGCTCCTCAAGCCAGCGCGCGTAGCGCCCGGGCGCCTGCTCGGGTCGCGTCGCGGCCATGCCGAAGCCCTCCAGGTTAACCAGGCGCGCGACGCGCGCGGGCCGGATGCCGGCGTACAGCGCGGCCACGTTTCCGCCCAGGCTGTGCCCGACCAGGTTCACCGGGTGCTCGGGCTGGATGCGCTCGAGCAGCGCGTCGAGGTCGGCGATGTAATCCGGGAACCAGTAGCAGTCGGAGCTTCCCCAGCCGGTGAGCCCGTACCCGCGCCAGTCGGGCGCGTACACGTCCCAGTCAGCGGCCAGCTCGTCCACTAGGAACTGGAACGAGGCCGATACGTCCATCCACCCGTGCAGCAGCACCAGGCGCCGCGCGGCGTCGCCCGGCCAGCGCCGCACGTGATAGCGCAGGCGGCGGATGTCTAAGAACAGCGATTCGCTCTGGCGCATCGGCGTACGGCTCACGAAAACCCAAACCTGACGTCCGGCCGCCGGCCGGACATGAGGTCGGCGAGCGCGCGCGCCGAGCCGCAGGCGAGCGTCCAGCCGAGCGTCCCGTGCCCGGTGTTGAGGAAGAGGTTGCGCAGGCGCGTGCGGCCGATGACGGGAACGTTGCTCGGCGTCGCGGGGCGCAGACCCGCCCAGTAGGTCGCCTCGCGGCTCGTATCGAGCGCCGGGAAGAGTCTGCGCAGGCGCGCCACGATCGCCCTGCAGCGCACTTCGTCGATGCTCGCGTCGTAGTCCGTCAGCTCGGCAGTGCCCGCGGCGCGGAGGCGCTCGCCCAGCCGGGTGATGACGATCTTGTGGGCTTCGTCTGTCAGACTGACGCTCGGCGCGGCTGCGCCCGCGTCCTGCCGCAACGGCAGGGTGACCGAGTAGCCCTTGAGCGGGTAGACGGGGATGCGCACACCGAGCGGCGCGAGATACAGCGGACTGAAGCTGCCAAGCGCCACCACGTACGCGTCGGCCTCGATGCGCTGCGTCTCACCCCGCAGGCGCACGCCGCTCACCACGCCGGCCGCCGCGTCGATCGCCTCGAGCGTGCGACCGTAGAGAAACGCCACGCCGCGCTCGCGCGCCTTGTCCGCGAGCGCGCGCGTAAAGGCGTGCGCGTCGCCCGACTCGTCCTGCGGCGTGTAGACGCCGCCGACCACCAGCACGCTGCTGCCTCGCAACGCCGGCTCGATCGCCACGCACTCCGCCGCGGTCTTCACGTCGCGCTGGATGCCGAGCTGGCGCATCGCCATGGCGTGACGCGCGAGCGCCTCGAAGTCCCGCTCCTCGGTGCAAAAGTGCAGGATGCCGCGGCTCAATTCGTCGTAACGGATGCCGGTCTGCTGGCGCAGCTCGATCAGACGTTCGCGGCTGTACAGGGCGAGGCCCGCCAGCTCGCGGGTATTGCGCTCGAACCGTCCGGGAAGGCATTCGCCGAGGAAGCGCAGCGCCCACTGCCACTGCGCCAGGCTGAGGCGCGGCCGGAAGCGCAGCGGGGCGTCTTCGCGCCCGACCCAGCGCAGGATCTTCGGCAGCACACCCGGGCGCGCCCAGGGCTCGGCGTGTCCGGCCGAGATCTGCCCGCCGTTGGCGAATGAAGTCTCCAGCCCCGGCTCCGGCTGGCGCTCGATCACCGTCACCTCGTGGCCCGCCTCGGCGAGATACCAGGCGCTGGTTACGCCGATCACCCCCGCGCCGAGCACGACGACCTTCACCGCGACTCCTCAAGCTATGATATTCGGATGCCCATATTCTCTCTCGAAGAGCGCCGGGTCGAATTGCGCGGCGAGCACCATTTCATCGCCCACGACGCGACGCTGGTCGGTTCGGTCTCGCTGGACAACGACGTCAGCATCTGGTTCAAGGTCGTGATCCGGGCCGACAACGACCACGTGCACATCGGCGAAGGCGTCAACATTCAGGACGGCTCGGTGCTGCACGTCGATCCCGGATACCCGCTGACGCTCGGGCGCATGGTCACCGTCGGCCATAAGGCGATGCTGCACGGTTGCACGATCGGCGAGGGCAGCCTCATCGGGATAAACAGCGTCGTAATGAACGGCGCGCGCATCGGCAAGGGGTCGCTCCTCGGCGCCAACACGCTGATCCCCGAGGGCAGGGAGATTCCGGACGGCGTGCTGGTTCTCGGCTCGCCGGGCAAGGTGGTGCGCGACCTGCGCGGGGAGGAACGAGCCTCCCTTCTAAGGGCCGCGCGCATCTATATCGAGCGCGCGCGGCTCTACAAGCGCCAATTGCGCGAGCAGCTGCTGCCGCCGTCTGCACGCTAGCGCGCGCTGCGCCGCGTCACTTCGGCGCCATGCGGATCGCGCCGTCTAGCCGGATCACTTCGCCGTTCAGCATCTCGTTCTCGATGATGCTGCGCGCGAGCTGAGCGTACTCCGCAGGCCGTCCGAGCCGCGACGGGAACGGGACCATCTTGCCGAGCGACTCCTGCAACTCCTTCGGCATGCCGAGCAGCATAGGCGTCTCGAAAATGCCCGGCGCGATGGTGCACACGCGAATGCCGCTGCGCGACAAGTCGCGCGCGATCGGCAGCGTCATGCCGACCACGCCGCCCTTGGACGCCGAGTAGGCGGCCTGGCCGATTTGCCCGTCGAACGCCGCGACCGAGGCGGTGTTGATGATCACGCCGCGTTCGCCCGCGGCGTTCGGCCCCGCCTTCGCCATGGCATCGGCCGCCAAGCGGATCATGTTGAACGTGCCGATCAAGTTGACGTTAATCACGCGCGCGAAATTCGCGAGCTTGTGCGGCCCTTCCTTGCCGATCGTCTTTTCGCCGATTGCGATGCCGGCGCAGTTCACCAGCACCTGCAACCCGCCGAATTCCTTCTGCGCCAGATCCACCGCCGCCTTGGCATCGGCCTCGGAGGTGACGTCGGTCCTGACGAAGCGGGCGCCCGAGCCGAGCTCCCTCGCGAGCTTCTCGCCGGCGTCGGCCTGCATGTCTGCGATCACCACCTTGCCGCCGTTTTCGGCCGCCATGCGGGCGGTGGCGGCGCCCAGCCCAGAGGCGCCGCCGGTGACGAGAAATACGCTGTTCTTGATCTGCATCGAATCTCCTTGAGAGCCGACTGGGTATCGCGCCGCACATGCTAAACGCTCGGCTCACCGCTCGGCAAATGACATGCACGATAGTGCTAAGCACCGTCGCCTGCCTTGAGGGAGCGCCTTCAATCGGCGAGAATCCCACGCCTTCCCGCCTCGTGTCACGATTTTGACCAAGACCGCCCCCCAACTGCAGCTCTCCTTCGGCGCTTCTTTCGAGGACCTGTACGAGCGTGCCGGGCTGGCGCACCTGGACGCGGCCTTCCTCGGCTGGGCGGGCGAAGCCGACGCCGCCTTGCGCGCCCGGCTGGAGAGCGCGCGCGCGCGCCCGGACGCGCTTTCCGCGAAGGAAGAATCCGATCTCCTCATTGCGCTCGCGCCGCTGCTGGAGGATTTTCTCGGCCGTCTGTTCGGCATCGGTTCCGAGCTGCAGCGCCTGGCTGCACGCCACCACGAGCTCGCGCCGCTTTATTCGGTGAAGCGGCTGTTCGTCCAGCGTCGCGCGCTGCACAAGGTCAAGCCCGAAGAGCTACAGGGCTTCGACGCCGCCGCAGCCGAGGCCGCGCTGGCGCGCGCCTTCGGCGAGCCGTTCAGCGAGCTCGGCTTCGCGCGCGCGGTCACGGCATGGCAGGACGACGAGGCCGCGCATGCGCCCGAGCTCGAGCTCGCCGCGCGCTACGCGGCCTGGGCCGCGGGTACCCCCGAGGGACGCGCCAAGCATCGCGCGGGAGTGCTCTTCAAGGCGCCGCGCAAGCTCGACTTCATGCGCCTGGTGCCTGTGCGCACCGAGTCGATGCAGGGGGCTGCGCGCCACACGCTGGCGGGCGATCATCTGCGCCGCCGCGAGGGATTCGCGCTTACCGACGGCGGCACCGACCTGGTGGGCGCGCTCGACCAAGCCAATTACTGCATCTGGTGCCACGAGCAGGGCAAGGACTCGTGCTCCAAGGGACTTAAGGACAAACCGCCCGCGAAGAGCTTCAAGAAGACGGTGTTCGGGGTGACGCTCGCGGGCTGCCCGCTCGAGGAGAAGATCTCGGAGTTCCACCTGGTGAAGACGCGCGGCCTGCCGCTCGCTGCACTGGCGGTGATCACGGTGGACAACGCCATGGTCGCCGGTACCGGGCATCGCATCTGCAACGACTGCATGAAGTCCTGCATCTACCAGAAGCAGGATCCGGTTGACATCCCGCAGGCCGAGACGCGCACGCTCAAGGACGTGCTCGAGCTGCCGTGGGGGTTCGAGATCTATTCGCTGCTCACGCGCTGGAATCCCCTAAACCTGCGCCGCCCGTATCCCCGGCCCGCGAGCGGCAAGCGCGTGCTGGTGACCGGCCTTGGGCCGGCCGGGTTCACGGTCGCGCATCATCTGCTGAACGACGGTCACACCGTGGTCGGTATCGACGGACTCAAGATCGAGCCGCTCGATTCCGCACTGTCCGGGGTCGACGCCCACGGCCGGCGCCGACTTTTCCGTCCGGTGCGCGATATCGCGGAGCTGCGCGAGCCGCTCGATGCGCGCGTGATGGCCGGCTTCGGAGGAGTCGCCGAATACGGCATCACCGTGCGCTGGGACAAGAACTTCCTCAAGATCATCCGCCTGCTGCTCGAGCGGCGCAGCGCTTTCGCGATGTTTGGCGGTGTGCGCTTCGGCGGCACCATCACTGCCAAGAGCGCCCTCGAGATGGGCTTCGATCACATCGTGCTCGCGGCGGGCGCCGGCCGCCCGACCCTGCTCGACATCCCGAACGGCCTGGCGCGCGGCGTGCGGGCTGCCTCCGATTTTCTGATGGCGCTGCAGCTCACCGGCGCGGCGCGCCGCGACTCGATCGCCAATTTGCAGATACGCCTGCCCGTCGTGGTGATCGGCGGCGGCCTGACCGCCATCGACACGGCGACCGAATCGCTCGCCTACTACGTCGTCCAGGTGGAGAAGTTCCGTACGCGCTACGACGCGCTGTGCGCCGAACGCGGCGAAGCCGCAGTGCGCGCGGCGTGGAACCGCGAGGAGTCGGGCATCGCGGACGAGTTCCTGGCGCACGCGCGCGAGATCCGGGCCGAACGCGAGCGGGCGCAGCGCGAAGGGCGCGAGGCGCGCATCGTCGAGCTGCTCAAGGGCTGGGGCGGCGTGCAGATCGTCTATCGCCGGCGCCTGGTCGACTCGCCCTCCTACACCTTGAATCACGAGGAAGTGGAGAAAGCGCTCGAGGAAGGCATCGGTTACGTCGAGGGACTGTCACCGACGCGCGTCGAACTGGACGAGTTCGGCCACGCGCGCGCGGTGCGCTTCGCGCAGCAAGGCGGCGCCGAGATCGAGCTGCCCGCGCGCGCGGTGCTCGTGGCGGCGGGCACGCAGCCCAACACGGTGCTCGGACGCGAAGACCCGCAGCACTTCAGCCTGGATGGCAAGTATTTCCAGGCCTGCGACCGCGATGGGCGACGCGTCGAGCCCGAGCGTGCGATCTCCAAGCCCGAGCACGCCGATATCCTCATGTGGCGCGCTCCCGACGGCCGCTTCGCAAGCTATTTCGGCGACCTGCACCCGTCCTTCTTCGGCAACGTGGTCAAAGCGATGGGCGGGGCCAAGCAGGGCTATCCGCTGGTGAGCGAGGTCCTGGCGCGCGTGGCGCCGGCGTCGCCGCTGGACGACGCGGCGTTCTTCGCGCGGCTGAACGACGAGCTGCGACCGGTGGTGCACGAAATCAGGCGCCACACGCCGAGCATCGTGGAGGTCGTGGTGCGCGCCCCGCGGGCAGCGCGCGAGTTCCATCCGGGGCAGTTCTACCGCCTGCAGAATTTCGAGACGCTGGCGCCGAAGGTCGACGGGACGACGCTCGCCATGGAAGGTCTGGCGCTCACCGGCGCATGGGTCGACAAGGCGCGCGGCCTGCTTTCGACCATCATCCTCGAGATGGGCGGCTCATCGGACATCTGCGCCCATCTCAAGCCGGGCGAGCCGGTGGTCCTGATGGGGCCGACTGGGACTCCGACGGAGATCCCGCGCGACGAGACGGTGGTGCTCGTGGGCGGCGGACTGGGCAATGCCGTGCTCTTCTCGATCGGCCAGGCGCTGCGCGCCGCCGGTTCGAGAGTGCTCTACTTCGCGGGGTACAAGCGCGTGCCCGACCGCTACAAGATCGAGGACATCGAGGCGGCAGCCGACGTGGTCGTGTGGTGCTGCGACGAGACGCCCGGCTTCGCGCCCGGACGCGCGCAGGACCGCAGCTTCGTCGGCAACATCGTCGAGGCGATGCTCGCCTACGCTTCGGGGCAGCTCGGCGACCAGCCGATCTCGTTCCACGAATGTGACCGGCTGATCGCGATCGGCTCGGACCGCATGATGGCGGCCGTGGCGCGCGCCCGGCACGAAGGTCTCAAGCAACACATCAAGTCCGCGCACCTGGGCATCGGCTCGATCAACTCGCCGATGCAATGCATGATGAAGGAGGTATGCGCGCAGTGCCTGCAGCCGCACGTCGATCCGGTGAGCGGCGACCGCAGCTACGTCTTCTCTTGCTTCAACCAGGACCAGCCGCTCGACCTCGTCGACTTCGCGGCGCTCGACCAGCGCCTGCGGCAGAACGGCGTGCACGAGAAGCTTACCGCGCAGTGGATCGACCGCTGCCTCAGGATGCTCAAGCTGCGTGCGGACAGAAAGGCCGCGTAGCGGCGCGGCGGTGCGTGTGCTAAGTTCGCGCGGAATGGTCGAACGTACGGAGCAGGCAATGAAATTCCCACGCGGCGTCCTCGGGCTCGTATTCGCGGCAGTAGCGGCAGGCGGGCCAATGCGCGGCTTTGGCGCCGAGCCGATCAGGATCGGCGAGCTGAACAGCTACAAGGTGTTTCCGGCGTTTCTCGAACCTTACAAGAAGGGCTGGCAGCTCGCGCTGGAAGAAATCAACGCTTCCGGCGGAGTCGACGGGCGCAAGCTGGAAGTCGTCTCGCGCGACGACGGCGGCGATCCGGGAACCGCGGTGCGCGTCGCGGAGGAGCTCATCACACGCGACCGCGTCAGCCTGCTGATGGGCACCTTCGCTTCGAATGTCGGACTGGCGGTGGCGAACCTCGCCAACCAGCGCAAGACGGTGTTCATCGCCGCCGAGCCCCTGACCGACAAGATCGTCTGGCAGGACGGCAACCGTTACACGTTCCGGCTGCGGCCCTCGACCTACATGCAGGTCGCCATGCTGGTGCCCGAAGCCGCCAAGCTGAAGAAGAAGCGCTGGGCGATCGTCTATCCGAATTACGAGTACGGCCAGTCGGCGACCGCTTCCTTCAAGCAGCTTATGGCCAAGGCGCAGCCCGGCATCGAGATCGTCGAGGAGCAGGCGCCCCCGCTCGGCAAGATCGATGCGGGCGCGGTAGTGCAGGCCCTGCTCGACGCCAAGCCCGATGCGATCTTCAGCTCCCTGTTTGCGGCCGACCTGCAGAAATTCGTGCGCGAGGGCAACACCCGCGGCCTATTCAAGGGGCGCGCGGTATTCAACCTGCTCGGCGGCGAGCCCGAATACCTCGACCCGCTGAAGGACGAGACCCCGCAAGGCTGGTGGGTAACCGGCTACCCCTGGGACCAGATCAAGACCCCCGAGCACACGAAGTTCCTGAACGCCTACCGCAAGCGCTGGAACGACTATCCGCGCGTGGGCTCGGTCGTCGGCTACACGACGATGTACACGGTGGCGGACGCGCTCAGGAAAGCCGGCTCGGCCGACACCGAGAAGCTCGTCGCGGCGCTCGAGGGTCTGGAAATGGAGACGCCCTTTGGCCCGATCATCTACCGCGCCGTCGATCATCAATCGACGATGGGCGCCTACGTCGGGCAGCTCGCCAGGAAAGACGGCAAAGGCGTGATGGTTAACTGGCACTTTGCCGACGGGGCGGATTACCTGCCCTCGCCCGCCGAAGCGAAGCTCTTGCGCAAACAATAGCCGCCCTCCGGCTCCGCCGCCCATGAGCGCGTCGGCGGTCCTGCTCCAGTTTCTGAACGGCCTGGCCGGCGCAAGCTCGCTATTCCTGGTCGCGGCGGGCCTGTCGCTCATCTTCGGCGTGACGCGCATCGTCAACTTCGCGCACGGCTCGTTCTACATGCTCGGGCTGTATCTCGCCTACACGCTGATCGGATACTTCGGCCACGGCGTAGCCGGCTTCTGGGGCGGCGTGCTGCTGTCGGGGATCTCGATCGGGCTCGCGGGCGCGCTGATCGAAAGCCTGCTGCTGCGCCGGCTGTACGCCGCGCCCGAACTGTTGCAGCTGCTCGCGACGTTCGCGCTGCTGCTGGTGATCCAGGACTTCACGCTCTGGGCGTGGGGGCCCGAGGACCTGCTCGGGCCGCGCGCGCCGGGACTCGCGGGCGCGTTGACCATCGCGGGAGGACGCTTCCCCGAGTACGACCTGCTGCTGATCGTGCTCGGACCTGCGGTGCTGCTCGCGCTGCACCTGCTGCTGCGCCGCACCCGGTGGGGCACTCTGGTGCGCGCCGCGACGCAGGACCGCGAAATGGCCGGCGCGCTCGGCGTCAATCAGAAATGGCTATTCACCGGCGTGTTTGCGCTCGGCGCCCTGCTCGCCGGGCTGGGCGGTGCGCTGCAGATTCCGCGCGAGCCGGCCAGCCTGTATCTCGACCTGTCTGTCATCGCCGACGCGTTCGTGGTCGTGGTGGTCGGCGGGCTCGGTTCTATCGGCGGGGCGTTTCTTGCCGCGCTCCTGATCGCCGAGGTCAAGGCCTTCTGCATCGGGATCGGCGACGTCGCCATCGCCGGCCAGGTCTTCTCGCTCTCCAAGCTCACGCTGGTGGTCGAGTTCGTCGTCATGGCGGTTGTGCTGGTGCTGCGCCCCTGGGGACTGCGCGGGCGGGCGCTCGCCCAATTGCGCGGCGCAGGTGCGAGCGAGCCACCGCTCAGGCCGCCGTCACGCGCCGCCATGGGCGCGCTGGGGGCGCTCGCGGGCGCGCTCGCGCTCGTGCCGCTGTTCGCGCACGGCTACGCGCTCATCCTACTCACGGAGATTCTGGTGTTCGCCCTGCTCGCGGTCAGCCTGCACTTCATCATGGGGCCGGGCGGGCTGCACTCCTTCGGCCACGCGGCGTATTTCGGGCTCGGCGCTTACGGCGCCGCGCTGCTGTTGCAGCGAGGTGGGCTGCCGATGGAGCTCGCCCTGCCGCTCGGCCCCCTGCTCTCCGGCGCCGCGGCTTTGGCGTTCGGCTGGTTCTGCGTGCGGCTGTCTGGAGTCTATTTCGCGATGCTCACGCTCGCCTTCGCGCAGATCAGCTGGTCCGTCGTGTTCCAGTGGGATGCGCTGACAGGGGGCTCGAACGGCATGATCGGCATCTGGCCTGCCTCGTGGCTTTCGTCGGGCACGGCTTACTACTACCTCACGCTCGCCGCGTGTACGGCGGCCATCGCCGCACTGTGGCGCATCGTCTACTCGCCATTCGGCTACGCGCTGCGCGCCGGCCGGGACTCTCCCTTGCGCGCCGGCGCGATCGGCATCGACGTGCGCGCCCAGCAATGGGCTGCCTTCGTGATCGCCGGCCTGTTCGCAGGTGCGAGCGGCGCGCTATTCGCCTTTTCCAAGGGGTCCATCTCCCCCGAATCGCTCGCCGTCCCACGCTCGGTCGACAGCCTCGTGATGGTGCTGCTCGGCGGCATCCAGACATTGACCGGACCGGTATGGGGTGCGGCGCTCTTCATCTGGTTGCAGGACACCGTCTCGCGCAGCGTCGAATACTGGCGTGCCCTGATCGGCCTCGTGATTCTCGCCCTGGTGCTCGTCTTTCCGCAGGGAATGGCGGGCTTCCTGCGCGCACGATTCGCGGGCGCGGAGGGATGAGCTATGAGCGAGCCGATCCTGCAGGTGAGCGGTCTGACCAAGGCCTATGGCGGCGTGCGCGCGGTGTCCGGGGTCAGCTTCTCGGTCGCGCCGGGCGAACTGGTGGCGATGATCGGTCCCAACGGCGCTGGCAAGACCACCTGCTTCAACATGCTAAACGGACAGGTCGCGCCCGACGCGGGGCGCATCGAGCTCGCGGGCCGCGCCGTGGTGGGCCGCAAGCCGCACGAAATCTGGCGTCTGGGCGTCGGACGCACGTTCCAGATTACCGCGACGTTCGGCTCCATGACGGTACGCGAAAACGTCCAGCTGGCGCTGCTCTCGCAGCACCGGCGCCTGCGCTCGCTCAGCGCGCTTGCCAGCCGCAGCTATGTCCCCGACGCCGATGCGCTGCTCGCGCATGTCGGCATGCTCGCGCAGGCCGGACGCCCTTGCGCGGTGCTCGCCTACGGCGACCTGAAGCGCGTCGAGCTTGCGGTCGCCCTGGCGAACCGGCCGCGGCTGCTGCTGATGGACGAACCGACGGCAGGAATGGCGCCGCGGGAACGAGGCGAGCTGATGCAGCTCGTCTCCGGTCTGGCGCATGCTCAGAACATGGCCGTACTGTTCACCGAGCACGACATGGACGTCGTATTCGGACATGCCGACCGCATCATCGTGCTCAGTCGCGGCGAGCTGATCGCACAGGGAAAGCCTGACGAGGTGCGCGCCAATCCGCAGGTGCAGGAGGTCTACCTCGGGAGCCGTTTCGCGCATGCTTGAAATCAGGCGACTGAACGCCGGCTACGGGCGGGCGCGAATTCTCTTCGATCTGGATCTCGACGCACGCCATGGCGAGGTCGTAGTGCTCCTCGGCCGCAACGGCGCCGGCAAGTCCACTGTGCTCAAGACGATCATCGGCCTGGTGAGACCGACTTCCGGGGAGATCCGGTTTGCCGGCAAACGGATCGACCGCCTGCAGCCGTTCCAGATCGCACGCCTCGGAATCGGCTACGTGCCCGAGGACCGACGCATCTTCACCGACCTCACAGTGGCTGAGAACCTCGAGGTGGGGCGCCGGCCTGCGCGCGCCGACGCGACGCACTGGACGAGCGACAAGCTGTTCAGGCTATTTCCCAATCTCGCGGAGATGCGCAACCGCCGCGGCGCGCACATGTCCGGCGGCGAGCAGCAGATGCTCACCATCGCGCGCACGCTGATGGGCAATCCCCGCGCTGTCCTGCTCGACGAGCCCTCCGAGGGGCTCGCGCCGCTAATCGTGCAGCAGATGGCGCGCACCGTGCTCCAGCTGAAGCAAGAGGGCTTGACGGTGCTGCTCTGCGAGCAGAACCTGCGTTTCGCGCAGGCGGTTGCCGATCGCGCTTTCGTGCTCGAGAAGGGTCATGTGCGATATTCCGGCGCCATGCGCGCGCTGGAAGCCGATGCCGCGCTGCGCGAGCAGTATCTCTCGCTATAGAAGATAAGTTGGGCCACACGATGATCGTCCAAGACCGCAGCCTGCAGCGCTACGCCTGGCTCTCGGTGGGCACCGCGCTGCTCACCATCGCGCTCAAGGCCGCCGCGTGGCTGACGACCGGATCCGTCGGCATGCTGTCCGACGCGCTGGAGTCGCTGGTCAACTTGGTGGCGGCGCTGCTCGCGCTGTGGATGCTGCGGCTGGCGGAGGCGCCCCCGGATTCGGAGCACCCTTTCGGTCGCTCGAAAGCCGAATACTTCTCCAGTGGATTCGAGGGCGCGCTTATCGTTCTCGCCGCGGCCGGCATCATCTATGCCGCGGTGCCGCGCCTGATCTCGCCCAAAACGCTCGATGCGCCGGCGCTCGGCATCACCATCTCGGTGATCGCGTCGGCGGTCAATTTCTGGACCGCGCGCGTGCTGCTCGCCGCGGGTGCGCGCTATCACAGCATCACGCTCGAGGCCGACGCGCGGCACCTGTTGACCGATGTCTGGACCTCCGCCGGCGTGCTCGTGGCGGTGGCGCTGGTCGCCGTCAGCGGATGGCTGTTGCTCGATCCGCTCATCGCCATCGCCGTGGCGGTGAACATCGTGTGGACCGGTGCGAAGCTGATGCGTCGCTCGTTCGCCGGCCTGCTCGACGCCGCGATTCCGGAGGCCGAGCGCAACGAGGTCAGCAAGATCCTGCAGGAGTACGCGAACCGCTACGGCGTCGCGTTCCATGCGGTACGCACAAGGCGCGCCGGCGCGCGCCGCTTCGTCTCGTTCCACCTGCTTGTGCCGGACGCGTGGACCGTGCACCACGCGCACCAGATCGCCGAGGAGATCGAGGCGCGCATCGGCGCACTGTTGCCGCACGCCTCGCTGTTCAGTCACATCGAGCCGATTTCGGATCCGCGGTCCTACGACGACATCGAGCTCGAGCGCTGACAGGAGCACTCAGGCCGGCACGGGCTCGAGCAGCGTCACGGTCCGGTACTCCGCGAGCGCAGGCACGTCGGGCGCCACGTGCATACGCCGCTGCTCGAGCTCCATGATGACCGATGCCACCGATTCCAGCCGCACCTCCGCCGCGAGCGCGGGATCCGGGCGCCGGCAGATCGACAGGAAGCCCGCGCTCTCGTCCCGCAGGATGCGCTTCAGCCCCGCTACGCCGAGCGCGTGCTGCGTCGCCGCCAGCGCCTGTGCGCGCGCCAGCCGCGGCTCCGAGGACAGGCTCGGCGGCAGCGCCGCTTCGCCGGGACCGCCCGCCGCGCGCAAAAAATGGTTCGTATGGCAGAGTACCGCGCCGTCGTCGCGCAGTACCTGCAGGCCCTGCGGCGAGAACTCGAGGTTTGCGGCGGCGCCGCCAGCATCGGCGCACAGCACGTTGGACGAGGCGCCGTAGGAGAACCCGGCGGCGAAGGCCTGCGCCCGCTCGACATCTTTGCACTTCAACAATGCGCGCAGCAGCGCGTGCACGGGCACACCCGGCTTGGCGCCGTCGGCGCTCGAACGCAGGATGTTCAGGCACACGCCGAAGCCGTGCCGGTTAAGGCCGATCTTGGCGAGCATGCCGGCCTCGGTGAGCGTGAGGCACGCCGAGCCGTCGGTCTCGTGAATGCGCAGCAGCACGAGCGCGCGCCGCTGCGCGCCGACCCAGTCCCAGTTCTGCGCGAGCAGCGTGCCGCCGGTTTCGCTGAGCGCCGGCGGCACCGCGAGCGCCGTGCATTCGCCGAAGTCGGCGTAGCGCGGCGCGAGATACGAAGCCGGCAGGATTTCGGTGCGCGCATTGAGTGCAAGGATTTCGTTTACGTTCCTGCGGCTGCCCTCCGCAATACCGGCGATCTCCTCGAGCAGCTCCGCGTCCAGCCGGGCGATCGCGTCGCCGTATGCGGCAGCGCGCTCCTGCGCGGCGCTCCACTCGATACCGCAATAGGCGAACAGGCCGGCGTAGGTGGCGATCGACCGCTCGATCTGCGCCCGTGCCAGGCGGCCATACGTGCGCCCCCGTTCGCGCGGCGTGCCCGCTACATCGATCAGGGGAAACATCGCCGCGGCCTCCATGGCTACGCGACCTTGCAGACTTCGTCGAACTCGAAGCGCGGGTTGCGCGCGAACACCTTCGACGGGTCGCCGTGCCCGAGGTTGACGAGGAAGTTCGACTTGAAGCGGCCGTCTGGAAAGAAGGCCGCGTCCACCTTCGCGTTGTCAAATCCGGACATCGGACCGCAATCCAGGCCCAGGGCGCGAGCCGCGATGATGAAATATGCGCCCTGCAGGGAGCTGTTGCGCAGCGCCGTACGCTCGGCATGGGGCTTCTTTTCCTCGCCTTCGTAGTTGTTCTTGGCCGCCGGGTTGTTCGGGAAGGTGCGCGGCAGATGCTCGTAGAAGCGCGTGTCGTAGGCGATGATGGCGGTGACCGGCGCCTTCATCGTCTTGTCCAGGTTGCCCGGGCTCAGGGCCGGCGCCAGCCTCTCCTTGGCCTGCTTCGAGCGCACGAAAACGATGCGCATGGGCTGGCTGTTCTGCGTGGTCGGGCCCCATTTCATCAGGTCGTAGATCTGGCGCAGTTGTTCGTCCGTGACCGGCCGATCGAGAAATCCGTTTTGCGTGCGCGCCGCACGAAACAGTACGTCGAAAGCCTGCGAATCGATCATGAGACGCTCCGGACAAGCAAGGCGCGAATGTTAGCATCGGCGCATGGCGCAGATCGCGGCGTCGGGTGGACTCGACCTGTCGGGCATCATACGTCCCGGCGATGGAGTCCTTTGGGGACAGGGCTGCGCGGAGCCGCAAACGCTCGTCGAAGCCTTCGTCGGGCAGCGCGAAGCCTATCCGGGCGCCAGCGCCTTTCTCGGAGTCAACTTCTCCGGCATCGTCCGGCCCGAGCACGCCGATCATCTGCGCCTGTATGCCTACTGCGGCGCCGGGCGCAACCGCGCCCTGGCCGACGCGGGCGCGCTGGACATCCTGCCGGTGCCTTACTCGCAGCTTGCAGGGCTGATCCGCTCGCGGCGCATACGCGTGGACGTGCTGATGCTGCAGCTCAGCCCGCCGAATGCGCGCGGCGAGCACAGCCTCGGGCTCGCTGCGGAGTATCTCGTGCCGGCGCTCGAGGCCGCGCGCGTGATCGTCGCCGAAATCAACGAGCGCGTGCCGTGGACGTATACCGAGCGGCTGCTGCGCGCCGACCATCTGGACCTGGCGGTCTGCAGCTCGCGCGATCCCGCAGCCGCTCCCTACGGCCCGCCCGGCGAGATCGAACGCCGCATCGCGGCGCACGCCAGCGCCTACGTGCCGGACGGCGCTACGCTCGAGACCGGCCTGGGCGCTCTGCCCGACGCCGTGCTGCAGGCGCTCGGCGACCGGCGCGACTTGGGCGTCCATTCCGGGGCGCTCGGAGACGGGATCGTCGACCTGATGCGCCGCGGCGTCATTACCAATATGCGCAAGGCGCTCGATCCGGGCCGCACCGTAGGCGGCGCGCTGCTCGGGACGCGCAAGCTGTTCGATTTCGCGCGCGACAGTCGCGACATCTGGCTGCGCAGCGTGGAGCACACGCACGATCCGCGCGTGCTCGCGCAGATTCCCAAGTTCGTCGCCATCAACTCGGCGATCGAGGTCGATCTCACCGGTCAGGTGAACGCAGAGGTCGCCAACGGCTCGTATCTCGGCGCGGTCGGCGGGGCACCCGACTTCGTGCGCGCGGCCAACCAGTCGCCCGGCGGCGTGTCTCTCATCGCGCTGCGCTCGAGCGCCGGCACGCGCGCTTCGCGCATCGTTGGCCGGCTGTCGGGCCCGGTCGCGACGCCGCGCGCGGAGGCGGGCGTATTCGTAACGGAGTACGGCGCAGCCGACCTGCGCGGCCTGACGCTCGCCCAACGAATTCCGCGCATGATCTCGATCGCGCACCCCGCCTTTCGCGAAGATCTGGAGCGCACGGCGCGCGAGCAGGGGCTGCTGCGCGGCTAGCGGAACTCGCGCAATTCGCGCACGGTCCAGAACGGCGCGGCCGCGAGCCCGACGAAGCACAGCGCGAAGGCAAAGCCGGTGCGATAGCCGCCGCTCAGATCGTGCAGCACGCCGCCCATGAACGAGCCGACCGCGGCGCCGAGCGCGTTCATCGCGTAGATCGTGCCGTATATCGTCGCGACGCGAGGTCCTGCGAAATAGCGCGTGCACACCGAGGAGATGATCGGCCCGCGCACCCCCTGGCACAGGCCGAACACGGCCACATAGGCGACCAGCAGGCCGGTAGAGGGCCTGCCCGCGAGGATCATCAGCAGCACGATGCCGGTGGCCGTGCCGACAAAGCTCGCGGACACGGTCTGCCGGTAGCCGAAGCGCTCGGTGAGCAGACCGCTGCCGGTCACGCTCGCGACCGACAGCATGCCGACGAAGCCGAACGCGCTCGCCGCCGCGAGCGGCGAGAAGCCGGCATCGATCAGGAACGCCACGGTCTGCACGATGACGACGAACATGGCGACCGCGGTGCAGAAGAAGGCCTGCCCCATCGCCCGGTAGATTCGCGTGCGCATGGCCGCGCGCAAGGTCCAGCCGGACTGCAGCGACCTGTCGCGCGCGTCGGCCCGGTGCTGCGGATGGCCGGCGGCGATCGCGCGCCAGGGCACCGCGAACAGCACGACAGGCAGCGCGACGAACAGCAGGCTGCCGAGCGCCCGGTAGGCGATCTGCCAGCCGTAGTGCTCGACCAGCCACTGTGAGAGCGGAACCAGGGTGATCGCGCCCGCCCCGACCGCAGAAAAAACGACACCGATAGCGACCGAGAGCCTGGCGCGGTACCAGCGCGAGAGCAGCCCCGAGGCGGGCACCATGCCGGTTAGCGCGGCGCCGACGCCCACTGCAACGCCGACCAGCAGGTAAAACTGCCACAGCAAGTGAAGGCTGCCGGCAAGGAAGAATGCGCTGGCCAGCAGCGCGAGACCCGCGGCGTACACCCAGCGCGCTCCCAGCCTGTCGAATACGTGCCCGACCAGCGGCGAAGTGAATCCGCTGACGAGCAGGTAGAGCGAATAGACGCCGGTCAGCTGCGAACGGCTCCAGCCGAACTCGTGTTGCAGCGGCAGCAGGAACACCGTGTAGGTGTCGCTCATGCCGCGTCCGAGCATGTTGAGCGCGAAACACACGGCGAGCGCAATCAGCGCCGTACGCAAGTGGCGCGCCGATACTTCGGCAGTCTGCTGCAACGAGATCCTCAGGCCGGCGGGGCCAGGCCGAACACCTGCCGAAGATACGCCAGGTAGCGCTCGTCCTTGCACATCGTTTTGCCTGGCGAGTCGGACACCTTGGCCACGGGCTGGCCGTTGCACTCGGTCATCTTGATGACGATGTTAAGCGGCTCGTAGCCGACGTCGTTAGTCAGGTTGGTGCCGATGCCGAACGCGGTCTTGACGCGGCCGTGGAAGCGCCGCGCGATTTCGATGGCGAGCGGGAACGAAAGCTGGTCGGAGAAGATGAGCGTCTTCGAGCGCGGATCGACGCGGTTCTTGTGGTAGTGCGCGATCAGCCGCTCGCCCCACTCGAACGGATCGCCGGAGTCGTGGCGCGCGCCGTCGAAGAGCTTGCAGAAGTACATGTCGAAGTCGCGCAAAAAGGCGTCCAGACCGTAGGTATCCGAGAGCGCGATGCCGAGATCGCCGCGGTATTCCTTGGCCCAGGTATCGAACGCGAACACCTGCGAGTCGCGCAGCCTCGGGCCAAGCGCCTGGCAGGCCTGCATGTACTCGTGCCCGAAGGTGCCGAGCGGGGTAAAGTCGTTGCGCATCGAAAACCAGACATTCGACGTCCCGGCGAAGTGATCCGGGATCTCATGTCTCAGCGTCTTAAGGGCCTCCTCGTGCCAGGCAGAAGAATAGCGCCGGCGCGTGCCGAAGTCGGATATCTTGAAGCCGAGCGCGGGATCCACGGTGCGCACCAGGTCGATCTTGGACTTTAGGCGCCGCCGGCCCTCCTCCAGGTTGAAGTCGGGCCTTGCGCGCCGGAAGTACACCTCCGAGATGATTGCCAGCACGGGTATCTCGAAGAGGATCGTGTGCAACCAGGGCCCGTGGATCGTGATGTCGATTTCGCCCTCCGACCCGGCAAGCGGCTCGATGCGCAGGAAGCGTCCGTTGAGCTGAAACAGGCCGAGGAAATCGACGAAATCGGACTTGAGGAAGCGCTGGCTTCGCAGGTAGCCGAGCTCTTCGTCGCGGAAGCGCAGGCCGCACAGTGCGTCGACCTCCTTCCGGATTTCGTCGACGTGGCGCTGCAGATCGATCCCCTCCGTGCGGCACTTGAACTTGTATTCGACCTGCGCGGCGGGAAACTGATGCAGCACGACCTGCATCATGGTGAACTTGTACAGGTCCGTATCGAGCAGCGACTGGATGATCACGGCGAGCTCCGCAGCGGCGCATTGTAGCCGAGACGCCCGACGCACCTGCCCCGGACGCCCCCTTGCCTAGCGCTTGATACTGGATATAATTCCAGCGGTGTAAATAGACACAGTCCATACCCCGACATGGAGACACTCACCGACCGCCAGACCGAGATACTGCGCCTCATTCGCGAACTCACGGAGGTATCCGGCTATCCCCCGACGCGCGCCGAGATCGCCCGCTCGATGGGATTTCGCTCGGTGAATGCGGCGGAGCAGCATCTGCGGGCGCTGGAACGCAAGGGAGCACTCGAGATCTCCTCCGGCGCCTCGCGGGGTATTCGAGTGCGCGAGCGGGCGCCGCATCGGGTCGGCCGGCTGATGGAGCTCCCGGTCGTCGGCCGAGTCGCCGCCGGCAGCCCCATACTCGCCGAAGAGCACCTGCAGGGCCGCTACCAGATCGATCCGAGCCTGTTCACCCCGCGTGCCGACTACCTGCTGCGGGTGCGCGGTCTGTCGATGCGCGACGCGGGCATACTGGAGGGCGATCTGCTCGCCGTGCACCGCACACAAGACGCGCGCAGCGGACAGATCGTCGTCGCCCGTCTGGCCGACGAGGTGACCGTCAAGCGCCTGCGGCGGCGCGGCCACAGTGTCCAACTGCTCCCGGAAAACCCCGATTTCGCCCCCATCGAGCTTGATCTGCGGCGCGAGCCGCTGACCATCGAGGGAATCGCGGTCGGCGTGATCCGGAACGGCAAGAATTTGTAATATCGGGCACGCTCGACGGTGCGGCGCCCTCGCGTCAACGGGCGCGGCGCGGGATCCCTCTATAATGGGGTTCGAGCTTCGCGCCCAATAAATGGACCACGCCAAGGACGCAGCCCTTCTCGATCTGGTACCCACCGGAGAATCGGCCGCCGCCGCGCCGCCCGTACGCGAGCTCGCCGACCGGCGGAAGGTATTCGCCGACCAAGTAGACCTGCTGTTCCGGCACTCGCCCACCGGAGTCCTGATCTCGATCGTCGTCGGCGGAATCGCGACCTACGAGCTCTGGGGCGAGAACACGCGCGATCTGATAAGCCTGTGGTGCGTGCTCATGGTGTTCGTTGGCGCGGCCCGACACATCCTGTATCGCGCATACTACAAGCGGCGCGACGAAAACTACAATAACTGGCTGCGCTGGTTTGCGATCGGCGCATTTGCAATGGGCGCGGTCTGGGGCTTCGCCGGCGCGGTGTTCTTTCCCGCGCACACGGACGCGCAGCAGGTTTTCCTCTCGTTTCTGCTCGCCGGAATGGTCGCGGGTGGCATTCCGGTGTATTCGGCGGTGTGGTGGGTCTACGCGATTTACGGTATCGCGATCATCGCGCCCTTCACGTACATCCTCGCAACCTTCGGCAGCCAGCAATTCGTCGAACTGGCGGTGCTGGTGCCGATGTTCCTCGCCGTAAACATCAGCGTCGCCCGCAGGCTCTCGCGCGTGTTCGCCGACGGTTTCCGATTGCGCCATGCCTATTCACACCTGGGGCAAGACCACTCGATGTTGAACGCCCAGCTGCAGGATCAGATTGAGGAGCTGCTGCAGGCGCAGCGCGAGATCGAGGCCTCGGGCCGCAAGCTCGCGCTCTTCTCCGAGCGGGCCCCGATCGCGGTGTTCGAGGTGGACCGAAACGGCACGGTGCTCGAGATGAACCCGTCGGCCGAGAACACCTTCGGCTATTCGAGCACCGAACTCATCGGGCGCAGCATGATTCGCATGCTGATCCCGTCGGACGAGCCCGTCCTGAACAGCGAGTGGTGGCAATCGTTCGTTCGCAACGCGCGCCCAGAGGCGGGCCTCAAAGTGCGCTGCCGGCGTCGCGACGCAGTCGAGCTGATCTGCGAATTCTCGCTCACGCCTCTGGTGAACGACGTGGGCGAGCTGATCTCGGTCATCACGCAATGTCAGGACATTACGCAGCAGCTCGAGGCCGAACGCCTCAAGAAGGAGTTCACCTCGACCCTGTCGCACGAACTGCGCACGCCGCTCACATCGATCATCGGATCCCTGCAGCTCATCAATACCGGAATGCTGGGCGACCTGGCCAAGGAGGTTTCCGAGCTGACGGGCATCGCCGAGCGCAATGGCCAACGGCTGCTCGACCTCATCAACGACCTGCTCGATATCGACAAGATCGAATCCGGCAAGCTGCAGACCTACCCCGAGACGGTTTCGCTCGACGAGCTGGTGCGGGAGTCACTGGTGCTGAATCGCGCCTTCGCCGACCGCTTCGGGGTGCGCATGGTGCTGCTCGGCGACCCGCCACCGATAACCGTCTACGCGGACAAGAAGCGGCTCATACAGGTCATGACCAACCTGATGTCCAATGCCTCCAAATTCTCTCCGGAAGGCGAGACGGTCGAGGTTCAGCTCGAGCAGGTCGGCCACATGGCGCGCGTCAGCGTTATGGACCGCGGCAGCGGCATTCCCCCCGAATTCCGCAGCCGCATCTTCGGCCGTTTCGCGCAAGCGGACTCGGCCGCCACTCGCCAGAAGGGCGGGACGGGGCTCGGGCTTGCGATCTGCAAGCGTCTCGTCGAGCTGATGGGTGGGCGCATCGCATTCGCCGACCGCGTTGGCGGGGGCACGACGTTCTTCTTCGAATTGCCACTGATGGATCGCGCGGCCGCCGCGACGGGATGAGCGAGGACCTGATGCCAACCAGCCCCTTGAACAGAATTTGCTACGTCGAGGATGACGAAGACATTCAGCGTATCGTGCGCATGTCGCTTGAGCGCGTCGGCAAGATGACTGTCCGGGTCGTGGGGGACCCGACGCAGGCGATCGAGGCAATTAAGGCGTTCAAGCCAGACCTCGTTATGCTCGACTGGATGATGCCGGGAATGGACGGCCCTGCCCTCTTTCGCAAGATGCGCGAAACGCCCGAAGTCAACCACCTCCCCGTGGTGTTCATCACCGCGAAGGCGTCCTCGTCGGAAATGGACGAGCTGCGCGCGATGGGCGCCGCGGGAGCGATCTCGAAGCCCTTTTCCCCGAAGGATCTGCCGGATCAGCTGCGCAGCATCTGGAGCAAGCTGCCCTGAGCACGGAGCGGACGCTCGTCAGAGCATGATGTCCTTCAGGCCGACGCCGGAGCGCCCGTACTCCAGCGTGCGGCGGATACGATAGGTTTCGTCCTCGCTGATCTTCGGCGAGCGCGAAAGATCGATGAGCTTTTGCGGGCGGATGGGGTTGCCTTTTTCGTCGCGCACCACCATGACGCGCGGCTGCAGCCGCTTGGCGAGGTTCTGCGAAATCACGATCCCGACCTCGCCGCTGTTCAGCTCGACCACGCTCCCCACAGGGAATACGCCGATGCAGCGGATGAACTCCTCGATCAGCAGCGGGTGAAAAGCCTTGCCGCGCCACTTGTGCAGCATCCCGAGCGCATTCGACGGCGCCATGGCCTCGGCGTACGGGCGCCTGCTGGTCATCGCCGAGAACGTGTCGATGATGCCCGCGCAGGCGCCGATTGTTCCCAGCTCGCCGCTGCCGAGCGGGTAGCCGCTGCCATCGTGCCGCTCGTGATGCAGCGTCACCAGCTCGGCGATGTCCTCCGGCATCCCCGGAGTCTTCGCTAGGATTTCCTTGCCGCGCAGAACGTGCGCGCGGACAAGCTTCTGTTCGTCCGGAGACAGCGGCCCTGTCTTGCTCAGAACGTCGTCCGGTAGCTCGAGCATGCCGATGTCCTGCAACAGCCCGACCATGCCGGCGCGCTCGATGTCCTCCGGCGTCATCCCGAGGAAGCGCGCGAACATGAGCATATAGATCGACGTATTCATCGCCCGGGTGAGAAAGTAGCCGCCGCGTTCCTTGAGCGCCGAGAAGAGCACCAGCGCATCCGGATTGCGCATGATGCTCGCGCTCATTTCCTTGACGGCGCCTCGCACCGCCGCCGCATCGATCTCGGCATCACGCGTGAGCGAGGCTACTACGGCATCCCATGCAACCTGACCGGCGTCGTAGGTTTTCGCCGCCCGCGGCAGCTCCGCCTCGACACTGACCCGCTCGATATGGACGACTTGGCGGATTCCCGCCGGTGTACCCGAGGTCCTGCCCGTCAATGCCCCGTGCTTCGTCTCGTCGGGCAGCTCGCTGCGCTCGACGTCGATGTAGACGTCCTTGCAGTATCGCCGCAGCGTTTCGAGCTGCGCGGGTTCGCGCACCAGGAAACCCTGAATGGGGAACGGCGTCTCGATCCAGGGTCGGTCTAGTTGCGAGACGTACATCCCGAACTGGAGCTCGTCGACGCGTACTTTCTTGGTGATCACAGCCTGTCTCTTCCTGCAATCGTACTCTCAGGCCGCCCTCGCGACGAAGCTCTCGACCGGGGCCGCGTCCTGGCAGAACTTGCGCGCCAGGAACCCTATCACTTCGTCGGCGTTGCGAAAGCGGGCTTCGCGGTCCTTCTCCACCAGCTTGTCTATGAGCCGCTGGTACGCCGACAGCGCCTCGGGCATCGCCGGCGGCGGCGTATTGAGGTGCTGCAAGGCCACCTCGATGGCCGTGGCCGCATCGAACATGTGCTTGCCCGTGAGCATCTGGTAGAGCAGTATCCCTGCACTATAGATGTCCGTGCGCAGGTCGAGCGCCATCCCGCGCACCTGCTCAGGGCTCATGTAGCGCGGCGTGCCGAGGATCTCGCCGTGGCCGGTTCGGTCGATGGAATCGATGTGCTTTGCGATGCCGAAGTCGACGATCGCCAGGCTCCCGTCTGCGCGAAACATCAGGTTCTGCGGCTTCAAGTCGCGATGCAGGACTCCGAATTCGTGTATGTCACCAAGCGCGAACATCAGCTCGCGAAAGATGCGCATGGCCTCTGCAGGCGCCGCAGGTTTCCCGCCGAGGCGCTTGTTCAGATCGCCGCCGTCGAAGAATTCCATCACCAGATAGGCGTGACTCTCTGACACGCCGTGGCCGTAGATCTTCGCCACGTGAGGGCTGCGAATACGCTCGACCAGCGTGTATTCTTCCATGAACCGCTCGAGCGCCAACTTGTCGTCGGTCGCCTGGCTGCGCAGGATCTTGACCACCAGCGGTTCATCGTCCTTGTCGCGCGAAGCGAGATAGACGCGAGACATTCCGCCCTCGCCGATCAGGCGCAGTACCCGGATGCCGGGTATGCGGACGCGCGCGCCGAGCAAGTGCCCTTCGACCCGGGCCGCGAGCTCCGGAGAGAGCGTGCGCCCCTCCTCGGCGTGCGTCAGGTCGCGGATCGAGGTCACGAGGCGCTCGCGGGTGAGCTCCTGCTTGCGCTGGTAGTCGTCCGCCCCCGCCTTCATCGCGCGCACGGCGATGATCTCGTTGCCCGCGCCGGTCAGGAACAGGATCGGAGGACAGTCCTTGCGCAGTTTGAACGCCTGCAGCCATTCGAGGCCGTCGCCGCGGCCGAGCATGTAATCAAGGATCACGACGTCGTAGCCGCCCAGCGGGAACTCGTTGCTGGGCATGTCGCGCACCAGAGGATCGAACTGCTCGACCTCGGCGTCGGGCCACTGCTGCCGGATGAAATGCGCGAGCAGGCCCCGCAGATCTTCGTCGTCGTCGATGATCAGAGCGCGCATGCGTCAGGCGCGGACGGCGAATACCTGACCGGTTCCGGACCGCCCCTGCAGCGCAGCGTCGTCGCGCGGAACCAGGGTGCCCGCCGGGAGCAGCCCGCGAACCGCTTCGTGCACGCGCCCGCACGCAAGCACCTCGTTCGCGCCGGCCAGTCGCGCCAATTGCGCCGCCGTATCGACCGGTTCGCCGATCGCAGTGTAGTTCAGGTAGTGCGGCGAGCCGACGTTCCCGATTACCGCCTCGCCCATGCAAATGCCGACTGCCAGGCTGAGGCGCGTGCCGATATCCTGTTCGCGTCGCAATCCGACGGAGCCAAAGCGCCCGAGCATCTCCTTGGCGGTGCTCAGGGCTCGCGAAGCGGCATCGCTTTGCAGGAACGGTACGTTGAAACCGACCAGCATGCTCTCGCCCGTCATATTCAGAACGGTGCCGTCGTAATGATAGGCAGCCTCCGTGAGCGCGGCGAAGCACTCATTCAGCATCGCGACCACGTCCGCCGCCTCGTTGCGCTCGATCAGAACGGCGAAGCCGCGCAGCTCGACGAACACCACGACGACGTTTGAGCGCTGGGCGCCGGCATTGAAAGGCCCTCCCTCGACGCCCACGTCCTGGATGATGCGGTCCGCGAGCCGAGGCGAAATGTAGCGCGAAAAGGCCTTCCTGATTGCCTCCTTGCGCTGCAGTTGCGCCAGCTGGCGTCTGCTTTCCAGCTCGCGCCGCGTTTCGTGCAGGCGGCGCAAGGTCTGCACCCTCGCCAGCAGTTCCGGAGGATTCACTGGCTTGGAGAGAAAATCGTCCGCGCCCGCCTCGATGCCCTTGACGCGGCTCTCTTTGTCTTCCAGAGCGGTGACGAGCACGATCGGCATCAGCGCGGTGGCGTGATCGGATTTGAGCTTTTTGCAGATCTCGAACCCCGTCGGCCCGGGCATCATGACATCGAGCAGCATGAGGTCTGGCGGGGCCTCGGCAACGCGCGCCAGCGCCACGTTGCCGTCGCCGGCGACCCCCACCTCGATACCCTGTTTGCGCAACAGCGCGGCGAGAAAAGCCGTCATGTCCGGATCGTCGTCGACCACAAGAACCCTGAACGCAGTTTCGCTGCGCGGGGGTTTCTGTTCGGCCGCGAGCTCAGCCATAGACGATGCTTACCCGCGCCAGGTAATCGTCGTAGTCCGCGATGCAAGCTTCGAGCGCCAAGCGATCCCCGCTGCGGGCGCCATCCTCGATCTGCTTACCGAGCAGCGACACCTTCTCGAAGCCGTAGGAATTGCCGACGCCCTTCATGCGGTGACCGAGCTGTCGCAGCTGCTCGAGATCCAGAGCCGCCAGGGCCGAACGCAGCGTCGCGAGCTCCTTCTTGCGGTTGCTCATGAACGTCGGAATCAGGTCGGCGAGATCCTTGGGCACGGTCACGGTGTAGGAGTCTCTGTTCATGGCGATCTGCGTACCTTTCTCTTCTTGGCCGGCGTCGGGCGTCGTTGCGCCGGCGGTGCGGCCAACAGCGCGATTTTATAGGTAATTGCCGATCAACCTGCGCGACGGACTGTCAATCCTGCGCTCAGGAGTGTCAATTCGTGTTTGTGTGCATTTTTCCCGAATTTCTCAGGTGTCGTCTCCGTCCAATACGGCGCGCGCCCGCTGCAGATGTGGGTGCAGCGACAACGCCCGTGCAAATGCGAATCGGGCTGCTTCGCGCTCGCCGTTACCCAGGAGTATTTCTGCGAAAGCGCACAGTGCTCCGAAATGTCGCGGTTCGAGCTCGAGCGTGCGCTGGAGATCGGGCACACAGGCCTCGTCGCGTCCCAGCAGGTAATAGAGCGTCGCGCGCTTGTGCCAGGCTTCGGCGAAGTCGGGGAGGTGTCGCAGCAGGCGGTGCAGACGGGTTTCCGCGATGTCGTAGCGCTGCGCGGCGATGTCCTGGCTGGCGAGGTCGAGCACCTCGGCCGCCGAGCGGTGCGGATGGTACATCCACAACTCCCAGATGCGGTCCTCGGTATGGCTCGCCTCCTGCGGGCCACGGCATTGTGCGAGGCGCCGAAACAGTGCATCCAGAGCGGGTAAGGCGCGGATGGGGCGGCGATCCCGCCACAGGGCGATCAAGGACAGTGTCTCGGCGTATGCATCCATCGCTTGCGCCTGATGTTAGCACCGTCAGCGAAAGTTTCGAGAAGAGACGGCGAGGCTTCCGAGCAGGGCGTCGTGCGCGAACAGGCGGCGCGCGACCAGGTGCACGACTTCTCCCTCGCGCTCGACCACGCCCTCCACGCTCAGCAAACGTGCGCCGAGCAATTCGCGGCGCTGCCGGTCGGCGAGCTCGCGCCAGACGACCACATTGGCGCAGCCCGTCTCGTCTTCCAGCGTGATAAATATCACGCCGCTCGCCGTGTCGGGTCGCTGCCGACAGGTGACGAGCCCCGCCGTACGCGCGACGCGGCCGTGCGGCAGCGTTCGCAGTCGCTCCGTTGTGACGAGCCTGAAACGGCTGAGGCGATCGCGCAGCAACGCGAGCGGATGTCGCCCAAGCGTAAGGCCGAGACTGGCGTAATCGGCGACGACGTCCTCGCCCTCCGCCGGAGGCAAGAGCGTGGCCGGCGTCTCGCGCGCCGGCATCGTGCGGAACATGCCGGGAGCATGCTCCACCCCCGCGGCGAGCCAATGCGCCTGCCGCCGATGCCCTGCGAGCGCCGTGAGCGCGCCCGCGGCGGCTAGGCAGCCCAGATCGCGGCGGTCGAGCTCCGCGCGGCGCGCGAGATCGTCGACCGACGCGAATGGTCGCAGTGCCGCGATTCTGCGCGCCGCCGCTTCGGCAAGCCCGCCCACCATGCGCAGCCCGAGGCGCAACGCCCGCCCTTCCAATGTGCAGTCCCACGCGCTCGTCGCGACGTCCACGGGCCGCAGCTCCACGCCGTGGCGCTGCGCATCCTGGACCAGTTGCGCCGGCGCGTAGAAGCCCATCGGCTGACTGTTGAGCAGCCCCGCGCAAAACGCTGCCGGATGGTGGCGCTTGAGCCAAGCCGACACGTACACGAGCAGCGCGAAGCTCGCCGAATGCGATTCCGGGAACCCGTACTCTCCGAACCCGAGGATCTGCCTGAAGAGCGCCTCGGCGAACTCCTTCGTGTAGCCGCGCTCGAGCATGCCGCGCAGCAGGCGGCCTTCGAAATGCTCGAGCCCGCCCTTCCTGCGCCAGGCCGCCATCGAGCGGCGCAGTCGGTCTGCCTCGCCCGGTGAAAAACCGGCCGCGACCATCGCAAGCTGCATGACCTGCTCCTGGAAGATCGGCACGCCGAGGGTACGCTCGAGAACCTCCTTCACCTCCTCGCTCGGGTAGCTCACCGGCTCGAGACCCTGGCGGCGCCGCAGGTAGGGGTGCACCATGCCGCCCTGGATGGGTCCTGGACGCACGATCGCGACCTCGATCACTAGATCGTAGAAATTGCGCGGCTTGAGGCGCGGCAGCATGCTCATCTGCGCGCGCGATTCGATCTGGAACACGCCGACCGTGTCGGCACGCTGGATCATTTCGTAGACCGCCGGGTCCTCCGTGGGCACGTCCTCCATCCTCTTGCCGACGAACTCCAGCGCACGGCGAATGGCCGACAGCATGCCGAGCGCGAGCACGTCCACCTTGATCAGGCCGAGGGCCTCGATGTCGTCCTTGTCCCACTGGATCACCGTCCGGTCCTGCATCGCAGCGTTCTCGACGGGCACCAGCTCGGCCAGCGGCCCGCGCGAAATCACGAAACCGCCGACATGCTGCGACAGATGGCGCGGAAAGCCGACCAGCACGGATGCGAGCTCCAGCAACTGCTGCACGGCTAGGCTCGCCGGGTCGAGCCCTGCTTCGCGTACGCGCTCGGGCAACTGACCACGGTCGTCCCACCACGCCAGGCTGTGCGAAAGACGATCGATCTGCTGCGCCGCGAGCCCTAGTGCCTTGCCTACGTCGCGCACCGCGCTGCGCGGCCGGTAGCAGATCACCGTTGCCGCCAGTGCGGCGCGCTCGCGGCCGTATTTCGCGTAGATGTACTGGATGACCTCTTCGCGCCGCTGGTGCTCGAAGTCGACATCGATGTCGGGCGGTTCGTTGCGCTCCCTGGAGATGAAACGCTCGAACAGCATGCTCATTCTGCCCGGGTCCACCTCGGTGATGCCGAGCGCGTAGCACACCGCCGAGTTGGCCGCCGAGCCACGTCCCTGACAGAGGATGCCCCGCTCGCGCGCGAACCTCACCACGTCGTGCACGGTGAGGAAAAACGCCTCGTAGCGCAGCTCGGCGATCAGCGCGAGCTCGTGCTCGACGAGCTCGCGCACTCTCTCGGGAACGCCGTCCGGAAAACGCCGGTCGAGACCGCCCAGCGTGAGCCGGCGCAGCCAGCTCGCGGGCGTCTGCCCTGCGGGGACCAGCTCCTCTGGGTATTCGTAGCGCAGCTCATCGAGCGAAAAGCTGCAGCGCTCCGCAACCGCCAGCGTCTCGGCGAGCAAAGCGGGCGGATAGAGCTGCGCCAGGCGCATGCGCAGGCGCAGGCTGCGCTCCGCATTCGGATGCAGGGCGTGCCCGCACTGCGCCACCGGCCTGCCGAGGCGGATCGCGGTGAGCGTATCCTGCAGCCGCCTGCGTGAGCGCACGTGCATGTGCACATCGCCTGCCGCGACCAGCGGCAGCCCCGAGGCGGCGGACAACTCCCCGAGCAGCGCGAGACGCGCCCGGTCGTTCGCGCCGCAGTGCAGCTCGGCGGCGATCCAGGCGCGCGCCGCGAAGAGCTCGGCGAGCCACAGCGCGCTGTCCGGCTGCGGCCGATCGCTCGGCACGAGCTGGGCGAGCGCCCCGCTCTGCGCAAGCGGTTCGATATCGCTGCGCGACAGCGCATAGCCGCCTTTCCTCGCGCGCCTGCGGCCCGCGGTGATGAGCGAGCAAAGCGCAGCGTAGGAGCGCCGGTCGGTGGCCAGGAGGACGAGTCTGGTACCATCGTCGAGCCCCGCTTCGGTGCCGACGATCAGCTTCAGCCCGCAGGCCTTCGCGGCGACATGTGCGCGCACCACGCCGGCGACGGAGCATTCGTCGGTCAGCGCCAGCGCGGAGTAGCCCAGCGCCGCGGCCCGCTCGACCAATTCTTCGGGATGCGAGGCGCCGCGCAGGAACGTGAAGTTGGACAGGCAATGCAGCTCCGCGTACGCGGGCAGAGCGGAAAACATCGGCCTAGGCGAACAGCCCGTGCAGGTACCAGCCGCCGCCGCGCTCGCGGAATATCCATAGCAGGGCGTTGCTCGGCGCGCGCGCGATAAAGTAATCGCGCGCCACTTCGCCGCAGTCCCACCAGCCCGACTCGATGCGCTCCGGCCCGGCCAGCAGCTCGAGCCGTCCGTCGTCGTGCGGCACACCGTCCGCTTCCTTCAGGCGGCGCGGCGGCTCGATCAGCCACAGCGGCCGCGCACCCGCGCGGACTTCCCCCCGTGGCGGCCGTTCGCCGGCGTCGAGCGCCCGCCAGGCACGCTCCGGACGATGCTCCGCGAGCACGCCGAGGCCGTGCACGGCTTCGCTGCCCAGGCGCGCCTGCAGGCGCTCGATGAGCCGCACCCAATCTTCCCCCTCGCCATGCACGTCGCGAAACAAGCCGGCCGTACGGCCGTGCAGCGGCTCGAAAGCGGCGGCTTCGATGCGGATCGCCTCGACCGGCCCGCTTAGCGCGACGGTTGACAGCTTCTCGCGCAGCAGCTGCATGAAGCGATCGATCGCGCGTCCGGGAGAGGCCAGCCCGACTTCGACGACATGCGCAGGGGCCGCGCGATGCAGCAGGATGAGGCGGAAGCGCCGCACGCCCGCTTGGCGAGCCGCAAGCACCCCTTCGAGTTGCACCAGGAGGCGCCGCGCAGCGAACAGCACACCCTCCGCGTGCTCCACCTCGCCGTGCAATTCGAGCTTGGCGGAAAAGCGCGTCGGCGGCACGAACATGGCGCGCGGGTCCGGCATTTTTCCCGATGCGCGCTCTAGGCTCTCGAGCAGCGCCCGGCCCAGGCGCCGCCCCACGCCCTCGCGCGGGAGGGCGAGCAGTTCCCCTACGGTCGCGACGCCGACGCTGCGCAGGAAGCCGCGTGCATCCTGATCGAGGCAAACCGCCGAGACGGGCAGTGCGGCGAGCGTCGCCTCGAGCATAGCGGGATCGTTGATCGATTGTTCGCAGCCTGCGAGCGCAAGCCACCATGCGCCGCGCGCCGTCGGCGCCACGGCGAGCGTCGCGCTGTAGCCCATTTCCTCCAGGCCGCCGCGTATAAGACCGGTCAGCGCTCCGAGGCCGTGGTACAGGCGCAGGCTGCCTTCGATCTCCATGAGCACGCCCTGCGGCGGCTCGAGCGATACGTAGGGCGTAAAGCGGCACGCCCAGGCTGCGACGCCTTCGAGCGCCGCGCGCTCGGCCGCCTCGTCGCGCTGCCGTACGTCCAGCCGCGGCGCGAGCGCCCAGGCGGCCGTGAGCCCGATGCCGGGACGCACGCCGAGCGCATGCGCGTGCGCGTCGCAAGCGAGCACCTCGCGACCGTCGGCGATCGCCCATGGAACGCCCACGGACTCACGCGGGACACGGCCGCGCGACGGGGTTTCGAGTGCGAACAGCGGGAAATGCAGGGCCACCCACAGCATGGACGGGCCTCTTGATTGGAATGAGGACGGGCGCCGCCGCCAGCGCGCCGCGACGCTTGAGGATGTGCGCTGCGAGCCTTCCGTCCAGGGACTCGAGCGCGATGCGCAGGCAGGCGGGCGACGGCTCATGCGCCGCCTGCGGGGAGCGAAACAGGGCGCAAAAGGCACGGCTCGCCTCTGCCGCTACAGCCAGCCGCCGCAGCTCGGCGTAGCGCAGGTCGCGAAACCAGGCGAGCAACGCGTCGCAGCTGCCCGCGCGCAGCACCTGCTCGGCAGCCCAGAGCGCATCGCGCCGCCCCGGAGCGCGCACCACCGACAGCTGGCCGAGATCGATGCCCTCCGCGGCGAGTGCCGGCGCGTAAGGCAAATGCGGCGGCGCAAGCCAGACGATGCGCCGGCCAGCCGTGGAGAGCGCCGCGAGCGCCGGCAGCACAAGTTGCAGCTCACCGACGCCTTCGCGCAAGCCGAGGATCTCGGTCAACGTTCCGCCGGGCCAGCCCCCGCCGGGCAGCTCGCGGTCCAGAGCGGCAAACCCGGTCGGCACCGCCGGCGCAGCCGGGCGTGCGAGCACGCCGCCGCGCCAGACGGAATGCTGCGCAAGAATGTCGACGAGCGAGGTCTTCATGGCCACCCGGAATACTGTATTTATATACAGTATCCAGCCGAGTGGCAAGGCCCGCTATCCGGCCCAGTGCTTCATGGCCTTGAGGATGCGCTCATCGGCGAAGCCGAGCTGCGCCAGAACCGGCGCGCGCTCGAAGATCTCGCCGTAACGCTTGATGCGTCCGCCTTGCAGCACACAGAAGCTGATTCCGGAAAAGCCGATGCGCCGCCCCGCGCTGCCCGCGATTTTCGACACGTACGAGAAACGATAGCGCGCATAGCCCACGCGCCCGTCACTGCAGACATCGAAGACCTGCCATTCGAAATCGCTCGCGTCGCGATGGAAGAAGTCCCTGATCATGCGTGCGATTGCTTCGCGCCCGGCGAATTCGCCGTAGAAGCCGTCGTGATACACGCCGTCCGGCGTAAAGCAATCCGCCGCTTCGACAGCCTGGCCTCGGCAGATCGCTCGGGTCATTTGCGACAGTAGCTGCCCGAAGGACTCGTTGGCGTCGTTCATCTCTTCTCCCGCAAGATTCGCAGCCCCCGCTCAGCGCCTCAGGATGATGATTTCCTCGAAACCGTCCAACACCACGTCGAGCCTACGCAGCTGATCGCCGTTCACGAAGATGCGCATATGCCGGCGAATCGAGTCCTGCTCGTCGATCATCCTGAAGCGGATGCGCGGATGGCGCCGGTCGAGGCTTGCGGCGCCATCGCTCGCGGAGATGACTTGGACCTTAAGATGAAAGCGCCCTTGCGGGTCGCAACAAAGACCGGTGCTCGCCATAGCCAGCCTCGCGGTCACTTGTATAGCCATCAATTCGGTTTGAGGATTTTACGCGTCGGAGTCGTGGGCGGTGTCACGTGCTCCACGCGGCGTAGGGGCGAGAGAAAAGAAAAAAGCCCGGGGGATTCCTCCCTCGGGCTTTTCGCTGGATATGGCCTGGCGGTGACCTACTTTCGCGTACGAATGCACACTATCATCGGCGCAAACCCGTTTCACGGTCCTGTTCGGGATGGGAAGGCGTGGTTCCAGGCTGCTATGGCCGCCAGATTGACTCTGGGCTCGCGCTGCGGCGGAACATTTCTGTCCGCTTCGGCGCAAGCCGCGATTCGGAATGAAGTGAATCTCTGGGCGCGAGATCGCGCGCTTTAACCGTTTGCTCACGGTTATAGGGTCAAGCCGCACGGGCAATTAGTACGGGTTAGCTCAGGGCCTCGCAGCCCTTGCACATCCCGCCTATCAACGTCCTGGTCTAGGACGACCCTTTAGGGAGGTCGAGCCTCCGGGAAGTCTTATCTCGAGGCGAGCTTCCCGCTTAGATGCTTTCAGCGGTTATCTCTTCCGCACATAGCTACCCGGCAATGCCACTGGCGTGACAACCGGTACACCAGAGGTGCGTCCACTCCGGTCCTCTCGTACTAGGAGCAGCTCCCCTCAAACTTCCAACGCCCACGGTAGATAGGGACCAAACTGTCTCACGACGTTTTAAACCCAGCTCACGTACCACTTTAAATGGCGAACAGCCATACCCTTGGGACCGGCTACAGCCCCAGGATGTGATGAGCCGACATCGAGGTGCCAAACGACCCCGTCGATATGAACTCTTGGGAGTCATCAGCCTGTTATCCCCGGCGTACCTTTTATCCGTTGAGCGATGGCCCTTCCATACAGAACCACCGGATCACTTTGACCTGCTTTCGCACCTGCTCGACATGTCCGTCTCGCAGTCAAGCACGCTTTTGCCAATGCACATTGAAGCACGATTTCCGACCGTGCTAAGCGTACCTTCGTACTCCTCCGTTACTCTTTGGGAGGAGACCGCCCCAGTCAAACTGCCTACCATGCACGGTCCCCGGCCCGGATTACGAGCCAAGGTTAGAACCGCAAACAAATCAGGCTGGTATTTCAACGACGGCTCCATGAGAGCTAGCGCCCCCACTTCAAAGCCTCCCAGCTATCCTACACAGATCGGTTCACAGTCCAATGCAAAGTTGCAGTAAAGGTGCACGGGGTCTTTCCGTCTAGCCGCGGGTAGATTGCATCATCACAACCATTTCAACTTCGCTGAGTCTCAGGAGGAGACAGTGTGGCCAGCGTTATACCATTCGTGCAGGTCGGAACTTACCCGACAAGGAATTTCGCTACCTTAGGACCGTTATAGTTACGGCCGCCGTTTACCGGGGCTTCGATCAGGAGCTTGCACCCCATCACTTAACCTTCCGGCACCGGGCAGGCATCACACCCTATACGTCCACTTTCGTGTTTGCAGAGTGCTGTGTTTTTAATAAACAGTCGCAGCCACCTATTCTGTGCCACCCCATTCGGCTCCGCCTGTACGGCTTCACCTACTAGGGGCACACCTTCTTCCGAAGTTACGGTGTCAATTTGCCGAGTTCCTTCTCCTGAGTTCTCTCAAGCGCCTGAGAATATTCATCTCGCCCACCAGTGTCGGTTTGCGGTACGGTCCCGCCATGACTGAAGCTTAGAGGCTTTTCCTGGAAGCATGGTATCTGCAGCTTCCCGCCCCGAAGGGCGGTGGTCATCACGTCTCAGCTAAGCCACGCGGATTTGCCTACGCGGCACGCCTACACGCTTGAACCAGGACATCCAACACCCGGCCTGCATAACCTTCTCCGTCCCCTCATCGCATCATGGCGAGGTACAGGAATATTGACCTGTTTTCCATCAGCTACGCCTTTCGGCCTTGCCTTAGGGGCCGACTCACCCTGCGCCGATGAACGTGGCGCAGGAAACCTTGGGCTTACGGCGAGCGGGCTTTTCACCCGCTTTAACGCTACTCATGTCAGCATTCGCACTTCCGATACCTCCAGCGGATCTCTCGATCCGCCTTCGCAGGCGTACGGAACGCTCCCCTACCACGCACGCATTGCTGCGCGCATCCGCGTCTTCGGCTACTAGCTTGAGCCCCGTTACATCTTCCGCGCGGAAAGACTCGACCAGTGAGCTATTACGCTTTCTTTAAAGGATGGCTGCTTCTAAGCCAACCTCCTGGCTGTTTATGCCTTTCCACCTCGTTTTCCACTTAGCTAGCGATTGGGGGCCTTAGACGGCGGTCTGGGTTGTTTCCCTCTCGTGTCCGGACGTTAGCACCCGGTGCACTGTCTCCCGTGAAGTCACTCGTCGGTATTCGGAGTTTGCCATGGTTTGGTAGGGCGCTATGCCCCCCTAGCCATAACAGTGCTCTACCCCCGACGGTGTATCACGAGGCACTACCTCAATAGTTTTCGGGGAGAACCAGCTATTTCCAGATTTGTTTGGCCTTTCACCCCTACCCACAGCTCATCGACGCACTTTTGCAACAGTGGTTCGTTCGGCCCTCCAGCTGGTGTTACCCAACCTTCAGCCTGGCCATGGGTAGATCATCTGGTTTCGGGTCTACGTCCGGCAACTAAATCGCCCTGTTCAGACTCGCTTTCGCTACGCCTTCCCTAAACGGTTAAGCTTGCTACCGAACGTAAGTCGCTGACCCATTATACAAAAGGTACGCGGTCACCCTTGCGGGCTCCCACTGTTTGTATGCATGCGGTTTCAGGATCTATTTCACTCCCCTCCCGGGGTTCTTTTCGCCTTTCCCTCACGGTACTTGTTCGCTATCGGTCGACAACGAGTATTTAGCCTTGGAGGATGGTCCCCCCATCTTCAGACAGGATTCCACGTGTCCCGCCCTACTTATCCCGTGCCTAGTTCCACCGTCTCCCTGTCGCATACGGGGCTATCACCCGCTATGGCCAGACTTTCCAGACTGTTCTGCTAGAGATACGGCTAAAACACGGAGGCTATTCCAATTTCGCTCGCCGCTACTATCGGAATCTCGGTTGATTTCTGTTCCTCTCCCTACTGAGATGTTTCAGTTCAGGAGGTTCGCTTCGCCCACCCTATGAATTCGGGTGAGGATGACCCTTGCGGGTCGGGTTTCCCCATTCGGAAATCCTCGGATCAAAGCTCGCTTGCCAGCTCCCCGAGGCTTATCGCAGGCTGCCACGCCCTTCATCGCCTGTTGTCGCCAAGGCATCCACCACATGCACTTATTCACTTGACCCTATAACCCTGAGCGCTGGGTGAACCAGCACAACGGATCATAAGGAGCGCTTGGCTGCGCCGAGGCCGACTAAGCCTCGACACAGATTCATGCAATCTCTTACCCAGTGAGTACGGTTCTTTCGAACCGAACTCGATTCACTTCATCCGAATTTTTAAAGAACAGCCGACTCAAAACCTGCTGCCAAGCGCGCGCAGATATCGTGCGCTTGGCGACAGACTCTGCCTGTTGGTGGAGCCAACCGGGATCGAACCGGTGACCTCCTGCTTGCAAAGCAGGCGCTCTCCCAGCTGAGCTATGGCCCCGGCTCCTGCGTTTGCTCGAAAACTCAGTTGGTGGGTCTGGATGGATTCGAACCATCGACCCCCGCCTTATCAAGACGGTGCTCTAACCAGCTGA
>DATGDH010000059.1:0-5543 GCA_035310985.1 Burkholderiales bacterium
CAGCAGCCCCGCGTCCTTGCGTGCGGAGAACGGCTCGCGCAGGAAAAGAAAGCCGACCAGCGAAGTCACGACGAAGCCCATCTGCGCCACGGGCACCACGACGCTCGCGTCCGCGCGCGCCAGGCTCTCGACCATGGCGCAGAAGGCGAGGGCGAGCGCGATGCCTGACAGCTTGAACGCGGTAAGCGGCTCGCCCAGCAGCGCGACGGCGAGGCCCGCGGTGATGACGAAGCTGAGTCGGAACACCGGCGCGTTGACGCTGACCGGCCCGGATTTCAGACTGTGCGCGAAGTTATAGAAGCCGGTCAGCACGAACACGCCGACGAGCGCGCCCCACAGCGCCCCCGGGACGAAGTGCAGCGAGCCGGTGAGCAGCGCATAGCCGGTGACGGTGGGCAGGAACACCCAGGACTGCACCATGAGAAACTGGTGCGGCGGCGCGCCGGCCGCAGCGCCCCGCTTGTAGATCAGATCGCCGACTCCGAAGAGCAGCATCGCGGCTAGCGCGTACTGGATACCCGGGCTCATTTGCCGGTCGCAGGGCGGCTAGCGCACGGCACCGTCGGCCTTCATCTCGGCGACGCGATCGAAGACATCGCGCCGGAAGCACAACCCGACGTCGTCGCGCAATTCCGGGAGGGCGAGCAGGCGACGGCCGTTGCGCGAGTGATGCGCGGCCGCCGCGAGATCGCGCTCATACCCGCGGAACAGCTGCAGCGCGATCTCCGCGCCGTCGGACAGGCGAACCTCGGCGAGCGTCGGCAGCATCGCTGCGCACAGCGCGCCCGCGGCGAGGACGTCCTCGAGCGCCGGCTCCTCGTGCGTCCCGCTGCACACGAGCACGAGCCGGGCAGGCCGGCGCGCGCGCAGCCATTCGGCCGTGGCAGCCAGGTTGAGAAACGAGGCCGCCATCACGTGCCGGGCGCCGCGGCAGGCGCGCAGGGCGCGCGTGCCGTTGGTGGTCGTCATGACGATGGTCTTCCCTCCGACGGCCTGCGTTGTCATCTCGCGCGGCGAATTGCCCAGGTCGAACTCGACGCCGCCGCTTAGCGCTCCGCGGATGCGGACGCCGTCGCGCTCTCCCGCCAGCAGCACGTCCGGGCGCTGCCGCCGCAGCGCCACCGCTTCTGCGATCTCGGCGACGGGCACGATAGCCGCCGCGCCGTGAGCGAGGGCGGTGACCATGGTGCTCGTCGCGCGCAGCACGTCGAACACCACGCAGACAGTTTCGCGCAGATCGCGCGCGGCGAGCGCCGCCAGCTCCGCCGGGGAGAGGAGCACCTCGAGCGCCGGCCGCGTCGCGCTGTCCGCTGGAGCCATCACTATCCGCTCCCGAGCGCGATGAGCCGATCGGGAGGCAGGCGCAGGCTGACCCGCCCCAGCATGTGCGGCGCGGTCGAAGGCGTCTGCACGCGCAGTGTCGTGCCGAGCGTCTCGACGCGAACTTCGTACTCGACATGGCCGCCGAGGAACGAGACGTGTTGTACGTCGCCCTGTACGAGGTTGTCTCCCTCCTGTGCGAACAGCACGGCTTCCGGGCGGATCAGGAGCGTGAGCGGTCCCGCTGCGGGCGCATGCGCGAGCGTGAGCGTGCGGCTGCCGATGCGCAATTCCCCGCCCGTCGCCTCGCCGCGCAGCAGGTTCGCCTTGCCGAAGAACCCGGCCACGAACTCGTCGCACGGCCGCGAGTAGATCTCCTCGGGCGTGCCCACCTGGAGCAGCGACCCGTCGCGCATCACGCCGATCCGATCCGAGACCATCATCGCCTCGGCCTGATTGTGCGTGACGTAGATCGTGGTGATGCCGAGCCGCCGCTGCACGCTGCGGATCTCGGCGCACATCTGTTCGTGCAGCGCGGCGTCCAGGTTCGACAGCGGCTCGTCGAACAGCAGCACTTCCGGCTGCAGCGCGATTGCGCGCGCGAGCGCGACGCGCTGCTGCTGTCCGCCGGAGAGCTGGTGCGGGTAGCGCTCCGCCATGCCGGCCAGGCCGACCATCGCGAGCGCCTGGTCGACCCGCGCGCGCACTTCTTTGACCGTCAGGCGGCGCGCTTCGAGCCCCAGGCTGCAGTTGCGGCGTACGCTCAGGTGGGGCCACAGCGCGTAGGACTGGAACACCATCCCGAGATTGCGCCGTTCGGCGGGAACCGCCACGCCGGCGCCCGGATCGGCGACCAGCCGCTCGCCGAAGCGGATGCGCCCCTCGCTTGGCTGGATCAGGCCGGCGACCATGCGCAGCGTCGTGGTCTTGCCGCATCCGGAAGGTCCGATCAGCGTGAACAGCTCGCCGCTGGCGATTTCGAGGTCGAGCGAGCGCACCGCGGGCGTCGCCCCGTAGCGCTTGGAAACCGCTGCCAGGACGATCTTCATGTCGAGAGCTCTCCGCTTGCGAGTCGCGACCTGCGCGCGATGATCAGGGAACCGGCGAGCGCGATCGTCACCATCAGCACGCTGTAGGCGCTGCCGACCGTGTAGTCGCCGTCGGAATAGCGCAGGAACGCCTCGTAGGCGAGCGTCTCCGTCCCCTGGCTCGCGAGCAGACTCGTCATCGAGACTTCCTTGATCGCGTTCACGAACACCAGCAGGAAGCCCGCCGCCAGGCTTTCGCGCAGCAGCGGAAGCGTGATGCGGGCGAGAACGCGGCTGCGTCCGAGCCCGCTCACCGAGCCGGCTTCCTCGAGCTCCACCGAGAGCTGTCGCAGGTTGGCGCCGACGCCGCGCACGCCGAGTCCGGCGAAGTGCACGAAGTAGCCGAAGAGCAGGATCCAGTAGGTGCCGAACAGGCTCACCGGCGGGCTGCTGAAGGCGAGGATGAACGCGATGCCGACCACCAGGCCCGGCGTCGCGAAATTGACGAAACTCATGCGATCGAGCAACGCGCCCCAGCGGGTCTTCAGCCGCACCGCGCCGTAGGCGGCGACGAAACCGGTCGCAGCGGAGAGGGCGGCGGCGCCGAGCGCAAGCCCCACCGAATTCCACAGCGCATCGGTGAGCGTGTGCGAGGCGAGCATCGTGGAATAGTGGGCGAGGGTCAGATTCTCGGGACCGAAGCCGCGTCCCCACGAGCCGAGCAGGCTGATGAGCACGAGGGCGGCGAGGGGACCGATGGACGTGGCGGCAAGCCAGGTCCAGGTCAACGCCGCGAGCGGCGCGCGCAGCGCGCCCAAGCGCGCCGCTTCGCCAGTGCCCGACTTGCCCGAGACGGTGACGAAGCTGCCGCGTGCTAGCAGCCGCAGGTTGAGCGCCATGGTGGCGAGCGCGAGCACGCCGAGCAGCAGGGACAGGACCGCCGCCTCGCCGAATTGCAGCGGGGGCGCGGTCGAGAGCTCGTAGATCTGCGTCGTCAGCGTCCCGAACCCGGCCGGCGCGGCGAGCAGAATCGGGGCGCCGAATTCGGCCATCGAGTAGGCAAAGGCGAGCAGCATGCCCGACAGGATGGAGGGCAGCATCAGCGGAAAGGTCACGCGCCGCAGCACCTGCCGCGCGCTCAAGCCGCAGGCGCGCGCGGCCTCCTCGAGGCTCGGGTCGAGCGAGCCCAGGGCGCCGGCCACGTTCAGGAACGAGAACAGCGTGAGATGGATCGTCTGCACCGCCACGAGCGGCGCCACGCCGTAGGCCGGGAAGGGATTCAGGCCCGTCGTGCTCTGCACGATGCCCGCATCGCCGAAGAGCACGATCCACGACGACGCGAGCTGGAAGGACGGCACGATGTGCGGAATGGCGACGAAGGCGGTGATCGCCCGGCGTCCGAGGAGATCCGTGCGCACCGCAAACCAGGCGAGCAGCGTGCCGAGCGCGGTCGCGAGGAGCGCGGTGGCAGCGCTCACCGCGAGAGAGTGCAGAAGGGGCGTGCGCAGCAGGTAGTCGTGCTGCGCGACGTTCAGGTAATGAACGAAGGTGAACGCGCCGCCTGCGCGCAGGCTGGTGAGCACCAGCCGTGCGTAGGGATAGAGCGACAGGAAGAGGAAACCCCCGCCGAGGACGAGCGCAACGGGGGCGAACCAGCCCTGCCGGCCGAGGGCGGCGCGCATGCCGCCCGATTCGGCCGCGCCGCGAGTCAGGGTCAGCGCCCGAACATGTCGCGCCACTTGGACTTCACGTCGGTCCAGTGCGCGATCATCCACTCCGAATCGGGAATGATCGCCTTCTGCTTGACCTCCGCGAGCGGGGGCAGGCCTTGCGGCGCGGCGACGTCGTCGCGCGCCGGGTAGATGCCGCGCTCGGCGAGCACCGCCTGCGCCTTCTTAGACAGCAGGAAGCGGTACAGCAGGCGGCCGGCGTTCGGGTGCTCGGCCTTCGCGAACAGGCCCATCGGCGACGGCATCAGGATCGGCCCCTCCTTCGGGAAGATCATCTTCACCGGGGAGTCCTTGTACTCGGCCTGGTACTTGTAGAGCGTGAGCGTAATTCCCAGGGGCCGCTCGCCGCTCGCCACCGCGCGCGCCACGTCGGGCACGTCCTGCAGGATCAGCACGCCGTTGTCTTTCAGCTTCTGGAAGAACGGCCAGCCCAGGCCTGCGTCATGCACCAGTCCGCTCACCATCACCGTGGTCGAGCCCGAGACGACCGCGGAGGCCATCGCCACCTTGCCCTTGTACTTGGCGTCGGCGAGGTCACCCCAGCTCGCGGGGAAGTCCTGCGTCTCCTTCGTGTTGGCGAAGATCACGCCCGCCAGGATCCGCCCGGTCACGTAGTAGCCGCCGGGGTCCTTGCCGAAGGGGATGTGGTCCCATTCCGGGGTCTTGTAGCTCGCGAGCAGTCCCTTCTTGGCGAAGTCGGGGTAGGCCGTCGCGTCCGCCACCCAGACCAGGTCGCCGTGCAGCTGGCCGGCGCTCGTCTCGGCGTTGATGCGCGCGAGCACCTTGCCCGTTCCGCTGCGGAAGTACTCCAGCTTGACCCCCGGGTACTGCGCCTCGAACAGGCTGCGCCATTCATCGAGGATGAAGGTCGGAACCGAGGTGTACATCACCGCTTTGCCTTCGGCCTTCGCCTTCTGGTAGAGCGCATCGAGCGAATCGTCCGCGCGGACAGCCGGCGCAGCGAGTATCGTCCACGCGAGCACAACGGGCGCGGCGAACCGGAGCAACTTGCGAATGGACTTCACGTTCTCCTCCATTATTTTTGTCACACGAGACTGATTGTTGAGCGGCAGAGTATAACTGCGCCGCATTGCGGCTAGGCGAGCACAGCTGCGAGCTCCGCAAAGTCTGCCACGACGAGGTCGGGCTGGTGCGGCGTCTCGCCGAAGGGCCGCTTTCTGCGGTCGATGAAGGCGGTGCGCATGCCGTAGGACTTCGCGCCGATGCAGTCGAAGGCGTGGTTGGCGACGAACAGGATGCCCGAGCGATCCACGCCGATGATCTCCTCGGCCTTGGCGTAGGTCTTCCAGTGCGGCTTGAAGGTGCCGGCTTCCTGCACCGAGATCACGTGGTCGAAGGCAAAGCCGATGTGCGGCCTGGCGGCCTGCAGCATGTCGCGGTCGCCGTTCGACAGGATCGCAAGCTTGTAGCCGCTCGCCCTGAGCCGCCCGAGCGCCGCGACAAC
>DATGDH010000060.1:0-2193 GCA_035310985.1 Burkholderiales bacterium
CGCGAAGGCTCGCTCGGGGCGTTCCGCGAGCTCGGCGGCGCCTACCTGGCGATCATCGGCGGCACCGCCGCCCTCGAGACCACCTGGATCGAGGCGATCGAGGACGTGGACCTGGACGACCTCAATCCCGAGTCGCTGTGGAAGTTCCGCGTCAAGGGCTTCGGGCCGCTGCTGGTGGCGATGGACAGCCACGGCTCGAGCCTCTACACGGCGGTCGGCGAGGCCGCGCAGGCGCGCCGTGCAGCGGTGCTGGCGAGCCTTGGCGTCAAGGCGTGAGGGAGCTCGCCACAGACGTTCTGATCCTCGGCTCGGGTGGCGCGGGCCTGTTCGCGGCGCTGCACGCGCACAAGGCGGCGCCCGAGCTCTCGATCACCGTTGCAGTGAAGGGCCTGCTCGGCAAGTGCGGCTGCACGCGTATGGTGCAGGGCGGCTACAACGTCGCCCTTGCCGCGGGCGACTCGGTGGAGCGGCACTTCATGGACACCATCGAGGGCGGCAAGTGGCTGCCGCAGCAGGAGCTCGCCTGGAAGCTGGTGACGCTGGCGGTGGAGCGCATCCACGAGCTCGAGAACGAGCTCGGCTGCTTCTTCGACCGCAACCCGGACGGCACCGTGCACCAGAAGGCCTTCGCCGGGCAGAGCTTCGACCGCACGGTGCACAAGGGCGACCTCACCGGCATCGAGATCATCAACCGGCTCGCCGAGCAAGTCTGGGCGCGCAGGATCGCGCGCCTCGAGGAGCACCGCGCCGTCGAGCTGGTGAAGACGCGAACGGGCGACGCGCTCGCCGGCGTGCTGATGGTCGATATGCGCACCGGCGAGTACGTCTTCGTGCGCGCCAAGGCGGTGCTGCTCGCCACCGGCGGCGGCCCGACGATGTACAAGTACCACACGCCCTCGGGCGATAAGAGCTGCGACGGGCTCGCGATGGCGCTGCGCGCCGGCCTGCCGCTGCGCGACATGGAGATGGTGCAGTTCCATCCGACCGGCCTGCTCGCCGGCACGCACACCCGCATGACCGGCACCGTGCTCGAAGAAGGACTGCGCGGCGCAGGCGGCTACCTGCTGAACGGCGCGCACGAGCGCTTCATGCAGAACTACGACGCGAAGCTCGAGCGCGCCACGCGCGACATCGTCTCGCGCGCGATATTCAGCGAGATGCGTGCCGGGCGCGTGACGCCGAACGGCGGCGTGTACGTAACGATGGCGCACATCGGCGCCGACAGGGTCAGGAAGGCGTTCAAGGGCATGGTCGAGCGCTGCGCGGATTGCGGCTTCGACCTCGCCGGCGGCCTGGTCGAAGTGGTGCCCACCGCGCACTACATGATGGGCGGGGTCGAGTTCGAGCTCGACTGCGCCACCGAGCTCCCCGGACTGTTCGTCGCGGGCGAAGACTCGGGCGGGGTGCATGGCGCGAACCGCCTGGGCGGAAACGGCGTGGCGAACTCGACCGTGTTCGGCGGCGTCGCGGGCGAAGCGATCGCCGCCTGGGTGGCCGCGCATGGCGGGTTGCGCGAACCCGATCGCGCGCAGATCGACGCGGCGCTCGCGCGCTGCGAGCGGCCGTTCGCACGGCGCGCCGCGGCGCACGGCGGCCTCGAGGCGATGCGCGAGGCGCTCTACGATCTGATGTGGGAAGAGGTCGGCATCCTGCGCGATGCGGCGGGACTGCGGGCGGCGCTCTCCGGCCTGGACGCGATCGAAACGGAACTCGACGCGAGCGGACTGGCCGACCACAATCGCGCCTTCAACCTCTCCTGGCACGACTGGATGAACCTGAGGAGCCTCGTCGAAGTGAGCCGCGTGATCGCGCGCGCGGCGGCGGCGCGCGAGGACTCGCGCGGCGCGCACTACCGCGAGGATTTCCCCGAGACCGGGCCGCTCGAGCGGTCCGCGTTTACTCGCGCGCGGCTCGCGGGCGGGCGGCTCGAGATCGGGATGCAACCCGTCGCGTTCACGCGCGTGCGGCCGGGCGAGACCTTGCTGCAGGACGCCGCATGACGATTGACTGGCCGCTCGAGATCCGCCGCCTGCTCGCGGCGGCCAAGGTCGGCATCGTCGGCTACGTGCCCGACGCCGGCCACAAGCGCCTGATCGAGCTGTGCCACGCCGAGCGCTCGATGCGCGCGGTGCCGCTCACTACCGAGGAGGAGGGCATCGGACTCGCCACGGGGGCGTGGCTCGGCGGCGAACG
>DATGDH010000061.1:0-20870 GCA_035310985.1 Burkholderiales bacterium
ATCTCGCTCAACTACACCTCGGGCACCACCGGCAACCCGAAAGGCGTCGTCTACCACCACCGCGGCGCTTATCTGAACGGCGTCGGCAACATCCTGGTGTGGGGCATGCCGCAGCATGCGGTGTACCTGTGGACGCTGCCGATGTTCCACTGCAACGGCTGGTGCTTCCCGTGGACCATGGCCGCCAATGCCGGCACGAGTGTTTGCCTAAGAAAGGTCGAGGCTGAAAAGATCTTTCATTTGATCCGGGAACATCACGTCACCCACTACTGCGGCGCGCCCATCGTGCACCAGACGCTGATCAACGCGCCGGATGCGCTCAAGCGCGGCATCGACTGGAAGGTGAACGCGATGGTGGCGGGCGCCGCGCCGCCCGCGGCCGTGATCGAGGGCATGGAGAAGATGGGCTTCTCGATCACGCACGTGTACGGCCTGACCGAGACCTACGGGCCGGCGACGGTGTGCGCCAAGCAGCCCGAGTGGCAGAGCCTGCCGCTCGATGAGCAGGTGCGCCTGAACGGCCGCCAGGGCGTGCGCTATACGGTCGAGGAAGGGCTCACGGTGATGGACCCGGAGACGATGCAGCCGGTGCCGGCCGACGGCGAGACCATGGGCGAGATCATGTTCCGCGGCAACATCACCATGAAGGGCTACCTGAAGAACCCCAAGGCGAGCGCGGAGGCGTTCGCAGGCGGCTGGTTCCACTCGGGCGACCTCGCCGTGATGCAGCCCGACGGCTACATCAAGATCAAGGACCGTTCCAAGGACATCATCATCTCGGGCGGCGAGAACATCTCCTCGCTCGAGGTCGAGGACGTGCTCTACCGTCACCCGGCGGTGCTCGCCGCGGCGGTAGTGGCGATGCCCGACCCGAAGTGGGGCGAGACGCCCTGCGCCTTCGTCGAGCTCAAGCCCGGCGCGAAGGCGAGCGACAAGGAGATCGTCGAGTTCTGCCGCGAGCGCATGGCGAAGTTCAAGGCGCCGCGCGCGGTGGTGTTCGGCGAGTTGCCGAAGACCTCGACCGGCAAGATCCAGAAATTCGTGCTGCGCCAGCATGCGAAGTCGGCGTCGGCAATCGAGTAAAGGAGGCACCATGAGCGCCGTACCCCAGTCCGCCGAGCCGATCCTCCTGCGCGAGGACCGCGACGGCGTCGCCACCCTCACGCTTAACCGCCCCGAGCAGTTCAATGCGCTCTCGGGCGCGATGCTGGACGAGATCCAGGGCGCGCTCGATGCGCTGGCGCGGGACGCTTCGGTGCGCGTCGTGGTGCTCGCGGCGCGCGGGCGCGGCTTCTGCGCCGGGCACGACCTGAAGGAGATCGGCGCGCTCGGCACGCAGGAGAGAATCGAGGCGCTGTTCCGCAAGTGCAGCAAGGTGATGGTGTCGCTCGTTTCGCTGCCGCAGCCGGTGATCGCCAAGGTTCACGCGACCGCCACCGCGGCCGGCTGCCAGCTGGTCGCGCAGTGCGACCTGGCGGTGGCCGCCGAGGGCGCAAAGTTCGCGGTGAGCGGGGTCAACTTCGGCTTGTTCTGCTCGACGCCGAGCGTGGCGCTCGCGCGCAACGTCGGCCGCAAGCAGGCGATGGAGATGCTGCTCACCGGCGAGTTCATCGACGCGCACACGGCAAAGACCTACGGCCTGGTGAACCGCGTCGTGCCGCCTGCGGAGCTCGACGCCGAGGTCGAGAGGCTCGCGCGCGTGATCGCCGCCAAGCCGCAGGGCGCGGTCGCCTCGGGCAAGCGCCTGTTCTACCAGCAGCTGGAGACGGGGCTGGAGGGCGCCTACAAGCTGGCGAGCGAGGTGATCGCCTGCAACGCGGCGAGCGAAGAGGGCCGCGAGGGCATCGCGGCCTTCGTCGAAAAGCGCAAGCCCGACTGGAAGCGCTGAGCGGCGCATTGGTGATCGTCAATCCGGCCGCAGGACGCGGCCGGACGCGGCGCCTTTGGCCGCAGGTCGCCGCGGCGCTCGCGGCCGAAGGGCTGCGCTTCGAGCTGGCGCAGACGCGCACGCCGGGCGAGGCGGAGCAGCTCGCCGAAGCCACCGCAGGCTATGCGGCGGTGATCGCGGTGGGAGGCGACGGCACCGTGCACGAGGTGGTGAATGGCCTGATGCGCGTGCCGCCGGCGCGCCGGCCGGCGCTTGGCGTGCTGCCGCTCGGCAGCGGGGACGACTACGCCAAGATGGTGCCGCCGCGCGCGCCGGGTGCGGCGCGACCGCGCTGGCAGGACGCGGTACAGCGGCTGGCGCGCGGCGCTGCGCGCGCGCACGACGTCGGCGTGATGCGCAGTGACGAGGAAGGCGAGCGCTATTTCGCCAACGGCATGGACGTCGGCTTCGGCGCGCACGTGGCGCACAATTTCAGCACGCTGCCGGGCTGGATGACCGGACTGGGCGGCTACCTGACGGCGATCGCGCGCACGCTGCTGCGCTACCCGTCCCTCGAGCTGAGCTTGCAGCTGGACGACGATGCGCCGATCGCGCAGCGCTCGACCATCACGGCGGTCATGAACGGGCGCTGCTTCGGAGGCAGCTTCTGGGCCTGCCCCGAAGCGAGCGCGGAGGACGGGCTGCTCGACGTGCTGATCGCCGAGGAAGTGAGCCGCATGCAGATCCTGCGCCTCGTGCCGAAGCTGATGAGCGGCCGGCACGTCGGCGAGCCGGTGCTGCGCATCGCGCGCGCGCGGCGCGTACGCATCGAGTCGGACGCGCCGCTGCCGGTCGAAGCAGACGGCGAGCTGCCCTGGCGCGCCGCGCGCCGCCTCGAAATCGGCATCCTGCCGGGCGCGCTGCGCGTGCTCGGCGCGGTAGAATCGCAGCCGCCCCGCAGCGGGGACGTGGAAGGCGACGCATGAACACGCAAGACGAAACGCAGATCCTGGACGCGATTTCCCGCTGGCTCGAGCGCGATGTACGTCCCAAGGCGCGCGAGCTGGAGAAGAAGGACGAGTACCCCGAGGCGATGGTCGGGCAGATGAAGGCCTTCGGCCTGTTCGGCGCCACGATCCCGCAAGAGTACGGCGGCCTCGGGCTGCCTGCGGCGACCTACGCCAGGATCGTGGCGCACATCTCGGAAGTCTGGATGTCGCTCACCGGCATCTTCAACTCGCACCTCATCATGGCGGCGGCGGTGGCGCGCTTCGGCACCGAGGCGCAAAAGCGCGCCTTCCTGCCGAAGTTCGCGTCGGGCGAGGTGCGCGGCGGGCTCGCCCTCACCGAGCCCGACTGCGGCACCGACCTGCAGGCGATCCGCACGCGCGCCGTGCGCGACGGCGACCATTACGTGATCAACGGCACCAAGACCTGGATCTCGAACGGCATCAAGGGCTCGTGCTTCGCGCTGCTGGTGAAGACCGATCCGAACGCGAAGCCGCGCCACCAGGGCATGAGCCTGTTCCTCGCCGAGAAGGGGCCGGGCTTTCGCGTGTCGAAGAAGCTCGAGAAGCTCGGCTACAAGGGCATCGACTCCGCCGAGCTGATCTTCGAGGACTACCGCGTTCCGGCTGCGAACCTCATCGGCGGCGCGGAGGGCAAGGGCTTTCACCATGCCGTGGGGGGCCTCGAACTCGGCCGCATCAACGTCGCGGCGCGCGGCGTGGGCGTGGCGAACGCGGCGCTCAAGGATGCGGTCGCCTATGCGCAGGTGAGAAAGACTTTCGGCAAGCCCATCTGCGAGCACCAGGCGATTCAGTTGAAGCTCGGCGAGATGGCGACGCGCTGCGAGGCGGCGCGGCTTCTGGTGGAGAACGCCGCGCGCGCCTACGACGCCGGCGAGCGCTGCGACATGGAGGCGGGCATGGCGAAGTACTTCGCCTCCGAGGCCGCGCTCGAGAACTCGATCGAGGCGGTGCGCATTCACGGCGGCTACGGCTACTCGACCGAGTTCAACGTCGAGCGCTACTACCGCGACGCTCCGCTCATGTGCATCGGCGAGGGCACCAACGAGATGCAGCGCATCATCATCGCCAGGCAGCTGATCGCGCGGAACCCGGCCTGATGGGGCCGCTCGCGGGAATCCGCGTCCTGGCGGTCGAGGTGTACGGTGCCGGACCCTTCGGCAGCGCGCACCTGGCCGACCTCGGCGCCGAGGTGATCAAGATCGAGCAGCGCGAAGGCGGCGGCGACATCTCGCGCGCGGTGGGGCCGTATTTCCTCGGCGAGGGCGACAGCCACTTCTTCCAGTGCCTGAACCGCAACAAGAAGTCGCTCACGCTCGACCTCAAGCACCCGCGCGGGCGCGCGGTGCTGCTCAGGCTCGTCGCCACCGCCGACGGCCTGATGGGCAACCTGCGCGGCGATCAGCCGGAGAAACTCGGCATCACTTATGAATCGCTTAAGGAGGCAAACCCGAAAATCGTCTGCGCGCACCTTTCCGCCTACGGCCGCGACGGAGCGAGGAAAGGCTGGCCGGGTTACGACTACCTGATGCAGGGCGAGGCAGGTTGGCTCTCTGTGACCGGCGAGCCAGACGGGCCGCCGGTGCGCATGGGCCTGTCGGTGGTCGACTACTCGACCGGGACGAGCTGCGCGCTCGCGCTGCTCGCCGGGATCCTGGAGGCGCGCGCGCGGGGAAGGGGGCGCGACCTCGACGTGTCGCTCTACGACGTGGCGATGCATCAGCTCAACTACCCGGCGGCCTGGTATCTGAACGAGGGCCTCGTCACCGGTCGCGCGCCGCGCTCGGCGCACCCGTTCATCGTGCCGTCGCAGCTCTATCGCACGCAGGACGGCTGGATCTTCATCATGGCGCAGACGCAGCGCTTTTGGGAGACGCTGTGCGATGCCCTTGGGCGCGCCGACCTGAAAGTGAAATACCCGAGCTTCGAGGCCCGCCGCGAGCATCGGGACGAACTGACCCGGGTTCTCGACGAGGAATTTGCCAAGCACAAAACCGAACACTGGCTGAAAACCCTGCGCGGCACGGTGCCCTGCGGCCCCGTCTACGACCTGGCCCAGGCACTCGACAATCCCTACTTCCTCGAGCGCGGCGGGGTGCAGGTGTTCGACCATCCCGAGCGCCCGGGCTTCAAGCTCGTCGCGAGCCCGTTCCGCATCGGCGAATCGCTTCCGGCGCGCCCTGCGCCGACGCTCGGCGAGCACACGGAGGAGCTGCTCAAGGAGCTGGGCTACAGCCCGCGCGAGATTTCCGAGCTGAAGAACGAAAGAGTCGTCTAGCCCGTGAAGCTCGAAGGCATCCGCGTCGTCGACCTGTCGCTGTTCCTGCCCGGGCCGCTCGCCACGCAGTTCATGGCCGATCACGGCGCCGAGGTGATCAAGATCGAGTCGCTCGAGGGCGGCGAGCCGAACCGCAGGATCGGGCCGCAGCGCGACGGCGTGAGCGTGTATTTCGCCAACACGCACCGCGGCAAGAAGAGCCTGGCTCTCAATCTCAAGGAACCGGAAGGCGTCGAGATCCTGCTGCGCCTCGCCGAGAAGTCCGACGTGCTGATCGAGGCCTTCCGCCCGGGCGTCGCCGAGCGCCTCGGCATCGGCTACGCCGAGGTCGCGCGGCGCGCGCCGAAGATCGTGTACGCCTCGATCGCCGCGTTCGGCCAGAGCGGGCCGTACCGCGACATCGCCGCACACGACCTCGCCACCGAGGCGATGACCGGCGTTCTGTCGCTGAACCGCGGCGGCGACGGCAAGCCGGCGCTCCCGGCGCTCGCCAACGCCGACATGCTCGCCTCGATGATGACGCTCGCCGGCGTGCTGATGGCCCTCTACCGCAGGAAGGAAACGGGCAAAGGCGACTACCTCGACATGGCGATGGCCGACTGCCTGCTCGCCTGCCTGCCGAACAACATGGGCACGGCGATGACCGAGCGGCGCCAGCCGGAACTCGCCGCCGAGCGCGCGCTCGGCGGCAACGCGCTGTACGGCATCTACGAGACCAAGGACGGCGACTTCGTCGTGCTCGCCGGGCAGGAAGCGAAGTTCGCGAAGAACCTGCTCGAGCCGCTCGGGCGGCCCGACCTGGTGGCGCTGTGCGAGCTGCCGCCGGGCAGCGGCCAGGATCCGGTTCGAAGATTTCTCAAAGAGGCATTTTCGACAAGAACCAAAACCGAGTGGATCGAGTGGTTCCGCGGCCGCGACATCGCGTTCGCGCCGCTCAGAACGCTTCCCGAGGCCCTCGAAGACCCGCACTTCAAGGCGCGCGGCATGGTGCTCAAGGATGCGCGCGGCTGGGACCACCTCGGCGCGCCGATCGCTTTCCGCGACGAGCCCGCGCGGCCGAGCTTCGATCCGCCCGCGCACGGCGCGCACACCCCCGAGATCCTGCGCGGCCTCGGCTACGCCGAAGCGGACATCGCGCGCCTCGCGGCGCGCGGCGTCGTCAAGACCGGCTGACCCGGGTCCGGGAAGAAACGCGCCATGGAGAGAAAGTGACAAACGATTTCGTCGCCAAGGTCAACGCGATGCCCGGCTGGGTGAGAGAGATGGGGATCGTGATCCTCACCGCCGGTCCCGAGGAAGTGAGCTGCGAGTGGCAAGTGAGCGAGAAGCATCATCAAGGCTATGGCATCGTGCACGGCGGCGTGCATTGCGGCGTGATCGAGACGCTGGCCTCGGTCGGTGCCGCGGCCGTCGCGCATCCGCGCGGCCAGCGTGTCGTCGGCCTGGAAAACAGTACGTCCTTCATTCGCGCCGTTCGCTCGGGAAAGCTGCACGCCCTGGCCAGGCCCGTGACGCGCGGCCGCTCGAGCCAGGTATGGGAGGTGTGGATACGCGATGAAGAAGAACAGCTGGTGGCGCAAGGGCGAGTGCGCCTGCTGTGCGTCGACGAAGATCGCGTGCTCGGTTGAACAAGCTCCTTGACGTCATCGTCTTCGGCGCCACCGGCTTCACCGGGCGGTTGGTGGCAGAGTACCTGTACGCGTCGTACGGCGTCGGCGGCGAGCTCGCGTGGGCGATGGCGGGGCGCAAGCCCGACAAGCTCGCCGAGGTCCGCCGCCGGATCGGCGCCGGCGAAGCCTTGCCGCTCATCGCCGCCGACGCATCCGACGCCGACGCGCTGGCGGGCCTGGTTCGGAAGTCCAGGTCGATTATCGCCACCGTCGGGCCTTACCAGCGCCACGGCCGGGAACTGGTGACGGCCTGCGCGCAGGCCGGCACCGACTATGTCGATTTGTGCGGCGAGCCGGCCTGGATGGCGCAGATGATTCCGGTGCTCGATGCGCCGGCGCGCGCGAGCGGCGCGCGGATCGTGTTCTCGTGCGGATTCGATTCGATCCCGTTCGACCTCGGCGTCGTCTTCCTGCAGGACGAAGCCCGGCGGCGTTTCGGCGTGCCGTTGACTCGGGTGCGCGGGCGCGTGCGGCGCATGAAGGGCAAGCCGTCGGGAGGCACGATCGCAAGCCTTCTGGCGACGATCGAGCAGATGGGGTCCGATCCCGCCGTGGCGCGCACGATGGCCGATCCGTTTGCGCTCACGCCTGGCTTCCGGGGGCCGGCGCAGCCCGGAGACGATTCGGTCGCCTACGACGATCTGGCCAAGGCCTGGACCGGCCCCTTCATCATGGCCCCGATCAACACGAAGAACGTGCATCGCACCAACGCGTTGCTCGGCCACCCCTGGGGGCGCGACTTCGTCTACGACGAGCGAATGCTGACTGGAGACGGCGCCAAAGGCGAGCGGCGCGCAAGGGCGCTGGCGCGCACGACCCGCGTCCAGAACCGGCTGCTTGCCTTTGCGCCCACGCGCGCGCTGCTGCGTCGCTTCGTACTGCCCAAGCCCGGCGAGGGCCCGGGTGCGCAGGAGCGCGCATCCGGCGGCTACGACCTGCTCTTCATCGGGCAAGGCGCAGATGGACGAACGCTGCGCGCGTCGGTCCGGGGCGACCGCGATCCGGGCTACGGTTCCACTTCGAAGATGATCTCGGAAAGCGCGCTGTGCCTCATCAGGGACGTTGGCCGTACCGAGACCGGCGGCGGCGTGTGGACACCCGGCGCGGCAATGGGGCTGAAACTGGTGTCGCGCCTGCAGGCGCGGGCGGGACTGACGTTCGCCATCGAAGAATAGTCAAAGATCGAAACCGCCGTGGGAGGCCGCAGCAAAAGAAAAATCGCTCACTTCTTCGCAGCCAGCACCCCGTCGCCTTGCAGCTCGGCGACCAGCCCGGCGCGGCGTAAACGTTCCATCACTTCGCCCGGTACGTCGCGACCGCTGGTCAGTTTGTTCGGCGCGCCGGTGTAATGAAACAGCTTGCCCTTGCGCTTGAGCACCCTGGCCAGCTGGTCATAAAAGGCCTGAGAGTAAAGCTCGCCAGCGATGCCGAAGCGCGGCGGATCGTGCAATATCGCGTCGACCGAGTCGCTCGCCAGCATGACGATCTGCTCGACAATGTCGCCCTGGGTTAACTTCAGTGCGCCGCCAACCTCGGGCGACCAGGGATTGAGGCTGCGCAGCCAGATGACGTCGCCGCTCTTCTCGTAAGAAAGCACCCGCCTCGCCTGACCCCGCAGACACCAGGCGGCGAAATAGCCGAGGCCGCCGCAAGTGTCCAGAATCACCTTCGCGCGCGGCTGAATCAGGCCGACTTTGCGTTCGGCGTCCGCGTAGGGCGAGACCTGCGCCGTGGGTAGCATCTTGATGCCGTCTATTTCGAACGTCGGCGCCCCCCACTCAGTCGGCACCAGCTTGATGAGCGACGTCGTGAAGCGCGCCACCGGCTGAAAGGTCTCGCCGTCCCAGTGGTAAACGGTCCTGTCCTTGCAGGATTCCAGATAGGGGAACCGTCGGCCCCGCCACGTCCATTCCGCAGGGCTCACCGCGACGGTAGTCCTCGAACGCTCGAGGTCCAGCGAGCACTCGACGGTGGCCGCCCCGGCGCGCGCGGCAGCGCGCAGCGTTGCGTGTACTTTCTGGGTTAGCAGCGGTCCGGTCATTCTCGGGATCGAATGGCCGCCATTGGCCGGCGAGTTCAACCGATCAGCTCAGCCTCGGCTCTCGGCGCACCGGCGCTGGCTCTGTACGCGTTCTGCCCGCCCTCTGACCGGGTGCCAATTCACCATCCTCGAACTTCACCAAACGCCGCACATTGTCCCGAATGTCGTAAAGCGTTGCCAAGGGGCCGAAGATGATTCCTGCAACGATGATCCCGATCGCGAGCCCGACCAGCGCGCCAAGTTGTCGCTCGAACCCATTGGCAAAGAGGTACGGACGCAAGTCGGAGTTTACGTATCCCGCGATGGCAAACCCCACAATGATTAGCGCCGCTGCAAGCACGATGGTCGCGCGGCCCACGAGCGAAAGAAATCTGATCATCCTTTGGTCCTCCTGCGGAAACGCTCGCACGACAAGTGCGAGCAGTCAATGCCGCGAGCAGGCGTCGGGAGCAGGCGACATCAAGCGGCTGATGAAAGCATGACAAACCAGGTCGCGTCGACCGTATAGTTCCCCGGCGCGCGGAAACGCCGCGGCCTCTCGCGTCATCCAATGCCGCATGCACCAGGAGAGGAACCGATGACCAGACCCCTGCAGTCTGTCGGATATGCCGACGCGTCCGAACGTTGCGGCCGTGACGCTGCGCATGGAGGCGTGGTCATGAACACGCCGGCGGAGACCCTCGTCGATCCAGTTGCCGCGCACGTGCGCGCGATCATCGCCCACCTCGGGGAGGAGCCCGGCCGCCCGGGGCTGGTCGAGACGCCCAAGCGCTTCGCCAAGGCGATGCGCTTTCTCACCGGAGGCTACGAAGCGGAGCCCGAGGACGTCGTGGGCGACGGCATCTTCGAGGCCGAGGGCGACGGCGCGGTGCTGGTGCGCGACATCGAATTTCATTCGTTGTGCGAGCACCACCTGCTGCCGTTCTTCGGGCGCGTGCACGTTGCCTACCTTCCAGGCGATAGGATCATCGGGCTTTCCAAGATCCCCCGCATCGTCGATCTTTACGCGCGGCGCCTGCAGGTGCAGGAGCGCATCACGGAGCAGGTGGCCGACGCGCTCGTGAGGCTGCTCGCGCCAAGAGGCGTGCTCGTGCTCGCCGAAGCGCGACACCTCTGCATGGCTATGCGCGGTGTCGAGAAGCAGCACCCCGTCACGGCCACGCGCGCCCTGCGCGGCATCTACGCGCACGATCCCCTGGCGCGCCAGGAGGCTCTTTCCATGATCAGGGACAAATGAACATGCCGCTTCGCAGATTCACCTGCCAGGTTTGCGGCCACGTCTACGACGAAGCCGAAGGCGATCCGGGCGCAGGCATCGCTCCCGGCACGCGCTGGGAGGACATTCCGGACGGCTGGAGCTGCCCCGATTGCGGCGTCACGAAGTCCGATTTCTCCCTGATGGCGGCATGAAGATCGTCATCGTCGGCTCCGGCCTCGCCGGCGTCACTGTCGCGGAGGCGCTGGCCAAGAGCGCCCGGCACGAGATCGCCCTGGTGACAGCCGAGACGCTCGGCTACTACTCCCGCCCGCGCCTCTCCCACGGACTCGCGTTGAGCGACGAGGCGGCGGCGAAAATCGTCCTCAAGCGCTTCGAAGCGCTCGCGGCCGGCGTGCGCGTGCTCGCCGGCACCGAAGCCTGGCTGATCGACCGCGAAAAGCAGCGCCTGGGCCTCGCAAGCGGCGACGCTCTCAATTACGACGCGCTCATCCTCGCGACCGGATCGGCCGCGCGCATTCCGGACGGGCTGGCCGCGTCGCGCCCGAATTTCATGACGCTGAACAGCCTGGACGACCTGCTCACGCTACGCCGCCGCCGCGCAAAGGTCCGCGGCCGCACCGGGAAGCCGCGCTGGGCCGTGGTCGGCGGGGGCCTGATTGGCTGCGAGGTGGCTTCCGATCTGCACAAGGCCGGGGACTCGGTCACGATCTTCCATCGCGAGGCGCGCTTGCTCGAGCTGCAGCTCAGCGAGAGCCAGTCGCGGGCCCTGCACGAGCATTTCACCGCGCGCGGCGTCGAAGTACGCTACATGCAGGACCTGAACGAGCTTCCGCGTCCCTACGACGGCGTCATCGTCGCGACCGGATTCGCGCCGCGCGTCGCGCTGGCGAAGGAAGCCGGGCTCGCGACGGCCCGCGGCATCGTCGTCAACGAATTCCTGCGTACCGGCGATCCGGGCATCTACGCCGTCGGCGACGTTGCCGAGCTGGGATCGCGGCTCTACCCTTTCGTTGCTCCGATTCGCTCCCAGGCCCTCTGGCTCGCCGAACATCTCGAGGGCCGCAGCGAAGCAGCCTGGGCGCCGCCGCCCTTCACACCGGTGATCAAGATCCACGAATTCAAGCTGCCCGCGCCGTCACCGGTCTCGTAGAGACGGTGGCCGACCGCTCCGAATCAAGGAGGTGAACTCATGTCCGCCGAAGCCCGTCCACCATTCCCGCCCTTCACGCGCGACACCGCGGCCCAGAAAATCCGTCTGGCCGAGGACGCCTGGAATACGCGCGAGCCGGAGCGCGTCGCACTCGCCTACGCGCCGGACAGCGCCTGGCGCAACCGCAGCGAGTTCCTCTCGGGGCGCGCGCAGATCGTGCAGTTCCTCAAGCGCAAGTGGACGAAGGAACTCGACTACCGCCTGATCAAGGAGCTCTGGGCGTTCAACGAGAACCGCATCGCGGTGCGCTTTGCCTACGAATGGCACGACGACGCCGGCAACTGGTTCCGCTCCTACGGCAACGAGAACTGGGAGTTCGACGAGCACGGGCTGATGCGCCGGCGGATCGCGAGCATCAACGATCTTCCGATCAAGGAGTCCGACCGTAAGTACCATTGGCCGCTCGGCCGGCGGCCCGATGGCCATCCAGGGCTCTCCGAGCTTGGGCTGTAAGAGATGCCGGGCCCGGCGCGGCGCGCCTAGAACGAGCGCGGCAGTCCGAGGACGTGCTCGGCGACGTACGAGAGGATGAGGTTGGTCGAGATCGGCGCCACGAGGTAGAGCCGGTTCTCGCGGAACTTGCGCTCGACGTCGTACTCGGCGGCGAAACCGAAGCCGCCGTGCGTCTGCAGGCAGACGTTCGCGGCTTCCCACGAGGCTTTGGCGCCGAGATGCTTGGCCATGTTGGCTTCCGCGCCGCAGTGCTTCTTCTGGTCGAACAGCGCCGCCGCCTTGTAGCGCATCAGGTTCGCCGCCTCGATGCCCATGTAGGCCTCGGCGATCGGGAATTGGATGCCCTGGTTCTGCCCGATCGGCCGGCCGAACACCACGCGCTCCTTGGCGTAGGCGGTCGCGCGCTCGGTGAACCAGTAGCCGTCGCCGATGCACTCGGCGGCGATCAGGATGCGCTCGGCGTTCAGGCCGTCGAGGATGTACTTGAAGCCCCTGCCTTCCTCGCCGATCAGGTTCTCCGCCGGAATCTCGAGGTTGTCGAAGAACACCTCGTTCGTCTCGTGGTTCACCATGTTGCGGATCGGCCGCATGCTGAGACCCTTGCCGAGCGACGCGCGCTTGTCGACGATGAACACCGACATGCCGTCGGACTTCTTCTTCACTTCGGTGAGCGGCGTGGTGCGCGCGAGGAGGATCATCAGCTCCGAGTGCTGCAGGCGTGAGGTCCACACCTTCTGGCCGTTGACCACGTAGCGGTCGCCCTTGCGCACCGCGGTCGTCTTGATCGTGGTCGTGTCGGTGCCGGCGGTCGGCTCGGTGACGCCCATCGCCTGCAGGCGCAGCTCGCCCGCGGCGATCTTCGGCAGGTATTTCTTCTTCTGCTCCGGCGAGCCGTTCCTGAGCAGCGTATTCATGTTGTACATCTGGCCGTGGCAGCAGCCGGCGTTGCCGCCGGAATGCGTGATCTCCTCCATGATCACGCTCGCCTCGGTGAGCGAGAGGCCCGAGCCGCCGAATTCCTCGGGGATCAGCGCCGACATCCAGCCCGCCTTGGTGAGCGCGTCGACGAAGGCCTCCGGATAGACGCGCGCCTCGTCGACCTTCTGCCAGTAGGCCGAGTCGTACTGGCTGCACAGCGCGCGCACCGCGTCGCGCAGCTCGGTGTGTCCTTCCTGTCCCAGGTTCATCGCTTCATCCTATACGTAGCCCGGCCCTTCGATCGCCGGGTGCTTGGCGAGAAAATCCTCGTTCACTTCCAGGCCGATGCCGAGCGCGACCCGGCGCTCCGGAGGTATCGGAAACGAGATCGGGCAGTCCTGGACGTCGGCTATTCTGAGGTCGGTCATGCGGGGCGTAGGATAGCAACCCGCGGGCGCGAGCGGACCCCGTTTCGAAACCTGCCGGAGGCGCCATGAGAACCTGCAAGCTGTGCTGGACGCTGGCCGTCGTGCTGGCCGTCGTAGTCGCCGCCTTCGCCTACAAATTCACCGTCGGCGAGGTGCGGCCTTCCGAGGACGGCCGCGTGGCGGTCGTGCTGACCAAGGACGAACGCAACGCGCTGCTAATGGAGATGCGCACCTGGCTGGAGAGCTCGCAGCGCATCCTGGCCGCTGCGGAGAGAAACGATTTCGGCGAGGTGATCAAGGCGGCCAGGGCCTCGGGCATGGCCGCCGAGGCGGAAACGCCGGCTTCGCTGTTCAGGAAGATTCCGATCGAGATGAAGACGCTCGGCTTCGCTACGCGCAGGAAGTTCGACGACATCGCCGACGAGGCGGAGAAGTCGAAAGACAGCAATCGCGTCGTCACCCAGCTGAGCGTGGCCATGGGCAACTGCATCGCCTGCCACGCCACTTATCGGTTCGTCGAGAACTGACACTTGATGCCTTCGAACAAATTCCCGCGGCCATGATCGCAGCGGGCGACCTGCAGAAGCTCCTCGCTCGCGTGGCGCTGGGCGACCGGGCGGCGTTTCGGCAGCTCTACGACGCGACGGCACCGTCTCTGTTTGGCGTCGCGCTTCGTATAGTCAGACAGCGGGATCGCGCGGAGGAGGTGCTGCAGGATGCGTTCGTCAATGCGTGGAACCGGGCCGCCGGGTACCAGGCGGCGTTGAGCCAGCCGATGACCTGGCTGACGGCCATCGTGCGCAATCGCGCCCTGGACGAGCTGCGCAGCGGCGCTCGCCACGGCGCCGAATCCCTGGAAGACGGGGCGAGCGGCGCCGCGGCTGAAATCGAGGACGACCGACCGAACCCGCTCGGATTGCTGGAGCAGGCTGCGGATGCCCTCGCCATCCGCGGCTGCCTGGATGCGATCGACGGGCCGCAGCGTCAGTGCCTGGCGCTTGCCTATTACCATGGGCTCAGCCATTCCGAGATCGCCGGCCATGTCCGCTCGCCCATCGGCAGCGTCAAGGTCTGGCTGCGGCGCGGGCTGGACAAGTTGAAGCGCTGCCTGGAGTCGCTGGCATGAATTACGATCGCCCGGAGCTCCTCGATCGGCTCGCCGCCGAGTACGTGTTCGGCGCGATGAGTGCGCGGGTGCGGCGCCGCTTCCAGGCGGTGCAGCGCGCGCTGCCGACGGCGCGGCGGGCGGTCGAGGCCTGGGAGCGGCGATTGACGCCCCTCGCGAGGTCGGTGCCGCCGGCGCAGCCTTCCACCGCGGCGTGGGAAGCGATCGATCGCCGGACCGGCGGCCGGGCGTCGCGCTCGGCCGCGTCGGTCTTCTCCCGGTTCACCTGGCTCAAGCCCGCGCTCGGCGTGGCCTTCGGGGTGGTCGTCACGCTCGGACTGGCAAGGCTTTACCCGACCGCGGTGGTGCCCGTGGACGAGTTCGTGCAGCAGCGCGGAACGTTGCCGGCGAGCTATGTTGGCTTGCTCACCGACGACGCCAACAATCCAGTGATTCTCGCCAGCTCGACCCGTTACGGCCGGACCATGTCGATAAAGATGCTGCGCAAGATCGATGTGCCCCCGGGCAAGGTGTTGCAGCTCTGGGCCCTGCCCAAAGACGGCGCGGCCTTTCCGCTCGGCATCGTGCCAGCCGAGGGCCATGGCTCCTTCCAGATGGCGGAGTCCTCGGACAAATTGCTTTCCGGCGTGCCGCGGCTCGCCGTTTCGGTCGAGAATGCCCCCGCACGCGCAGGGATGACTCCCGCGCCGTACGTGCTCGCCGGCAACTGCGTAAAGCTCTGGTAGCCATCGCCACCGCCCGCGCGGGGAAACAAATCTGCGCCGGGGTGTCTCCGATCCGGCGACTCGCTCCGTATATCGGCATAGGTTGCGCAATGACGCGCCGCCCTATCCATAGACAGGAGATGATCTTGAACAAGCTGTTACTTGGCGCCGTTGCGACGGCCTTCACGGCGAATGTCGCCATCGCCGCGTCGGTCACCGAGGCGAATGGAATTCTCGCCGACGGATCCGGACGCACGCTCTATACGTTCGACAAGGATGCGAGCAACAAGAGCAACTGCAACGGCGGCTGCGCCGCCGCCTGGCCCCCGTTCATGGTGAAGGAAGGCGATCGTGCCCCAGCGGATTTCAACGTGATCACGCGCGACGACGGCGCCAAGCAATGGGCGATGAACGGCAGGCCCCTGTACTTCTTCGCTGCCGACGTCCAGGCCGGCGACGCGCGTGGCGACGGCAAGGGCGGCGTGTGGCATGTCATCCGCGGCGAGGGCAAGCGCTCGGAGGCGAAGCCCGCGGCTGCTTCGCGTGCGGCCCAGCCCCGGTCCTACAGCAGCCCTTACTGAGCCACCGGAAGACCCCATGCATAGAACAATGAAGGCCAAAGTACTCCTCACCGCGCTCTTCGCCGCCGTATGCGCGAGCGCGCAAGCAGCGATGTCTACGGTCCAGGTGCCGGACAAGCTCAAGCCCGGTGCGAACGAGACTCTGGCGATGATCGCTTCCGCAGAGGGCGTGCAGATCTACGAGTGCCGGGCCGGAAACGATGGAACGGGGCGCTACGAATGGGCATTCGTGGCTCCCGAGGCCGATCTTTTCGACGCGGGCGGAAACAGGATCGGCCGGCACTACGCCGGCCCGCGTTGGGAATCGACGGACGGCAGCAGGATTCTGGGCGCGGTGAAGGAGCATGCCGACGCGCCTGCGGCCGATGACATCCCCTGGCTGCTGCTGAGCGCAAAGTCGGTCGGCCCGGAAGGCTCGTTCAGCAAGGTCACGAGCGTACAACGCGTAAGTACGGTGGGTGGCATGGCGCCCAAGGCCGGCTGCTCCCAAGCCACGGCCGGAACGTCTGTGCGCGTCCATTACACCGCGAACTATTACTTCTTCACCAGGTATTGAGCTATCCCGTCCCGGTTTTCTGTATCCAATCACTTGAAGATCGGTGACGGGACAGTTCAAAATCATGAAGGCCCATGAGTCGAGATCCCGCTGCCGCACTGCTGTCTGAAACCGCTCAGAAGATCTCGCGCGAGGAGATGGGCGATCTGCCGATCCGGCGCTACGAAGGTCCGGTGCACCTGGTCGCGGAGCCCTCGGACCTCCAGCGCGCGCTGCACGACCTCCGCCACGAGAGCGTCGTCGGCTTCGACACCGAGACGCGGCCCGCCTTCAGGCCCGGCGAGAGCTACCTTCCGTCCCTCGTGCAGTTCGCGACGGCGCATGGCGTGTATCTCTTCCAGGTCCAGCAGGGGGACTATTCCGGTGCGCTGCGGGAGATCTTTTCGTCCGCAAGGATCGTAAAGGCCGGCGTCTCGGTGAGCGACGATCTGCGGGGCCTGAAGAAGCTGTTCGAGTTCGAGGAAAGGGCGGTGGTGGATCTCGGCAAGGTCGCGCGGCGCCACGGCCTGAAGCAGACGGGCGTGCGCAACCTCACGGGGATATTTCTCGGCGCGCGGATTCCCAAGGGAGCGAAGACGACCAACTGGGCCGCGCGCCGCTTGACGCCGCAGCAGATCGCCTACGCGGCGACGGATGCCTGGGCCTGCCGCGAGCTGTATCTCCGCTTCAGGCAGCTGAATCTGGTCGGCGCCGGTGTAATGTCCTGATCCGGCGACGTTTCGCTCAGCGGATATGGCGGGAACTAATGCGGTCCGACGGCGGGGAGGCGCGGCATGGCTGAGACCATCTTCATGATCCACGGCATGTGGGGCGGACCGTGGAACTTCGAGAACTTCAAGGCCCGCTTCGAGGCCGAGGGCTACCGCTGCGTCACGCCGACGCTGCGCTACCACGACATGGATCCGCGGGCCGTGCCGGACCCGCGCCTCGGCACGACGAGCCTGCTCGACTACGCGGCGGACCTCGAGAAGGAGATCGGCGCACTCGGCGCGAAGCCGGTCATCGTTGGCCATTCGATGGGCGGGCTGCTCGCGCAGATGCTGGGCGCGCGCGGTCTCGCCAAGGCGCTCGTGCTGCAGACGCCCGCCTCGCCCGCCGGCATCATCGCGCTCCGGCCGTCGGTGGTGCGCAGCTTCTGGAGCGTGCAGACGCGCTGGGGCTTCTGGAGGAAGCCGATGCGCCAGACCTTCGCCGAGGCGGTTTATTCGATGATGCACCTCGTGCCGGCGGAGGAGCAGAAGCGCGCGTACGAGCGCTACGTCTACGAGTCGGGCCGCGCAGCCTGCGAGATCGGCTACTGGATGTTCGACTCGCGGCACGCCTCGCGGATCGACGCGGCGGCGGTGAGGTGCCCGGTGCTCGTCGTCGCGGGGGCCGAGGACCGCATTACGCCCGCCGCGGTCGTGCGCCAGGTGGCGAAGAAATACGAGCCCGTCTCGACGTACAAGGAATTCGCGCGCCACGCGCACTGGATGATGGCCGAACCGGGGTGGGAGGAGGCGGCCGAATACGAGGCGCAGTGGTTGCGCAAGGTCCTGGCGAAATGAAGCCGCGCGTTACGTTGATCACGCTCGGGGTGGACGACCTGGAGAGGTCGCTGCGCTTCTACCGCGACGGCCTGGGCATGAGGACCGACGGCATCGTGGGCGAGGAGTTCGAGCACGGCGCGGTGGCGTTCTTCGACCTGGACGGGGGCCTCAAGCTCGCCCTGTGGCCGCGCGCGAGCATCGCGCACGATACCGGCCTTTCCGCAGGCGCGCCCAGCGCGACCGAGTTCACGCTCGGGCACAACGTCGCGTCGCGGGCGCAGGTGGACGAGGTGATGGAACAGGCGAAGCGGGCGGGCGCGACGATCGTCAAGCCGGCGCACGAGACCTTCTGGGGCGGCTACGCCGGCTACTTCCAGGACCCCGACCGGCACCTGTGGGAGGTCGCCTGGAATCCCCACTGGGTCGTCGCGCAGTGAGCGCGATCGGGAAACTGGCGTTCGCCTAGGCCTGAAAATAGTTCTTGCGCGCCAAGGCCTCGTACAGCGGCGGCGTGAATGCGCCCGAGATGCGCGCGGCGAGGAGGGCCGTGGCCATCATCGGGATGAGCAGGCCGGTGCCGTTGGTCATCTCCATCACGATGACGAAGGAGGTGAGGGGCGACTGCGTGACCGCGGCGAGATAGCCGGTCATGCACAGGGCGATGAGCGCCGCGAGCGGCGCCCAGGCAAAGGCCGCGTGCACCCACTGCGCGAGGCCCGCGCCGATCGAGAGCGACGGAGAGAACAGCCCCCCGGGGATTCCGGCCATGTAGCTGATCACCATGGCGGTCCACTTGGTGATGGCGTAGGTCTGGTTCAGCGGCGCGCTGCCTTCGAGCAGGTGCCGCGCCTGGTCGTAGCCGCTGCCCCAGGTCTCGCCGCCGGTGGCCACGCCGAGCGCCGCGATGGCCAGGCCGATCACGAGCGCGTAGAGCAGCGGCTTGCTCGCGCGCCAGGTCCGGAGCGGCGCGGGCATCCACCTCTCCCAGTTCAGCAAAGCCCAGTTGAATGCGGCGCCCAACAGGCCGCACAGCAGGCCGGTGAGGACGACCGGCAGCGCGAAACGGATGCCGAGGTTCTCCGGCACGTTGATCTGCCCGAAATAGAGATAATTTCCGGCGAGCGCGAGCGATACGAGGCCCGAGAACACCACCGCGGTGATCATCGTGCCGTTGGTGCGGTTCTCGAAATCGCGCGCGACTTCCTCGATGGCGAAGATGATGCCGGCCAGGGGCGTGTTGAATGCCGCGGAAAGGCCCGCGGCGGCGCCCGCGATCAGCAGTTGGCGCTCCAGGCGAACGCCGCGGTGCGGATACAGGCGCCGCGTCTCGGCCATGATCGCCGCGCCCAGGTGCACCGTCGGCCCTTCGCGGCCGATCGTCATGCCGCCGAGCAAGCCGAGCAGCGACGCGAGGATCTTGCCGAATATGACGCGCAGGCCGAATAGGCGCGTCATCACGGTCTCGTCGGGCGGACCGTGCAGCGCGGCGATGACTTGAGGAATGCCGCTGCCCTCGCTGCCGGAGAACCAGCGGCGGGTGAGGTACACCGCCAGCACCGTGAACGCCGGCGTCACGACGAACGCGAGCCAGGGCCGCACGGCGACCCAGCGCGCGAAGATGTTGTACGCGTCGGTGCTCCACTGTGCGTACAGCACGGCGACCAGTCCCACGACGACGGCCGCGCCCCAGGGCACGCCGAACTGCAGGAACAGACGGTAAGACCGCATTCTTACAGACCCAATCCGAACACGTTTGCGCAACGGATCTTGCCGGCGTTCTCGAGATGCTGCACCTTCGGTGGAATGCGGTTCCATGGATGCTGTCTAGACGTCGGATGCATGCACGTGATGCAGTCATCGACGGGGTGGCGAGATCTGCTGTTGATACCGATATTAACAAAGTCGCTTTCTGAAAAGACAAAACATCTCGTGTCTTGCAGGTCAGCCACGTCCTGATTGCGGTTGAGGACGTCTTCAGCGCGTACTTGACCGCCACAATCGCACGGTCATGCCCCTCGCGGAGAACGACTAGTTATCAAGGCAACTGCGACCGGCCACCATGGGCCGTGCAAGCCAAACCAAACAGCGGATAGGGATTGGGATGACTAGCGACGCCAACGAATCGCGTGGGCACGCCTAGTCTCGCGCCATTGCCATACGTCGCGTTGCCCACGATGCAGTAACACGGGCGCCCGGGGAAGCGACGCACCAGCCGCTAGCTGCCCCAGCTTCTCACGTCCTCGTCTTGAAGACCGTCGCTGCTTCGTGCCGGGGGCTGAGCATGCCTTTGATCCTAGTCAAAGGCCAGCTCCTTTCGGAATCGGAAAATGGCAAGAGTCTTGTGAGCCGCACTCCCTGACAATTTTGCGGTGCTTGGCCTAATCGAAGTTTCGCAACTAAATGGACGTTGCGCGGCCGCAGGCGCTGACCGACAAGGAGGCCGCATGAAGCTCGACGTCAAGGCATTTGCGCTCACGTGCTCGCTGGTGTGGGGCTTCGGCCTGTTCTGTCTGACCTGGTGGGTAATCGCCTGGGATGGTGTGACGGGCGAGCCAACGTTCATTGCGCGCCTGTATCGCGGCTACAGCATCAGCCCAATGGGCAGCATGATCGGGCTGTTATGGGCGCTCGCAGACGGCTTCGTCGGCGGTGCAGTGTTCGCGTGGCTCTACAACAAGCTGACCGACAGCCGCGGACAGCGCGGTCCAGGCTAAATCCCGCCTCGGTGCGCTAACGTAGGTCACCTACTTAGAAGGGCCCGAATTCGGCTTGCCGATAGAAGCTCACTTCGTAGGGCGCGTCCATCACATCAAGCATCAATATGGCGGAGAAGACACTTCCTCCTGAAATTCCCGTTCGAGAGCACAGCGTCCCGTGGTTCTGGCCGTTCGCCGCTGCGATCGAGCTGGAAGAGGAGGGCATGCGCCTTTTTCGCCAGAACCTCGAGTTCCTCGCCGAGGCGGGCGAGCTCGCCGCGCCGCCGGAGCCCGCGTGGGCGACGCCGAACCGCGTCATGCTCGATCTGGACACCATGAGATTGCGCGACTTCGGCGGCCAGGGCGAGCCGGTGCTCGTCGACGCGCCCTATGCGGGCCACAGCTCGACGATCGCGGACTACGGCAGGGGCCAGAGCCTCGTCGCGACGCTGCTCGCGGCGCATGCGGGCCGCGTGCTGGCGACCGACTGGAAGCCCGCCACGCCGCAGATGCGCGATTACGACGTCGACAAGTACCTCGCCGAGCTGCACGTCGCCGTCGACGAG
>DATGDH010000062.1:0-15214 GCA_035310985.1 Burkholderiales bacterium
GGCCCGAACAGCAGCACGTGATCGAGCGCCTCGCCGCGCGCTCGCGCCGCCTGGATGAAGATCTCGAGCTGGCCCCTCACCTTCGCCTGGCCGACGTACTCGGCGAGCGTCGCCGGCCGCAGCGAGCGTTCGAGCTGCTCCTCCTGCTGGGAGGTTGGCTTGGCGGAAATCAGCCGATCGGTCTCGACGCTCACTTCAGGATTTTGCCAGAGCCTTGAGCGCGGCGCGGATGCCCTCGGCGACGGTCACGCCCGGCGGCAAGGTCTTGGCGGCCGCCGCGGCTTCTTTCTCGCTGTAGCCGAGCGCAAGGAGCGCGTTCAGGATGTCGGCCGCGGCGCCCGCGGGCGCGGCGCCGCCCGCTCCGGGCAGCGCCTCGGCGAGCTTGCCTTTCAGCTCGAGCAGCAGCCGCTCGGCGGTCTTCTTGCCGATGCCCGGCACCTTGGTCAGGCGCGCCGAGTCCTGCGTCGCGACGGACTGCGCGAGCTCGGCGACCGACAGCCCGGAAAGCAGCGCAAGCGCGGTGCGCGCGCCGATGCCCGAAATGCGGATCAGCTGCCGGAATACGCTGCGCTCTTCGAGGCTGGCGAAGCCGTACAGCGTGTGCGCGTCCTCGCGCACCACCAGGTGCGTGTACAGGGTCGCCGTGTCGCCCGCCGCCGGCAGGTTGTAGAACGTGCTCATCGGTACGTCGAGCTCGTAACCCACGCCGCCCACGTCGAGCGTCACTTGCGGCGGGTGCTTCGCGACGAGCCGCCCGACCAGCCGGCCGATCATGCGAGCCGGCCCCTCTTCATGCGCAATCGGCCAAGCGGAAGGCTGCCGAGCGCGGAACCGTGCGCGTGGCAGATGGCGCAGGCGAGCGCGTCGGCCGCATCGGGGCTGGGGTCGCCGGGCAAGTCGAGCAGCCTCCGCACCATGTGCTGCACCTGCTCCTTGCCCGCGTGGCCGTTGCCGACCACCGCCTGTTTGACCTGCAGGGCAGTGTACTCCGCGACCTGGAGCCGGGCGAGCACCGCGGCGCAGATCGCCGTGCCGCGCGCCTGGCCGAGCGCGAGCGTCGACTGGGGATTCGCGTTCACGAACACCTTCTCCACCGCCGCCACCTGCGGCGCGTGCGCGGCGATCACCTGGGCGAGGCCATCGAGAATCACCTTGAGCCGCGCGGCGAGCTCGCCCGCCGGGGTCTTCACGCAGCCGCTCGTGATGTACGCGAGACGCGGGCCGCGCTTCTCGATGACGCCGAACCCGGTGACCTGCAAGCCGGGGTCGATGCCGAGGATGCGCACGGCCTCGCTCAGGCGTCTTCCAGCGTTGCGGTGGTGTAGACCTGCTGGACGTCGTCCAGCGCCTCGAGCGCCTCGAGCAGGCGGCGGATGCGTGCCGCATCGTCGCCCGCGAGCGAGACCTCGGTCGTCGGTTTCATGGTGATCTCGGCGAGCTCGGGCTTGAGGCCTGCCTTTTCGAGGGCCGCCTTGACCGCGGCGAAATCGCCCGGCGCGCAGACCACTTCGATCGAACCGTCGTCGTTCGCGATCACGTCGTCGGCCCCGGCCTCGAGCGCGGCCTCCATCACCTTGTCCTCGCTCGTGCCCGGCGCGAGCACCAACTGTCCGCAGTGCCTGAACAAGTACGCGACCGAGCCGTCCGAGCCGAGATTGCCTCCGTTCTTCGTGAACGCGTGGCGCACGTCGGCCACCGTGCGCGTGCGGTTATCGGTCATGCAGTCGACCAGCACCGCGGCGCCCCCCGGGCCGTAACCCTCGTAGCGGATCTCCTCGTAGGCGACGCCCTCGAGCTCACCCGTGCCGCGCTGGATGGCGCGCTGGATGTTGTCCCCGGGCATATTGTTCTCGCGCGCCTTGTCGATCGCGAGGCGAAGACGCGGATTGCTCGTCGCATCGCCTCCGCCCAGGCGCGCGGCCACCGTGATTTCCTTGATCAGGCGGGTGAACACCTTGCCCCGCTTGGCGTCCTGGCGCCCCTTGCGGTGCTGGATGTTCGCCCACTGGCTGTGACCGGCCATGCGTTAGTATCTGCGCTGGAAAACGCGCGATTTTACCGCCATGGCCAAACCCCTGCTCGTCGCGAAGAACAAGAGCGCCGAGCTCTTTCTGCTGCCCGCGCTCGCGAACCGCCACGGCCTGATCGCGGGCGCCACCGGCACCGGCAAGACCGTGACGCTGCAGTCGCTCGCCCAGTCCTTCAGTGCGATCGGCGTGCCGGTCTTCATGGCCGACGTGAAGGGCGATCTCGCGGGAATGGCGCGGCCCGGGGGCGGCAATCCCAAGGTGGCCGAGCGGGCGAAGCTCCTCGGCATCGATCTCAAGTACGAGGCCTGTCCGGTCGTGCTGTGGGACGTATTCGGCGAGTCGGGCCATCCGGTGCGCGCCACCGTCTCCGACATGGGGCCGCTGCTCCTGGCGCGCATGCTGGGCCTGAACGACACGCAGGAGGGCGTGCTGAACCTCGTGTTCAAGATCGCCGACGACTCGGGGCTGCTGCTGCTCGACGCGAAAGACCTGCGCGCCATGCTGCAGTTCGTCGGCGAGAACGCCGCGCAGTTCACCACGCAGTACGGCAACGTCTCCACGGCATCGATCGGCGCGATCCAGCGCGGCCTGCTCGCGCTCGAGAGCCAGGGCGCCGACAAGTTCTTCGGCGAGCCGATGCTCGACATCGCCGACCTGATGCAGACCGCCGACGGCGGCCGCGGCGTGATCAACATCCTCGCCGCAGACCGCCTGATGAACTCGCCCAAGCTCTATGCGACATTCCTCCTTTGGATGCTCGCCGAGCTGTTCGAGCACCTGCCCGAGGTGGGCGACCCGGACAAGCCGAAGCTCCTGTTCTTCTTCGACGAGGCGCACCTGCTGTTCGACGACGCGCCCAAGGCGCTGCTCGACAAGATCGAGCAGGTGGTGCGCCTGATTCGCTCCAAGGGCGTGGGCGTGTATTTTGCGACGCAGAATCCGCTCGACATTCCGGAGTCGGTGCTCGGGCAACTCGGCAACCGGGTCCAGCACGCGCTGCGCGCGTTCACGCCCAAGGACCAGAGAGCGGTGCAGGCGGCCGCTGAGACGCTGCGTCCCAATCCGAAGCTCAAGGTGGCGCAGGCGATCACCGAGCTTGGCGTCGGCGAAGCTTTGGTATCGCTGCTCGACGAGAAGGGCCGGCCGGGCATCGTCGAGCGCGCGTTCGTCGTGCCGCCAGGCAGCCGGCTCGGGCCTCTGGATGACGCCGAGCGAAAGGCGGCGATCACTTCCTCCACCGTCTACGGCCATTACGAAAAGGCGGTGGACCGCGAATCGGCCTACGAAAAGCTGAAGGCGCGCGCCGCCGCGAAGCAACCCGAGGCCCAGGCGAGCGCGGGGGCAAGCGTAGGCGGCGTGCTGAACGATCTCCTCTTTGGCAAGACCGGGCCGCGCGGTGGCAAGCAGTCGCGCGGCATCGTCGAGGCCATGGCCACGAGCGCCGCGCGCTCGATCGGCTCGGGGGTCGGGCGCGAAATCCTGCGCGGCGTGCTCGGCTCGATCCTGGGCAAGAAGCACTAGCGCCTTGAGCGCCACCGGCTACCGCGCATGGGGCATCGCATTCGCCCTCGCCGGCGTGGTGGCGTTTTCGTTCCGCCCGGTGCTAATCAAGCTCGCCTACGCTGCCTGGCCGGTCGCGCCGGTGACGCTGCTCTTCCTGCGCATGACGATCGCGCTTCCGTTCTTCGCCGCGATCGCCGGGTGGCTCGGGCCGCGCAAGCGGCGCCTCGCAGCGCGCGACTGGGGTGCGATCGCCGCGCTCGGCTTCGTCGGCTACTACATGGCGAGCTTTCTCGACTTCCTCGGCCTGCAGTGGGTCGGCGCGGGCCTCGGGCGGCTGATCCTGTTCCTCTACCCGACGCTCGTGCTGCTGCTGTCGCTCGTGTTCCTGAAAAAGCGCCCGAGCCACCGCCAGCTCGCCGCGCTCGCGCTTAGCTACGCGGGCATCGCGCTGGTGGTGTCGGACCGCTTCGGCGGAGGGGCGGAAGGCGGGCGGTTCCTCGCCGGCGTCGCGCTCGTGTTCGGGTCGAGCCTGTGCTACGCGATCTACCTCGTTGCCGGCAGCCAGCTGGTGCAGCGCGTCGGCTCGATGCGCTTCACCGCGTATTCCATGATCGTCGCCACGGTTCCTGCGGTGGCGCAATTCCTGGCGCTCGAGCCGCTTTCCGCGCTCGACCTGCCTGCCAAGGTCTGGTGGTACGCGGCCATCATGGCGACGTTTAGCACCGTGCTGCCCGTGTTCCTGGTGGCCGAAGCGCTCAGGCGCATCGGCGCCAACCACTTCGCGCTGATCGGCGCGGTCGGGCCGGTCACCACGGCGCTTGCCGGCGCCATCGGGCTGGAGGAGCCGCTCAACGGACTGCAGGCGGCCGGCGGCGCGCTGGTAATCTTCGGGGTTCTGCTCGTATCGGTGAAGAGGAGCTCGTAGCGATGGATCTGGGAATCAGGGGCAAGACGGCACTCGTGTGCGCCGCCTCCAAGGGACTGGGCAAGGGCTGCGCCTTGGCGCTCGCGCGCGAAGGCGTGAACGTCGTGATCACGGCGCGCGGCAAGGAAGCGCTTGACGCGACCGCCGAGGAAATCCGCAAGGCGAGCGGCGTGAAGGTGACCGCGATCGCGGGCGACATCACCTCGCCCGACGGGCGCGCGGCGGCGCTCGCCGCCTGCCCGCAGCCCGACATCCTGGTGAACAACGCCGGCGGCCCGCCGCCGGGCGATTTCCGCAACTGGACCCGCGACGACTGGGTGAAGGCGCTCGAGGCGAACATGCTCACGCCGATCGAGCTCATCAAGGCGGTTATCGACGGCATGATCGCGCGCAAGTTCGGGCGCATCGTCAACATCACCTCGGGCGCGGTGAAGATGCCGATTCCCGAGCTCGGCATGTCGAACGGTGCGCGCACCGGCCTCACGGGCTTCGTCGCGGGGCTCTCGCGCGCGGTGGCGCAGCACAACGTCACCATCAACAATCTGCTCCCCGGGCCCTTCGACACCGACCGCCTGCGCTCGAACATGGCGTTCAACGCGAAGAAGCTGGGCAAGACGTCGGAGGAGCTCGCCAGGGTCCGCATGGACGCCAACCCCGCGCGGCGCTTCGGCACGGTGGAGGAGTTCGGCCAGGCTTGCGCGTTCCTGTGCAGTACGCAAGCCGGCTATATCGTCGGGCAGAACCTGTTGCTCGACGGAGGGGCGTTCCCCGGAACTTTCTGACAGCAGTAGAATTCCAGGCCCACCGTACCGGAGGACTTATGAACGCTCCGTCCCGCGCGGGCCTGCCGGCCCTCGACCTCAAGGATCCCAAGCTTTTCCGCGAGCAGTGCTACATCGACGGCGCCTGGGTCGCCGCCGACTCGAAGAAGACGTTCCCGGTCGACAATCCCGCCACCGGCGAGACGATCGGTGTCGTCCCCGACATGGGCGCAGCCGAGACCAAGCGCGCGATCGAGGCCGCCGACAGGGCGTGGCCGGCGTGGCGCGCCAAGACCGCCAAGGAGCGCTCTGCGATCCTGCGCAAGTGGTTCGACCTGATGATCGCCAACCAGGACGACCTGGGCCTCATCCTCACCACCGAGCAGGGCAAGCCGCTCGCGGAGGCAAGGGGCGAGATCGCCTACGGCGCCTCGTTCGTCGAATGGTTCGCCGAGGAAGCGAAGCGCGTCTACGGCGAAGTCATCCCGCCACACCAGGCCGACAAGCGCATCCTCGTGCTCAAGCAGCCCATCGGCGTGTCGGCGATGATCACGCCCTGGAACTTCCCCAATGCCATGATCACGCGCAAGGCGGCGCCCGCGCTCGCTGCAGGCTGCACCGTGGTCATCAAGCCCGCGGAGCAAACGCCGTTCTCGGCGCTCGCCATGGCCGAGCTCGCCGAGCGCGCCGGCATACCGAAGGGCGTGTTCAACGTGATCACTGGTGATGCGCCGACGATCGGCAAGGAGATGTGCGCGAATCCCACGGTGCGCAAGCTTTCGTTCACCGGCTCGACCGAGGTCGGCCGCATCCTCATGCGCCAGTCGGCCGACACGATCAAGAAGCTCTCGCTCGAGCTCGGCGGCAACGCGCCATTCATCGTCTTCGACGACGCCGATCTCGACGCCGCGGTCGAAGGCGCGATCGCGAGCAAGTATCGCAACGCCGGCCAGACCTGCGTGTGCGCGAACCGCATCTACGTGCAGGACAAGGTCTACGATTCCTTCGCCGCCAAGCTCGCCGAGAAGGTCAAGCAGTTCAAGGTTGGCGCCGGCACCGAGGCAGGCGTCGTGATCGGCCCGCTCATCGACCAGCAGGGCATGAAGAAGGTCGAGGAGCACGTCGCCGATGCAACCGCCAAGGGCGCGAAGGTGATCCTCGGCGGCAAGCCGCACAGCCGCGGGGGCCTGTTCTTCGAGCCGACGATCCTGACAGGCGTCACGCAGGCGATGCGCGTATCGAATGAGGAGACCTTCGGGCCGGTGGCTCCGCTGTACCGCTTCAAGACCGACGACGACGCGATCGCCATGGCGAACGCCACCGAGTTCGGGCTCGCGGGCTACTTCTACAGCCGCGACATCGGCCGCATCTTCCGTGTCGCGGAGCAGATGGAGACCGGCATGGTGTGCGTCAACAGCGGCATCCTCTCGACCGAGATCGCGCCCTTCGGCGGCGTGAAGCAGTCCGGCCTCGGCCGCGAGGGCTCGAAGTACGGCATCGAGGAGTACCTCGAGATCAAGTACCTGCTGCTCGGCGGCATCTGAGGTTGAGCGGGGCCGCTTACGCCTGGTCGCCCGACGCGCGCACGGTCGAGCAGGCGAACGCGACCGCGCTGATGCGCAGGCTCGGCGTCGCGCGCTACGAAGACCTGCTCGCAATCGCCGACGACGAGCCCGAGCGCTTCTACCGCGCGCTGCTCGCGGCGGTCGACTTCCGCTTCTACCGCTCCTACGAGCGCGCGCTGGACGAATCGCGCGGCATCGCCTGGCCGCGCTGGTGCGTCGGCGGCACGACCAACGTCGTGCTCAACGCGCTCGATCGCTGGCGCGGCACGCCGACCTGGGACAAGCCTGCGCTCGTCTGGGAGGGCGAGGACGGCGCGCGCAGGGATCTCTCCTACGCCGAACTCAACCGCGAGGTGTGCCGATTCGCGGGCGGCCTGCGCACGCTGGGCCTCGGTCGTGGCGACGTGATCGCGGTGTACATGCCGAACGTGCCGGAGGCGGTGGTCGCCATGCTCGCCGCCGCCAAGATCGGCGCCATCGTGATGCCGCTCTTTTCCGGCTTCGGCGCCGACGCCCTGGCCGCGCGGCTCCAGCTCGGGGGAGCGAAAGCCCTCGTCACCGTCGACGGAAGCGCGCGGCGCGGCAAGCTGGTCGACGCCAAGTCCGTCGCCGACGAGGCCGCCGCCTCGAGCCCGACCCTCGCGCACCTGATCGTGCTGCGGCGTGCCGGCAACGCGGTGGCCTGGAACGGCAGGCGGGACCGCTGGTGGCACGAGCTCGTCGCGGGCCAGCGCGATACGGCGCCCACCGAGCAGATGGAAGCCGATGCGCCCTACCTGCTCATCTTCACCTCGGGCACGACCGGCAAGCCGAAGGGCGTGGTGCTGACCCACGTCGGCTTCCCGATGAAGGTGGTCGTCGATCTCTGGCTGACGATGGACTTCAAGGCCGAAGACCGCATGCTGTGGATGAGCGACATGGGCTGGGTGGTGGGCCCGATCATCGTGTACGGCGTGCCGGTAATGGGCGGCACGCTCGTGCTCGCCGAGGGCGCGCCGAATTTTCCGGACGCCGAGCGCATGTGGCGCCTCGTCGAGGCGCACCGCGTGAGCTACCTCGGCGTCGCGCCCACGACGATCCGCAGCTTCATGGCGCAAAAGAGCGAGCCGTGGAAGCGCTACGACCTCTCGCGGCTGCGCATCTGCGTGTCGAGCGGCGAGGCCTGGACGCCTGACGCGTGGCAGTGGCTGTTCGACAAGGTCGGCGGCGGCCGGATGCCGCTGCTCAACTTCTCGGGCGGCACCGAGATGATCGGCATCGTCGGCTGCACCGTGCTGCGCCCGCTCAAGCCCTGCGGCTTCAACACGCCGATTCCCGGCACCGGCGCCGACGTGCTCGACGAGCAGGGCCGCAGTACGCCGCCGGGAACGGTCGGCGAGCTCGTGATGCGTCGCCCGCCGATCGGCCTCACGCAGGGCATCTGGCGCGACGCCGAGCGCTACATCCAGACCTACTGGAGCACCTGGCCCGACATCTGGCACCACGGCGACTTCGCGAGCCGCGACGCCGACGGCCACTGGTTCATCTGGGGACGCTCGGACGACACGCTCAAGATCGCCGGCAAGCGCACCGGTCCGGCGGAGGTCGAGGCGCTCCTGATGGCCACGGGCAGGCTCGCCGAGGCGGCGGCGATCGGCGTGCCCGACCCCGTCAAGGGCTCGGCGCTCGTGCTGGTGTGCTCGCTCAAGGCGGGAATCGCACCCTCGCGCGAGCTGGAGCAGGAACTCGCGCACGCGGTGACGCACGGCCTGGGCACGCCGTTCAGCCCCAAGGCGGTGCTGCTCGTCTCGGATCTGCCGAAGACGCGCAACCTGAAGATCATGCGCCGCGTGATCCGCGCCGCTTACCTCGGCGAGGATCCGGGCGACCTTTCCTCGCTGGTCAATCCGGAGTCGGTGGACGAGCTGCGCGCGAGGCGTCAGGCACCGTAAGGCGCCGCCTGCGCCGCGAGCCGCGCGCGCGCCGCGTCGTACTCGCGCGCGAGGCGCGCCACCGCCTCCGCAGTCGGCGCGATGTCGTCGATACAGCCCACGCCCTGCCCCGCGCCCCAGATGTCGCGCCAGGCCTTCTTCTCCATGTTGCCGCCCGAGCCGAAGCTCATGCTCGCCTTATCCGCCGCGGGCAGGTTGTCCGGATCGAGCCCCGAGGCGGTCACGCTCTTCTTGAGGTAGTTGCCGAGCACGCCGGTGAAGAGCGACGTGTAGACGATGTCGCCCGCGGCGGAGTCGACGATCATCTGCTTGTACTCGGGCTTGGCGTTCGCTTCGCGCGTCGCGATGAAGCGCGTGCCGATGTAGGCGAGGTCCGCCCCCGCGGCCTGCGCGGCGAGCACCGCGTCGCCCGTGGCGATCGCACCGGCGAGCAGGATCGTGCCCTTGAAGAAGCGCCGCACCTCGTGCACTAGCGCGAACGGGCTCAGCGCCCCGGCATGCCCGCCGCCGCCGGCGCACACCAGGATCAGTCCGTCGACGCCCGCCTCCATCGCGCGCCGCGCGTGGCGCACGCTGATCACGTCGTGGAACACCACCCCGCCCCAGCCGTGCACGCGCGGCACGATCTCGTCGGGCGCGCGCAGCGAGGTGATGATGATCGGTACCCGGAAGCGCTCGCAGACTTCCATGTCGTGCGCCAGGCGCTCGTTGGAGGCATGGATGATCTGGTTGACCGCGTACGGCGCCGCCCCGGGTGCGGCGGCGAGCCGGGAGCGGATGCGCTCGAGCCAGGCTTCGAGCTGCTCCTTGGGGCGCGCGTTCAGCGCCGGGAACGAGCCGACGATGCCCGCCTTGCACTGCTCGATCACCAGCTCGGGATTGGAAACGATGAACATCGGCGCGCCGACGACCGGCAGCCGAAGCCGTCCTTGCAGGACTTTGGGAATTGGCATGCGTTCAAGTATGGCACGACTGGTAGAATCCACCTCTTTCGCGCTCCATTCATGCCGCGCCCGATCCGCAACATCGCCATCATCGCGCACGTCGATCATGGCAAGACCACGCTGGTAGACAAGCTGCTGCACCAGGCGGGAGCGTTCGCCGCTCACGAGCGCATCGCCGAGCGCGTCATGGATTCCAACGACCTCGAGCGCGAGCGCGGCATCACGATCTTCGCCAAGAACTGCGCGATCGACTACGTGGGCGTGCACATCAACATCGTCGATACGCCCGGCCACGCGGACTTCGGCGGCGAGGTCGAACGCGTGCTGGGCATGGTCGATGGCGTGCTTCTGCTGGTCGACGCGGTCGAAGGACCGATGCCGCAAACGCGCTTCGTCACGCGCAAGGCGCTCGCCCTGGGCTTGAACCCGATCGTGGTGGTCAACAAGGTCGACCGCGACGGCGCACGCGCCGACTGGGTTGTGAACCACACCTTCGAGCTGTTCGACAAGCTCGGGGCGACCGAGGCGCAACTCGACTTCCCGGTCGTGTACGCCTCCGCGCTGCAGGGCTGGGCGAGCCTCGAGCCTGGCGTGCGCGGCAAGGACATGCGCCCGTTGTTCGACACCATCCTCGCGAGGGTGCCGGCGCCCGCGGACGAAGGGGTAGACGGGCCGCTGCAGCTTCAGATCTCGGCGCTCGACTACTCGAGTTATGTCGGACGCATCGGCATCGGACGCATTCGCCGCGGGCGTTTGCGGCCGGCGAGCGAAGTTGCGGTGCTGTTTCCGGGCAAGCCGCCCGTGCAAGCTAAGGTGGCGCAGGTGTTCGGCTTCCAGGGGCTCGAGCGCGTGCCGCTCCCCGTGGCGCTCGCGGGCGACATCGTTCAGTTCACGGGCATCGACGAGCTGGCGATCGGCTGCACGCTGTGCGACCCCGAACATCCCGACGCACTGCCCGCCCCGAAGGTCGACGAGCCGACCATCACCATGAACTTCCAGGTGAACTCGTCGCCGTTCGCCGGCAGCGAGGGCCGCTTCATCACCAGCCGCCAGATTCGCGAGCGCCTGACGCGCGAGCTGTACACGAACGTGGCGCTGCGCGTCGAGGACACGAGCGACGCGGACGTGTTCCTGGTGTCGGGACGCGGCGAGCTGCACCTAACCGTCCTGATCGAGAACATGCGCCGCGAAGGCTACGAGGTCGCGGTCGGCCGCCCGCGCGTCATCACGCGCAGCGAGGACGGCGTGCTCCTCGAGCCCTACGAGATGCTCACGCTCGACGTCGAGGAGACGCACCAGGGTCCGGTGATGGAAGCGCTCGCGCTGCGCAAGGGCGAGATGCAGGACATGGTGCCCGACGGTCGCGGCCGGGTGCGCCTCGACTACCGCATTCCGGCGCGCGGCCTGATCGGATTCCAGGGCGAGTTCATGAACCTGACGCGCGGCAACGGCATCGTGAGCCACGTGTTCGACGACTACGCGGCCTGGCGCGGCGAGATGCCGGGGCGCAGGAACGGCGCCATGGTTTCGCAGGAGAACGGCGAGGCGGTGGCCTACGCGCTATTCAACCTGCAGGAGCGCGGGCGCCTGTTCGTCAGCCCGGGCGACAAGGTCTACGAGGGCATGGTCGTCGGCATCCACAGCCGCGACAGCGACCTCGTGGTCAATCCGAGCAAGACCAAGAAGCTGACGAACGTGCGCGCCTCAGGCAAGGATGAGAACGTCCTGCTCACGCCGCCGGTGAAGCTGACGCTCGAATTCGCGGTGGAATTCATCGAAGACGACGAGCTGGTCGAGGTCACACCGAAGTCCATCCGCATCCGCAAGCGCCACCTGACCGAAAACGAGCGGCGGCGCGCGGTGCGCGCCGCGGCGGGCGCCCAGCCGGCTACTGCGCCGGCATAGGGAACTGAACGTAGGGCTGAGAGGGCGCGCCGCTGGGCGCTACGTAGGCGGGCGCAGGCTCGCCCGCGGGCCCGAGGTGGCGCACATAGCGGTAGAGGGCGCGCAGGTCCGAGTCAGACATTGCGCGCACGCTGAACCAGGGCATCGGCGGGCGCGTGCTGAGCGTGCGCGCCTTCGCGAGCCACTCGCTCTCGCTTAGCCCCTGCATGTAGAGGCGCAGGTTAGGCGGATAGGTCGTGCCCCACGGGCCGCGCCAGCCGAGCGCGTCGCCCGTCAGCCACTGGCCCTCCGGGACGTTGCCGCCTTTCTCCGCGTAGCGCGGCGTGTGGCAGTCGTTGCAGCCGGAAGTGCGCACCACATAGCGGCCGCGCTCGATGGCGGGATCTTGCTTCAGCTTTTCGCTCGCGGCCCACGCCTGCCCGCCAAGCGCCGCGAGCATGCCCGCGGAAACGATGAGTGATCCGAGTTTCATTTTCCCTCCCGTGAACGGTGCAGCCAGCGTAGCGGGGCGAAACGCCTGGCGTTGCTAAATCCTTGCTCAGCAAATCCTAAGAATTCACTAACTGCCCGGAGGATAATCGCGCTTGCCATGAGAGCCATTGCCTTCGCCCTCGCGCTGCTCGCTTCCACGGAGGCGTGCGCCCAGGCCTGCCTCGAGCCGGGCGCGTGGTTCTCGACGACCGGGGAGGCACCGCGCAGAATTCCGGCCTCCGACGTGCTCGCAGCGAGTTCGCAGCGCGACGTCGTGCTGCTCGGCGAGCAGCACGACGTCGCGGACGATCATGTCTGGCAGCTCGCGATGGTCGCCGCGCTGCGCAGCGTGCGGCCGCAGATGGTGATCGGCTTCGAGCAGTTCCCCCGGCACGTCCAGCCGGTGCTCGACGCATGGATCGCGGGCCGGCTCACCGAGAACCAGTTCCTCGAGCAAAGCGAGTGGCGCAAGGTCTGGAACTTTCCGCCCGAGCTCTATTTGCCGCTGTTCCGCTTCGCGCGCATCAACGGCATCCCCATGATCGCGCTGAACGTCGACCGCGAGCTCATCGACGCGGTCGCGACGAAGGGCTGGGACGGCGTGCCCGATGCGCTCAAGGAAGGCGTCTCGCGCCCGGCTCCCGCGAGCAAAGGCTATCTGGACATGCTGCAGCGGATCTACAAGGAGCATCCGCAGCGCGATGGCGCAGACTTCCCGCACTTCGTCGACTCGCAGCTCACCTGGGACCGGGCCATGGCCGAAGCGCTCGCGCACAGCGCCGCGCAAGGCCGGTCAGGCGAGCATCCGCTCGTCGTGGGCATCATCGGCAGCGGGCATCTGCGCTACGGCTACGGGGTGCGCCATCAGCTGCGCGCGCTCGGCATCGACAACGTCGCAACGCTGCTGCCGGTGGGCGCCGACAGCCGGTGCGAGCAGCTGGGCGCGGGCATCGCCGACGCGGTGTTCGCGATCCCGCAGTCGCTGGCAAAGGACGCGCCCCCGCGCCCACGCCTCGGCGTGCGGCTCGAGCACTCGCCGGACGGAATCAAGATCGTCGAGGTCACGCCCGGCAGCCTCGCCGCGACGAGCGGTCTGCAGAGCGGCGACCGCATCGTATCGCTTGCTGGCGCACCCGTGAGCGCCCTGCACGCTGTAATCGATGCGGTGCGCAGCCAGCCGGCCGGCACCTGGCTTCCCATGCGGGTGCGGCGCGGCGACGAGACGCTCGAGGTGATCGTCAAGTTCCCGCCACAGGAATGAGGGCGACCGCCCGCCTGTGCGCCTTCGCCGCCGGCGCGCTGATCATCGTCTCGGCGGCCGCCGCGCCGAGCCTCGTGCTCGATGTGGCGCTCGACCCGAGCACCCGGCGCATGGATGCGGTCGCAGAGCTTCCGGCCCCCGCAGACGCGCGCGTCGCGCTGCACCGCTCGCTCTCCATCAGTCGGGTGACGCTTGGCGACCGCCCGGTGCGCTTCGCCCGGGAGGGTACCGAGGGCGATTCGCGCCTGTGGCGCATCCGGGCCACGCCCGGTGCCCCGCTGCGCATCGAGTACGGCGGCGTGCTGCCCGCGCTCGACCCGCAGCTGGATTTCCGCCGCGTGCTGCAGGAATTGCCGCCGATGGCCTCGCCGGAAGGAAGCTTTCTCGGCGCTGGCTCGGGCTGGTATCCGCGTCCCGCACGGCCGTTCAGCTACCGCGTGCGGCTGTCGCTGCCCGCGGGGCAACGCGGGTTGGTTCCCGGTCGCTTGCTTAGGGAGCAAGAGCCACGCGGCCGCGACGGCCGCTACACCGCGGAATTCGCCTTCGAGCATCCCGCGGAGGGCATCGACCTGATGGCCGGCCCGTACGTCGTACGCGAAAAGCTCGTTGCGCGCGCGGCGGCCGAGCCGTTGCGGCTGCGCACCTATTTCTACCCCGAGCTGACGCCTCTCGCCGAGGATTACCTGGCAGACAGCGCTCGCTACATCGCGCGCTACGAGAAGAAGATCGGCGCATATCCGTTCGCCGGCTTCTCGGTCGTCGCCAGCCCGCTGCCCACGGGCTTCGGCATGCCGACACTGACCTACATCGGCGCGCAGGTGCTCAGGCTGCCGTTCATTCGCGCCACCTCGCTCGGCCACGAGGTGCTGCACGACTGGTGGGGCAACGGCGTGTATGTCGACTATGCGCACGGCAACTGGTCCGAGGGCCTCACCACCTTTATGGCCGACTATGCCTACAAGGAAGAGGTCTCGACCGAAGAAGCGCGCACCGCGCGCCTCGCGTGGCTGCGCGACTTCGCATCGCTCCCCCCGGGCGAACCGCAATCGCTCGCCGAGTTCCACTCGCGCGCGCACGGCGCGGCTGCCGCGATAGGCTATGGGAAGGCGGCGTTCGTATTCTTCATGCTGCGCGATCTGATCGGCGCGGACGCGTTCGGGCGGGGCGTCCGGATGTTCTGGCGCGAACAGCGCTTCCGCGTCGCATCCTGGGCGGACCTGCAGCGCGCCTTCGAGCAGGCGTCGGGACGATCGCTGGCCACTTTCTTCGCGCAATGGGTCCGGCGCGCGGGCGCACCAGACCTGCGCATCACATCGGCGTGCCTGCGGGAGGGCGTGCTCGAGGTTACCTTTGCCCAGTCGGATCCGCCCTACGCGCTCCGCGTACCGCTCGAGATCGTGGGCGAGAAGGGTTCGGAGACCCGGGTAGTTGACTTGGACCGCCCGCAGCAGACCGTCACCCTGCCGGTCGACGGCAGTCCGACGGGGCTGCGCGTCGACCCGGGGCTGCGCCTGTGGCGTGTGCTAGATCCCGCCGAGCTGCCGCCGATCCTGCGCCAGTGGATCCTGGCGAGCGCACCGCGCCTGGCGCTCGCTTCGGCCATACTACGCACCGACGCCTTGGCACTCGCCGGGCAGCTGTTCGAGAACCGCTTCGAGGAGTTACCTCTCTCGGAGACGGGTCGCGGGGCGCAGCCCGTGCTGCTCATCGGATTGCAGCCGGACGTCGATGCCGCGCTCGCGGCGCGCGGGCTGCCGCCCGAGCCCGCGCGCCTCGCCGGCCGCGGCACGGCGCAGATCTGGACGCTTCCCCGAGCCGCAGGCCCCCTGGCCGTGATCTCGGTGCGCGACGCCGAAGCGCTGCGTGCGCTCGCGCGGCCGCTGCCGCACTACGGCGCGCAGAGCTTCCTCGCTTTCGA
>DATGDH010000063.1:0-6949 GCA_035310985.1 Burkholderiales bacterium
GGCCTCGGCGGTCGAGGACCCGGACCACGTCCGCGCGTTCTAAGCGCAGCGCCAAGTTCATCGGAGCCAGAAGAGCGTCGGCACCTGGCCGACCGCCGCGGTTTTTCAGCCACCGCTTCCGACCCGAAGCGGTCGCCTAGCAACAGCAATCCTTTAGCGCGCGTAGGCGCAGCGGGCCCAACGCTCACTTCCGCGCTCGGCTCGCCAGCCAGGCGCGTGGCCCCGATTTGGAGGCGCCGCTTCTTATCTCTTCGAACTCAGTTGTGGCCGGTGCGCAACAACTATTTTGATTAGGCTTGATAGGCGATACGCTTAAAGCCAAAACACACTTGAGATTGCAACTACCGCGGCGGCGGAAAGAGCGGCTGGAAGAGCGGAGACGTGGATGGACGCGCGCGCGGACGATGTGCTATGGTCCTCGCGCTTTTCTTACGAGCCCACGAGGTATCGCTGATGAGACGCATACGATGGTCCACGGCGCTGGCCGCGCTCGTTGCACTCGCGGGGATAGCGCTCTCGCAAACGTCCCTGCGCGCCCAGCAGGCATCGACGGTGAAGATCGGAATGTTGCTCGCGATGACCGGGCCTGGCGCATCTTACGGGCAGGTCATGAGTCGGGGAGCTCAGCTGGCCGTCGATCAGATCAATAAGGCCGGCGGCGTCCGCGGGCACAAGCTGGAGCTGGTGATCGAGGACCACAAGAGCGGTGACGCCGACGCCGGCGTGAGCGGCGCGCGCAAGCTGCTCGACATCGACAAGGTCCCGGTGATCCTGACCTCGTACACCGCGCCCACGCTCGCCATCCGGCCCCTCGCCGTGGAGAAGAAGGTCCTGCTCCTCAACGGCGGCGGCGTCGGGTCGTCGCTCGTCGGCCAGCCCAACCTCTACAACACGCGCATGCTGTCGAGCCAGTCGGCGCCCTACCTCGTGCAATGGGCGGTGAACCGCCTGAAGGCGAAGCGCATCGCTGTGCTCGCCTGGAACGACGCTGCCGGACAGGGCATCACCGCCGCCATCAAGGAGTCTTGTGCGAAGGCCGGCTGCCGGGTGGTGGCGCAGGAGCCTCACGACATCGGCGCCAAGAATTACACTACCCAGCTCGCGCGCATCAAGGCCGAGCGACCGGACGTGCTGATCGTCGGCAGCTTCGGCGACGACGTCGGCTACATCCTCAATCAGGCGCGCGCCTACGGCGTCACGCAACCCATCTTGGGCGTCGAGTGGACGGCGAACGCCGAGAAGATCGGCGGCAAGGCGATGGAGGGCTACGTCGTCGCCATCGACCGCTTCGATCCAGACGGCACCGACGCCAGGACCCGCGCCTTCGTGGAGGCCTATCGCGCGGCCTACAAGGACACGCCGGACTTCTACGCCGCCAACTACTACGAGCACGTGCGGTACATCCTCGAACCGCTGATGCAGCGCATCGTGGCGCGCAAGGCCGATCCCGCCCTACCCGGCGAGCTGCTCGCCGAGATGGGGCGCGCGCTCAAGGAGGGCTTCACGTTCGCCAGCGTCTACGGCGGCGACATGAAGCTCAGCGCTGACGGCAGCGTGATCAAGCCAATGGGTGTGTTCGAGGTCAAGGACGGCAAGCTTGTCCTCGTGGGGCGGATCGTCGGCGGCAAAATCCAGGGCGGCTGAGCCATCCTCGGCCTCGCTGCCCAGCTCGTCGCCAACGGACTCATCACCGGCAGCCTCTACGCGCTGCTCGGGGTGAGCTGGGGGCTAATCTTCGCCACGACGAAGATCTTCCACTTCTCCCACGCGCTCACGCTGACCTTCGCCGTGTACGCGGCGGTCCTGAGCTCGGGCGCGTGGGGGCTCCCGCTGCCGCTGGCTCTTGCCGTCGCCGCGCTCGTCGGCGCCGGAGTCGGCGCGGCGACAGAGCTCTATCTCTATCGGCCGCTGCGTCGCGTGCAGGCGACGCAGCTCAACATCTTCCTCGCCTCGCTGGGGTTGCTCATCGCGGGCCAGAGCTTGGTCCTGGTGGTCTTCGGGCCGCAGGCGCGCGCGTTCGAGGGCTTCCCCGTGCAGGGCATCACGCTCGGCCCCGTGGCCTTCACTACCATCGAGGCACTGTGGCTCGCCGTAGCGTGGGTGTTGATCGCTGCGCTGATCGGCTGGCTCTGGCTCACGCGCAACGGGCTCGCCATCCGTGCGGTGGCGAACAACCCCGAGCTCGCGCAGTGCGTCGGCGTCGAGCACGAGCGCGTCTTCCTCCTCGTGTTCGCCGTCGGCTCGGCGCTGGCGGGCGTGGCCGGCACTCTGCTGGCGCTGCGCGACACCGCATCGCCGATGATGGGTGTCCATCCCGTGCTAAGTGCGTTCATCGCGGTGTTCCTCGGCGGCATCGGCAGCATCCCGGGCGCCGCCATCGGTGGCCTCGTCCTCGGGCTCGCCGAGAACATGGGCGGGCTCGTGCTGCCCGGCTACTGGCAGGGCGTGATCGCCTTCGTCGTCCTCTTCATCGTGCTCGTCGTGCGCCCGAGCGGTCTCCTCGGCACGCGCCGGCGCTGACGCCGGGGGGCAGGGCCGTGGACTTCTGGCTCCACGTTGTCAACATCATCCTGCTGTTCGCAATGCTGGGCGCCTCGCTCAACCTGCTTCTCGGCTACGCCGGGCTCGTTTCTATGTCGCACGCCGCATTCTTCGGCGTCGGCGCCTACGCCGCCGCACTCACGGCGGTCCACTTGGGCTGGCCGTTCCCGCTCACGCTGCTGGCCGCCATCGCCATCACGACAGTGCTCGCCGGCGGGGTCACCTTTCCGGCGCTGCGCGTGCGCGGCGAGTACCTCATCCTCCTCACGCTCGCGCTCCAGATGGTTCTCTACGAGCTGATGCTCTCGTGGGTCGACCTCACCGAGGGGCGCACCGGCATCTCGGCCATCCCTCGTCCCGTCGTTTTCGGCCAGCGGATCGTCACGCCGGCGCAGTTCCTGCCGCTCATAGCCGTCTGCGCGGCGATCGTCTTCACCGTGGCCCACCGGGTGGGCGAGTCGCCCCTGGGGCGCGTGCTTAAGGCGATCCGCGACGACGAGCGGGCCACCCAAGCCATCGGCAAGAACGTCGTCCGCTACAAGGTCATCGTCTTCTCGGTGAGCGGCGCGCTGGCCGCCGTCGCGGCCGCGCTGTTCGCGCACTATCAGGCGTTCATCAACCCGTTCAGCTTCACGCTCGAGCGCTCCATCTTCCTTGTGGCTCTGGTCGTCCTCGGCGGTACCGCAAACCTCCTCGGCACGCTGGTGGGTGCTGCGCTGTTCGTCGGCCTGCCGGAGCTATTGCGTTTCCTTCAGGCGCCTCAGGACATCGTCGATGCGCTGCGCGACTTCGTGTTCGGCGCGCTTCTCGTTGCCTTCATGCGCTTCCGGCCCCAGGGACTCGTGCCCGAGCGGGCCGGCGCCCGACCCCGGCGCACCGACCGAACCGAGGCGGACGCGGCGCGCGCCGCACCGACGGCCCCCGCCGTCGTGCCGGCAGCGCGGACCACCGCCGCGGCGCCCGCGCTCGTCGCCGAGAGCCTCACCAAGCGCTTCGGCGGCATCTACGCCGCCGATGGCCTGAGCCTGGTACTGCCCGCGGGGCAGGTGACCGCGCTGGTGGGTCCGAACGGCGCTGGCAAGACGACCGTGTTCAACCTTCTCACCGGCTTCGTCGCGCCCGACGCCGGCCGCGTGCTGCTGCACGGCCGCGACATTACCGGGCTCGCGCCATGGCGCACCGTGGGCTACGGGCTCGCACGCACGTTCCAGGACGTGCGGCTCTTTGAGCGGATGACGGTGCTCGACAACGTGATGGCCGCTATCCCCGGGCAGCCCGGGGAGCGGCTGGCGCCGCTGTTCTTCGCTCCTTGGCGCACGGCGCGCGCGGAGCGCGAGCATTGCGCGCGGGCGCTCGAGGAGCTCGCCTTCGTGGGCCTCGCCAATCGCGCGGGCGCGCTCGCCGGGGCGCTCGCCTACGGCGACCAGAAGCTCGTCGCGCTGGCGCGCCTGCTCGCGACCGGCGCCGACGTGCTGCTCCTCGACGAGCCGGCGTCGGGCGTGGACGTCCACTGGGTCAGCCGCATCCTCGAGCTAATCCGGCGCGTCGCCGCCGCCGGCAAGACTGTCTGCATCGTCGAGCACAACCTCGAGGTCGTCACTGCGGTGGCCGATCGCGCGTACTTCATGGAGACCGGGCGCATCATCACGGAGGGTCGCCCCGAGGCGCTCATGGCCGACCCGCAGCTGGGCGAGATCTACTTCGGCACTGGGGCGGCATGAGCGTCGCGGCTCCGCTACTCGAGGTCGAGGGGCTGGCGACGGGCTACGGGCGCAAGCAGATCGTCTACGGCGCGTCGCTCGCGGTGAGGACCGGCGAGATCGTGGCCCTGATCGGCCATAACGGCGCCGGAAAGACGACGACGCTCAAGGCCATGGCCGGCCTCTTGCCGACCTGGGGCGGCGAGGTGCGCTTCGACGGCGCCTCGATCGCGCGGGCGTCGAGCGCGGCGCGGGTGCGGGCGGGGCTCGCTTTCGTGCCCCAGGAGCGCTTCGTTTTCGCCGACCTTACCGTCGCCGAGAACTTCGACCTCGGTGCCTACTCCGTGCGCGATCGCCGGGTCGCCGCCGAGCGGCGCGACGCGGTGCTCGCGCTGTTCCCCGTGCTGGCCGAGCGCAGGCGCCAGCTGGCCGGCACGCTGTCCGGCGGTGAGCAGCGCATGGTGAGCCTCGGCATGGCGCTCATGATGCGGCCGCGTCTGCTGCTGCTCGACGAACCCTCGCTCGGCCTGGCGCCACGGCTGGTCGAGCGCATCATGGAGACCATTCAGGACATCGTCCGCCGCGAGCACCTCACCGTCCTGCTCGTGGAGCAGAACATCCGCCACGCCCTGGTCATCGCCAGCCGCGTCTACGTGATGCGCACCGGCCGCGTCATCCTCGAGGAAACCGGCGTGGCTATGGTCGCCCGCGGTCAGTGGTGGGATCTGTTCTGACGCCGGCTTCTCTGCAGTACCTTTCGAGCATTAGCGCGGCCATCCGCGGACGGTTCAGATCCCAGTGCGCTCGCGCAAGATGGCCTCCGCGAGTTCCCGCAGCTTGTGCTTCTGGATTTTGGTCGCGTTCGCACCAGGGGTAACGGGGAAGGCCTCGAGCGCCTGCACGCGTACCGGCACCTTGAATTTCGCGATGCGCGCGGCGCAATGCGCGGTGAGTGCCGATTCGTCGAGCGCCGCGCCGGCGCGCAGGATCACGAACCCGAACGGCCTAAGCCCCTCGGGCGTGCGTGCGCCCACCACCTGCGCGGCAGCCACGCTCGGATGCGCGGCGAGCGTCTCCTCGATCTCCGCCGGGCTCACCAGAAAGCCCGAGAGCCGGAGTGCGTCGCCCATGCGCGCTAGGAACACGAAGCGGCCGTCGCCCGTCGTGTAGCCGAGGTCGCCGCTGCGGAAAAACCCGTCGTCGGTGAGCGCGGCGCGTGTGGCTTCCGGATCGCCGAAGTAGCCGGTCATCCGGCTCGGCGCAGAGAACTCGAGTTCACCAGCGGTGCCGTGCGGCTGGATCGCCCCGCTCTCCGGATCGCGTGCGCGCACTTGCGCCTCGGGCGCAACCGGCCGGCCGCCGGCAAGCCAGCGCTCCGCCTCCGGCGCGTTCTCCTGCTGACGCGCGAAGAGCGCCCACAGTTCGCTCGAGCCGTAGAGGCCGATCACGTTCAGGCCGCGATCGGCCGCGCGCTGCGGGAGATCCGCGTGCGCCGGCGAGAACGCGGCGAAGCCGAACCAGCGCGCGCTCGGGAAGGGCCGCGGCTCGGGTACAGCGGCGAGCATACCTGCGATCATCTCGTCGGTTGCATTCGCATTCGTGATCGCGTAGCGCTGGACGGCGAGCGCCGACTCGCGCGCGTCGAACGTGGGATACATCACGAGCGGCCGCGCCGCGGCAAGCGCGCCCAGCGCGTTGGCGAGCCCGAATATGCCGCAGAGCGGTGCGGTCGCGAGCACGCGCGTCGCGGGTTCGTCCCAACCGAAGCCGCGCGCGACGTCGCTTGCGTGGCGGATCGCGGTGCGCTGGTCGTGCAGCACGAACTTGGGCGCTCGCGTCGTGCCCGACGTCGTGAAGATCACGCAGCCGTCCTCTGGGGCACCGCGATCCTCGTCGAGCACGCCGTGCGCGAGCAGAGCGTCATAAGGCGTCACCGCGCGCCCGATCAGATGCGCGGGAACCGGCTCGTTCTCCGTGTATGCGATCACGTGTGCGAGCCGCGCGAGCGCCGCGCCGTCGCACGCCCCGAGGATGCGGGCGAAATCGATCTTCCGGAAGCCGGGCCAGATAACGAGCGCCGCGCAGCCGGCGCGGCCGACGATATCGGCTACCTCGCTCGACTTGAACCGGGTGTTGATGGACACTGCGATGGCGCCGAGCCGCGCGCAGGCGAAGAAGCAGGCAAGCCACGCGGGCAGGTTCGGGAGCCACACGGCCACGCGGTCCCCGCGCGCGATGCCGAGCCCGGCGAGCCCGGCGGCGAGGCGGCGCGCTGCATCGTCGAGTTCCGCGTAGCCGACCGGCCGGTCCCGGTCGATGAGCGCGGGCGCGGCCGGATGCGCGGCAGCGCGCTCCGCGAGAAACGCCGCAAGTGTCGAGGCCATGTACGCTGGGTGCCGTCCTGTTACTCATTGCAGCGCGTGTCGGCAACCTTCTTTGCTCGCCGGCTTGAAGTGAGTCTCTTCGGAGCGCTGGGTGTCGGGCTTCTTTGCGGCGAAGACCCTCGATGCCTTATAAATACAGATCCCAGGCGCCGTCAAGCGTGGGAACGCGACCCGCACGGTCGTCGTGCTTCTCTTCGTGGTGTCGGATCCGGGCGCGCTGCGCGCACATTCTGGTGGGTGGGATCTCATCGATCCGGAGCTTGGTCCGGCTCCCGTGTACAAGAGGAACTGCCATTTCTGCATGACACGAGGATCGTAGATCCT
>DATGDH010000064.1:0-55126 GCA_035310985.1 Burkholderiales bacterium
GGGACCGTTCACCATGGGCGACATGGCGGGCCTCGACATCGGCTGGGAAATCAGGAAGCGCCGTTACGCCGAGCGTCCCAACTTCGTCTATTCGCGGGTCGGCGACCGCATCTGCGAGCAGGGGCGCTACGGGCAGAAGACCGGCAAGGGCTGGTACCTGTACGAGCCGGGCAACCGCAAGCCGATCCCCGATCCCGAGGTCGACAAGATCATTTCCCGCTACAGGGACGAAATCAAGCTGAAGCCCCGCCAGATCTCCGACGAGGAGATCGTCGAACGCCTGATCTACGCGCTCGTCAACGAGGCCGCCTACATCCTCGAGGAGGGCATCGCGCTGCGCGCCTCGGACATCGACATGGTCTACCTGACCGGGTACGGCTTCCCCGCCTATCGCGGCGGCCCGATGTTCTACGCCGACACCGTCGGCCTGCCCAAGGTGCTCGCCTCGATCGAGAAGTTCCAGAAGGGCTACCAGGGACAGGTGTGGAAGCCCGCGCCGCTGCTGGTCAAGCTCGCCAAGGAAGGCAAACGGTTCAACGGCTAGGAGAACAATCATGACCGACGCAGTCATCGTTTCGACCGCAAGGACCCCGCTGTGCAAGAGCTGGCGCGGGGCGCTCAACATGACCCACGGCGCCACCATGGGCGGTCACGTCGTCAAGCACGCGCTCGAGCGCGCGAAGCTCGAGCCGGGAGAGGTGTACGACGTCATCATGGGCTGCGCCAACCCCGAGGGCGCCACCGGGGCCAACATCGCGCGCCAGATCGCGCTGCGCGCGGGGCTGCCGGTGACGGTCTCGGGCATGACGGTAAACCGCTTCTGCTCCTCCGGCCTGCAGACGGTGGCGCTCGCCAGCCAGCGCATCATGCAGGGCGAAGCCGACATCATGATCGCGGGCGGCGTCGAGTCGATCTCGTGCGTCCAGAACGAGATGAACAAGCACATGATCCACGAGGACTGGCTCAAGCAAAACAAGCCCGAGATCTACTGGACCATGCTGCAGACCGCGGAAATGGTGTCCAAGCGCTACAAGATTCCGCGCGAAGCCCAGGACCGCTACGGCGTCGAGAGCCAGCTGAGGGCGGCCAAGGCGCGCGCCGCGGGCAAGTTCAAGGACGAGATCGTTCCGATCAGCACCAGGATGAAGGTGGTCGACAAGACGACCGGCGTCGAGACGCTCAAGGACGTGACCGTGTCCGATGACGAGGGCATCCGCGCCGACACGACTTACGAGGGCGTGTCGCAGATCAAGCCGGCGCTCGAGGGCGGCGTGATCGCCGCGGGCAACGCGAGCCAGTTCTCCGACGGCGCCTCGGCCCAGGTGGTGATGAGCGACAGGACTGCGGCGGCGAAGGGCCTCAAGGCCATGGGCGTGTTCCGCGGCTTCGCGGTCGCGGGCTGCGAGCCCGACGAGATGGGCATCGGCCCGGTGTTTGCGATCCCGAAGCTGCTCAAGCAGACCGGCAAGAAGATCGAGGACATCGGCCTGTGGGAGCTGAACGAGGCCTTCGCGGTGCAGGTGATCTACTGCCGCGACAAGCTCGGCATCCCGAACGATCGCCTGAACGTCGACGGCGGCGCGATCGCCGTGGGCCATCCGTACGGTGTCACCGGCAGCCGCCTGATCGGCCACGCGCTGATCGAAGGCAAGCGCCGCGGCGTGAAGTACGTCGTGGTAACCATGTGCATCGGCGGCGGCATGGGCGCGGCGGGGCTGTTCGAAGTCGCGTGAAGATCGCCATCGCCGGCTGCGGCGCGATGGGCTCGGTGTACGCCGGGCTGTTCGCCGCGGCCGGACACGAAGTCTGGGCGATCGACCGCTGGCGCGAGCACGTCGAGGCGATGCGCGCACGCGGCCTGCGCCTCGAAGGCGCCTCGGGCGACCGCACGGTTCGCGTGCACGCCACCACTGAGGCGAAAGATGCGGGGACCTGCGACCTCGTCATCCTCGCGACGAAGGCCGGGCAGGTGAACCAGGCCGCTCAGTCAATCAAGGATCTCCTTGGTGGAGAAACCGTCGTCCTGTCGATCCAGAACGGTCTCGGCGGACCGGACACCGCGGCCTCCGTGCTGGGGAAAGAAAGAGTGATGGTGGGCGTGGTAGGCGGTTTCGGCGCTTCCATGAAGGGCCCCGGCCACGCGCATCACAACGGCATGGAGCTAGTGCGGCTGGGCGAGCTCCAAGGCCCGATCACGCCGCGTCTGGAGAAGGTCGCCGACGCCTGGCGCGGCGCCGGATTCCGCGTCAAGGTGTTCGACGACATCGCGCAGCTGGTGTGGGAGAAGCTGATCTGCAACTGCGCCTACTCCGGCCCCTGCGGCGTCACCGACCACACGGTCGGCGAGGTGATGCTGGACCGGGACCTTGCACGCGTATCGGCCGCCTGCGCGCGGGAGGCGTTCGAAGTGGCGAGGAAAAAAGGGGTCAGGCTCGGTTTCGACGACCCGGTCGCCTACGTGCGCGACTTCGGCTCCAAGATTCCCGCCGCCCGACCCTCGGTGCTGCTCGACCTGATGGCGAACAGAAAATCCGAAATCGAGGTCATCAACGGCTCGATCCCGCGCGTCGGCGCCGAGGTCGGCGTTCCCGCGCCGGTGAACGACGCGCTCACCGCACTCGTGCTCGAGAAAGAGCGGCGACTGGGCTGCCGCTAGATCTGCAACGAAGCCGCCTAGCTCAATCCTGGCTCCTGCGAAGCAGCGGTACGAGCATCGGCACCCGCTTTTGATATTGCCTGTAGGCGTCGCCGTGATCGGTCACGAGGTCCCTCTCCTCGAGACGCAAGGCAGCGAGCATGTAGACGGTCATCGCAACCGAGAACACGAGGTGCCCGAGCGACATGCGTGGCGTTGCCCAGAATGCCACGACGAAGCCGAGCATGATCGGATGACGCACGAGGTTATATAGCCCGACGATCTTGAAGCCCGGGAACGAATACCCGTCGCGACGAAGGTTGAGATAAACCTGACGCAGACCGAAGAGATCGAAATGGCTGATCAGAAATGTCGATGCGACGGCGATCAACCAACCCAATGCGTAGAGGCCACGAATCGCAAACGCCGCAGCCGGGTTCCTGACGTCCCAGACGATGGCTTGCAGCGGCCGCCATTGCGAGAACAGCAGGATCAGCGCCAGGCTCGACAGCAGGACGTAGGTGCTCCGCTCGATGGATGTCGGCACAACCCGAGTCCACCAGCGTTTGAATCCCGGGCGGGCCATGGCACTGTGCTGGACCGCAAACAGGCCCAGCAGAACGAAATTGACCAGCAATGACGGCGCGAGAGCGGCTTGCGTCCCGGAATCGATCGATTTCGGAACCAGCCAGTCGGCGATGAATCCGACCGCATACAAGAAGACGGCGAGAGAGAGCAGATACGCCGCGATGCCGTAGACGAATGCAGCCGCCTTGACCATTGTGCCAAACCTCTGCGATAAGTGCGAAGACCGGTCAGCGCACCTGAAGCACCACACGGCCCCGGGTCTTTCGATCCTGCACCAACCTCATGGCCGTCCCGAATTGCTCTAGAGGGAGAACGGCCTCTACGTGGGGCTTGAGCTTGCCTTGCGCCACCCACTCGAACAGCTGCTCGTCCGCCGCGACGCTTGATTCCGGAAAGCGCTCATTCCAGGCTCCCCAGAAGACGCCGACGATAGAGTAGTTCTTCAGCAATGGAAGGTTCATGGCCACCGACGGAATCTCTCCGCTGGTAAAGCCGATCGGGAGCATCCGGCCGCCCCAGCGCATGAGCCGGGTCATGGCGGTGAATAGCTCCCCGCCCACGGTGTCGAAAAACACGTCGACGCCCTTTCCGCCAGTCACGCTCTTGATCCTTTCGCGCACGTCCTCGTGCGCGTAATCAATCACCTCCTCCGCCCCGTACTCGCGGACGATCGCTGCCTTTTCCGCCGCGCCCACGCCAGCGATTACGCGCGCCCCCAGGTGTCGCGCCAAATCGACGGCGGCGAGTCCCACGCCGCCCGCAGCGCCTGTCACAAATAGGATTTCGCCGGGCTGAAGCTTGGCGCAGACCACCAAGCCGTAGTAGGCGGTGCCGTAACAGTGCCGCACGGCCGAACCCGTCACATAGTCGACGCCGGGCGGCAAGCGAGCGGCCGATAGTTGCGACACGGCGATCTGCTCCGCGTAACACCCGACCCAACTGCCGCAGGCCACGCGGTCTCCCCTCCGGAAACGGGTGACCCGTTCACCCACGGCCGAGACGACACCTGCGGCATCCGTGCCCGGGACAAAAGGCGTCTGCGGTCGCATCTGGTACTTGCCTGCCACCATCAGGCAGTCCATGAAACTTACGGAAGCGGCATGGACGTCAACCAGGATCTGGCCCGCTGCGGGCCGCGGACCGTCCATCTCCCTCATCTTCAGGGCATCCGGCCCGGCGAAGGACTCGCAGATGACGGCGCGCATGTTCAGGCCCCCGTCTCCACTCGCACCGTCGTCACTTCGGCGTTGGCGCATTCGATGCCGGAATGCGATACGCGGCAGCCAACGACCACTCTGCGCTGCGCGTTCTCCAGCACGCGGGCACGCAGTTCCATCTCGCCCTCGATGGGCACCGGCTTGAGATAGTTGATCTTCAGCGAGCCCGTCACGTAGGCGAACGGCGGCGGGCCGTCGTCCAGCGAATGGCCGGTTTCGCGGCAATGGCTGGCTAGCGCAGTCCAAATCGAGTGGCAGTCGACTGCCGACGCGATGGTGCCGCCGTAAACAAAACCGGGATAGCCGATGTGATACGGCTCGGGCCGCCATTGGCACAGCAGGTCGTCACCGTCCCATCTGCTCTTGATCCGAAGACCGTGCGCGTTGAGCGCACCGCAACCGAAGCAGTGGACCTTCAGCACATCCTGTAGTGGTCGATCCATTCGCGCACGTCTCCCTGATACGGCTGGCAACTCCATACGGCGCCAGGGTACGGGGCACAGGCGCTGCAAATCAGTCGGGGAACTACGGCAGGGCCGGCCGCCGACTACGGTAGCGCCTACCGTAGTCGGTCGGTCTAGGTGGTCAGCTTGAGCTCCGTCGCGCGCCGCACGGCCTCCGCCCGCGTGCGGCATTTCAGGGCGAGGAGCGCATTCGCGACGTGCATCTCGACCGTCCGCGGACTCAGCGAAAGCTTGCGCGCGATCTGCTTGTCGGTCTGGCCCATTCCGACTTCGCGCAGGATCTCGATTTGCCGCGGCGTCAGCAGAGACTTGCCTTTGCGGCCTGCGTCCTCGTCATGGGATCGGGAACCCGTGGGGAATCCGGTCAGGAAGGAACGAAGTTCGGCAAGAAACACGGACCATGCGGCCTCGGTCTCGAACGGCAGGTGATTCTTGCTCGCCAAGGGCACGAAACGAGCATTGGGAATCAGCGACGCGAGCAGGCGCCCTTCCTCGAAGGGGAAGCAGGGGTCGTCCTTCGCATGAAAGATCAGTGTCGGGCACTGAATCTTCGGCGCCGCGTCACGCACATCTATTTCGAAGACTTCCTTCATGAAGCGTACGGCATTGGCGCCGGATATCGTCAGGCGCTGAGCTTCGTCGACCGCGCGCTGCTGTTCCGCCGTGGCGTCGTGAAGCAGCTGCGAAATGAACACTTGGCGGAAAGATGAACTGTCGGCGCCCCATCCCAGCTCGGCAGCCTTGAGCATCGCCTGCGCCGCCTCGACGACCTTGGACGGTGGATTGCGTTTGAGCAGCCCGCGCGCGCAGGCGCCGTACAGAATGAGCTGGCTGACCTTCTCCGGGTGGCGCGCGGCATAGCCGATCGCGATCGCCGCTCCCTGAGAAAGTCCCAGCAGAGGAAAGCGTTCGACTTGAACGGCCGCGACCACGGCCTCCAGATCCTCGAGCCAGGCCTCCATGGAAATGCGCTCGACGTCCCGCTCGGACAGCCCGCAGCCGCGGGAATCATAGCGAATGAGGGCATTGTGGCGACTGAGCTCCGCCACCCAGTGACGGGAGAACAGGTTGTAGGGCTCTTTCTCGACGTGGGTCAGCCAGGTAGCCGCCTTGACCAAGGGAGCGCCCTCCCCGACCGTGGCGACGGCGAGACGCGTACCGTCTGCACTTGTACAAAAGCGGATCTGCTGCGGTTTTCCCTGGCTCATCAGATCAATTGTAATGAGTCTGCCGGAGGGTGAGTGAATGCCGAGATTCGACTCTGACCCGGATTCCCGCGTGCTGGACAAGGAGCGGCGGCTGGGCTGCGTCTAGCCGAGGAACTCGAGCAGCAGCCGCGCCACCTCTGCGGGCTTTTCCTGCTGTACCCAGTGCCCGGCGCCGTCCACGAGGTGGCAGCCGCGCATCCTTGCGAGTACGCTTCCCTGCATCTGCTCGAAGGCGCCCGGCACCTGGTACACGCCCCAGTCGCTCGCGCCGGCGATGAACATGGACGGAACGTCGATCGTGCGCCCCGCGTACTGCTCCAAGCCCGCGTTGCGCCCCTCGGTGCGGCAGCGGTACCACTGCAGCCCGCCCTGGAAACCGGTGCGCGCGTACTCCGCGCTGTAGACCGCGAGCTCGCTCTCTGTCAGCCAGGCCGCTGCGCTCGCGGGCATTGCGGGCGCAACCGTCTCGGCCATCGTCTTGTCGCGCTCCATGATGTAGTAGGGAGGCATTTTCGCGAGCTCGGCCGCGCTCCACGACGCGAGGCGGAATGGTTTGTTGCCCGGCCAGTCGGCGCTCTTCATGTGGAAGTACGCGCGCAGGAACGCGTGCACCCCTTGCGCGCAATGCCACATGTCCCCGTTCGCCTGGCGCGTCGAGTAGTACCACTGGTAGTGCTTGCGCGGACGCGCGAGCGCGGCGAGCTCGGCATCGATGTCGGGCGCCGGCGTCCAGGAGAACGGCGCGCTCATCAGCACGAGCGAGCGGAACACTTCGGGCCGCGTGAGCGCGCAGTACGCGGCCACCGGCGAGCCGAAGTCGTGCCCGACCACCGCCACGACCGAGCGCTGGCCGAGTGCTTCGATGAGACCCACGGTATCGTGTACCAGGTTGGAAAGGCCGAACGCGCCGACGTCGCCGTCGTAGTCTGCGCTCCATCCGGTCGTGCGGCCGTAGCCGCGCTGCTCCGGCGCGACCACGTAAAAGCCCGCGTCGGCGAGCGGCGGCATGATCCTGCGCCAGCTGTAGGCGAGCTCGGGAAATCCGTGCAACAGGAGCACGCACGGGCGCTCGGGCCCGCCCGCCTCGAGCACGTGCATGCTCAGGCCGTTGCCGTTGTCGACGAAGCGCGCGCGCACGCCGGGATACATTACCAGGCGCGCCTGAGCGAGAAGGCCTCCACCGGCTGCGCGAAGCCTTTCAGCGCGCGCCCGCCGATCGGCGTCGTTTCCAGCGCGCCGTCGATGCTCGCCATGGTCTTGCGGTCGAGCAGCACCTGGCCGCCCTCTGCCTCGCCGCACAGGCGCGCCGCGAGGTTGGTGACGCGGCCGATCGCCGCGTAGTCCCAGCGCCCCTCGAAGCCGATCGCGCCGAGCGTGGCGTAGCCCTGCGCGATGCCCACGCCGAGCCCCAGCGCGTGGCCGCGCTTCTTCCACATCGCGGCGATCGGCTCGAACGCCGCCTGCATCTCGAGCGCGAGGCGCGCCGCACGCTCCGCCGGCCGCTCGATGGGCACCGGGTCGTTGAAGAACACCATTACGCCGTCGCCGGCGAAGCGCTCGAGCGTGCCGCCGTGCGCGAGAACCAGCCGGCCGAGCTCGGCGTGGTAGGCGTGCAGCAGCTCCATCACCTCCTCGGGCGCGGCGTCCTCGGTGAAGGCGGTGAAACCGCGCAGGTCGAAGAACGCCACGGTGATCTCGCGCCGGTGCGTCTTGAGCAGCTCCTCTCCGCCGCCGGCGACGATCGCCTCGGCGAGCTGCGGCGAAAAGAAGCTCTTCAGCCGTCCCAGGCGGCCGATTTGCGCCATCTGCTCGCGCACGCGCGCCTCGAGGCCTGCATTCCACTCGGCGAGCTGCGCGGCCTGGCGCCTCACCTCGTCCTGCAGCGACTTCACGCGCAGGAGCGACTTGACGCGCGCGAAAAGCTCGGGCTGATTGATCGGCTTGGAGAGGAAGTCGTCGGCCCCCGCCTCGATGCCCTTGACGCGCTCGGCGTGCGGATCGAGCGAGGTGACCAGCACCACCGGCAGCAGCGCCGTCGCCGGGTCCGCACGCAGCTTGCGGCACACGTCGTAGCCCGACAGCCCCGGCATCATGACGTCGAGCAGCACCAGGTCCGGGCGCCACGAGGCGACCTGGGCGAGCGCCTGCTCGCCGTTCGCCGCCGTCGCCACGGCGTAGCCCTTCACCGCGAGCAGATCGCCGAGCAGCTTGATGTTGGCCGGCGTGTCGTCGACCACCAGGATTCTGGCCGGCCCGCTCATGCGCTCCCCGCGTCCGTCAGGCGCTTCACGGTGTCGAGAAACTCCTTCAGGTTGATCGGCTTGCCGAGAAAGGCGCTGAAGCCGGCCTTGTTGATCTGCGTGCGGTCGCTCGGCGTCACCGAGGCCGTGAGCGCGACTACCGGGATCGCCGCCGTGCGCGCGTCGGCGCGCAGCTGGCGGAAGGCCTCGATGCCGCTGATGCCGGGGAGCTGGATGTCCATCAGCACCAGGTCGGGCGACTTCTCCTTCGCGAGCCGCACGCCCTCTTCGCCCGTGACGGCCTCGAGCGTGGCGTAGCCCTTGGCCTGCAGCACGTCGCGCACGAGCTTCATGTTCTTTTCGTTGTCTTCGACGATCAGGACGGTCTTCATGGTCTCACCGGTAGCGTGAAGGTGAAGGTCGAGCCCTTGCCCGGCTCGCTTTCCAGGCGGATCGCGCCGCCGTGCAGCTCGACGAAGCGCTTGGCGAGCGCAAGCCCGAGGCCCGTGCCCTCGGCCTTCTTGGTGTAGTCGCGCCCCACCTGCCTGAACTCCTCGAACACCGTCTGCTGGTCCTCCTTGGCGATGCCGATGCCGGTGTCGGCCACCGAGATCTCCGCCTTGTCGGTGTCGAGCCGGGCGCTCAGCGCGACGCGCCCGCCGTCGGGCGTGAACTTGACCGCGTTGGAAAGGAGGTTGAGCAGGATCTGCTTGCACTTGCGCTCGTCGGCCTGCACCTCGCCCAGGCGCGGGTCGACCTCGAGCGAGAGCGCGATGCCGTGGCGCTGCGCACGCTCGCGCACGAGCGTAAGCGCGTTGGCGAGCGCGGCAGGCAGATTGAACTTCGAAAGCTCGAGCTCCATGCGGCCCGCTTCGATCTTGGACAGGTCGAGCACGTCGTTGATCAGCGCGAGCAGGTGCTTGCCCGAGGAGTGGATGTCGTTCAGGTAGTCGAGCTGCTTTTCGTTCAGCTCGCCGAACATCTTCTCCTGCAGCACCTCCGAGAAGCCGATGATGGCGTTCAAGGGCGTCCTCAGCTCGTGCGACATGTTGGCGAGGAAGTCCGACTTGTGCTGGTTCGCGATCTCCAGCTGGCGGCCCTTCTCCTCGATCTCGTGGAACAGGCGCGAGTTCTGGATCGCGATCACCGCCTGGTCGGCGAAGGTCTTGAGCAGCGCGATCTCCTTGTCGGTGAACGCGCCCGCGGCCTCGCGCGTCACCATGATGGCGCCGATCCCCCTGCCTTCCCACAGCATCGGTGCGATGATGATCGACCTGTAGCCCATCGGGGCCGAATTGCGCCGGATGTATTCCGGTATGCCGTCCGCCTGCACGTCCGGGTAGTGCAGCACGCGCCGCTCGAGGATCGCCCGGCCGGTGCCCGAGGTCCTGTCCAGGGGAAAAGGCAGCGGCCTCCTGAACTCGCTCTCGCCGGCCCCGCGGAAGGCACCCGGGTGCACTGCGCCGTCCTCGCCGACCAGGGTCATGCCGACACTGCGGCCGCCGAACAGGCGCTGGCAGCTCTCCAGGATCTTGTCGAACACCGGCTTCGTGTCGGCGACCGAGCCGCCGATCACCTCGAGCACCTCGGCCGAGGCCTTCTGCTGCTCGAGCGCTTCCTTGGTCTCGTTGAACAGCCGCACGTTCTCGATCGCAATCACCGCCTGGTCGGCGAAGGTCCTGAGCAGCGCAAGCTGCTTGTCCGACAGCCGCCCGGGCTCATTGCGCGTGACGCTCAGCGCGCCGATCGCCTCGTCGCCTCGCATCATCGGCATGATCGTGATCGCGCGGTAGCCGCTCGCGAAGAAGTTCGCCACGCCCGGCCCCCATTCGCTCGGCACCTCGCTGGCGTCCGGAAGGTCGATGACCCTGCGCTCGAGAATCGCCGCGGCGTGCATGTACTCGCGGGTGAGCGGGAACGGGAAGCGGTCTCTCAAGATCTGCTCGCGCGACGGATCCGCCACCGCGGCTGCAGCGGCGCGTACGCTACCCCCGTCGGGCAAGGCAAGTACGACCGCTGCGCTAGAGAACAGTTTCAACCCGCTGCGCACGATGGCGTCGAACACTGGCTGGGTGTCCGTCGGCGAACTGCTGATGACCTGGAGGATCTCGGAGGTGGCGGTCTGCCGCTCGAGCGCCTCGCGCGTCTCGTTGAACAGACGCACGTTCTCGATCGCGATCACGGCCTGGTCGGCGAAGGTCTGCAGCAGCGCGATCTGCTTGTCGTCGAAGGCGCCCGGATCGGCGCGCATGACGACCAGGGCGCCGATCGCCGTGCCTTCGCGCAGCATCGGCGCGGCCGCGATCGCTCGGAACTCGAGCGCGCGGCCGTTGTCGCGCGCGAAGGCGGGCGTTTCCGGCGACTCGGTGTCGCCGATGTTCACGACGGCGCGGTCGACGATCGCCCGCCCGCTCGCGCTCTCGCGCCCGAGCGGCATGGGGAACTGCAGGCGCGCCGCTTCGACGCTCGTCCCGCCCCCGATCGCGCCGAGCTGGATGTGCTTGCCGTCCGCGAGCGCGATCGCCACCGTCAGGCCATCAAAGATACGCAGTCCGCTTTGCACGATCGCATCGAACACCGGCTGAACGTTCGTCGGCGAGCCGCTGATGACCTTGAGGATCTCCGCGGTCGCGGTCTGGCGCTCCAGCGCCTCGCGCGTCTCGTTGAACAGGCGCACGTTCTCGACCGCGATCACGGCCTGGTCGGCGAAGGTCTGCAGGAGCTCGACCTGCCGCTCGGGCGTCTCGCCCGGCTCGGACCAGGTCACGATCAGCGCGCCGATCGGGTTGCCCTCGCGCAGCATCGGGATGCCGAGCATGCGCCGCCAGCGCCCGGACACCGCCGAGTGGTGATCGTAGTGGTCGTCGCTGAGCGCATCGGTCTCCCTGACCACCCGCTTCTCCAGGATCACCCGGCCGCTCATCAAGGACGGGCTCGGCGGCGCGGGATAAATGCTCCTGAAGTACTCGAGCGCCTCGGTCGTCCAGTTGTGCGTAGCCGTCATGTGCACCAGCTTGCCGTCGTAGCGGAAAACGGCCGCGATCTGCGCGTCGGTCAGGCGCACGGCGCTCTTCAGGATCGCGTCGAACACCGGCGCCACGTCGGTGGGCGAGCCCGAGATCACGCGCAGGATTTCGGCCGTCGCGGTCTGCTTCTCGAGCGCCTCCTTGAGCTGGGCGGTGCCTTCCTCGACCTTGCGCTCCAGCCCCGCGTAGCCGCGTGCCAGCGCGAGCGCGACCAGCGCCGAGATCGCGAGGCCCGCCACCAGCAGCGCCACGGTGCGCAGGATCGATGCGTTCAGGGTCGCGTACACCTCCGAAACCGGCTGCTCGACGAACACCTTCCAGCCGACCGGGTCGACCTGCGCGTACGCGGTGAGCACCTCGACGCCCTGCGGATTGCGCGCCAGCATCGCCGGCGCCTCGTCGGAGCCGGTGAGCGCCGCCTTGACCTGGGCAAGCGACGAGAGGTCGGTCCTGCGCAGAACCCGGCCGATGTCCGGGTCGGCGACGAGCACGCCGTTCGCGTCGATGACGTAGGCCTTGCCTTTGTGCCCCACCTTGATGCGGGTGATCACGTCCCAGATGAACTTCAGGTTCACATCGGCCAGCGTGACGAGGCTGCCCGAGCGCACCGCGATCGTCATGTACGGCTCGCTCTGCTTGCGGAAGTACACCGGACCGAACCAGGTCTTGTCCGGCTTCGCCTCGCGGAATGCCGGCTCGCCCGAGCGGTCCTTGCCGGAACCGATGCGATTGACCTCGAGGCGCGAGACGAACAGCTGCTCGCGCCCGGAGGCGTCGAGCTGGGCGACGTCGGTCACCTCGGGCATCAGCTTCTGCAGCTTGTCGAACTCGATGCGCCGCTGCGCGGCGCCCTGGGCGCCGAGTTGCGGCAGCGCGGCGTAGCGCAGCTGCTTCTCGATGTCGCGCACGAACTGCTCGATGCGCGCGGCTGCGGCCACCGCCTTCTCGCGCTGCAGGCTGGCGAGCGCCGCCTTGTTCTCCTGGTAGGAGAAGTACAGCCCGATGGCGCCCGAGGCGAGCAGCGCCCCGCTCACCAGCAGCATGATCGGGACGAAATACTTGCGGAACAGCCGGCCGCGGCGCGGACCCCCCCCGCCCGGCGGCTCCCCCGCTGTGTTCGGGCGCGCAGCCATTCGCCTACCCCCGGGGCGGATTATGCGCGCCCCGGCCGGAGGACCGAAATGTGAATGCGTCACTTCTTGCCGGCGCCATAGGTCGCTGAGGCGCAGGCCCGGAGTCTCTACTCTGAGACCAACACGGAACTACACCTGGCTCGGCCGCGACTGAGCCGGCGCAATCGCAAGGAGGAACGCAGCCATGAGCAAACAACTGATCCTCAAAGCAGCCGTCGCCCTGTTCATCATGCTCGCCGCGAGCGGCGTGGTCGCCGCCTGCGTCGGCGTCGTCAAGGCCCAGCATGCAGCCCAAACGCCGAGTGCCGACGAAGTTGCGGGGCGCCAACTCGCGGCGCGCGGCGCCTCCGGCGACGATCTCTTCGGCTCTGCGGTCGTCCCCATCGCGACCGATCGCACCGACGTGCCCTGGCAGGCGGCGCGCACCGTTGATCCCGACAACGTGCGCTCGTTCTGACCGGGCCCGGCGGTTGGCACGCGCCGGCGACGCGGAAGTGGCGGCCTCGCCGGCGCCCTTGCGCGCGCGGCGGCGCAGGGCCCACAATCGGGCGGACAAAGAGTCCGCCCATGAAAGCCGCTTCGGTCGAAGCCCTGCCCGACGCCTTGCTGCAGCAGATCGCGCGGCAGGCGGTGCTGCGCAGCTTCCCCAAGAACGCGATCATCGTCACCGAGGGCGACGAGGGCGACTCGCTCTACGTGCTCGTTTCGGGCCGAGCCAAGGTGTTCGTGTCCGACGCCGACGGCAAGGAGGTGCAGCTCAACCAGCTCGGACCGGGCGAGTACTTCGGCGAAGTGACGCTCGACGGCGGCATGCGCTCGGCCTCGGTGATGGCGCTCGAGGACTGCCGCTGCGCGGTGCTGCGGCGCACCGAGATCGCCGGCTTCATGGCCGAGCACCCCGATTTCGGATTGCACGTGATCCGCAAGCTCGCGCACCGCGTGCGCAGCCTCACCGACAGCGTGCGCGACCTCGCGTTCATCGACGTCTACGGACGCGTCGCGCGCCTGCTGCTCGAGCTCGCCCAGGAGGTCGACGGCCGCATGGTGATCGAGGATCGCATGACGCAGAAGGACATCGCCGCGCGCGTCGGCGCGTCGCGCGAGATGGTGAGCCGGATCTTCTCCGACCTGAGCGAGGGCGGCTACGTGCGCAAGGAGGCCGGGCGCATCGTCGTGCTGCGCAAGCCCCCGGCGCGCTGGTAGACCCCGTCTAGAACACGATCACGCCGCGCGCGTTCTTGGCCGCCTCGAGGTCGGCGAAGGCCTGTGGCGCCTCGTCGATCGTGTAGCGCCTGGTGATGAGCTCGTCGAGCTTGAGCTTGCCTTGCATGTACAGGCCGAGCATGCGCGGGAAGTCGACGCGCGGCACGCAGGAGCCGAAGTAGCTGCCGGTTAGGGTCTTCTCCTCGAAGGGCAGCGTCATGGTGCGCACCGAGGTCGTATCGCCGGGCTTCGCCACCCCGACCACCACCGCCATGCCCCCGCGGCCGGCCGCCTTGTACGCCGCTGCCGCCAGCTCGCCGCTGCCCACGCATTCGAATGCGTAGTCGGCGCCGCCACCGGTGAGCTTCTTCAGCGCCTTGGTCAGGTCCTCGCCGGGCTTGGCGAGGAGCACGTCGGTGGCGCCAAACTTCTTCGCCATCTCGAGCTTCGCCTCGAGCGTGTCTATCGCGACGATGCGCTCGGCGCCGGCGATCGCCGCGCCCTGGATGACGTTCAGCCCCACGCCACCGCAGCCGAACACGGCGACGCTCGCGCCTGGCGTGACGCGCGCGGTGTTGAACACCGCGCCGACGCCGGTGGTCACCGCGCAGCCGACGAGCGCCGCGCGATCGAGCGGGATCCGCGGATCGATCTTCACCAGGTTGTCGACGTGCACGGTGGCGTACTCCGCCATAACCCCGCAGCCCGAGAAGATGTTGAGCGGCTTGCCCTGCGCGTCCTTGGTGCGCAGCGTGCCGTCCGGCAGCGTCGTCAGCGCCTTGCCCTGCTCGACGCACAGCACCGGCCGCCCGAGCGAGCAGAAGCGGCACTTGCCGCACATGTAGATGAACGAGGACACCACGTGGTCGCCCACCGCCAGGCCCGTCACACCCTCTCCGACCTCGACCACCTCGCCGGCGGCCTCGTGCCCAAGGATGAGCGGCGGCGGCAGCGCGATCGTGCCGTTGGTCGCCGACAGGTCCGAGTGGCACACTCCGCAGGCGCCCAGCTTGACCATGACCTCGCCGCGCTTGGGGCTGTCGACGGTTATGCGCTCGACCACCACGGGCTTGTTCAGTTCGCGGCAAATCACCGCGCGTGCTGCCTGCGCCATGCCTGTATCTCCGTCGTCTGGTGAGCGAAACAGTATAGCGCGCGCCCTCGGCTAGAATGGCGCCCTCGATCAAGGAGGTCCACATGCTCGTGCGCGACAAGCTCTTCATCGGCGGCCAGTGGGTCGCCCCGTCAGGCAAGGAAACGATCGACGTGCACAACGCCGGCACCGGCGAGGTCATGGGCAGGATCCCCGCCGCGGGCGAAAAGGACGCGGCCGGGGCGGTCGCCGCGGCGCGCGGCGCGCTGGAGGGCTGGTCGCGCACGCCGGTCGAGAAGCGCGCCGAAACCCTGCAGAAGATCTCCGACGGCCTGAAGGCGCGCGCCGACGAGCTGGCGAAGCTCATCGCCCAGGAAGTGGGCATGCCGATCAAGCTCGCCGGCCGCATTCAGGCGGGCCTCCCGATCGCGAACTTCGCGAACTATGCGAAGCTGGTCAGGGATTTCAAGTTCGAGGAGCGCGTCGGCAACTCGGTCGTGGTGCGGGAGCCGGTGGGCGTGGTGCTCGCGATCACGCCCTGGAACTATCCGCTGCACCAGATCGCGCTCAAGGTGGCGCCCGCGCTCGCCGCGGGCTGCAGCGTGGTGCTCAAGCCATCGGAGGTGGCCCCCTTCAACGCCTTCCTGCTCGCCGAGGTGATCGAGGCGGCCGGGCTGCCGAAGGGCGTGTTCAACCTCGTGACCGGCTACGGCGCCGCGGTCGGCGAGGCGCTGGTGCGGAACCCGGACGTCGACATGATCTCCTTCACGGGCTCGACGCGCGCCGGCAAGCGCATTTCCGAGCTCGCCGCGCAAGGGGTGAAGCGCGTGGCGCTCGAGCTGGGCGGCAAGTCGCCCTCGATCGTGCTCGAGGACGCGGACATCGCGAGCGCGGTGAAGAGCACGGTGAACGCCTGCTATCTCAACTCTGGCCAGACCTGCACCGCGCTCACGCGCCTGCTGGTGCCGGAGTCGAAGTACGAGGAGGCGAAGAGAGTCGCCGCCGAGGTAGCAAACGGCTTCAAGCTGGGCGACCCGCTCGCCGAGGCGACGCGCCTAGGGCCCCTCACTTCCGCCGCACAGCTCGAGCGCGTGCGCGGCTACATCAGGAAGGGCGCCGCCGAAGGCGCCGAGCTCGTCGCGGGCGGAGCCGAAGCGCCCGAGGGCGTGCCCGCCGGCGGCTATTTCGTGAAGCCGACAGTGTTCGGAAGAGTGAAGCCCGGCTCGACCATCGAGCAGGAGGAGATCTTCGGGCCGGTGCTGTCGATCATCACCTACAAGAACGAAGATGAGGCGGTGCGCATCGCGAACGACACGCCCTACGGCCTCGCCGCCGCGGTGTGGTCCAAGGACGAGGCGCATGCGCAGGCCGTCGCGCGCCGCATCCGCGCCGGACAGGTGGACGTAAACGGCGGCGCGTTCAACATGAATGCGCCGTTCGGCGGCTTCAAGCAGTCCGGGCACGGGCGCGAGGCCGGCGTGTACGGCCTGGAGGAATTCCTCGAGTACAAGGCGCTGCAGCTGAAGGGCTGAGCGCGCGCATCTTTGACGCCGGTCAAACGGCGCTAGCCGGCGGGCCGCTAGCGTAGCCGCATGGAGCGGCCGGACGTCATCCGCAAGACCCCGGGCGCGCAGCGCGTCGCGCCCAATCTCGCCGACTACGCCGCGGCGCGCGCCGCGTTCAGCTGGGACGCCGCGCGGCGCGAGCTCGCCGGGCTGCCGGGCGGAGGCCTGAACATCGCCTGGGAGGCGGTCGAACGCCACGCGGCCGACGACCGCCTCGCATTTCGCTTCCTTTCGGCCGAAGGTGGAAGGCGCGACGTGTCCTTCGCCGAGCTTTCGCGCCTCACCAGTCGCTTCGCCAACGTCCTGCGCAGCCTGGGCGTCGGCAAGGGCGACCGGGTGTTCATCCTCGCGGGCCGCATTCCCGAGCTGTACATCGCGGCGCTGGGGGCGCTCAAGAACGGCAGCGTCGTGGCGCCGCTCTTTTCCGCCTTCGGCCCCGAGCCGATCGCCACGCGCATGAAGCTCGGCGCGGGCAAGCTGCTCGTCACCACCGAGTCGCTGTACGCGCGCAAGGTCGAGAAGCTGCGCGGCGAGCTGCCTGCGCTCGAGCACGTGCTGCTTGCCGACGGCCCCGAGTTCGCGCGCATGATGGGCGCGGCTTCCGAGCGCTTCGAGACGGTGCGCACCGAGCCCGAGGACATGGCGCTCCTTCACTTCACCAGCGGCACCACCGGCCGCCCCAAGGGCGCGGTGCACGTGCACGGCGCCGTGCTCACGCACTACGTCACCGGGCGCTATGCGCTCGACCTGCATCCGCAGGACGTCTTCTGGTGCACCGCGGATCCGGGCTGGGTGACCGGCACCTCGTACGGCATCATCGCGCCGCTCCTGCACGGCGTGACGAGCGTGGTCGACGAGGCCGAGTTCGACGCCGCGCGCTGGTACCAGATCCTGCAGGAGCAGCGCATCTCGGTCTGGTACACCGCGCCGACCGCGATCCGCATGCTCATGAAGGCGGGCGCCGAGCTCGCGCGCGCGCGCTCGTATCCCGAGCTGCGCTTCGTCGCGAGCGTCGGCGAGCCGCTCAACCCGGAGGCTGTGTGGTGGGGGATGGACGCGTTCGACATGCCGATCCACGACAACTGGTGGCAGACCGAGACCGGAGGCATCATGATCTCGAACTTTCCCGCCCTCGACGTCAAGCCTGGCTCCATGGGCCTGCCGGTTCCGGGAGTTGAGGCGCACATCGTCGAACATGATGAATCGGAAAACATGAAAATCAAATTCATCGACGAACCAGGAGTCCAGGGCGAGCTGGCATTGAAGGCCGGCTGGCCGTCGATGTTCCGCGGCTACCTGCACGAGGAGGAGCGCTACCGCAAGTGCTTCCGCGACGGTTGGTACTTGACCGGCGACCTCGCCAGGCGCGACGCGGACGGCTACTACTGGTTCGTCGGCCGCGCCGACGACGTGATCAAGTCGGCCGGCCATCTGATCGGGCCGTTCGAGGTCGAGAGCGCTCTCATGGAGCACCCGGCGGTGGCCGAGGCGGGCGTCATCGGCAAGCCCGATCCCGTGGTGGGAGAAGTGGTCAAGGCATTCGTTTCGCTCAGGCAGAATTTTCGGGAAAGCGAATCCTTGAGAAGCGAAATCCTCGCCCACGCCCGCAAGCGCCTCGGTGCGGCGGTCGCGCCCAAGGAAATCGCGTTCCTCGCGTCGCTGCCGCGCACGAGGAGCGGCAAGATCATGCGGCGGCTCCTCAAGGCGCGCGAGCTCGGGTTGCCCGAGGGCGACACCTCGACGCTGGAGTCGGCGTGACGCTCGCCCCGCCGCCTTCGGGTCGGGTGCCCTGGGAGCGCGAATTCGCCCTCGGCATGGTGCGCGACATGCTGCGCATCCGGCGCATGGAGGAGCGCGCCGCCGAGCTCTACGGCGAGCAGAAGATCCGGGGTTTCCTGCACCTTTACATCGGCGAGGAGGCGGTCGCGGTCGGCGCGCTGCACGCGCTCGCCCCCGAGGACAACATCGTGGCCACTTACCGCGAGCACGGCCACGCGCTCGTGCGCGGCATGCCGATGCGCACCATCATGGCCGAGATGTACGGCAAGCGCGAGGGCTGCTCGCGAGGGCGCGGCGGTTCGATGCACCTGTTCGACGCGCGGCTGCGACTGTACGGCGGCAACGCGATCGTCGGCGGCGGGCTGCCGCTCGCGGTGGGACTCGCGCTCGCCGACAAGCTGCAGGGCGTGCGCCGCGTGACGGCGTGCTTCTTCGGCGAGGGCGCGATGGCCGAAGGCGTGTTCCACGAATCGATGAATCTCGCCGCGCTGTGGCAGGTCCCGGCGCTGTTTTGCTGCGAGAACAACCTGTACGCCATGGGCACGGCGCTCGCACGCTCGGAATCGCAGACCGACCTGTGCATCAAGGCGGCCGCGTACAAGGTACCGACGCTCAAGGTCGACGGACAGGACGTGGTCGCGGTGCACGAGGTCGCGAAGGAGGCGCAGCAGCAGGTGCGCGCGGGCAAGGGACCGTTCTTCGTCGAGTTCCAGACCTACCGCTATCGCGCGCATTCGATGTTCGACCCCGATCTGTACCGCGACAAGAAGGAGATCGAAGAGTGGAAGACGCGCGGGCCCCTGCACAGCTTCACCGCACGCCTCAAGGCCGAAGGCAAGCTCGCCGAAGAGCAGTTCCTCGCGCTCGATGCCGAGGTCGCGCGCGAGGTCGAGGATGCGGTCGCCTATGCCGAAGCCGGCAGCTGGGAACCGGTCGAGGATCTCACCAGGGACGTGACCGCGCCGTGAAGACCAGTTACCGCGAAGCGATGCGCGCGGCGCTGCGCGAGGCGCTCGCCGCCGATCCGCGCGTGTTCCTGATGGGCGAGGACGTCGGCAAATACGGCGGCAGCTACGCGGTCACGAAAGGGCTGCTCGAGGAGTTCGGCCCCGAGCGCATCCGCGACACGCCGCTCTCCGAGCTCGCCTTCGTCGGCGTCGGCATCGGCGCTGCCCTCGGCGGCATGCGCCCGATCGTCGAGGTGATGACGGTCAACTTCAGCCTGCTCGCGCTCGACCAGATCGTGAATACCGCGTCGCTCTACCGGCACATGTCGGGCGGGCAGTTCTCGGTGCCGCTCGTGATTCGCATGGCGACCGGCGCCGGCCGCCAGATCGCCGCGCAGCACTCGCACAGCCTGGAGAACTGGTATGCGCACGTGCCCGGCCTCAAGGTGCTCGCCCCTGCGACCGTCGAGGACGCGCGCGGCATGCTGGCTCCGGCGCTCGCCGACCCCGACCCGGTGGTGATCTTCGAGCACGCCCAGCTCTACAACGTGGAAGGCGAGCTGCCCGAGCCCTGGACCCGGGACATCAAGTCGGCAGCGGTGCGGAAGCAGGGCAGCGCGGTCAGCCTGATCACCTATGGCGGATCGTTGCCCAAGACGCTCGCCGCGGCCGAGCTGCTCACGGGAGAAGGCATAGACGCCGAGGTGGTCGACCTGCGCGTGCTCAGGCCGCTGGACGACGCGACCATCATGGCCTCGGTCGTCAAGTGCCGCCGCGCCGTCGTGGTCGACGAGGGCTGGAAGACCGGCAGCCTCGCCGCGGAGGTGATGGCGCGCATCGTCGAGCAGGCGTTCTACGAGCTCGATGCGCCGCTCGCGCGTGTGTGCAGTGAGGAAGTGCCGATTCCTTACGCCAGGCACATGGAGGAGGCGGCGCTGCCGCAGCCGGCGAAGATCGTCGCCGCGGTGAAAGGGCTGCTCGCATGACGGAGTTCAAGCTGCCTTCGCTCGGCGCCGACATGGACCAGGGCAAGCTGCTCGAGTGGAAGGTCAAGCCGGGCGACGCGGTCAGGCGCGGCCAGGTGATCGCGCTGGTCGACACCTCGAAGGCCGCGGTCGAGGTCGAGGTCTGGCACGACGGCGTGGTGCAGGAGCTGATCACCCAGCCCGGAGAGACCATTGCCGTCGGCACCGTGATGGCCCGCCTCACCGCCCCGGGCGAAGTGCCCGTGCCCGCGCTGCGCAGACCCGCCTCCCCCGCCGCGCGCAAGCGGGCGCACGAGCTCGACGTAGACATCGAGAAGCTCGCGGGGACCGGCCCGCATGGAGCCGTGACCCTGGAGGACGTGGAAAAAGCGGCAGTGAAACCGACGCCCGCTGCGGCGCCCGTGCCCGACCGCCAGGCGGAGATGCGCAAGGCGATCGCCGCGGCGATGAGCCGCTCCAAGCGCGAGATCCCGCATTACTACCTCGCCGAGACGATTCCGATGCAGCGGGCGATGGAGCACCTTGCGCGCGCGAACGCCGCGCGCCCCGTCACCGAGCGCGTGCTGATCGGCGCGCTGCAGCTGAAGGCGGTCGCGCTCACGCTGCGGCAGTTTCCGGACCTGAACGGCTTCTGGCAGGACGGCGCCTTCCGCGCGGGCGCCGGCATCCACGTCGGCGTCGCGATCTCGCTGCGCCAGGGCGGGCTGGTGGCGCCCGCGCTCCACGACGTCGACGGACGCAGCCTCGAGGACCTGATGCGCGCGCTCGCGGACCTCGTCAAGCGCGCACGCGCGGGGTCGCTGCGCAGCTCGGAGATGTCCGATCCCACGATCACCGTCACCAATCTCGGCGAGCAGGGCGTCGAGTCGGTGTTCGGGGTCATCTACCCGCCGCAGGTCGCGCTGGTCGGCTTGGGGCGCATCGCCGAGCGCGCGCTCGCCGAAGACGGCGTGCTGCGCGCCGCTCCGGCCGTCACGGCGACGCTCTCGGGCGATCATCGCGCGAGCGACGGCCACCGCGGCGCGCGCTTCCTCGCGGCGCTGCGCGAGCAATTGCAAAGACCGGAGGAACTGTGAAGCCCGAGGAGCTCCAGACCCAGGTGCTGAAACTGCTCTCCACGATCGCGCCGGAGCTCGACGCGGCGAGCCTGCGCGCCGACAAGCCGCTGCGCAATCAGATCGATCTCGACTCGATGGATTGGCTCAACTTTCTCGTCGCGCTGCACGAGCGGCTGAAGGTCGACATTCCCGAAGCCGACTACGGCAAGCTGGCGACGCTCGACCAGCTGCTCGCCTACCTGAAGGAAAAGCTGCCCGCCTAGGCCGCCGCGTCGATCGCGGCTTCGAGCTCGGCGTAGGTCTGCGTCACCCGGAACTGCGGAAACTGCGCCGCGATCGCCTGCGGCGGCCGGAAGAAGATGCCCGCGTGCGCCTCGGCGAGCATCGCGGTGTCGTTGTATGAGTCGCCGGCGGCGATCACCGTGAAGTTCAGTCCGCGGAAGGCGCGCACCGCCGCGCGCTTCGGGTCGGGCATTCTCAGGCGGTAGCCGTTCAGGTAGCCGTCCTCGCCCAGCTCCAGCTCGTTGCAGAGCAGCGTCGGCCAGCCGAGCTGGCGCATGAGCGGCCCGGCGAACTCGTAGAAGGTGTCCGACAGGATCACCACCTGGCAGCGCGCGCGCAGCCGCGCGAGGAATTCGGCCGCGCCCTCGAGCGGCCGCATGCCCGCGATCACGCGCTCGATATCCGCCATGCGCAGCGCGCGCTCGCGCAGCAGGCCGAGCCGGAAGCGCATCAGCTTGTCGTAGTCGGGCTCGTCGCGCGTTGTGCGGCGCAGCGCCTCGATGCCGGTGCGCTCGGAGAATTCGATCCAGATCTCGGGCACCAGCACGCCCTCGAGATCGAGGCAGACGAGTTGCACGGCGGCTCCGAAAAAATGCGCAGTGTACCAATTCGGCTAGAATCCCCCTTCCCCACCGCAGGAGAGCGCGCATGAGCGTGAAGCAGCTATTCGACCTCACCGGGCGCACGGCGATCGTCACCGGCGGTTCGCGCGGGCTCGGCCTGCAGATCGCCGAGGCGCTGGGCGAGATGGGCGCGCGGCTCGCTCTCACCGCGCGCAAGCAGGACGAGCTCGACGAGGCGGTGGCGCAGCTGAAAAGGCAGGGCATCGAGGCGGCGCCTTACGTGTGCGACCTTGGCAAGCGCGAACTCGTCGCGCCGCTCGTCGACCGGGTGCTGGCGGACTTCGGCAAAGTCGACATCCTCGTGAACAACGCCGGCGCCACCTGGGGCGCGCCCGCCGAGGACCATCCGCTCGAGGCCTGGGACAAGCTCGTCAACCTGAACCTCACCGGCACCTTCCTCATCAGCCAGGGCGTCGCCAAGCGCTCGATGATCCCAGCGAAATGGGGCCGCATCGTGAACATCGCCTCGGTCGCGGGCCTGATGGCGAGCGATCCCGCGGTGGTGCGCACCGTCGCCTACAACGCCACCAAGCACGGCGTGGTGGGGTTGACGCGCCAGTTTGCGGCCGAATGGGGCGAGCACGGCATCACGGTGAACGCGATCTGCCCCGGGTTCTTCCCCTCCAAGATGACGCGCGCGACGCTCGACTCGACCGGCGAGATGGTACGCAAGATGACGCCGACGCGGCGGCTCGGCGGACCCGAGGACCTGAAAGGCCTCGCGGTGCTGCTCGCCTCGGAAGCCTCGCGCCACATCACCGGCCAGGCGATCGCGGTGGACGGCGGCGCGCTCCTCATATGAGCGAGAGCCTCGCCTTCGCGCGCGACTACCAGCGCAGGATTCCCTTCGTCGAGCACCTCGGCATCGGCATCGATGAGCTCGCCGAGGGGCGGGCGCGCCTGTCGCTCGCGCTCGCGCCCCAACTCACCAACAGCCTGGGCACCGCGCACGGCGGCGTCATCCTGACGCTGCTCGACGTGGCCCTGTGCACCGCGGCGCGCACGCTGCATCCGGACTCGGCGGGCGTGATCACCATCGACCTGAGCACCTCGTTCATCGGCGGCGGCACCGGTCCGCGCCTAATTGCCGAGGCGCGCGTGCTGAAGAACGGCCGCAGCATCATCTTCGCCGAGGGCGAGGCGTTGAACGAGGACGGCTCGCTCGTCGCCAAGGCGGTGGGCACCGTGCGCGCGCGCAAGGCCTAGCCCGTGCGCCGCGCGGCCCTCGCGCTGCTCCTCGCGGCGAACACGGCCGCCGCGCAGGTATACAAGTGGGTCGACACCGGCGGCGTCACGCACTACGGCAACCATCCGCCGGCCGGCGTCGCGGCGCAGCCGGTCGGCGACCGGATGAACGTCTACCAGCCCGACGCGCCGCTCGACGAGGCAATCGGCACCGCGCGCATCGAGCGGCGCAAGAAGCAGCTCAATGAGCCGGTCACGCCGCCGCCCCCGCCGGCGCCGGCAGCGGACGAGGACGACGGCGGCGACGCGGCCGGCCCGCACCTGGTGCAGCGCCCGGCGCCAACCTGGCACTCGAACACCAACATCGGCTACCCGTCGGCGAACAACCCCGGCACACGCGCCGCGCCGCCGCGGTAAGCATAGCGGCGGCCCGCGTCAACCGGTGCATTGCGCCGGGCGTTGTGGGAGATGACGCAAGCATTCGCCGAACCAACGATGGTGCCCAAAATCGCAGTGCCCATCGAGCGCATCGAGAGGCGTATCCAGCTAATACGCGGCCGCAAGGTGATGCTCGACGCGGACCTCGCCATGCTGTACGACGTTGAGACGCGCGCGCTTAACCAAGCAGTTAAGCGCAATGCCGAACGGTTCCCGCAGGATTTCGCGTTCCGTCTGAGCGCGAAGGAACTCAAAGATTGGAGATCACAATCTGTGATGTCCAATCCGGCCTCAAGAATGGGGCTGCGGCGCGCCCCACTTGCGTTCACCGAACACGGCGCACTGATGGCCGCGACCGTCCTGAACTCCCCTCGCGCCGTCGAAGTCAGCCTCCATGTGGTACGCGCGTTCATACAGCTTCGGGAAGCCGTAGCCACTCACAAAGACCTCGCGCGTCGTCTCGACGCTCTCGAAACGAAGTACGACCGCCGGTTCAAAGTCGTCTTCGACGCGATCCGAGGGCTCATGACTCCGCCGCCACCTCCGAAAAAGCGCCGGATTGGGTTCGTCTCCGGAGATTGAACCGACGGTCACAACTCGGCCGGAAGATATGAATCTGATCCCGATTTCGCAGATTTTTCGAAGAGCTTCCGCCCGCGCCACAGCCAGACGAGTCCCGCCATCTGCATCGCCCAGGCGATGCCGAGCGCCCAGTGATAGGCGGCAGGGTCGTAGCCCGCGGCGCTCTGCGGCCACAGGTCGAGCACCGCGCCGATGCCCCACTGGCCGAGGAACATGCCGCTGAAGCCGAACACGTTGATGCCGGTATTGGCGCGCCCGACCAGCTCCTTGGGATAGCGCCGCGACAGGAGCGAGAAGGCGAGCACGATCGCCGTGCTTCCGCCCACGAACGCGCACCACAGCGCGAGCGCCCCGGTGCGCGTACCGAGCGCGAGCAGGGCGAGCGAGACCGACGCGCAGGCGAGCCCGCCGCCGAGCAGCGGCAGCACGCTCTTGCCGTGCCGCGCGCGCGCGTCCGCCGCGCGCCCGAAGCCGAGGTAGCCGGCGATCATCGCGACGTTCACCGCCATCAGGCCGCGCGCCACCTCGGCGGCGCTGTAGCCGGCGACATCGCGCAGCCAGGTTGCCATCCACAGGGTTTGCAGTGACGTCGCGGCGAACTGGCTCGCCGCCATCGTGAGCGCGATGCGCAGGAAGCCGGGATCGGCGGCGAGCCGCGCCAGCCCGCGCAGCTGCGCCCCGAGCGTCGCGCCGTGCGGGCGCGCATGGCGTTCGGGCACCCAGAGCCACAGCGTGAGGCTCACCGCCAGCGTCGCCCCGACGAGCAGCAGGAAGGCCTCGCGCCAGGTCCACACGCGCAGCAGCAGCTCGAGCGGCACGCTCACGGCGACCGAGCCGAGCGCGCCGGCGGCGAAGGCGATGCCATTCATGGTCGAAAGGCGCTCGGGCGGGTACCACAGCACGAAGGCTAGGATCGAGGACATGAGGCAGCCCGACACGCCGAGCCCGATGAGCGCGCGCGCGGCGATCGCCTCGAGCGCCGTGTGCGCGCCGGCGAACCAGGTCCCGCCCGCAGCGGCGACGAGCAGCAGCGCCGCGTTCACCCGCCGCGGGCCGTAGCGGTCGAGCAGCAGGCCGAGCGGCAGCTGGAACACTGCGAAGGCGAGGAAGTACACGCTGGTCAGCAGCCCCAGCCCGCTCGCGGTCAGGCCGAACTCGGCCACGAGCGTCGGGCCGAGCACCGCGTTCACCGCGCGGTACATGTACGAGACGAAGAAGCCCGCGATGAACGGCAGCGCGACGCGCAGGAAGATCAAGCTTTCTTCGGCGCTTCGAGCCCGCCCAGGTAGAACCGGTTCCACGTCGGCGCCATAACCAGCTCGTTCACGCAGGTACGCGCGGGCAGCGTGGCGATGAACAGGATCGCTCTTCCGAAGTCCTCGGCCTGCGCCATGCGGGCGCGTTCCCCCGCGCTCGGCGGCACGGGGCGCTTCTCCAGGATCGGGGTGGCCACCTCGCCCGGCAGGATGGAGGTCGCGCGGATGCCGTTGGCGCATTCCTCCATGTTGATCGATTCGCTCACCGCGATGACGGCGCGCTTGGTGGCGTTGTACGCCGGCCCGGTGAGCATGCTCGCGTAGCGCCCGGCCCAGGAGGAGATGTTGATGATGAGGCCGTCCTTCCTCGCCCGCATGCCGGGCAGGACCGCGTAGCAGCAGTAAAAGAGCCCGTTCAGGTTGATGCGCACCACGTCGTCCCAGCCCTCGAGCGACATGGTCCTGAAGTTCCTCTTGCCGCCGCCGATGTTGGTGCCGGCGCTCGTCACCAGGACGTCGATGCGGCCGTGGCGCTTCTCGATGTCCGCGGCGGTCCTCTCGACCGCCGCGCGGTCGCCCACGTCGAGCAGGGTCGCCTCCGCGCTGCCCGCCTTCTTCAGGTCCGCCAGGCCGCTCTCGTTCGTGCGCGCATTGCGGCCGGAGATGACGACGTGCGCGCCGGCCCGCGCCAGCTCGAGCGCGCCGGCGAGGCCGATGCCGCTGCCGCCGCCCGTGATCCAGGCGACTTTGCCGCGCAGCTCAGCGCCGGGCATATTGCTTCGCGCCGAACAGGTTCTCGCGCTCCTGGGCGGTCTGCGGCCCGGCGCGCCGCCGGTCGGCGAGCACTTGCAGCGCCCTTTGCACCGCGGGGCGCGCCAGGATCGCGTCGCGCCAGCGCTTCACGTTCGGGTACTCGTCGATGTTCACGCCCTGGCGCTCGGGAAAGCGCAGCCAGGGAACGATCGCCATGTCGGCGATGGTGTATTCGCCGCAGGCGACGAACTTCGACTCGACGAGCCTGCGCTCGAGCACGCCGTACAGCCGGTTCGCCTCGTTCCTGTAGCGGTTCATCGCGTACTCGATCTTCTCCGGCGCATAGCCGAGGAAATGGTGCGCCTGGCCAAGCATCGGGCCGATGTGCCCCATCTGGAACATCACCCACTGCATCACGTGCCAGCGCTCGCCCAGATCCTTGGGCAGGAATTTGCCGGTCTTGGAGGCGAGGTAAAAGAGCATCGCGCCGGATTCGGCGAGCGCGAACGGCTTGCCGCCGGGGCCGTCGGTGTCGATCATCGCCGGCATCTTGTTGTTGGGCGAGATCTTGAGGAACTCGGGCTTGAACTGGTCGCCGGCGCCGATGTCGATCGGGTGCACGTTGTAAGGCAGCCCGGTCTCTTCCAGCATGATGTGGATCTTGTGGCCGTTCGGAGTCGGCCAGGTGTAGAGCTCAATCATCGTAGATCACCATTGTGCGTGCGATTTTGTCGTGAAATCCCTGCTTGCGGCGACTGATGCCGATCCACAGGTAGCCGAGGAACAGGGGAAGCGCCGACACGAGGTACGCAAAATAGCGCAGCACCAGCCTTGCGGTCGAGGGCCGCTCGCCGGTCTGCGCGTCGACGATCTTCGCGCCCACCGCCATCTTGCCTGGCGTGGCGCCGTAGCGGCGCCAGAACGCGATCACCGCGACCGCCAGTACGATGTACTCAATGACGAAAACCCTGCGCCCGTTGAACACGAGCAGGAGCGGCGTCGTCACCACGAACAGAATCAGGAAGTCGATCGCCGCGGCGAGCAGCCGCCTCCAGAAGCCGACGTGTTCGGGCTGCGCCACGCGCTCAGGCGAGCTTGACCAGCTGCTTGCCGAAATTCTGCCCCTTGAGCATGCCGATGAACGCCTTAGGCGCGGTCTCGATGCCCTCGGCGATCGACTCGCGGGTCTTGAGCTTGCCCTGCGCCACGTAGCCGGCGAGCGCGCGGATCCCTTCGGGGTAGCGCTCCTTCCAGTCGAACACGATCATGCCCTGCATCTTGATCCGGTTCGCGATGAAGACGCTCAGATTCTTGTGGCAGTAGTTTTCATCGCGCTCGGCGATGCGGCCACAGGCGACGATGCGCGCGCGCAGGTTCACGAGCCGCAGCATGGTCTCGAGCACCTCGCCCGCGACGTTGTCGAAGTACACATCGGCAGCCCTCGGGCAGGCCTCCTTCAGGTCGCGGTGCAGGTTGCCGGCCTTGTAGTCGACGCACGCGTCGAAGCCCAGCTCCTGCACCACGTAATCGCATTTCGCCTTGCCGCCGGCGATACCCACCGCGCGGCAGCCCGCGATTTTCGCGAGCTGGCCGACCACGCTGCCCACCGCGCCCGAGGCCGCCGACACCACGACCGTCTCGCCCGGCTTGGGCGCGCCGATGTCCTTCAGCCCGAAATAGGCGGTCAGGCCCGGCATGCCGAGCGCGCCGAGGTAGTACGAGAGCGGATAGGGACCGGCATCGACCTTGGCCAGCTCCTCGCCCTTCATGCAGCTGTACAGCTGCCAGCCGCCGGCGAGCACCTTGTCGCCCGGCTTGAAGCCAGGGTGCTTCGATTCCAGCACCTCGCCCGCGGTCTGCCCGACCATCACCTCGCCGATCTGCACCGGCGGCACGTAGGATTTGACGTCGTTCATGCGGAATCGCATGTACGGGTCGAGCGACAGCCACTGGTTCTTCACCAGGACTTCGCCGTCCTTCGGGCGCGGCGCTTCCCGCTCGACCAGCTTGAAGTTGTCCTCGGTGACGCCGGCCGCGGGGCGGCTCGCGAGCGTCCAGGCCTTGTTGGTCGGCATCGTCAGCTCCGGTCGAGCGCGGCGAAGCGCGTGAGATGATGCTCGGCGTCGCCGAACTGTTGCGCGATCATGGTGAGTCGCCTGAAGGTGTGGCTTACTTTCAGCTCCTCGGTCATCCCCATGCCGCCGTGCAGCTGAATCGACTCCTGGCTGACGTGGCGGCAGGCATCCGCGATCTTCACCTTGGCCGCGGAGACCAGGCGCGCGCGCTCGCGCGCATCCTTCTCGCCGTCCACCTTCGCGCAGGCAAGATAAGCCATCGAGCGCGCCTGCTCGGCGGCGATCACCATGTCGACCATGCGGTGCTGCAGCGCCTGGAAGGTGCCGATCGGCACGCCGAACTGCTTGCGCGTCTTCAGGTACTCGAGCGTGGCGTCGTTCGCCTGCTTCATCGCGCCGATCGCCTCGGCGCACACGAGTGCGGTGGCGAAGTCGACCACCTCCTCGATGAGCGCGAGCGCTCCGCCTTCGCGTCCGACGAGCGCGTCGGCGCCGACTTCGACGCCTTTCAGCGTCACGTCGGCCGCGCGCATCTCGTCGAGCGTCGCGTACGGCCGCAGGCCCACGCCGGCCGCCGCGCGGTCGACCAGGAACAGGCTGATGCCCTGCGCCTCGGCGGCCTTGCCCGAAGTGCGCGCCGACACCACGAGCTTGTCCGCGAGCGGCGCGCCGAGCACGACGCGCTTCTCGCCGTCGAGCAGCCACACGCTGCCGGCCTTCTTCGCGGTCGCGGCGACATGCGCCAGGTCGTAGCGCGCGCCGTTTTCGGTGTGCGCGAAGGCCATCTTCAGGCGCCCCTCGATCACCGCCGGCAGGATCGCCTTCTTCTGCGCCTCGCTGCCGCCGCGCGCCACCAACTGCGCGGCGAGCCCCACCGTGGCGAGGAAAGGCTCCACCACCAGTCCTTCGCCGATCGCCTCCATGGCGCTCATCAGGTCGGTCGCGCCGCCGCCGAAGCCGCCCTGCTCGGGCGCAAAGGGAATGCCGAGCAGCCCCATCTCGGCGAAGGTCTTCCAGACCTCTTCGCTCGCGCCCTGCCTGGAGGCGACGATCTTCTTGCGCGCCTCGAAATCGTAGTCCTTGGCGACGAACCGCCTGATCGAGTCGGCGAGCAGCTGCTGCTCTTCGCTGTAGTCGAAGTTCATGGCTACAGCCCGAGCGTCATCTTGGAGATGATATTGCGCTGGATCTCGTTCGAGCCGGCGTAGATGGTTGTCTTCCTCATGTTGCAGTAGCGCGGCGCGAGCGACGCGGTGAAGAAATCGAAGCCGTCGCCGCCGTTCGCGGGCTTGAACGGCTGCGCGAGCGGACCGACCGCCTGCATCATCAGCTCGGAGAGCGCCTGCTGAATCTCGGTGCCCTTTATCTTGAGCATCGAAACGTCGGCGCCCGGCGGCTGGCCGGTGCGCCGCATGCGGTCGAGGAACCTGAGGTTGGTGATCTCGAGCGCGGCGAGCTCGATCTCGACGCGCGACAGCTTGTCGCGGAAGCGCAGGTCCTCGATGAGCGGCCGGCCGTTCTGCATCTGCTCGCCGGCGAACTCCTTGAGCTTGGCGAGCTCGCGCTTGGAGGCGCCGATCCTGCCCGTGTTCATGCGCTCGTGGCCGAGCAGGTACTTGGCGACCGTCCAGCCCTTGCCCTCCTCGAACACCAGGTTCTCCACCGGCACCTTGACGTCATCGAAGAACACCTCGTTCACCTCGTGCCCGCCGTCCATCAGGATGAGCGGACGCACGGTGATGCCCGGGGACTTCATGTCGAACAGCAGGAACGAAATGCCCTCCTGGCGCTTGGCCGCGCCGCTGTCGGTGCGCACCAGGCAGAAGATCCAGTCGGCATAGTGCGCGAGGGTGGTCCAGATCTTCTGTCCGTTGACCACGTAGTGGTCGCCCTGGCGCACCGCCTTGGTCTTGAGGGAGGCGAGGTCGGATCCCGAGCCCGGCTCGGAGTAGCCCTGGCACCAGAAGTCGTCGCCGTTGTAGATGCGCGGCAGGAAGCGCTTCTTCTGCGCCTCGGTGCCGAACTTGAGCAGCACCGGCGCGCACATCGACAGCCCGAAAGGGATGAGTGGCGGGGTGCCCGCGTAGCCGCACTCCTCCTCGAAGATGTAGCGCTCGACCACGTTCCAGCCGGTGCCGCCCCATTCCTTCGGCCAGGCGGGCGCGACCCAGCCCTTCTTGGCGAGGACGCGGTGCCAGGCGAGCAGGTCCTCGCGCGTCAGCTCCCGGTATTCGGCGACCTTGCGCCGCAGGTCGTCGGGCAGGTTGGCGTTCAGCCAGGCGCGCACCTCGTCGCGGAAGGCCAGCTCTTCGGGGGAATAGTTGAGATCCATGGCGACCTCCTCGGGGGCGACAAGTCTAGCGCAGCGCTCAGACGATCGTCACGCCGCCGTCGGCGACGATCACCTGGCCGGTGACGAACGAAGCCGCCTCGGAGGCGAGGAACACCGCGATGCCGCCGATCTCGCGCGGCTCCCCCAGGCGCCTGAGCGGAGTGATCGCTTCGCGCTCGGCGCGGCGCTTGTCGTCCTCCCATAACGCCCGCGCGAAGTCGGTCTTGATGAGACCGGGGGCGATCGCGTTCACGCGCACGTTTTTGGGGCCCCATTCGGCGGCGAGGTTCCTGACGAGCTGGTGGTCGGCCGCCTTGGACACGCCGTAGGCGCCGATCACCGTGCTCGAGAGCAGCCCGCCGATCGAGCCGACGACGATGAAGCTGCCGCCACCGCGCTCGGCCATCCCGGGCAGCGTCATGTTCGCGAGCCACAGCACGCTTTTCACGTTGTTGGTGAAGATCTTGTCGAAGGTCTCGTCGGGCAGCCCGGTGAGCGGCCCGTAGTACGGGTTGGCGGCCGCGTTCGCCACCGCGATGTCGATCGCGCCCCAGGTGGCGAGCGCACGGTCGACGAGCGCCTGCAGTTCCTCCTTGCGCGACGCGTTGCAGGGCTGGGCGATCACCGGCCAGCCCTGGCGCTCGAACTCCACGCGCAGCGCCTCACAGGCCTCGGCCTTGCGGCTCGAGACCACCACCTTGGCGCCAGCGCGCGCCATTTCCTCGGCGATCGATTTCCCGATGCCGCGCGTCGCGCCGGTCACGAAGGCCACCTTGCCATGCAGGTCGAACGGGGAGCGAGACATCGGTCGGATCCTCGGTGTTTTACTATGCGAAATATGATATGACTAAGTTGACACCGCATCGGGCCGCGAACGAATATCGAAACGCGAAACAGTCCGCCGCACCCCCACAAGAACACCAGGAGACGAGTCCATGGGCGCACCAGAGGCCAATGCCCCCCTATCCCCCGCCGCCACCACGTACAGCTACGAGCACGAGGGCGACCGCCAGTTCGCCACCACGCTCGCGCGCGGCCTCGAGGTGCTGCGCTGCTTCACGCCGCTCGAGCCGATGCTCGGCAACAAGGAGATCTCGGTGCGCACCGGGCTGCCCAAGCCGACCGTGTCGCGCCTCACCTACACGCTCACCAAACTCGGCTACCTACGGCACAACATGCGCCTGGGCAAGTACCAACTCGGCTCCGCGGTGCTGTCGATCGGCTACCCGCTGCTCGCGTCGATGAGCGTGCGCCAGGTGGCGCGTCCGTTCATGAAGGAGCTCGCCGATTACAGCGGCGGCTCGGTGTCGATGGGCATCCGCGACCGCCTGAACATGGTGTACGTCGAGTCCTCGCGCAACGGCAACACGCTTACCATGTTGCCCGACATCGGCACCGCGGTGCCGATCGCGCAGGCGGCGATCGGGCGCGCGTTCCTCGCCGCCTGCACGCCCGCCGAGCGCGAGGCGGTGCTGAACCAGATCAAGGTGAAGGAGCCGGAGCTGCACCGCAAGTTCCGCCCGGCGATCGACAAGAGCCTGGAGGACATCCGCAGCCGCGGCTTCTGCGTCTCGATCGGCGAGCTGCGCCGCGAAGTGTCGGCGGTCGCGGTGCCGATGCGCCGCACGGTCGACGGCGAAATCATCGCCTTCAACTGCGGCGTGCCGTCGTTCGCACTGAAGAAGGGACAGCTCGAGGAGGACATCGGGCCACGCCTGGTCGCCATGGTGCGCAACGTCGAGGCGGCCCTCGGGATTCACTGACGTGGCCGAAGAAGGCCGCATCGGCCTCGCGCGCCACGGGCGCGTGCTGTCGCTGGTGATCGACAACCCGGCGCAGCGCAACGCGCTGCGTCCCGAATTCTCGCAGGCGCTCGGGCGCGAGCTGCGGCTCGCCTCGGACGACGATTCGATCGGCGCGGCGGTGATCTCCGGCGCCGGGGCGCACTTCTGCGCGGGTGGCGACCTCGCCACACTTTACGAAACGCGCCGCGCGCAGCCCAGGCAGCACCACTACGAGCGCATCAGCCGGCTGAACGAGCTGGTGCGCGCGCTGCGCCAGTGCGCGAAGCCGGTGATCGCCGCGGTCGAGGGCCATGCCGCGGGCGCGGGCTTTTCCATCGCGCTCGCCTGCGACCTGATCGTCGCCGCCGAGGACGCGCAGTTCACCATGGCCTACGTCAAGGTCGGCCTGAATCCGGACGGCAACGGCAGCTTCTCGCTCACGCGCGCGCTGCCGCCGCAGATGGCCGCTGAGCTCGCGATGACCGGAACGGCGATCGCCGCGGCGCGGCTCGCCGCGCTGGGCGTCGTCAACCGCCTCGCCCCCAAGGGCAAGGCGCTCGCGGAAGCGCTCGACTGGGCGGCGCAGCTCGCCGCGGGCGCGACGCAGGCGATCGGCCGCATCAAGCGGCTGCTGAACGAGGCGCACACGAACGACTACAGCCGCCACCTCGAGCTCGAGCGGGCCCTCTTCGTCGAGGCGCTGCACGGCCCGGAGGCGGGCGAGGGCATCGGCGCTTTCCTCGAGAAGCGCCACGCTAAATTCCATGGCTGAGCACCCATGAAGCTGCGCGACAAAGTTTGCGTCGTCACCGGCGCCGCGAGCGGCATCGGCAAAGCGCTCGCCGCGCGCTTCGCCGCCGAGGGCGCGCGCGCCGTGGTCGGAGCCGACTTGCGCATGCCCGAAGGTCAGGGCATCGCTTGCGACGTGGCCGATGAAGCTCAAGTCCGAAAGCTCGTGGATCAGGTCGTCGCGAAGCACGGGCGGATCGATCTTTTTTGCTCCAACGCCGGGATCATCGAGCGCGCCGGCCTGGATGCGCCGCTCGAAGCCTGGCGGCGCACCATGGACGTGAACTTCATGGCGCACCTGTACGCCGCACGCGCGGTGATCCCGCACATGCTGGCGCAGGGCGGGGGCTACCTGGTGAACACCGCTTCCGCCGCCGGGCTTCTGATGCAGGTCGACTCCGCCACCTACACCGTCTCGAAGCACGCGGCGGTCGCGTTCGCGGAATGGCTCTCGGTCAATTACCACGCGCGCGGCATTCGCGTCTCCTGCCTGTGCCCGCAGGGCGTGCGCACGCCGATGCTGCTCGGGCCGAAGGGCGACCGCAAGTCGTTTCTGCTCGAGGGCTCGGTGAGCGTCGAGCAGGTGGCGGAAGCCGTGGTGCGCGCGATCGATGCGGAGACCTTCCTCGTCCTGCCGCACCCCGAAGTCGCCGAGTACGAGCGGCGCAAGACCGCTGACCGCGACCGCTGGCTCGCGGGCATGCGCAAGCTGAAGGCGCGCATCGACTCCGATCCGAATCTGCGCGGCGACGACTGATAACATCGGCACCTCCTGAAGAAGCGAAGGAGGTTCGTCGATGAATGACTTGCTGCGGTACTACCACGCGCTCGACGCCGACGTGAAGGTCGCGATCACGCATGCGCTGCGCATCTTCGTCATTCTGGTGCTCGCGGGCGTGCTCGAGGCGATCGCCGCGCGCCTGATCCGCGCCTTCCGCAAGTTCATGGAGCGCCGCGACCCCGGCCAGCAGAGGCGCATCCAGACGATCGGGCGCGTATTCCGCTACACTGCCGCGGTCGTCATCTGGCTGGTGGGCGGCATGCTGGTGCTCGGCGAGCTCGGCATCTCGGTTGCGCCGCTGCTCGCCACCGCCGGCGTGGCGGGCGTCGCGATCGGCTTCGGCGCGCAGAGCCTGATCAAGGACTACTTCAACGGTTTCTTCCTCCTGCTCGAGGACCAGTTGCGCCAGGGCGACGTGGTCGACCTCAACGGACAGAGCGGCGCTGTCGAAGAGGTCACGCTGCGCTACGTGCGCCTGCGCAATTTCGAAGGGCATGTGATCTTCATCCCGAACGGCGAAATCAAGATCGTGAAGAACATGACGCGCGACTTCGCGCAGGCGGTAATCGAGGTCGGCGTCGCATACCGCGAGGAACTGGACGAGGCGCTCGATGTCATGCGCGAGGTCGGCCGGCAAATGCGCGCCGACCCGGTGTTCGGCCCGAAGATCGCCGACGAAGCCGAGATCATAGGCGTGGAGAAATGGGGTGACTCGGCGGTGACGATCCGCTGCCGCCTGAAGGTGGTCCCGCCGGCCGAGCAATGGAACGTGCGGCGCGAGTTCCTCAAGCGCCTGAAGAAGGCCTACGATGCGCGCGGCATCGAAATCCCCTTCCCGCACGTCACCGTCTACCCGGGGCAGCTCAAGGACGGCAGCGCGCCCGCGCTCAGAGTGAGCGGCCTGCTGCCCACGCAGTGAAGATCGCGTGCATGCGGCGCACGCCGTCGGTGAGCGCGGCCGGCCCCGGCTGCAGGATCTCGGAGGACTTCAGCTCGTAGAGCGCGCCGTCGCGCACTGCCGGGATCGCGTTCCACCCCGGGCGCGCGGCGACGCGCTCGGGACGGAATTTCTTGCCGCACCACGAGCCGATGATGACGTCCGGCCGTTGCGCGATGACCATGGACCCGTCTTTAATGATCCTTCCGCTCGCCGCATGCGAGCGCGAAAGGTCCGCGAAAACATCTTCACCGCCGGCGATGCCGATGAGCTCGCTCACCCAGCGGATGGCGCTGATCATCGGGTCGTCCCACTCCTCGAAATAGACGCGGGGACGCCGCGGCAAGCGCCTTGCTGCGGACTCAATCGAAGCAAGATTTTCCTCCAGTTGCTCGATTAGTTTCCGGCCCCGGTCCGCCGCCCCGACCATCGACGCGAGCGTGAGGATCATCGACAGAATCTGGTCGACCGAGCGCTGGTTGAAGAGCACGACGTTCAGCCCCGCCTTCGCCAGCTCGCGCGCGATGTCGGCCTGCAGGTCGGAGAAGCCGAGCACCAGGTCGGGCTCAAGCGCGAGGATCTTGTCGGTTTTCGCGGACAGAAACGCCGACACCTTCGGCTTGTCGCGCCGCGCCTCGGGCGGGCGCACGGTGTAGCCCGACACGCCGACGATGCGCCGCTCTTCGCCGAGCAGGTAGAGCGTCTCGGTGGTCTCCTCGGTCAGGCAGACGATGCGTTCCGGATGGCGCGCGCGCACCCGCGGCAGGATATCATCGCGCTAATGGGACCTCTCGCCGGCATTCGCGTCATCGAGTTCGAGGCGATCGGCCCCGGGCCGTTCGCCGGCATGCTCCTCGCCGACATGGGCGCCGACGTGCTGGTCGTCGACCGGCCGGTGGCGACCGACCTGGGCCTCAAGCGCGAGCGCTGGAACGACGTCATGATGCGCGGCCGGCGCTCGGTGACGCTCGACCTGAAATCGCCCAGGGGCGTCGAGGCGGCGCTCGAGCTGATCGGCCGCGCCGATGCACTGATCGAGGGCTTCCGGCCCGGTGTGATGGAGCGCCTCGGCCTCGGGCCGCAGGCCGCGCTCGCGCGCAACCCGAAGCTCGTCTACGGGCGCATGACCGGCTGGGGGCAGGACGGACCGCTCGCGCCGCGCGCCGGGCACGACATCAACTACATCGCGCTCGCCGGCGTGCTGCACGCCTTCGGCCACAAGGGCGCGCGCCCCGCGCCGCCGCTCAACCTGGTGGGCGACTTCGGCGGCGGCGGCATGCTGCTCGGCTTCGGAATTCTGTGCGCGCTCATCGAGGCGCAGCGCTCGGGCAAGGGCCAGGTCGTCGACGCGGCGATGGTCGAGGGCGCCGCTCAGCTCGCGGCGATGTTCTCGGGGATGCTCGCCGCCGGGCGCTGGAGCGAGGCGCGCGGCGAGAACACGCTCGATTCCGGCGCGCCCTGGTACGACGTGTACGAGACAAAGGACGGAAGGTACGTCGCGATCGGCTCGATCGAGGCGCGCTTCTACGAAGAATTGATTGAAAGATTGAAACTGAAAAACGAATCCCTGCCCGCGCAGCACGACCGCGCGCGCTGGCCCGAGCTGCGCGCCATGATCGCCGGCAAGTTCAAGTCGAAGACGCGCGACGAGTGGTGCAAGGTCTTCGAGGGCTCGGACGCGTGCTTCGCGCCTGTGCTCAGCTTCAGCGAGGCGCGGCGCGACCCGCACAACGTCGCGCGCCGCGCCCACATCGACGTGGCGGGCGTGGTCCAGCCGGCGCCCGCGCCGCGCTTCTCGCGCACGCCGGGCGAAGTGCGGCGCGCGCCGCCCGAGCGCGGCCAGGGCGGCCGCGAGGCGCTCGCCGACTGGGGCTTCGACGAGGCGGCGATCGCGCGCCTCGGCGCGCTCGGCCTCGGTTTCGCGTCCGCGTAGCCCTGCTACTTGTGCATCGGCATGGGCATCGGCGCGGAGCCGCCCATGTCACCGACGCTTAGCTGCACCTCGACCTTGCCCGCGTTTTCGAAGTGCAGGGTGACGGGGACTTTCGCACCCTCCTTGAACGGCTCCTTGAGGCCGATGAACATGAGGTGGTTGCCGCCCGGCTTGAGCGCGAGCTCGCCGTGCGCCGGCACGTCGAACGCTTTCACCTGCTGCATCCGCATCACGTTGCCCTGCATCGACATGATGTGCAGCTCGACGTGGTCTGCGGCAGGCGACGAGGCAGCGACGAGTTTGTCGGGCGCGGCGCCGAGGTTCCTGATCGAGGCGTAGCCGCCCCCCACGCTCGCGCCGGGAGGCGTGGCGCGCGCCCAGGGCGCGTCGATCTCCAGATTGCCTTTCTTCTGCGCCCAGGCCACGCCTGCGACGAGCGCCGCGCAGAGCGCGATCCAATGCATGCGTTTCATGTTCTCTCCGTAAATGAAGGGTTCCGGGGACGCGCATCGCATCCGCCGGCAGGAATTGCGGGAAGCTCAGGCGGCCGACGGCGGGGCGCGCGCGTCGCCGGACCCGGCCGACGTGGCCGCGCGCGAGACCGCTTCGCGCGGAGTGATCGCCTCGTGCTCGGCGAAGCCGAGCAGGCCGGCGGGCGCCGCGAGCTGCGGCTGCGAGGCCGACGCGGCGAGGAACTGCGAGCAGATGGGGCACTGGCCGCCGTGGCGCGGCTGCCCGTCCTGCGGATCGGCCGTACTGCAGATTTCGACCAGGTTGGGCCACAGCGCAGCGCGCAGTGCGTGCACCGCGTGCAGGCTCCAGCCCGCGCTCCAGGCTGCGAGCGCGAAGAACGCGATGGCGAGCGCAGATCTATTTCTTCGCGCGGGCGTTCTCATCTTCCTGAAGCTTACGCCAGAATATCTTTCCCGTGGCGGTCTTCGGAAGCTCGTCTACGAATTCGACGACGCGCGGCACCTTGAAGGCGGCCATGCGCTCGTGCGCCCAGGCCGTGATGTCCTCGCCCTTGACCCGCCCGCGCGCGGCCGGCTTGAGCACCACCACCGCCTTCACGGTTTCGCCGCGGTAGGTGTCGAGCGCACCGATGATGCACGCCTCCTGAATGTCCGGATGCGCGTACAGCATCGCCTCGACCTCGGCCGGCCAGACCTTGAAGCCCGCGGCGTTGATCATGCGCTTCAGGCGGTCGGTGATGAAGAAGTAGCCTTCCTCGTCGTAGTAGCCGAGATCTCCGGAGCGGAAGAAGCGCTTGCCGTCGTGCTCGATGAAGGCCTCGGCGGTCGCCTTTTCCTGGCGCCAGTAGCCCTTGAACACCTGCGGGCCGTTGATCACGATCTCGCCGACCTCGTTCGGCCCCAGCTCGCGCAGAGTCTCGGGGTCGAGCACGCGCGCGTCGGTCGAGAAGATCGGCACTCCGCCGCACTGGCGCTTGGGGCGCTGCGGCGGGTTCGAGTGGCTCGGCGCCATGGTCTCGGTGAGGCCGTAGCCCTCGATGAATTCCAGCCCGAGCGTCTCGTAGAGCTTCTTCGCCAGGCCCTCGGGCATCGCCGCGCCGCCGCCGCCGAGCGTGGTGAGCGAGGACAGGTCGTATTTCTTGAGGTTCGGGTTGGCGAGGAAGTCGACCACCATGGTGGTGATCGCGGTGAATCCGGTCACGCGCGCGCGCTCGATCTGCATCGCCGCGCAATCGCGGTCCCAGCGCGTCATGACGACGCTGGTCGCGCCCGCCTGGATCGGCGTGTTCATGCCGGCCTGCATGCCGGTGACGTGGAACATCGGCAGCACCGCGAGCGTCACGGCGCCGCTCGACGCGCCGCGCCAGTGGCAGCCGGCGGTCGAGGTCGAGAGCACCGTGACGTGCGTGTGCATGCAGCCCTTTGGCTTGCCCGTGGTGCCCGAGGTGTAGGGCATCACCGCGAGGTCGTCCGGTCCGGCGAGCGGCTCGCCCGGCGCGATTCCCGCTTCGAGCGCCTCGCGCCAGGAGCTGACCCCGCCGTACGCCGGCACGGCGGGCGCTGCGCGCACGAAATCGGGCAGCGGCAGGTCGGTGCTCGCAGGGAGGTATTCGGAATGTGCGCCGATCAGCGCGTGTTCGAGCGCGCTCGTGCCGACGAGCGGCGCGATGCGGTCCCACAGCTCCTGCGTCGAAACGATGACGCGCGCGCCGGCGTCCTCGACGTAATGGCGCAGCTCCTCGGTGCGGTTCATGGGATTGACCGGCACCACCACCGCGTCGGCGCGCAGGATCGCGTAGTAGCCGATGACGAAATGCAAGCCGTTCTGGCAGTAGAGAAGCACGCGGTCGCCCTTCGCCACGCCGCAGCGGCGCTGCAGGAATCCCGCGATCGCGTCGACCTGGCGCTTGAGCTCCGCGTAGCTCACGCGGTTGCCGTAATAGTCGACCGCCGCGCTCTCGCCGTAGCGCCTGGCGCTCACCTCGAGGTTGTAGTGGATAGTCGTGCGCGGCACCCGCAGGGTGCGCGGCAGTCCCGGCGGCCAGTGGGCGAAGTGTCGGGTGAACATCGCCTCAGAGCGCGTACTTGCGCACGGCCTTTTCGTTCCAGCGCATGCCGATTCCCGGACGCTCGGAGATCACGACCTCGCCCTTGGAGAGCCGCGCCGGCTCCTCGAGCACTGCGTCCGCCCAATCGACGTACTCCAGCCAGTGGCAGGTCGGCGTCACGGCCAGGAGATGACAACTCGCCTCGGGGAACAGGTGGCTCGACATCTCCAGCCCGGCCGCCTGTGCGAGCGCCGCGGCGCGCATCCAGCCCGTCACGCCGCCGATACGCTGCGCATCGGGCATGACGAAGTCACAGGCGCCGGCCGCGAGCGCCTGCGCCATCTGCTCCGGCCCCATGAAGTTCTCGCCGATCTGCACCGGGGTACGCAATTCGCGCGCGAGGCGTGCGCAGCCCGCGAAGTCGTCCGCCCGCACCGGCTCCTCGATCCAGTACACGCCGCCCTCGTCGTCGATCATGCGCCCGCGGCGCAGCGCCTCGGCGACGCTCAAGCCCTGGTTGAAGTCCACCATCAGCGTAAGCCGGCCCCCGAGCGCTTTCTTCACTGCGCGGATCGCCTCCAGGTCGTCGGCGGCGTCGGGGCGCCCGAGGCGCAGCTTGAGCGCCGGAAATCCCTCGGCGGCGAGCTCGTTCGCCTCGCGCACCAGCGCCTCGAGCGGCATGATGCCCAGGCCCTTCGAATTGTAGGCGCGCACCGGTCGCGGCGCCCCGCCCAGCAGCCGCACGAGCGGCTGCCCGAGCGCCTGGCCGAGCGCGTCCCAGGCCGCCATGTCGATCGCCGAGATCGCGAACAAAACGATGTTGTGCACCCCGAGCAGCGCGTGCCTGGCGCGCAGCTTCTTCTCCAGCTCGAACGGCGCGAGCGCATCGCCCGCGACCATCGCGCCCATCGCCTCGACGAGCTTCGCGAGCGGCGCCAGCGTCTGCGGCGCGATGCCGAACAGGTACGCGCGCCCGACGATGCCGCCGTCGGTCTGCAGATCGACGAGCAGTAGCGGCGCGACCTTGATCGCGCCGCTGGCGGTGGCGAGCGGCCGTTTCATCGGCGCGCCGACCGCGCGCACGCGCACGCCGCGGACCGCGAGCTTGCTGCCTTTCATGGCCCCGTCACCGCCCCTTGAACTTCGGCGCGCGCTTCTCCATGAACGCGCGCCGCCCTTCGACGTGGTCCTCGCTCTTCGCGCAGCGCGCGATCAGCGTTTCTCCCTTGGAGAAATCCCCCCTGGCTTCGATCACGCTGTTGATGATCACCTTCGAGGCGGCCATCGACAGCGGCGCGTTTGCCGCCAGCTCGGACGCGAGCTTGCGCACGTAGTCCTCGAGCTCGGCGTCGGGCAGCACCCGGTTGACCAGGCCCATGGCGAGCGCTTCGTCGGCGCCGTAGCGCCGGCCGGTCAGCATGATCTCGCGCGCCGCGGCATGGCCGACGCTCGCCACCAGGCGATTGGTGCCGTGCACGCCGTAGCCGATTCCCAGGCGCGCGGCCGGGATCGCGAAACTGCTGGAGGCGCCGGCGTAGCGCAGGTCGCAGGCGAGCGCGATCTCCAACCCGCCGCCGAGGCAATAGCCGCGAATCATCGCCAGCACCGGCTTGGCGGATTCCTCGAGCGCGAGCTGCGCCGCGTCGATGATGTTGTCGTGCTCTCCCGCCGCGTTGGGACTCGCGCGCCGCTTCTCGAACTCCGAGATGTCGGCGCCGGCGGCGAAGGCGACGTCGCCCGCGCCCCGCAGCACGACGCAGCGCACGTCGGGATCGGCATCGAACCCGGCCATCGCCTTCGGGATCGCGCGCCACATGGCCTCGTTGATCGCGTTGCGCCTCGCCGGGTTGTCGAAGATCATCCACCCGATCGGGCCGTCGCGCTCGACGCGCAGTGCGGGTTCGGCCATTCCGCCTCCTCAGATTACCTTGGCGGCGCGCAGCGCGTCGATCTCGGTCGCGCCGTAGCCGAGCTCGCCGAGGATCTCGGCGTTGTGCTCGCCTGCCGCGCCGATGGCGCGCTTCATGCGCGCCGGCGTGCGCGACAACTTCATCGCTGGCCCCACCAGCTTCAGCTCGCCGCCCTCCGGCGCCGGCACCGGCACCGCCATCTGCAGGTGCGCGACCTGCGGATCCGCGAACACCTGGTCCATCTTGTAGATCGGCCCGCAGGGCACGCCCGCGTCGTTCAGCAGTGCGATCAGCCCCTCCGAGCTGTGGCGCCGCGTGAGCTCGGCGAGCACCTTCGCGAGCGCCGCGCGGTTCTTCGAGCGCAGCTCGCCGGTGGCGTACTCGGCCTGCGTCGCGAGCCCGGGCGCGCCGAGCGCCTCGCACAGGCGCGTCCAGATCACCTTGCCGGCCGCTGCGATGTTCACGTAGCCGTCGGAGGTCGGATACACGCCGGTTGGAATCGACGTCGGGTGGTCATTGCCCGCCTGCCCCGCGACGTGGCCCTCGACCAGCCAGCGCGCCGCCTGGAAGTCCATCATCGTCACCATCGCCGACAGGAGCGAGCTCTGCACCCACTGCCCCTTGCCCGATCGATTGCGCTCCTCGAGCGCGATCAGGATGCCGAGCGCGGCGAACAGGCCCGCGGTCAGGTCGGCCACCGGGATCCCGGCGCGCACCGGTCCCTGCCCTGGCAGCCCCGTGACCCACATGAGGCCGCCCATGCCCTGCGCGATCTGGTCGAAGCCCGCGCGGTCGCGATAGGGGCCGTCCTGGCCGAAGCCGGAAATGCTCGCGTACACGAGGCGCGGGTTCTCGCGCGCGAGCGACTCGTAGTCGATGCCGAGGCGATGCTTCACGTCCGGGCGGTAATTCTCGACCACCACGTCGGCGGTCTTCACCAGGCGCTTCAGGACCTCGACGCCGCGCGCTTCCTTGAGGTTCAGCGTCAGCGAGCGCTTGTTCCGGTGCAGGTTCTGGAAGTCCGAGCCGTGGCGCGGGCCGAAGCCGTCCTCGCCGTCGCTCGCGGGCATCTCGACCTTGATCACGTCGGCGCCCCAGTCGGCGAATTGCTTGACGCAGGTCGGCCCGGCGCGCACGCGCGTCAGGTCGATTACGCGCAGGTGCGACAGCGCGTCAGCCGAAGGCACGCCCGGCCTCCGCTTGGTGGAAGTGGTCCTCGACCAGCCGGTTGAACAGCGCCGGCTCTTCCAGGTTGATCATGTGTCCGGTCTTCGGGACCACCGCGAGCGCGGCGCCCGGCACGGTGCGCTTGATGAGGAGCGACGGCTCGATCGTCGAGGGGTCCTCGTCGCCCGCGATCACCAATAGCGGTGCCTTGATGCGCGCCATCTCGGCCGTCAGATCGTAGAGCGAGGGACGGCGCGCCTGGTAGCCGAGCATGGTGTTAGCCGAGCCCTGCGCCGAGTGCTCCGACAAATTGCGCTGGAATTCGGCGAAGCCGCGCGGGTCCTTCGCCTTCATCGTCACGCGCGTCGGGTTCTCGCCGTATGTGGCGGCGAAGTGCGCCATGCCGCGCTCGAGCATCAGCTTGGCGTTGGCGCGCGAATCGCCCTGGAACCGCGCGTACTCGTCCTTGTGCGCGCCGCTGCCCACCCCGGCGGTGACCAGCGTGAGCGCGCGCGCGCTATAGGCCATGCCGAAGTGCAGCGTGGCGAAGGCGCCCATCGACAATCCGACCACGTGCGCGCGAGACAGGCCGAGCGCATCGAGCACGCAGCGCACGTCGTCGCGCTCGCGCTGCTGCGAGTACTTTTCCGGCTCGTCTGGCACCTCCGAAGGCGGGTAGCCGCGCGCGTTGTAGGTGATGCAGCGATAGCGGCGCGAGAAGTGCCGCACCTGGGGCTCCCAGCTGCGGTGGTCGCCGGCAAACTCGTGCACGAACACGATCGGCGTGCCCGAACCGGTTTCCTCGTAGTACAGCTTCACGCCGTCGTCGGTGGTGAGGGTAGGCATAATCGGGATGTTGCGAATCCGGGGTTGTGTCCGGCCGGGGAAGCGGCAAGACTAACCAAAAATCCGCCTGGAAGGGAGTGCCGTTTTATGGATCTCGAACTGCGGGGCAAGCGCGCGCTGGTGACCGGCGGCTCGAAGGGCATCGGCAAGGCCTGCGCCGAAGCGCTCGCCGCCGAAGGCTGCGAAGTGCTGATCGCCGCGCGCAACCCCGCGCCCGCGCCGAACGCGAAGGCGATCGACCTGTCGCAACCGGGCGCCGCCGAGGCGCTCGCCGCCTGGGCGGGCGAGCTCGACGTACTGGTGAACAACGCCGGCGCGATCCCCGGCGGCGATCTGCTCAAGGTGGACGAGCAGACCTGGCGCCGTGCCTGGGACCTGAAGGTGTTCGGTTACATCAACCTGTCACGTCAGGTGTACGCGGCGATGAAGCGCCGCGGGCGCGGCGTGATCCTCAACATCATCGGCGCGGCGGGCGAGAGGATGGACGCGGCCTACGTCGCCGGCAGCACGGCGAACGCTGGCCTGATGGCCTTCACGCGCGCGCTCGGCGGCGCCGCGCCTGCGGACGGCATCCGCGTGCTCGGCATCAATCCTGGGCCGGTATCGACCGACCGCCTGACGAGCCTGTACAAGCAGCGCGCCGAGACGCTGCTCGGCGACGCAGCGCGCTACCAGGAGCTCTTTTCCGGCATGTCGTTCGGCCGGCCCGCGACTCCGCAGGAGATCGCCTGGGCGGCGGCGTTCCTCGTCTCGGCGCGCTCGACCTACACCTCGGGGTGCATACTCACGATCGACGGCGGCGCCTCGAGCCGCCAGCACTAGCGCCGCGCGCAAGAGAATCATGAAAGCCGTGCTCTGCAAGCAGTTCGGCCCGCCCGAGACCCTGGTGGTCGAGGACCTGCCCTCGCCCCGGCCCGGGCCGGGCGAGGTCGTGGTAGCGGTCAAGGCCGCGAGCGTCAACTTTCCCGACGTGCTGGTGATCCAGAACAAGTACCAGGTCAAAGCGACGCCGCCCTTCACGCCCGGCTCGGAGTTCGCCGGAGTGGTGAAGGAGGTCGGCGCGGGCGTGACGCAGGTCAGGCCCGGCGACCGCGTGCTCGGCGCGGGATCTTCCGGCGGCTTCGCCGAGGAATGCCTGGTGCCGGCCGGTGCGCGCCTGGTGCCGGTGCCCGCGGGCATGGACTATCCCACCGCCGCGTCGTTCCTGCTCACCTACGGCACCTCGCACCACGCGCTGTGCAACCGCGCCGACGCGAAGCCCGGCGAGACGCTGCTGGTGCTCGGCGCCGCGGGCGGCGTCGGGCTCGCGGCAGTGGAGATCGGCAAGATCCTGGGCTTGCGCGTGATCGCCGCGGCCTCGAGCAGGGAAAAGCTCGCCGTGTGCCGCGACCACGGCGCCGACGAGACGATCGACTACTCGTCGGAGGATCTGCGTGAGCGCATCAAGGTCCTCACCGGCGGCAAGGGCGTCGACCTGATCTACGACCCGGTGGGCGGCACGTACACCGAGGCAGCATTGAGATCTTCGGCCTGGCGCGCGCGCCTGCTGGTGGTCGGCTTCGCCGCGGGCGAGATACCGAAGATCCCGCTCAACCTGCCGCTCCTCATGGAGCGCTCGGTGGTCGGCGTGTACTGGGGCGAGTGGAGCAAGCGCGCGCCGCAGGAGTTCGCCGCGGCGGTCAAGCAGCTCGGTGCCTGGTTCGCCGAGCGCAAGCTGCGCCCGCACATCTCGGCGCGCTACCCGCTCGCCGAGGCGGCGCGCGCGCTGCGCGACATGGCCGAGCGGCGCGTGATGGGCAAGGTGGTTCTGCTCACGGATGCCTGAAGCGCGCGTGCTGGTGCTGGGCGCCGGAGCGATCGGGGCCTTTTACGGCGGGATCCTCGCGCGCGCCGGCTGCGAAGTGGCGGTGCTCGCGCGCAGCGACTACGACGCGGTCGCCGCGCGCGGCTTCCGCATCGACAGCACGCTCGGCGACCTTTCCTTCCGCCCAGCGCAGACGCTGCGCGCGCCGGAGGAGTACCGCGGCGAGGCAGACTATCTGCTGGTGGCCGTCAAGCTCGTGCGCGGCGCGGACCGCGCGGCGCTCATCCGCCCGGCGCTCGGCGCCGCGAGCGCGATCGTGCTCGTTCAGAACGGCATCGGCATCGAGGACGAGGTGGCCGAGGCCTTCCCGCGCCACGAGCTGCTCTCGGGCGTGGCCTACGCCGCGGTGAGCCGCACAGCGCCGGCGCAGCTGCGCCACCATTCACAGTTCACGCGCCTGGTGCTGGGGCGCTACCCGCACGGCGCCTCCGCCAAGGCCGAGCGCTTCGCGGCGCTGGTGCAGAAGGGCGGGGCGAGCTGCACGCTGACCGAAGACATCGTCGGCGCGCGCTGGCAGAAATGCGCGTGGAACGCGGTGTTCAATCCCGTGTCCGCGCTCGGCAACGGCCTCGGCACGCGCGAGATCCTGTCAGGCGAGGAGCAGACCGCATTCGTACGCGCCGCGATCGGCGAGGTGTGCGCGCTCGCCGCGGCCGACGGCCACGCACTTGCGCCCGACACGGCCGACAGGACGATCGAGGGCACGCTGCGCCTGCCGAACTACGTCTCGAGCATGGGCCAGGACCGGCTCGCCGGGCGGCCGATGGAGACCGAGGCGCTGGTCGGCAACGCGGTGCGCGCGGCGCGGCGCCTGGGGGTCGCGGCGCCCCGCCTCGAGACGCTGTACGCGCTGCTGCGCATGCTCGAATCCGCGCCGGGTGCCCGGTGATCGCGACCCTGCAGGGGCTCACCGGGCCGTGGCAGCTCGTCTGGTGCGCGCTGGTGGTCCTCGCGGCCTACACGTTGCGCGGCGCGACCGGCTTCGGCGCCGGGGTGGTGGCGATCCCCTTGCTCGTGCTGGTGCTGCCGCTGCGGGTGGTGATTCCGGTCGTCACCACCCTGGGTATCGCCGCCTCCTTCGGCCAGACGATGCGTGAGTTCCGCCATGTCGAATGGCGCGGCGTGCGCGGCCTGCTCGTGCCGACGCTCGTCGGTGCGGCCGCCGGGCTGTGGCTGTTCAAGGCGCTGCATCCCGAGCTGCTGCGCGGCGCGCTCGCGCTGTTCATCATCGGCTACGCCCTGTGGAGCGTGGCGCCGCGCGCGAAAGAGCGGCGTGCGCCGCGCGTCTGGCTCGCGCCCGTCGCGGGCGCGGGCGGCGGCCTGGTGAGCACGCTGTTCGGCGGCATGGCGGGCCCCATGTTCGTCGTCTATCTCGACGCGCTGCGGCTCGACAAGACGCGCTTCCGCGCCACCATCTCGGCGATTCTGTTCCTGCTCGCGCTGTTGCGTGCCGGCGGCTACGGCAGCCTGGGCTTCTACGACATGCGCGCGCTCGCCGTGCTTGCGCTGCTGGCGCCCGCGATGCTGCTCGGCATGGTGCTCGGCGAGCACGCGCACCACGGGCTGAACGAGAAGCCTTTCAAGCGCGTGGTCGCGGCGCTGCTCGTGGTGAGCGGCTGCACGCTGCTGCTCAAATGAAGCGCTCGCGCCTGAACCGCTGGCTGCTGCGCCTGCTCGATCGGATCCGACCGACCGAGGTGCACGTCATGCTGCTGTGGGCGGCACTGGTCGGCCTCGTCGGCGCGCTCGCCACCATCGCCTTCCGAGAGGGAATCCGCGGGCTGGAGTGGCTCGCCACGCGCCGCACTGGCGGGTTGGTGGAGATCGCCGAATTCCTGCCCTGGTACCTGCGCATCATCTTCCCGGCGGTGGGCGGCGTGGTCGCGGGGCTCCTGCTGCAGCTCAGCCGCAGGTGGGCGAGCGAAGGGACTTCCTCGGACTACATGGAGGCGATCTCGATCGGCGACGGCCGCATCCCCGTGCGCCAGGCGCTGGCGCGCAGCGCATCGTCGCTGTTCTCGGTGGCCTCGGGCGGCTCGATCGGGCGCGAGGGCTCGATGGTGCACCTGGCCGCCACCTGCGCCTCCATCACGGGCCGCATCGCGAAATTCAATCCGGCGCGGCTGCGCCTGCTGGTCGCCTGCGGGGCCGCGGCGGGCATCACCGCGGCCTACAGCGCGCCCATCGCCGGCGCGCTGTTCGTGTCCGAGATCGTTCTCGGCACGATCGCGATGGAGAGCTTCGGTCCGCTCATCGTTTCTTCGGTGGTCGCCAACATCACCATGCGCGAGCTCACCGGCTATGCGCCGCCGTACGAGATGCCGGCCTTCCCGGCGATCTTCGGCAAGGAGGTGCTCGCCTTCGTCGCGCTCGGGCTGCTCGCGGGTGCCGCCGCTCCGCAGTTCATGCGCGCGCTGGATAGCGCCAAGGCTGCGTTCGCGCGCCTGAAGCTGCCGCTGCCGCTGCGCCTCGGCCTCGGCGGCCTGATCGTCGGCGTGCTGTCGGCAAACGTGCCCGAGGTGTGGGGCAACGGCTACAGCGTGGTCAACTCGCTGCTACATCATGACTGGCTCTGGAGCCTCGTGCTGGTGGTGCTCGTCACCAAGATCGCCGCCACCGCCTCCACCACCGGCTCGGGCGCCATCGGCGGGGTGTTCACGCCCACGCTGTTCGTCGGCGCCGCGCTGGGCCTGCTGTTCGGCCAGGGTGTGCACGCGCTGTGGCCGCAGGCCACGTCGATGCCATTCGCCTACGCGATCGTCGGCATGGGCGCCTTTCTGGCGGGGGCCACGCACGCGCCGCTGATGGCGATCCTGATGATCTTCGAGATGACGCTCAGCTACCAGGTGGTGCTGCCGCTCATGCTCGCCTGCGTCACCGCGTACTTCATGGCGCACGCCGTGCGCGAGAAGTCGATGTACGAAGTCACCATCCTGCGCAACGTGCAAGAGCGCGCGCTCGCGCGCTGGCGCGGCCTGCGGATCGGAGAATTGATGAAGCCGGCGGTGCCCACGGTGCCCGCCACGGCGAGCTTCGCCGAGGTGGAGCGCGCCTTCCTCGAGCACCCCGTGCGCAACGTCTACGTGGTCGACGGGGACGGGCGCTTCCTGGGCGTCGTGTCGCTGCACGAGATCAAGCCGCTGCTGGTGGGGCGCGAGCACACGCCGCCGCCGACGGCGGGCGAGCTGATGCGGCGCGAGTTCGAGGTGCTGACGCCGGAGACGCCGCTCGGCGACGCGCTGCAGGCTTTCCTCACGCAGGGGACCGAGCGCCTTCCCGTGGTGGCGGGCACCGAGAACCGCAGGCTGCTCGGCGTGGTGTCGAAGTCGGACCTGCTACTCGAGATCCACAGCCTCAGCGGCTGACGGGGTGCGTCGCGTCGCCCTCGCCTAGCGGTCTTTGCATCAGCACGCTGTCCACCCAGCGCCCGAACTTGAAGCCACTCGAGCGCAGTGTGCCGACCGGCAGAAAGCCGTGGCGCGCGTGCAACGCGATGGAAGCGAGGTGGGCGCTGTCGCCGATGACGGCGACCAGCTGCCGGTAGCCGAGCGCCTCCGCGCGCCGGACGAGCTCGGCGAGCAGCGCGCTGCCCAGGCCGCGTCCCAGCAGGTCGTGGCGCACGTAGACCGAGTCTTCCAGCGTGAAGCGGTAGGCCGAACGGGTGCGGTAAAGGGCACAGTAGGCGTAGCCAGCCGGCGCGCCGTCCAGCTCGGCCACCAGGTAGGGCAGCCCGGCGCCGCTGATGTGCGCGTAGCGACGGCGCATCTCGTCGACCGAAGGCGGCACCTCCTCGAACGTCGCGAGCCCGTGCAGGACGTGGTGGGCGTAGATCGACTGGATCGCCGCGATGTCGCCCGGCGCGGCGTCTCGCACCCGCGTGGAGTCCGCGGCCAAGGTGTCAGCTCTTGTAGTCGGGCGCGTCGCGCTCGAGCAGCCGCTTCAGCGCGGCGAAATGCGCGCCCGCGTACTTGGGCGTGTCATCAAGCATCATGCGGTACGCCTGCTGCGCCACCGCCGGGCGCACCGCGCGCAGCTTGAGTCCCGTGGCGCGCGCCAGCACCTGCACGCGCGCCGCGCGCTCGAGGTAGTAGAGCGCGTCGAAAGCCTCTGCGACCGTCGTACCGACGACGATCACGCCGTGGTTGGCGAGGAACATGACGCGCTTCGAGCCGAGCACGCGCGCCAGGCGATCGCCTTCCGCTTCGTCCACCACCAGGCCGTTGTAGCTGTCGTCGTAGGCGATGTCGTCCAGGAAGCGCAGCGCGTTCTGCTCCACCATCTCCAGCCTGCCGGGCTCGGTGAGCGTGAGCGCGGTGGCGTAAGGCATGTGGGTGTGCAGCACGCAGGCCGCACGCGGATTGGCGCGGTGGATGCGCGAGTGGATGAAGAAGGCGGTTTTCTCGATCTCGCCGTCTCCCTCGAGCAGGTTGCCCCCGGCGTCGACCGCGAGCAGGTTCGAGGCGCTCACCTCGCTCCAATGCAGGCCGTAGCGGTTCAGCAGGAAGCGCTCGCCCTGCGGCAGCATCAGGCTGAAGTGGTTGCACACGCCTTCGTGCAGGTCGAGCTGCACGGCGAGGCGGAAGGCCGCGGCGAGATCGATGCGCGCCTGCCGCTCGGCGGCCGACGTCTGGCTGAGTTCGCGTACCGTGCCCACTGCTGCCTCCTCCGAAGCGTTGCGCTCGATTATAGTTTGGGCAGACCCGAAATATCGAAGGAGCCCAAGAAATGCGCCGCCTCTGCCTCGCGCTCGCGCTCGTCCTGTTCGCCGCCGGCTGCTCGAAGGTGGACCAGGAGCACTATTCCCGGATCCAGAACGGCATGACCGAGCAGCAGGTCTACGACATCCTCGGCAAGCCCGATGAGACATCGAGCGGCGGCCTCCTAGGAGTCAGCGCCACCTCGGCCAAATGGGTGTCCGGCGACGCCGAGATCGCCATCCAGTTCGTCGACGGCAAGGTGGTTCTCAGGAGCTTCGACCAGCCGCGCGGCAAGTGAGCGCGCAGGCTAGGCCTTCCTCGTCTGTACCCGCCTGGTACGGCTGACGATCTCCTCGCGCACGTCGGCGATCTCGCGCGCGCGCGAGGCCGACGCGCCGTCGCAAGGCTCGGCGCGCGGGCAATGCGTGCTGCGCGGGCAGATGATGCGCGCCGGGCTCGCGAGCGCGTCCTCGACCCAGGCGATGTTCAGCACTTTCGCCGCGCCCTTGATCGCCTCGGCCGCCGCTGCGGGGATCCTGCCCGCACCGTGGTGATGCTGGCACGCCGCGGCGACGCTGGCGACGATCTCGTCAGCGTCGTCGCCGTGCGAGCGCAGCGCCGGCGCGAGGTCGATGCCGACCGAGAGCACGTGCGGGTTGCCGGCCATGTCGTTCGTGCGCCGCGAGTGGCAGCAGTAAAGCAGCGACTGATCGCCGTCGCGCAGCACCGAGATCTGCGAGCCGCGGTCCGCGCCGCGCTGCTCGTTCAGCATGCGGAACACGGCCCATTGCGGACACGGGTCGGTGGCGCGCGCCATGTTCCCCCAGGGCAGCGGAATGCCGTTGCCGCGATACACTGCGCGCAGGTGCCCTGGCGGATAGGCATCGAAGAAGTGCCAGTAAGGATAAGGCGAGACCTTGGTCATGCGCCGCATCACCACCGCCGGCGTGAGCTCGATCTTCTCGCCGGGCTCCACGCGGTACGACTCGCGCGCAAGGAAGCGCCGGAACGGCGCCTTGGGCGCGAGCAGCGCACCGGCGAAGAAGCTGCACTCGAAGTCGCGCCAGGCGTGCAGCACGTCCTGCGCGCTCATCCCCGTGGATACTGCGGCGGCGCCTTCCGGGCTGCCGCCCATTTCCCCGCCGGTGGCGTGCGCGGATTTGAGCCCGTCGCCGTCGTGCAGCACTTTGTGGCCGATGTGCGAGGCGAGGTCGAACTTCAGGCGTGCCGGGTCCGCCTGCAGCTCGCGGTTCAGATACACGGTGCGCGGGGACTCGAAGAACGAGCGCACCATGCTGCGCAGCTCGCGGTCGTTGTCGCGCGCGAGCACCGGCTTCCTGTCGAACCAACGCAGCGTCAGGCCGTGGTGCCGGCACAGGCGCATCAGGTCCTCCACGCCGATCGGAAACCTGCGCTCGCCGACGCTCTCGGCCGCGCGCTCGAGATCCGGAAAGTCGTTGCGCGACATCTCCTGGTGCGAGCGGATGAGCAGGTGCGCGAACTGACGTCCGGTGGTGCCGGTCTGCGCGAGCAGCTCCGGGATCGCCGCCTGCAGCAGCTCCTTGGAGAACAGGAACGCGGGCTCGAGCGGCACGCGCGCCGAGGCGCCGGCGCGCTCGCGCGCGGCCGGCCGTTCGAGCTCCGGACTGCCGTCCAGGAACCAGCCCGGCTCGCGCTGGAACACGCTGGACAGCAGGCGCAGCACGTCCTGGGAGGGGATGCGCTTGCCGCTCTCGATCATGCTCAGGTAGGACACCGAGGGAGCGCCGCGCGCGTCGAGCCGGATGCAGCGCGCCGACAGCTCCTCCAGCGTCAGTCCGTTGTCCTTGCGCAAGGCACGCAGCTTGGTGCCGAGGAAGTGGCTGTTGCGCGTGTGCGGTGATGTGGCCGACATGTGAAATTGACGTTGTGAAATTTCCACAGTGAAATTTACCAGATCTTGCCGCCTATACTGCGCTCAGCACGCCGCACAACGGAGGCACGGCATGATGCAGCGATACAAGATCCTTATCCTCGGGGCGTCGTACGGCTCGCTGCTCGGCAGCAAGCTGCTGATGGCCGGGCACGGCGTGACGCTGGTCTGCACCCGCGCTACCGCCGAGCTGATCAACCGCGAGGGGAGCGTCGTGCGCTTCCCGCTCAAGGGGCGGGAATCACTGGTGGAGGTCCGTTCGCAGGACCTGCCGGGCGCGCTCGCGGCGAGCGCGCCGGAAGACGTCGATCCCGGCGCCTTCGACCTGATCGTGCTCGGCATGCAGGAGGCCCAGTACGGCGCCCGGGGAGTGCGGGAGCTGATGGGCCGCATCGCCCGCTCGCGCAGGCCGTGCCTGGCGATCATGAACATGCCGCCGCTGCCCTACCTCAAGCGCATTCCCGGGCTGGCGACGGAGGCGCTGGCGGGCTGCTATGCCCACGCTGCGGTGTGGGAGGACTTCGATCCCGCGCTGGTCACGCTGGCGAGCCCGGATCCGCAGGCCTTCCGCCCGGCGGACCAGCCGAAGAACGTCCTCCAGGTTGGGCTGCCCACCAACTTCAAGGCGGCGCGCTTCGACGCCGAAGCGCCGACCGCGCTGCTGCGCCGGCTGGAGGCCGACATCGACGAGGCGCGCCTGCAATGTGGCGCCGAGATCCTCGAGATCCCGGTAAAGCTCAAGGTGCACGATTCGTTATTCGTGCCGCTCGCCAAGTGGCCGATGCTGATCGCAGGCAACTACCGCTGCGTGCGGCCGCACGACATGATCCCGATCCGGGAGGCGGTGCACGGCGACGTCAGCCGATCGCGCGAGATCTACGAGTGGGTCGCGAAGCTCTGCCACCGGCTCGGGGCCGGGCCCGAGGATCTCGTTCCCTTCGAGAAGTACGCCAAGGCCGCCGAGGGCCTGGGCAAGCCTTCGTCCGCGGCGCGCGCGCTGTTCGGCGGCGCCGAGCACATCGAGCGGGTCGACAGCCTGGTCGGGCGCATCGGGCGCCAGCTCGGACTGCAGTCTGAGACGCTGCACGAGATCGTCGCCCTCGTGGACGAGCGCCTGGGCCGCAACCGCCTGGCGCGGGCCGAGCAGGTCGCCGCCTAGCCTAGCGGGCGGGCGCGCAACGTGCGCCCGCCGCGCTCGCTTTAGCTGCCGCTTGCGGTCGCTTCGGCCGCGGGCGCCACTTCGCCTGCCGGGACTTCCGCCAGGATCGGCTCGGCAGCCTGCTGCTTGCGCATGTTGTGGTAGGCCATGCCGGTGCCCGCCGGGATGAGACGCCCGACGATCACGTTCTCCTTCAGGCCCCGCAGGCCGTCGCGCTTGCCCATGATCGCCGCTTCGGTCAGCACGCGCGTGGTCTCCTGGAAGGACGCGGCGGAGATGAACGAGTCGGTCGACAGCGACGCCTTGGTGATGCCGAGCAGCATGTACGAGTAGACCGCCGGTTTCTTGCCTTCCTTTTCGGCCTTCTCGTTTTCCTCCAGCACTTCCGCGCGCTCGGCCTGCTCGCCCTGGATGAAGGCGGTTTCGCCCGGATCCTCGATCTGCACCCGCCGCAGCATCTGGCGCACGATCACCTCGATGTGCTTGTCGTTGATCTTGACGCCCTGCAGGCGGTACACGTCCTGCACCTCGTCGATGATGTAGCGCGCGAGCGCTTCCACCCCGAGCAGGCGCAGCAGGTCGTGCGGGTCGACCGAGCCGTCGACGATCATTTCGCCCTTGTTGACCACCTGGCCGTCGTGCACCAGCACGTGCTTGTCCTTGGGGATCAGCTCCTCGTGCTGCGCGCCCTCGAGGTCGGTGATGACCAGCCGCTGCTTGCCCTTGGTGTCCTTGCCGAACGACACCGTGCCGGTGTGCTCCGCGAGGGTCGCCTTGTCCTTCGGCGCGCGCGCCTCGAACAGCTCGGCCACGCGCGGCAGGCCGCCCGTGATGTCGCGCGTCTTGGACACTTCCTGCGGGATGCGCGCCAGCACCTCGCCGACCTGCACCTGCTGGCCGTCGCGCACGGCGATTACCGCGCCCACCGGGAAGCTGATGTTCACCGCATGGTCGGTGCCGGCGATGCGCACCTCCTCGCCCGCGTCGTTCTGCAGCTTGACCGAGGGGCGCATGCCCTTGGCGACCTGGCTGCCGCGGCGCTTGGAGTCGATCACCACCAGCGTCGACAGTCCGGTCACGTCGTCGATCTGCTTGGCGACCGTGACGTTCTCTTCCACGTTCTCGAACTTCACCGTCCCGGCGTACTCTGTGATGATCGGGCGGTGGTGCGGATCCCAGCTCGCCACCACCTTGCCGGCGCGCAGCGCGTCGCCGTCGACCACCTGCAGCGTCGCGCCGTAGGGCACCTTGTGACGCTCGCGCTCGCGCCCGTTGTCGTCGACGATGATCACCTCGCCGGAACGCGAGATCACCACCTTGTCGCCCTTGGCGTTGGTGACGTAGCGCATGGTCGGCGTGAAGCGCACCGTGCCGGCCGACTTCGCCTCGACCTGGCTCTGCACCGCCGTGCGCGAGGCCGCCCCGCCGATGTGGAAGGTGCGCATGGTGAGCTGCGTGCCGGGCTCGCCGATGGACTGCGCGGCGATCACGCCGGTGGCTTCGCCGAGCTCGACCATGCGGCCGGAGGCGAGGTTGCGGCCATAGCACTGGACGCAGACGCCGCGCTTCGACTCGCAGGTCAGCACGGAGCGGATCTTCACCCGCTCGATGCCCGCGGCCTGGATGGCTCCGGCCAAGTCCTCGGTAATCTCGTGGTTGATGTCGACGATGACGTTGCCTTCGTAGTCCTTGATCTTCTCGAGCGATACGCGGCCAACGATACGGTCGCGGAGCGGTTCGATGATGTCACCGGACTCGACGATGGAACCGACGTAGATGCCGTCAACCGTGCCGCAATCGTACTCGGACACGATGACGTCCTGGGCCACGTCGACCAGGCGGCGAGTGAGGTAACCGGAATCGGCCGTCTTGAGAGCGGTGTCAGCCAGACCCTTGCGGGCGCCGTGCGTCGAGATGAAGTACTGCAACACCGTGAGACCTTCACGGAAGTTTGCAGTGATCGGCGTCTCGATGATCTCGCCCGACGGCTTAGCCATAAGACCGCGCATGCCGGAGAGCTGTCGAATCTGCTGTTTCGAACCACGAGCGCCGGAGTCGGCCATGACGTAGATCGGGTTGATGTCGCCTTCCTTGTCGTTGCGCTGCATGGCACTGAACATTTCGTCGGCCACTTTTTCGGTAATCGACGACCAGATTT
>DATGDH010000065.1:0-3744 GCA_035310985.1 Burkholderiales bacterium
GAACAGCAGCTCCGGGACGTGGCCGTAGCGGTGCACCTTGCGCAGGCCGTAGCGCTCGACCAGGGCGCCCAGCAGCCCGGCGAGCACCGGCGCGAGGATCAGCGCCGGGAAGAATCCGGTCTTGAGCCCGATCGAGTACGCGAGGTAGGCGCCGACCATGTAGAAGCTGGCGTGCGCGAAGTTGAGCACGCCCATGAGCGAGAACACCAGCGTCAGGCCGGAGCAAAGCATGAACAGCAGCAGCCCGTAGCTGACGCCGTTCAGCAGCTGGACGACGAAGAATTCCATGCGCGAAAAAACGGGGGGCGAACCCCCCGTCCACTGCTATCGGGTACGGCTCACGGACGCTGCATCTGGCACGAGGTTGGCGTCGCGGTCACGTACGGCTCGATGCGCGCGTCGGTGACCGGCGCGAGGCCGCTGCCTTCCATGTCGATCTTGGCTTCCTTGGGGCCGCCCTTGGAGGCCATCTTCTGCAGCGTGAACACGTACAGCGCCTGGATCAGCTGATGGTCCAACTTGCGCATCTCGAGCTCGCCGAGGTCGCCCTGCATCTTCATGCCTTCGAGCGCATAGGCCACCTTCTTGGGCTCGTCGGACCCGGCCTGCTTCATGGCCGCCACCAGCATGTCGAACATGATCTTGCCGCGCAGGTAGTAGAAGTCGGGGTTGCCCTTGGGCGCCTGCTTGCGGTAGGCCGCATCCCAGGCCGCGGCCTTGTTGTTGGCGACGTTCGAATGGTACTCGGCCACGATCTTCACGTGCCCCGCGGCCGCCTCGCCCATCGCGGTCGGGGTGCCCAGGCCGCCCGCGTAGTAGGTGTACCAGTCGACGTCGAGCCCGGCCTCCTTGCCGGCTTTCACCAGCAGCGACATGTCGTTGCCCCAGTTGCCCGTGATGACGGAGTCGGCGCCGGCAGCCTTGATCTTGGCGACATACGGTGCGAAGTCCTTTACCTTGCCGAGCGGATGGAACTCGTTGCCGACGATCTGCACGTCGGGGCGCTTCCGCTTGAGCATTTCGACCGCCGCATCAGCCACCGCGTGGCCGAAGGAGTAGTCCTGGTTGATCAGGTACACCTTGTGCACGTTCTTGTTCTTCGCAATGACGGCAGTGAGCGCCTCCATTTTCATGTCGGCGCTCGCGTCGAAGCGGAAGTGCCAGAAGCTGCATTTCTCGTTGGTGAGCGCGGGATCGACCGCGGCGTAGTTCAGGTACAGGATCTCCTTGCCGGGATTGCGGGCGTTGTACTTGGTGACCGCGTCCGAGAGGGCGAGCGCCACCGCCGAGGAATTGCCCTGCGTGATGTAGCGGATGCCCTCGTCCTCGACACGCTTGAGCTGGTTGAGCGACTCCTGCGGGCTCACCTTGTTGTCGAACGGCACGATCTCGAGCTTCTTGCCGAGCACGCCGCCGTGCTTGTTCAGCCAGTCCGCGTAGAACTGGAACTCGGCCAGCCCCTGCGCGCCGGTGTTGGCGAACGGACCCGACAGCGGGTCGATGTAGCCGATCTTGATGGTCTGCGCCTGCGCGCCGAAGGCGAACAGGGCTGCGGCGGCGCCGACCGCGGCCGCCCGGATGAATTTGCTGGTCATGGGATCTCCCTAGGGTGCGAAATTAGCGCGGCCGAGGATCTTCTTGTTCTGATCGCCGCAGCTTGCGAAGATGTTAGATATCGCCCCGCTAGCGGTCAAGCAGGGGCGGTTGCTTGACCGGCTGCCGCGCCGAAGAGTAGTTTCGCCCGGCCGCGCCGCATCGTGAAACCGCATTCCAGAGGAGCTGCCATGCAAGGCCTGATGATGGACATGCCGCTACTGATCACCGACCTGATCCGGCATGCCGATCGCCACCACGGCGAAACAGAAATCGTCTCCAAGACGGTCGAGGGCGACATCCACCGCTACAACTACCGTGCGGCGCACAAGCGTGCGCGCCGGCTGGCGAAGGCGCTCCAGGCTCTCGGCGTCAAGGCGGGCGAGCGCGTCGCGACGCTCGCCTGGAACGGCTACCGCCATTTCGAGATCTACTATGCGGTCGCCGGCAGCGGCGCAGTGATCCACACGATCAATCCGCGCCTGTTCCCCGAACAGATCGGGTACATCGCCGGGCATGCCGAGGACAAGGTCGTGTTCTTCGACCTGACCTTTCTGCCGCTGGTGGAAAAGCTCGCACCGCAGCTGAAGACGGTCAAGAGCTTCGTGCTGATGACCGACCGCGCGCACATGCCGAAGCAGAGCGCGATCCCGGGGCTGATGTGCTACGAGGAGCTGATCGCGGCGCAGGACGACCGGTACGAATGGCCGAGCTTCGACGAGCGCACCGCGGCCTGCCTGTGCTACACCTCGGGCACGACGGGCAACCCGAAGGGCGCGCTCTACTCGCACCGCTCGACGATGCTGCACGCCTACGCCGCCGCGTTGCCCGACGCGCTCAACCTCTCGGCGCGCGACGTGGTGCTGCCGGTGGTGCCGATGTTCCACGTCAACGCCTGGGGCCTGCCGTATTCCTGCGCGCTGACCGGCACCAAGCTCGTGCTTCCCGGGCCGCATCTGGACGGCAAGAGCCTGCACGAGCTGTTCGAGGCCGAGGGCGTGACGATGTCGGCGGGAGTGCCGACCGTGTGGCTCGGGCTGCTAAATTACGTGAAGCAGTCGGACCTGAAGTTCTCCACCCTCAGGGGAGTGGTGATCGGGGGGTCCGCGTGCCCGCCGGCGATGTTGCGCGCCTTCCAGGAGGATTACGGCGTCGAGGTGCTGCACGCCTGGGGAATGACCGAGATGAGCCCGCTCGGCACCGTGTGTACGCTCAAGGCCAAGCACGACCGCGCCGGCAAGGAGGCGCGCTACGCTGTGCAGTCCAAGCAGGGCCGCGCGATATTCGGCGTCGACTTGAAGATCGTCGGCGCAGACGGCAAGGAGCTGCCGATGGACGGCAAGGCCTTCGGCGACCTGCACGTGCGCGGGCCCTGGGTGATCAGCAGCTATTTCAAGGACGAGGGCGGCGATCCGCTCAGGAACGGCTGGTTCCCCACCGGCGACGTCGCGACGATCGATCCCGACGGATACATGCAGATCACCGACCGCTCCAAGGACGTGATCAAGTCGGGCGGCGAGTGGATCAGCTCGATCGACCTGGAGAACATCGCGGTGGCGCATCCGGCGGTCGCCGAGGCGGCCGTGATCGGCATCAAGCATCCGAAATGGGACGAGCGGCCGGTCGTGGTGGTGGTCAAGAAGTCCGGCCAGGACGTAAGCAAGGATGACCTGCTCAAGTTCTACGAGGGCAAGATCGCCAAGTGGTGGATGCCGGACGACGTGGTGTTCGTCAAGGAGCTGCCGCACACGGCGACCGGCAAGCTCTCCAAGCTGACCATCCGCGAGCAGTTCAAGGACTACAAGCTCCCGACCGCCTGACGTGGGCACGCATATCGTCGCGGAAACGAGCGAACGCGTCGCGCGCATCGAGATCGCGCGCCCGGACAAGAAAAACGCGCTCACGCTCGAGATGTACCAGGCACTCGCTGCGGCGCTCGCCGCGGCAGAAGCCGACCCGCAGGTGCGCACGACGCTGATCCACGGCCAACCCGACTGCTTTTGCTCGGGGAACGACCTGAAGGACTTCCTCGAGCGCCCGCCGCACGGCGAGCGCTCGCCGACCTTCGAGTTCCTGCGCACGCTCTCCACGCTCGAGAAGCCGCTCGTCGCCGCGGTCGGCGGACCGGCGGTGGGCATCGGCACGACGATG
>DATGDH010000066.1:0-29135 GCA_035310985.1 Burkholderiales bacterium
CCCAGTGAGCCGCAGGTCTACATTGCGAAAAAACGCCACCAGACGCTTCTTGAAGAAGTCCGTATTCGCGGGGAGCTTCTCGGGCACGGCATTCTCGAGTAGGAAGATCGTTCCGCTCGCCGCCGCGACGTCGCTCGTCGCGTGCATGAACCACTGGTACGCCAGCGCACGCCGGCTGGCATCCTTTGGCATGAGCTTGCCCGACTTCTCGCTTGCGTAGAGCAGGATTGCGCCCGATTGCGCAAGCGTGAGGGGTTTGCCCCCCGGGCCGTCGGAATCGACCATCACCGGGATCTGCCCCGCGGGATTGAGTTGCAGAAACTCGGGCTTCTTGTGCTCACCCTTGGTGAGATCCACCTTATGGATGCGGTGCTCGAGCCCCGTCTCGGCCAGAGCGACGCTCGCGCGCAGGCCGTTGGCGGTGCCCCACATGTACAGATCGATCATCGAACGTCTCCGTGAGCCGTGCTAGGCGGGCGCATCCTCGAGCCATGATTCGAGCAGCTTGTACGCCACCGCGAGAACAACCGGCCCGATGAAGATGCCCACCACGCCGTAGGCCAACAGCCCGCCGATCACGCCCGCGAAAATCAGCAGCAGCGGCAGGTCCGCGCCGCGCCGGATGAGCAGCGGGCGCACCACATTGTCCATGGTGCTGACCGCGACCGCCCATATGAGCAGCGCCGTGCCCCACCCTGTGCTGCCCTTCCAGAACAGCCAGCCTACCGCGAGCGCCAGCACCGGCGCCGGTCCGATCTGCGCGATTGCCAGCATGAACATGAGCGCGGTGAGCACTGCCGGAAACGGCACACCGGCGACTGCGACACCGATGCCGCCCAGAATCGACTGGACGAGTGCGGTCACGACCACGCCAAGCGCGACACCGCGAATCGCCTGCGCCGCCAGCATGACCGAGCCCTCGCCGCGTGCGCCGGCGAGCCGGCGGCCGAAGCGCAGCGCGCGCGCGGCGGCGCGCTCCCCCGTCGAATACAGGATCGCGCACAGGACTACGGTCAACAAGAGCTGGACGAACACCGCGCCCGCGCTGCCGGCATGGCCGACGATCCATCTGCCCAGGTCCTTGACGTACGGGGCGGCGCGCGCCGCGAGTTCGCTATAGCCTTCGACCGCGATCTGCTGCCAGAGCGCCGTGAGGCGCTCGCCGACGACCGGCAAGCCCGCAACCCACGCAGGAGGCGGCGGCACGTGCATCGAAGCGAGCGTCTTGAGCCAGCCGGTGATGCGGTCCGCGTTCTCGGCGATCGTCACAACCGCCAGCAGGACCGGAACGATGAACACGCACAGCAGCGCGAGTGTCATCGCGGCGACGGCCAGGGCCCTGCGGCCCCAGAGATAAGCCTGTGCCTTGAGCATCAGCGGCCAGGTGGCGATCACGATCGTTACCGCCCAGATGAGCGCAGGCAGGAACGGCCTGAGAACCCAGATCGCAATGGCGATCAGGCCCCCGAGCGACAGCACGGCGAGCACCGTGCGGGCGAGGTCCTGGGTCGGCGTGGCGCTCGGCTGCTGATCCATGCACGCGGATGCTACCCGCGGCGCCGCGCTCAGTCGATCAGCCGGTAGGCGGGCAACGTGAGGAAGTCGACGTACTCGCCGGTGGTGATTTCGTCGAAGACCTTCGCCGCCTGCTCGTACTTGCCGGCCTTCCAGACGACCTCGCCGAGCGCGCTCCTCACCTTCGGCAGCTCCTCGGCGAGCAGGTTGCGGAACAGCTCGACCGTCACCTTGCGGCCGTCGTCGAGCTTGCCCTTTTCGCTGCGGATCCACTGCCAGATCTGCGAGCGCGAGATCTCGGCGGTCGCGGCGTCCTCCATCAGGTTGTACACCGGCACGCAGCCGTTGCCGGCGAGCCAGGCGCCCAAGTACTGGATGCCGACCGAGATGTTGTTGCGCAGCCCGGCCTCGGTGATCGGCGTCTCGGGCCGGAAGTCGAGCAGCTCCTTCGCGCTGACGTTCACGTCGGGGCGCTGCTTGCCGTACTGATTGGGCTGCGGCATGTGCTTGTCGAAGACTTCCTTCGCGACCGGCACCAGGCCCGGATGCGCGACCCACGTGCCGTCGCAGCCGTCGGACACCTCGCGCAGCTTGTCCTGGCGCACCTTTTCCAGCGCGGCCTCGTTCGCGGCGGGGTCGTTCTTAATCGGGATCTGCGCCGCCATGCCGCCCATCGCCGGCGCGCCGCGCCGGTGGCAGGTCTTGACGAGCAGCAGCGCGTAGGCGCGCAGGAACGGAGAAGTCATCGTGACCTGCGCGCGATCCGCCAGGCAGAAATTCTTGTTGGAGCGGAATTTCTTGATGCAAGAGAAGATGTAGTCCCAGCGGCCGATGTTCAGCCCCGCAGAGTGATCCTTCAGCTCCCACAGGATCTCGTCCATTTCGAAGGCCGCGAGCACGGTCTCGATCAGCACCGTCGCCTTGATCGAGCCCTGCGGCACGCCGAGCTCCTTCTGCGCCATCACGAAGATGTCGTTCCACAGCCGCGCCTCGAGGTGCGACTCCATCTTCGGGAGGTAGAAGTACGGGCCCGAGCTGCGCGCGAGCAGTTCCTTCGCGTTGTGGAAGAACAGCAGCGCGAAATCGAAGATGCCCCCGGAGACCGGCTTGCCGTCCACCTGCACGTGCTTTTCATCCAGGTGCCAGCCGCGGGGCCGAGGAAGCAGAACGGCGGTCCGCTCATTCAGCGTGTAGCGCTTCCCGCCCTCCTGCTCGAAAGTGATCGTACGGCGCACCGCGTCGCGGATGTTGACCTGCCCGTCGATCATATTGAACCAGGTGGGGCAGTTTGCGTCTTCGAAGTCGGCCATGAACGTGGACGCGCCGGAATTGAGCGCGTTGATGACCATCTTGCGGTCGGTTGGGCCGGTGATCTCGACGCGGCGATCGAGCAGGTCCTTGGGCTGCGGCGCGACGCTCCATTGCGACTCGCGTATGTGCTTCGTCTCGGCGAGGAAGTCGGGCAGCGCACCGCGCTCGAATTCCTTCTGCCTGGCCGCACGCCGGCCCAGCAGCTCCTGGCGGCGCGGCTCGAAGGCACGATGCAATTTCGCGACGAACGCGAGCGCATCGGGCGTCAGGATTTGTTGGAATTCCGGGGTCATACCGCCGGACACGGAAATGCCTTGCGAGAGGCGCGGCGCGGTTTCGATTGTCATAAGTACCTCATTCTATTCAGTCATATGGCGCGCCGCAACATGAAAAAGCCGGAGTAAGGGAGTAGGCTTTTCCAATACCCGAGTTTGAATTTCACATCGTGAATCGAGGAGACTCTCAATGCCGAATCCCTGCAACGTTCTGATCCTCGGCGCCTCGTACGGATCGCTCCTGGGAGCGAAGCTCGCGCTCGCCGGTCACAACGTAAAGCTCGTCTGCCTGCCGGCGGAGGCCGAATTGATCAACAAGGAAGGGGCGCGCGTGCGCATCCCGGTGAAGGGACGCGCCGCGCCGGTCGAGCTCGATACGCGCAAGCTGCCGGGCAAGCTTTCCGCCGACGGCCCGCGCGCGGTGCGTCCGGCGGATTTCGATCTCGTCGGCCTGGCGATGCAGGAGCCGCAGTACGGCGCGCCCGGCGTGCGCGAACTGCTCGCGGCGACGGCGAAGGCGAGAGTGCCGTGCATGTCGATCATGAACATGCCGCCCCTGCCCTATCTCGCGCGCATCCCCGGCGTCTCGCCGGAGTCCTGCCGCGCCTGCTACACCGAGCCCGCCGTGTGGGGCGCCTTCGACCCGGCGCTCGTCACGCTGTGCAGCCCGGATCCGCAGGCTTCGCGCCCGGCCGATGAGAAGGTCAACGTGCTGCAGGTGCGGCTGCCGACCAATTTCAAGGCGGCGCGGTTTCCGTCCGAGGCGCATACCGCCATCCTGCGCCGGCTCGAGTCGGACATCGAGGCGTCCCGGTTCGACACCGGCACGGAGAAGATCGAGCTGCCGGTCAAGCTGAAGGTGCACGATTCGGTGTTCGTCCCGCTCGCGAAATGGGCGATGCTGATGGCGGGCAACTACCGCTGCATCACCCGTAGCGGAATGCGCCCGATCAAGGACGCGGTGCATGCCGACATCGGGCAATCGAGGTCCGTGTACAACTGGGTGGTTGAGCTTTGCAGGTCGCTCGGTGCCGATGATAGGGATCTCGTGCCATTCGAGAAGTACGCTGCGGCGGCACGGGGGCTGACCGGTCCGTCCTCCGCGGCGCGCGCGCTCTACGGCGGCGCGGCCAACATCGAGCGGGTGGATCGCCTGGTGCAGACGATCGCCGCGCAGCGGGGCATGCGCCTGGCGGCGCTCGACGAGGTCGTCGCGCTGGTCGACGCGCAGCTCGAAGTGAACCGCCGCGCGGCGAGAAAATCCGCCTAGCGGCTATTTCTCGCCCTCGGCGTGGCCTTCGATGCCGAGGTCCTGGATCTTGCGCGTGATGGTGTTGCGGCCCATGCCGAGCAGAGCGGCGGCCTCGATGCGCCGGCCGCCGGTGCGCGACAGCGCCTTCAGGATGAGCGAGCGCTCGAACTGGCGCCCGAGCGCGTCCAGGATCCCCGTCTCGCCGCGCGCGAGGCGCCTTTCGACCTCGCCTTCGAGCGCGGAGATCCAGTCGGATGCGCCTGCCGCCTCCGCCCCCTGATCGCGAAACTCCGCCGGCAAATCGGCCAGCTCGACGACTTGGCCCGGGGCCATCACCGTCAACCAGTGACACAGGTTCTCGAGCTGGCGCACGTTGCCCGGAAATTCGAGGCGTGCGAGCTGCGCCAGTACGTCTTCCGAAAGACGCTTCGGCTCGACGCCGAGTTGCCGCGCGCTGCGCGCGAGGAAGTGGCGCGCGAGCAGAGGGGTGTCCTCACGCCTTTCCCTGAGGGAGGGCATGCGGATGCGGATCACGTTCAGGCGGTGGTACAGGTCCTCGCGGAAGGTCCCTTCGCGAACACGCGCCTCCAGATCCTGGTGCGTGGCGGCGATCACGCGCACGTTCGCCTTGATCTGCTGGTGGCCGCCGACCCGGTAGTAGCTGCCGTCCGACAGCACGCGCAGCAGCCGGGTCTGGAGCTCGGCCGGCATGTCGCCGATCTCGTCCAGGAACAAGGTGCCGCCCTCGGCCTGCTCGAAGCGGCCGCGGCGCTGCTGCTGCGCCCCGGTGAACGCGCCGCGCTCGTGGCCGAACAGCTCGGATTCGAGCAGATCCTTGGGCATCGCCGCGGTGTTGATGGCGACGAACGGTCTCGCTGCTCGCGCACTGTGCCGGTGCAGGGCGCGCGCGACGAGTTCCTTGCCTGTCCCGGACTCGCCCGTAATCAGTACCGTGGCGCTCGACTGAGAAAGCCTGCCGATCGCGCGGAACACTTCCTGCATCGCCTGCGCCTGTCCGAGGATTTCCGGCACTGCGGCGGGGGCTTCGGCCTCGGCCTCCTCGCGCTGGCTCTCTTCGAGCGCGCGCCGGATCAGGTCTACCGCCTGATCGACGTCGAAGGGCTTGGGCAGGTACTCGTAGGCTCCGCCCTGGAACGCCGCCACCGCCGAGTCGAGATCCGAATATGCGGTCATGATGATCACCGGCACCGAAGGGTGTTGCCGCTTCAGCGTCTTCAGCAATTCCAGTCCGGAGGGCCCCGGCATGCGGATATCCGATACCAGGACCTGCGGCGGGCCCGCGGACAGCGCCTCGAGCGCCTCCTTGGCAGAGGGAAACGACGCGTAGTCGATGCCCTCGCGGGTAAGCGCCTTCTCGAACACCCAACGGATGGAACGATCGTCGTCGACGATCCAGACCGGTTTCATCGCTTACTCATCGACTCGCTCAAGAAAGCGGCAGCAGGATCCGAAACACCGTGTGGCCAGGCCGGCTGTCGCACTCGATCACTCCGTGGTGGTACTGGACGTAGGTCTGGGCGAGAGAAAGCCCGAGCCCGCTGCCGCCATCTCGCCCGGATACCAGAGGACTGAAGATTCGCTCGCGTATGTCCTCCGGGATGCCGGGCCCGCTGTCGATCACTCGCAATTCTAGTGCCAGCTTGCAGCGCCGGCGGGCGATGGTGACCTGGCGCAGCACACGCGTCTGGAAGGTGATCGTCCTTCCTCCGCGCGCGAGGCCCTCTTCTGAAGTAAGCGCCTGAGCGGCGTTGCGCGCCACATTCAGGACGACCTGGATGAGCTGCTCTTTGTCGGCCGTGACCTCCGGGACGCTCGGATCGTAGTCTCGGCGCACCGTGACCGCATGCCCGAACTCGGCGAGCAGCAGGCTGCGCACGCGCTCGAGCACTTCGTGCACGTTTACCGGACCCATGCGCGGCGCGCGATGCGGCGTGAGAAGCCGGTCGAGAAGCGCCTGGAGGCGGTCGGCCTCCTTGATGATCACTTGCGTGTATTCCTTGAGTTGCGGGCGGTCCAACTCGCGTTCCAGCAGCTGCGCCGATCCGCGCAGTCCGCCAAGCGGGTTCTTGATTTCGTGCGCCAGATTGCGGATCAACGCCCGGTTCGCCTGCTGCTCGGAGAGCAGCCGCTCCTCGCGTGCCACGCGCAGCTGCTGCTCGATCGCGCGCAGCTCGACCAACAGGAGCGCGGCACCGCCCGCGTCCGCGCGCGCGACCAGGCATGAAAGCGGGAGCGGGTCGCGCCCCGGGCGCAGATACTCGACGACCTGCGCCGAATAGTCCCAGTGCGTGGCGAGCGCCTCGGCGAGGCGCGTGCGCAGCTCGGCGCTGTCGGCGAACAAGCCGAGGAACGGCTGACCGACCAGGCTGCGCGCGCTCGCCTCGAGCAGATTCTCCGCAGCCGGATTGGCGTAGCGCACCACGAGCGTGTCGTCGAGCGCCACGACTGCAGTGGCGAGCAGCTCCAGCCCGGCGAACGAGTGAGTCACGGCAGGCGCCCCGCGGCGCACAATGCTACTTGTAGAGGTTCGCCAGCTCGCGCTGCAACGCTTCGATGTTCTTCTGGTGCAGCTCTACGCGGTCCTTGTACGGCTGCAGCCGTTCCAGCACGCGCGCGTAATTCCGCTCGTCGCCCGAGCGCACGGCCTGTTGCTCGTCCAACTCCCTCTGCGCGTCGGCGAGCGAGCTCTTTTCCCGTGCCAGCTCGCCCTCCAGCGTCTCGCGCTGCTTCTCCTTCGCGGTGGAACGCTGCGTCGCCGTCTCGCGTGGAAAGCCCGGAGGCCTGGCCGATTCGCCGCGCGGCTTCTGCGACGGCACGACGTTCACTTCGCTCGCCACGGGCTCGCATTTCTTGCCCGCCATATCCGATTTCTCGGTCGTATAGAGCAGGCGGCCGTTGCTGTCGATGCATTTGTAGATCGGACCACCCTGGGCGCGCACCGACCCGGCCGCTAGGGCAAGGATAAGTGCAGCAAACAATGGGTTCCGAGGCATGGTAGAGAAGCTACCTTAATTGAACCCTCTGAGTCTATGCCAGTAGAACTTCTCGCTGCAAACCCCCGAAAAGGCGGGAGGACGGGTGATGCCCGTCCTCCCCATCACGTTTGAGCCGCGGATTGGTTTACGAGCTGTAGTACATGTCGAATTCGACCGGATGGGTCGTCATGCGGAAGCGCTGCACCTCTTCCTTCTTGAGCTCGATGTAAGCGTCCAGCAGGTCGTCGTCGAACACTCCGCCCTTCGTGAGGAACGCGCGGTCCTTTTCCAGATGGCCGAGCGCCTCGTCGAGCGAAGCGCACACGTTCGGCACCTTCTTGCGCTCTTCCGGCGGCAGGTCATACAGGTTCTTGTCGACCGGATCGCCCGGGTGGATCTTGTTCTGTACACCGTCCAGCCCCGCCATCAGCATCGCGGCGAACGCTAGATAGGGATTCGCCGTCGGATCGGGGAAGCGCACTTCGACGCGCCGTCCCTTCGGACTCGCCACGTGCGGGATGCGGCAGGCGGCCGAGCGGTTGCGCGCCGAGTATGCGAGGTTGATCGGCGCCTCGAAGCCCGGCACCAGGCGCTTGTACGAGTTGGTGCCCGGGTTGGTGATCGCGTTCAGGGCCTTCGCGTGCTTGATGATCCCGCCGATGTAGTAGATCGCGAACTCGGACAGTCCAGCGTAACCGTTGCCGGCGAAGAGATTAGTGCCGCCCTTCCACACGGACTGGTGCACGTGCATCCCGGAGCCGTTGTCGCCCACGATGGGCTTGGGCATGAACGTCGCTGTCTTTCCGTACGAATGCGCGACGTTCCAGACCGTGTACTTCAGGATCTGCATCCAGTCGGCGCGCTGCACGAGCGGCGCGAACCGCGTTCCGATCTCGTTCTGCCCTGCCGCAGCCACTTCGTGGTGATGCACCTCGACCTCGACGCCCTGCTGCTCGAGCGCAAGGCACATGGCGTTGCGGATATCCTGCTGGGAGTCGACCGGAGCGACCGGGAAATAGCCGCCCTTCACCGGCGCGCGATGACCCATGTTGCCGGATTCATAGTCGATCCCCGTCGACCAGGGCGCCTCCTCGGACTTGACCTTGACCGAGCAGCCCGACATGTCGACCGACCAGGTCACGCCGTCGAAAATGAAGAATTCGGGCTCCGGCCCGAAGTAGGCCGTGTCGCCCAGGCCGGTCGACTTGAGGTACGCCTCCGCGCGCTTGGCCACGCCGCGCGGGCAACGGCTGTAGGGCTTGCCGTCGGAGGGCTCGATGACGTCACAGCTGATGTTGAGCACCGCCTCGTCGGTGAACGGGTCGAGGCGCGCGCTCGAGGGGTCCGGCATAAGCAGCATGTCGGAGGCCTGGATGCCCTTCCATCCCGCGATAGACGAGCCGTCGAAGGCGTGCCCGCTCTCGAACTTGTCCTTGTCGAAATACCGCGACGGCACCGAGACGTGCTGTTCCTTGCCCTTCGTATCGGTGAAACGAAGGTCGACGAACTTGACCTCCTTGTCCTTGAGCATCTTCAAGACGTCATCGGGCGTCATCGCCATCTTCGGATCTCCTGAGTGGGTGTCTGAAATAAAAGCGGGCCGGATGCACCGGCCGAGTGTGTCGCAATCAGCAGTTTTCGTGCCAAATCCCGCAGCCGGAATTTCGCCTTTGCAGCCGCGGCTTCCCGGAGCTCGCCGGCCGCGCGCGCACCATACGCGTGCAATCCGGGTAGCGAATGCCCCTTTCTGGTGCCAATGATGCACCAGCCCGCAGCCCGCGGTCGAGCCCCGGATCACTATAATGCGCGCCGACCATGCACGATGCGCAAGCCATCAAAGCCAAGGCGCGCGAGCGCGCGCGAGCCCTGCGGCTGCCCTACGCGGGGGCGCTTCTTCCCAGCGAGGCCCATGCGCTGCTGCAGGCCGGCGAAGCCCGCCTGGTCGACGTGCGCACGCACGCCGAGCTGCACTGGGTCGGTCGCATTCCCGGGGCACTGCCGGTCGAGTGGAGCAGCTATCCGGGGGGCAAGCTGAACCCCGAGTTCCTGCCCCAACTCGCGGAGCTGGTCGACCCGGACGAGCCGGTGATGTTCATCTGCCGCTCCGGCGGGCGCTCGCACCTTGCGGCGCTCGCCGCCACCGAGGCGGGCTACCGCGAGTGCTACAACGTGCTCGAGGGCTTCGAGGGCGACAAGGACGCCAACCAGCAGCGCAACCGCACCGGCGGCTGGCGCGTCGCCGGCCTACCCTGGCTGCAGAGCTAGCCCGCGCTCCAGTCGACGATGCCGGCGTAGGCGGTGACGAGCACGACGATGCCGAACGCGATGCGGTACCAGGCGAACGGCTTGAAATCGTGCGAGGCAACGTAGCGGATCAGCCAGCGCACGGAGGCGATCGCGGCGACAAACGCCGCCACCAAGCCGACCGAGAACAGGCCGAAGTCCGCGCTCGAGAAAAGGGCGCGATGCTTGATGAAGTCGTATCCGCCCGCCGCGACCAGCGTCGGCACCGCGAGGAAGAACGAGAATTCGGTTGCTGCCGGCCGGGACAGGCCGAACAGCATCCCGCCGATGATGGTCGCACCGGAGCGCGAAGTGCCGGGGATCAGCGCGAACGCCTGCGCGAATCCCACCTTCAACGCATCCAGCCACGTCATCTGGTCGACGCGCGCGACGCGCACGCGGTGATCGCGCCGCTCCGCCCACAGGATTACCAGCGCGCCGGCGATGAACGCGAGTGCCACCGGCACTGCCTTGAACAGCGCCGCCTTGATCGCGTGCTCGAACGCCAGGCCGATGACCGCGGCCGGCACGAACGCGATCGCCAGATTGCGGTACAGCTGCCAGTCGACGCGCAGGAAGCGCGCACGGTACTCCCACACGATCGCCAGCATGGCGCCGGTCTGGATGACGATCTCGAAGACCTTGGCTTTCGCGTCGCTGAAACCGATCAGGTCGCCAACGAGAATGAGGTGGCCGGTGCTCGAGATCGGCAGGAACTCGGTCAGACCCTCGACGATGCCGAGCAGCAGCGCGTGCAGGAGCGTCGCGTCTTGCATCCGCGCTAGCGCCCGGCGAGCTTCTGGTTGGCGGCCGTGAGACGGTCGATGAGGATGCGCATGAAGGCCCGGTTGAACTGCACCTGGCAGGCGTCGGTCGCCGCGCGCAGCGTTTCAGCCTTGACCTCGAGCACCAGTACCGCGCTGCGCGATCGGATGGTAGTGTTGCGCAGGCTCGCCTCGCCCGAGAAGTAGAGCATCTCTCCGAAGCAATCGCCCGGCACCAGGGCGCTCAGGTGTCGCCCCGCGCGCGTGACCTCGACCTCGCCGTCGACGAGGATGTAGAAGCTCTCGCCGCGGTCGCCCTCTTCGATCACCACCGTGTCCTCGGGCAGGCGCTGCCAGCTCGAGCCGCGCAGCACCTCCCAGATCTCCACCTCGCGAAAATCGCGGAAGAAGGAGAGGTTGCGCAAGGCGTGGAACTTGCGCGTGTCCGACAGCTCCTCGTGCGGCGCCTCGAGGTGACGCACGAGGCTGGTGAGGTCCTTGCCGAAGTCGATCCAGCTCTGGTAGCGCACCGCGAGATCCTTCTGCAGCGCGCGGGCGACGATCGCCTCAGCCGCCTCGGGCAGGTCCCTGCGCACACTGCGCAGCGCGGGCGCAGGGTGATTGACGATTTGATACATGAGGCTCGCGTGCGACGAGCCGCTGAAGGGCAGGCGTCCGGTGAGCAGCTGGAACATCACAACGCCCAGCGAATAGATGTCGGTCTGATGGGTGAGCGTCTGGTCGGAAAGCTGCTCGGGCGACATGTAGGCCGGCGATCCGACGTTGCGCAGGTCGGTGTGCGTCGCGCCCTCCAGCATCGCTACGCCGAAGTCCGACAGCTTCACATCGAAGGCCGGCGGCACCAGGATGTTTGCGGGCTTGATGTCGCGGTGGATCACCCCCTGGCGGTGCGCGTACTCCAGCGCGCGGCTCACCTTGAACACCACCTCGACTACCTTTTCGAGCGGCAGCAGCGTGTCCGACGCGGTGTACTGCGCGAGCGTGCCGCCCGCGACGTACTCCATGACGATATAGCTGTATTCGCGCTCGACCGCGGCGTCGAGCAGGGAAACGATGTGCGGATGCTGCAGCTTGCCGACCAGCGCGGCCTCGTTCAGGAATGTGGTGCGGTGCTTGCCGGCGAGCAGGTCGGCGTCGTCGCCGACGTGTCGGAACACCTTGATCGCGACTTCGCGTGCCGCGAACGGGTCGCGCGCGAGGTACACGGTCGCGCTCGCGCCGCGGCCGACCTCGCGGACTACGCCGTACCGACCGATGCTCGCGGGAAGCGCGTTCAGTGCAAATCCTCAGGAAAGAGCCGATGCTACCGTATCCGACCGGCCCGGCGCCCCACAACTATTTCACGTCTACGAAGCGCCGGATCGAAGGCCAGAAATCCGGCGCCGCGTCGACCTCGTTGTGGTACACGCCGGCGAGAACCACCTTGCGCTTCGGCCCGCCCCAGGCCTGCCAGAGTCGCTCGGCGTGCGCCGGCGGAATCACCTCGTCGCGCCCGGCGATCAGGCACAGCATGGGAACGTCGATCCCCGGCGCGAGCGAGAAAGAGTCGAAGCGATGCCGCAGCAGCCACTTCACTGGCAGGTAGGGATAGTAGCGCTGTGCCACCGCGGTCAGGCTATCGAAGGGCGTGACGAGGATCACGCCGGCGAGCGGCCGCTGGGCGGCGAGCGATGCCGCCACGCCGCTGCCCAGGCTGCGGCCGAGCGCGAAGACTTTGCTCGCGTGCAGTTCGTGTACGGCGTAGCGGTGCCAGATAAGCGCGTCAGAAACGAGATTCTTCTCGGAAGGCGATCCCTGGCTGGCGCCGTAGCCACGGTAATCCGTCAGCAACCAAGACACACCCGGCGCCTGCGCCGCAGCCGCGTCGATCATCCACGACACCTCCTCCGCATTGCCGCCGAAGTAGAGCACCAGGTCGGGTCCCGACTTCATGAACCAGGCGTGCAAGCGCGTGCCGTCGGGGGCGTCGACGAACAGCTCCTGCACCGCGGGAAACCTCGCCCCGATCTCGGCGCGGCGCGCATCGCCGATGCGCTGCGGATAGAAGATCAGCCGGTCCTGCAGGACATACGCGACCAGCGGCAGGCCGACCGCGACCGCGACGAAAATGCCGACGAGCGAGGCGATCAGCTCTTTTGGTATAGCTCAGCGCCCTTGCGGACGAACTCGATCGACTTCTCCTGCATGCCCTTCTGCACGTAATCGCGCACGTCCTGCGTGATCTTCATCGAGCAGAAGTGCGGCCCGCACATGGAGCAGAAGTGCGCGAGCTTGGCGCCTTCCTGCGGCAGGGTCTCGTCGTGGAAATCCTTGGCGGTGTCCGGATCGAGCCCCAGGTTGAACTGGTCGGCCCAGCGGAATTCGAACCTCGCCTTGGACAGCGCGTTGTCGCGCTGCTGCGCGCCGGGATGCCCCTTGGCGAGGTCCGCGGCGTGCGCCGCGATCTTGTAGGCGATGATTCCGTCCTTGACGTCCTTTTTGTTCGGCAGACCCAGGTGCTCCTTGGGCGTCACGTAGCACAGCATCGCCGTGCCGTACCAGCCGATCATCGCGGCGCCGATCGCACTGGTGATGTGATCGTAGCCGGGCGCGATGTCGGTTGTGAGCGGCCCCAGGGTATAGAACGGTGCCTCGTCGCAGTACTTGAGCTGCAGCTCCATGTTCTCCTTGATGAGCTGCATCGGCACGTGGCCCGGGCCCTCGATCATCACTTGGCAATCGTGCTTCCAGGCGATCTGCGTGAGCTCGCCGAGCGTCTTCAGCTCCGCGAGCTGCGCCTCGTCGTTGGCGTCGTAGATCGAGCCGGGCCGCAGGCCGTCGCCGAGCGAGAACGAAACGTCATAGGCCGCCATGATCTCGCAGATATCCTCGAAATGCGTATAGAGGAAGCTTTCCTCATGATGCGCGAGGCACCACTTCGCCATGATCGAGCCGCCGCGCGAGACGATGCCGGTCATCCTTTTCGCGGTGAGCGGGATGAAAGGCAGCCGCACGCCGGCGTGGATGGTGAAGTAGTCCACGCCCTGCTCCGCCTGCTCGATCAGCGTGTCGCGGAAGATCTCCCAGGTCAGCTCCTCCGCCTTGCCGTCCACCTTCTCGAGCGCCTGGTAGATGGGCACGGTGCCGATCGGCACGGGCGAATTGCGGATGATCCATTCGCGCGTCTCGTGGATGTGCTTGCCGGTGGAGAGATCCATAACCGTGTCGCCGCCCCAGCGGATCGCCCAGGTCATCTTCTCCACTTCCTCCGCGATCGACGAGCCGAGCGCCGAGTTGCCGATGTTGGCGTTGATCTTCACGAGGAAATTCCTGCCGATGATCATCGGCTCGGACTCGGGATGGTTGATGTTGGCTGGAATGATGGCGCGCCCGCGCGCCACCTCGCTTCTCACGAATTCCGGGGTGATCTCCTTGGGCAGATTCGCCCCGAACGACTCGCCGCGGTGTTGAAAACTCAATGCATCGACAAGACGCTGGTTCTCGCGGATCGCAATGAACTCCATCTCGGGAGTGACGATCCCTTTTCGCGCGTAGTGCATCTGCGTCACGCTGCGCCCGGCGAGCGCGCGACGCGGGGTGCGCTTCAGGTCGAAGCGTAGCTCGGTGAGCTTCGGGTCCTCGAGCCGCCGGCGGCCGTACTCCGAGGACGGTCCCGCGAGCAGCTCGGAGTCGCCGCGCTCGAGGATCCAGCGCTCGCGCAACGGTGCGAGTCCCTTGCGGATGTCGATCGTCGCCTGCGGGTCAGTGTACGGCCCGGACGTGTCGTAGACGAAAATCGTCGGGTGGCCTTCGGTCTGCTCGATCGCGCGCATCGGCACGCGCAGGTCGGGCCGCGGGCCCTGCACGTAGGCCTTGCTCGAATTCGGCAGCGGTTTGACCGCGTCGGCATCGACGTGGGCGGTGGCGGCAAGAAATTTCGGATTGGCGTTCATGGTCGCTTCCTTCGGCGGGATTACCCGCATCAGGTTCAAAGGGTTTCTCTCACCCGGCGGCCGCGGTCGGCGCCAGGACCCCTGCGTGTGAGGCGCCAAAACTACTGCAAACCCGCCCCTGGCACAAGCAAACCCCTGTCCGGCTTGACAGTTGCGCACCGCAACAATATCTTACCGACCGGTCAGTTATAAACTCTGCGATGAATCGTCCCCTGTCTTCCCGAAGCGAGCCGCGCTGGGCGCGGCGCAAGGACGCGCGCCCCGAGGAAATCACGCGCGCAGCGCTCGAGCTGTTCGTCGAGCGCGGCTATGCCGCCACGCGTCTGGAGGACGTGGCCGCGCGCGCGGGCGTCTCCAAGGGAACGCTGTACCTGTATTTCGCCAACAAGGCCGAATTGTTCAAGGCAGTGGTGCGCGAAGGCATCGTCTCGCCGATCGCCGAGATGCGCAGCCTGGTACAGCAGTTCGGGGGCGGCTCCTTCGAGCTTCTGCGGCTGATGCTGCGCGGCTGGTGGGAGCGCATCGGCTCGCAGCCCCTCTCCGGGATACCGAAGCTGATCATCGCCGAAGCCGGCAACTTCCCGGAGATCGCGCGCTTCTACATGGCCGAGGTCGTCGAGCCGGGGCAGGCGGCGATCGAGCAGATCATCCGGCGCGGCATTGCGCGCGGCGAGTTCCGTCCGCTCGAGGCGAAGCACACCGCGCTTCTCATCGCGGCGCCCATGCTGCTCACCGCGCTGTGGCGCAACTCGCTCGCGCCGTTCGCCGGCACGCGCATCGACGAGGTGAGGCTGCTCGAGGCGCACCTCGAAGCGCTGCGCCGCGCGTTGCTCAAGGACCCGGACGCGGCAACTGCCAATCCACGCCTGCTCGAGGACTAGGTGATGAGACCTCTCACTCCCGCGAGGGCGCTGCTGGCGGCGGGCGCCGCGGTGCTGATCGGCGCCGCCGCGGTGGCAGGGCTCGCGACGGTGCGCAAGAACCAGGCCGCAGAGCCCATCGCTCGCGAGCAGGCGCTCGAATTCCTCCCCTCCGACATCGTCGTGCTCGCGCCCCAGATGCTCGAGCGCAGCCTGCCCCTTACGGGAACGCTGACGCCGCTAAACGAGACGACGGTGAAGGCCAAGGTCGCCGGGGAGCTGGTCGAGGTGACGGTGCGCGAAGGCGAGAACGTGCAGCGCGGCCAGGTGCTCGCCCGCATCGACACCACCGAACTCGCCGCGCGCGCCGCCGCCAAGCGCGCCGATGTCGAAGCGGCACGCGCACAACTGGTTCTCGCCGGGAAGAACCGCGCCAACCAGAAAACACTGCTCGAGAAGAACTTCATCTCGCAGAGTGCCTTCGACTCGACGCAATCCGTCTACGAGGTCGCGCTCGCGCGCTTGCGCGCGGCCGAGGCCGATCTTGCGGTTGCGCAGAAAGCGCTCGGCGACGCGGTGCTGAGCGCACCGATCTCGGGGATCGTCGCGCAGCGCCTGGCGCAGCCCGGCGAGCGCGTGCCAGTCGACGCCAGGATCCTCGCCATCGTCGACCTGTCGCGCCTGCAGCTGGAGGCGGCCGTGCCGGCGAGCGAAATCGGCCGCGTGAAGGTCGGGCAGCCGGTGTCGTTCCGCGTCGACGGCTTCGGCGCGCGCGAGTTCGCCGGGCATATCGAGCGCATCAATCCTTCGACGATCGCCGGCTCGCGCTCGATCAACGTGTACGCGGTGATCGAGAACCCGGAGGGGATGCTGCGCGGCGGCCTGTTCGCCCAGGGCGGCCTGACGCTCGAGCGCGTCGAAGGCGTGCTGCTGATCCCCGCTACCGCGCTGCGCGAGGAGCTGGGCGAGCGCTTCGTCTACCTGCTCGCGGACGGCGTCGTGCGCAAGAGGCCGGTGAAGACCGGGCCCGCCGACGGCGCGGGGCGCGTGCAGGTGCTCGCGGGCCTCACCGCCGGCGACCGCGTCGTGACGCGCGACCTTGGCGCGCTGCGCGAAGGCGCGCCCGCGCGCGTGGTGGACGCGCCGCGGCGGGACTAGCGCCGCATGTGGTTCACCCGCGTCAGCATCGCCAATCCGGTTTTCGCGACCATGATGATGGCCGCGTTGCTGGTGCTGGGGGCCTTCTCCTACTCGCGCCTGCCTGTCGAGCAGTTTCCCGACGTCAGCTTCCCGGTGGTGGTCGTCGAGACCCTCTACCCCGGGGCCTCGCCCGAGAACGTCGAGGAGGAGGTCACGCGCAAGATCGAGGAGTCGGTAAACACCATCAGCGGAATCAAGACGCTCTCGTCGCGCTCCTACGAGGGGCGCTCGGTGGTCATCGTCGAGTTCGACCTGAACGTCGATCCCAAGCTCGCGGCGCAGGACGTGCGCGAGAAGATCGCCCTCATCCGCTCCGGCTTCCGCGACGAGATCAAGGAACCCAAAGTCAGCCGCTTCAACCCGGACGATTTCCCCATCGCCTCGGTCGCCGTGACCTCGCCCACGCGCAGCCTGCGCGACCTGACCACGCTCGCCGACCAGGTGGTGAAGAAGCGGCTCGAAAACGTCGCCGGCGTCGGACAGGCGACGCTGGTCGGCGGTCTGATGCGCGAGATCCGCGTCGCGCTGCGGCTCGAGGACCTCGAGGCGCAGAAGGTCGGCGCCGACCAGGTGATCCAGGCGCTGCGCACCGAGAACCAGGAGCTCCCCGCGGGCACGCTCATCAGCCCGAGCCAGGAAAAGGTGGTGCAGATCAAGGCGCGCCTGGACACCGCTGAGGACTTCCGCAACCTGATCGTCGCGCGGCGCGGCGGCAGGGCGGTGACGCTGGGACAGCTCGCCGACGTCGAGGACGGCCAGCAGGACGAGGAGACCGCCGCCCTGATCAACGGCCGGCGCGCGCTGTCGATCGACATCGTCAAGGCGCAGGGCGAGAACACCATCGCGGTGGTCGACGGCGTGCGCGCCGCGGTGCGCGACATGCAGCGTTTCCTGCCGCCCGACGTCAAGGTCGAGATCGTGCGCGACGCTTCGACGGGCATCCGCAACTCGGTGGCCGACGTCAAGAGCACGCTCCTCGAGGGTGCCCTGCTCACCATCGCGATCGTGTTCCTGTTCCTCGCCTCCTGGCGCAGCACGGTGATCACCGGCCTGACGCTGCCGATCGCGCTGATCGGCACGTTCCTGTTCATCTACGCGTTCGGCTTCACCCTGAACGTGCTCACGCTGATGGCGCTGTCGCTCTCGGTCGGCCTGCTGATCGACGACGCGATCGTGGTGCGCGAGAACATCGTGCGCCACGTCGCCCTGGGCGCCGACCATCACCGGGCGGCGCTCGAGGGCACGCGCGAGATCGGCCTCGCCGTGCTCGCCACGACTTTTTCCATCGTCGCCGTATTCCTGCCGGTCGGCTTCATGGGCGGCATCATCGGGCGGTTCTTTCACCAGTTCGGCCTGACCGTGGTCGCTGCGGTGCTGATCTCGATGTTCGTATCGTTCACCCTGGACCCGATGCTGTCGTCGATCTGGCACGACCCGCAGGCCGAAGGCCGCTACGGCAGCGGTCCGCTGGGAAGGCTGCTCGCGTGGTTTCACCGGCTCATGGACCGCCTGTCCGAAGGCTACCGGCGGCTGCTCGGCTGGAGCCTCGCGCACCGCAAGACCGTGCTGGCCATCGCCGTGACCAGTTTTCTCGCCAGCTTTCCGCTCATGAAGCTCGTCGGCACGGAGTTCGTGCCCGAGCCCGACCTCTCCGAGCTACAGGTGCAGTTCAAGACCCCGGTCGGCTCCTCGCTCGAGCTGACGCAGGCCAAGGCGCAGCAGGCGGAAAGCGCGCTGCGCGAGTTCCCGGAGGTGCGCTACACCTACACCACGATCAACACTGGCGTCGTGCAGGGCAAGAACCGGGTGAACGTGTTCGTGCAGCTGGTGCCGCGCAACGAGCGCAAACGCTCGCAGGAAGCGCTCACGCGGCCGATGCGCGAGCGCCTTTCGCGCATCGCCGGTATCGAGCTCACCCAGATCGGCGCCTACAAGTCGGTATCGAGCGGCAAGCCGTTGCAGGTCTCGATCCTCGGCCAGGACAAGGCCGTGATCGCGAGCCTCGGGCGCCAGGTGATGAAGGAGATGCGCGCCGTCCGCGGCGCGGTGGACGTCGAGTCGAGCGACGAGGCGCCAAAGCCCGAGATCTCGGTGGAGGTCAAGCGCGAGCTCGCGAGCGACCTAGGGGTCGGCGTAGGCCAGGTCGCCTCGACCCTGCGGCCGCTGCTCGCGGGCCAGGCGGTCGGCAACTGGCGCGCCCCGGACGACCAGTACTACGACGTGCAGGTGCGCCTCGGCCGCAGCGAGCGCGCGCAGGTGGCGGACCTCGCGCGCGTGCCGCTCGCCTCGGGGCGCCTGGACGTCGACGGCAATCCGAAGATGGTCACGCTGCGCGAGATCGCCAGCGTGCGCGAGAGCGCCGGCGCGCAGCAGATCAACCGCAAGGAGCAGCTGCGCGAGGTGCTGGTGACAGGAAACGTGTTCAACCGGCCCGCGGGCGACGTCGCCAGGGACCTCAAGGCGAGAATCGACCGCATCCCCCTGCCGCCGGGCTACCGCTTCTCGATGGGAGGATCGTCCAAGGACATCCAGGAGTCGATGTCCTACGCCAGCCAGGCGCTCGCCCTCGCCGTCATCTTCATCTACCTCATCCTCGCCTCGCAGTTCGCGAGCTTCATGCAGCCAGCCGCGATCATGGTGTCGCTGCCGCTGTCGCTGATCGGCGTGGTGCTCGCGCTGATCGTGGCGCGCTCGACGCTCAACATCTTCTCCATCATAGGTTTCATCATGCTGATGGGGCTCGTGACCAAGAACGCGATCCTGCTGGTGGACTTCGTCAACCAGGGGAGGCGCGAAGGGCTCGCGCGCACCGAGGCCGTCGCGCGCGCGGGCGCGGTGCGGCTGCGCCCGATCCTCATGACCACGCTCGCCATGATCTTCGGCATGATTCCGCTCGCGCTCGGCCTGGGCGAAGGCGGCGAGCAGCGCGCCCCGATGGGCCAGGCGGTGATCGGCGGCGTGATCACCTCCAGCCTGCTGACGCTGATCGTGGTGCCGGTGATCTACACCTACCTTGACGACCTCGCGGCCTGGCTGCGCCGGCGGCTCCAGGCCGGCCGCCGCAGGTCCGCTTTGGTAAACTAGCGGCCCCTCGCACGCAATCCGCCGTGGCCCCATGAATTTCGAGCAGGCCCGCTTCAACATGGTCGAACAGCAGATCAGGCCCTGGGAGGTGCTCGACCAGGACGTGCTCGACTTGCTCTACGTCGTGCCGCGCGAAGAGTTCGTGCCCGAAGCCTGCCGCACGCTCGCCTTCAGCGACATGGAGATTCCGATCGGCGAAGGCGAGACCATGTGGCCGCCGAAGATCGAGGCGCGCGCGCTACAGGAGCTCGCGGTGCGCAAGGCGGACCGCGTGCTCGAGGCGGGTACCGGCAGCGGCTACCTGACGGCGCTGCTGGCGCACCGCGCGGGGCACGTGTTCTCGGTCGAGATCAAGCCGGCCCTTGCCGCCTTCGGCCGGCGCAATCTCGAGCGCCACGGGGTCGACAACGTCACTCTCGAGCAGGGCGACGCGGCGCGCGGCTGGGCCGCGCATGCCCCCTACGACGTGATCGTGCTTACCGGCTCGACGCCGGTGCTGCCCAAGGCCTTCCTCGAGCAGCTCGCCCCCGGCGGAAGGCTGTTCGCGGTGGTCGGCGACGCACCGATCATGAAGGCGAAACTGATCACCTGCGTGGCGCCCGGCGCCTACCGCGGCGTCGATGCGTTCGAGACCGTGCTGGCGCCCCTCGTCAACGCGGAGCAGCCGCCGCGCTTTCGCTTCTAGATGACCCAGATCTCGCCCTCGGAGCTGCGCGCCTGGCTCACCGACCCGTCCCGGCCGAAGCCGCAGTTGCTCGACGTGCGCGAGCCGTGGGAATTCCGCACCTGCCGCATCGACGAATCGCTGCCCATGCCGATGCGTGAGATCCCCGTGCGCATCGCCGAACTGGACCCGGGTGCCGACACGGTGGTCATATGCCATCACGGCGCACGCAGCATGCACGCAGCGTACTTCCTCGAGCGGCAGGGTTTCGAAAGCGTCTACAACCTGGCCGGCGGCGTCGACGCGTGGGCGCGCACCGTAGATCCGGCCATGCCGGTCTATTGAAAGAGGTCAGAACATGAAGCGTTTGCTCCTCGCTGTCGCCCTCGCTGCGGTGCTGCCCTGCGGCGCCCAGGCCCAAGACCTGCTGCAGGTGTACCGCGACGCGCGCAGCTACGACGCTCAGTACGCCGCGGCACGCTTTGCGCTCGAGGCCGGGCGCGAGAAGCTGCCGCAGGGCAGGGCGCTCGTGCTGCCGACCCTGAACCTCACAGGCAGCGCGACCGACACCAACACCGAGTTCCAGTCGGACAACCCGACGCTCAACCCGAGCTTCAACCGCGACGCACGCGCCTACAACGGCACGCTCAATTTCTCGCAGCCGATCTATCGCAAGCAGAACTTCATCCAGTACGACGAGGCCGGTTACCAGGTCAAGCAGGCTGAAGCGACTTTCTCGCAGGCCAGCCAGGATCTCATCCTGCGCGTGGCGCAGGCGTACTTCGACGTGCTCGGCGCGCAGGACACGCTCGAGCTGGTGCGCGCGCAGAAGGCGGCGATCTCCGAGCAGCTCGCGCAGGCGAAGCGCAATTTCGAGGTGGGAACCGCGACCATTACCGACACGCACGAGGCGCAGGCGCGCTACGACCTCTCCGTGTCGCAGGAGATCTCTGCGCAGAACGACCTGGACGTGAAGAAGCGCACGCTGCAGCAGATCGCGGGCAAGGAGTACGGCGCGCTCGCGCCGCTGCGCCCCGACGTGAAGCTCACGATGCCCACTCCGAACGACATGCAGGCCTGGGTCGACATGGCGGAGAAGCAGAGCTACGTGGTGCAGGTGCAGGATTCGCTCACCGAGATCGCCAGGCTCGAGGCGGACCGCAACCAGGCCGGCCACTACCCCACGCTCGACCTGATCGCGAGCTACGGCTATACCGACCAGAGCGGCACGCTGTTCACGCCGATCGGCAGCAAGGTGACGAACGGTCAGGTCGGCGTGCAGCTCGGCCTGCCGATCTACCAGGGCGGCTCGATCAGCTCGCACGCGCGCGAAGCGGCGTTCAACTACGACAAGGCCAAGCAGGATCTGCAGAACGCGCGCCGCAGCGCGGCGCTCGCGGCGCAGCAGGCGTTCCTCGCCTCGGTAAACGGGGTCGCGCAGGTGAACGCGCTCGAGCAGGCGCTCGTGTCCTCGCAGAGCGCGCTCGATTCGAACAAGCTCGGCTACGAAGTAGGCGTGCGCATCAACATCGACGTGCTGAACGCGCAACAGCAGCTCTATCAGACGCGCCGCGACCTGGCGCTCGCGCGCTACACCCTCATCACCAGCCGCCTCAAGCTGCAGGCCGCGGGCGGAATCCTGTCCGAGCAGGACCTCGAGCGCGTCAACTCGGTGCTGGCGCCCTGAGCAGGATGCGCGCCACCGTCAGGTGGCGCTCGGCAGCGCCGCGGTGCACGGCGCACATGCGCATGCCGGCGAGCGCCATGGCCGCGCGCCGGTCCGCCGAGGCAAGCAGGTCGCGCGCTGTGCGCACCGCCTCGGCGGCGTTCGCGACCTGGACGGCGGCACCCGCCTCGACCGCGAGCCGCGTCGCCTCCGCGAAATTGAACATGTGCGGCCCGACGATGACCGGCACGCCCGCGGCGCAGGCCTCGATCAGATTCTGCCCGCCGAGCGGTTGGAACGAGCCGCCGATGATCGCGACCGTCGCGAGCGCGTAGTAGAACGACATCTCGCCCATCGTATCGCCGAGCAGGATGCGCCGCCCGGCATGCGGCGCTTCGCCTAGGCTGCGGCGCGCGACTTTAAATCCATGCCCGACGAGCAGCTCGGCGACGGCATCAAAGCGCTTCTGGTGGCGCGGCACGATCGCGATCAGCGTTCCGTCGTCCTTGTCGCCGAGCGAGTCGATCAGCATCTTTTCCTCGCCGTCGCGCGTGCTGGCGAGCAGCAGCACGTGGCGCCCGCGCAGCGCCGCCATGAGGGCGCGGCCTTCCTCGACCTTCGCGGCATCGGGCTGCACGTCGAACTTGAGATTGCCGCAAACGATCAGCCTGCCCGCGCCCAGAGCGCGCAGGCGCCGCGCGGCGGCCCGATCCTGGGCGCAGACGGCCGCGAAGCTCTCGAAGGCGGGCCGCGTCAGCGCCGCGAAGCGCCGGTAGCCGCGCGCCGACTGGCGCGACATGCGGGCGTTGGCGAGCATCACCGGCACCTCGCGCGCGCGGCAGGCGGCGAGCATGTTCGGCCACACCTCGGTCTCCATCATGATGCCGAGCGCCGGCCGGAAGTGCTTCAGGAAGCGCTGCATCGCCCCGGGCAGGTCGTACGGCAGATACGCGCATAGCACCGAGTCGCCGTAGAGCTGTTGCACCGTCTCTCGCCCGGCGGCGGTCATGCAGGTCACGAGAACCGCGTGATCCGGGTAGCGCCTCTGCAAGGCCCGCACCAGCGGCATCGCGGCACGCGTCTCGCCCACCGAGACCGCGTGCAGCCAGATGACCCTGCGCGCCGGGCGCTCAGCGTATCGCCCCAAACGCTCGCCGACATGCCTGCGGTAGCCCGGCTCGCGCAGCCCGCGCCACCACAGCCGCGCGAGCGCGAACGGCAGTGCGAGCCACAACATCAGCGTGTAGAGGCCGCGCACGCTCAGCACAGGCCCTCCAGGGCCTCGAGCACCTCTGCGGCGGTAGGCGGCGCGGCGGGGCGGCCGAGGTTCTTCGTCCGCGCGCCGTAGAGTCCGGTCAGTTCAGGGTCGGAGCCGCAGTAGATGCCCACGGTCGGTACGCCCAGGGCCGCCGCGAGGTGCGCAAGGCCGGTATCGATCCCCGCCGCGCAGCGCGCCGCGCCGAGCACGCCCGCGAGCTCTGCCAGCGGCATGCGCGGCGGCACGAAAGCGCCCCCGATCCCGGCGGCGACGCGCTCGCAGCGCGCGCGCTCCGCCTCGCTGCCCCAGGGCAGCAGCAGCCGCAGCCCGCGCGCCGCGAGGCCGTGCGCGAGCTCGCGCCACAGCGCTTCCGGCCAGAGCTTGTCTGCGCGGCTGGTCATGCTGAGCAGCACTGCGTACGCTCCTTCGGGCGCTTTGCCGGCCGGCCGACCAGCGACGAGGCCATAGTCACAAGGGCCCTGCAACGTGTAGCCGAGAGCGGAAGCGCAAAGCCGCCGGTTGCGCTCGACGGCGTGCAGCGCGCGCGGCACGCGGTGGCGGTGGTGGTAGAAGCGCGCCGCAAGCGGCTCGCGCGCGCTCGCGCGGTCCAGGCCGTGCCGCTCCCCCCTGGCGAGCGCCGCGATCGCCGCGCTCTTCATGAGCCCCTGCGTGTCGACCACGTAGTCGTAGCGCTCCGCGGCGAGCGCGCGACGGAACGCGCCGATCTCGCGCCACACCGCCGGGTTCCATGCCCGCGCGCGCCAGCGGCGCAGCGCCACGGGGATCACCCGCCGCACGTTGCGATGCATCGCGGCGACCGCGGCGAAGCTTTCTTCGACGACCCAGTCGATCGCCGCGCCGGGCAGCGCGCGCGCCGCGTCGCTCACCGCGGGACAGTGATGCACCACGTCGCCGAGCGAAGAGGTCTTCACGAAGAGGATGCGGGGCATGGTCGGCTAGAATACGGCCGCCGATTCTACGGGATAACCCACTTGAGTTCCGGCGTCCGCGCCCCCGTCTCCGCAGTCCTCGTCACGCGCAACGCGGCCACCCGGCTCGGCGCCTGCCTGGAGAGTGCCGCCTTCGCCGACGAGATCGTGGTCGTCGACTCGGGCAGCGAGGACGCGACCTGCGAGGTCGCCGCGCGCCACGGCGCGCGCGTGGTGCACAAGGACTGGATGGGCTTCGGCCGCCAGAAGCAATTCGCCGTCGAGCAGGCGCGGCACGACTGGGTGCTGTGCCTGGACGCCGATGAGCGCGTGTCCGTGCCGCTCGCCGCGAGCATCGCCGGCGCGCTCGCCGCGCCCGTGGCGCCCGTGTACCGCATGGCGCGCAGAAACCGCTTCCTCGGGAAGTGGCTTGCGCACGGCGAGGGCTATCCGGACTGGAGCCCGCGACTCTTCGACCGCCGCGAGGCGCGCTGGAGCGACGACCCGGTGCACGAGAAGGTGCTGTTCGCCGTCACTCCGGGCACCCTCGCGGGCGACCTGCTGCACGATTCGGCCGAGGACCTCGAAGGCTACCTCGCCAAGCAGAACCGCTACACCACGCTCGCCGCCGAGGAGCTGTTCGCGCGCGGGCGCGAAGCCGGCGCGGCGCACATGCTCTTGTCGCCCCTGGTGCGCTTCTTCAAGTTCTACATCCTGCGGCTCGGCTTCCTGGACGGCCTGCCGGGCCTGGTGCACATCTCGATCGGCTGCATGAACAGCTACCTCAAGTACGCCAAACTGATCGAGCTGCGCAAGGCGAAGAGGAACGCATGAACGTGCTGGTCACAGGCTGCGCCGGCTTCATCGGCATGCACTGCGCCAAGCGCCTGCTTGAGCGCGGCGACGAAGTGACCGGAATCGACAATCTGTCGCCCTACTACGCGGTGGAACTCAAGCGCGACCGCCTCAAGCAGCTGACGAGCCGGGGCGATTTCCACTTCGAGCAGCTCGATTTGGCGAATGCCGAGGCGCTCGGCAAGCTCGTTGCGCGCCTCAAGCCGGACGCGGTGCTGCACCTCGCTGCCCAGCCCGGCGTGCGCTACGCGCTCGAGAACCCGGGCTCCTACGTGCAGGCCAATCTGGTCGGCTTCGCCAACCTGCTCGAGGTTTTGCGCCGGCACCCCCCGCACCACCTGGTGTACGCCTCGAGCTCGAGCATCTACGGCGGCAACGCCCGGCTGCCCTGGTCGGAGACCGACAACGTCGACCACCCGGTGAGTCTGTACGCCGCCAGCAAGAAGTCGAACGAGCTGATGGCGCATGTCTACAGCCACCTGTTCGGCATGCCGATGTCGGGACTGCGCTACTTCACCGTGTACGGCCCCTGGGGCCGGCCCGACATGTCGCCGGTGCTCTTCGCGCGCGCGATTATGGAAGGCCGGCCGATCAAGGTGTTCAACCACGGCGACATGCAGCGCGACTTCACCTACGTCGACGACGTGGTCGAAGGCACGCTGCGCGTGCTGGACGAACCGGCGGCGCCCGACGCCGCGTTCGACGCAGCCGCGCCCAACCCGGCGACCAGCTGGGCGCCGTGGCGCGTGCTCAACGTCGGCAACCACCGACCGGTGGGGCTGCTCGACTACATCGCCATGCTCGAGCGCGTGCTCGGCCGGGAGGCGAAGAAGGAATTCGCGCCGATGCAGCCCGGCGACGTGCGCAGCACCTACGCCGACACGCGGCTGTTAGAGGGCGCGGTCGGCTTCTCGCCCGCCACGCCGCTCGAGGAAGGGCTGGCGCGCTTCGCGGAATGGTTCAAGCGCTACTACGGTTACGCCTGATGGGTGGGCCGAGCGCAAAGCCGCGCGGCGGCCCGGCGCTGCAGTGGTGGCGGCTCAAGCGCAGCCTCGCGCGCCGCTGGCGCGCATGGCGCATGCCGCGCGGCTTCCAGCGCCTGGGCACGCGCTACGGCGGGTGGTGGGTCTACGGCCCGGCCGTCGGCCGCGACCCCTTGCTCGTCGATTGCGGGCTGGGATTCGACCTAAGCTTTCCGGAGGCCTTCCTGCGCCGCTTCGGCGGGCGCGCGATCGGCGTCGATCCGAACCCGCGTGCGCTCGAGTACGCGCGCACGCATCGGCCGGCGAACATGGAGGTGCATGCCGCCGCGCTCTGGAGCGAAGCCGGCCGCACGCTCGAGTTCCACATGCCGCGCCGCGCAGAGGACCTGCCGCAGGGCGCCGACGGCGTTTCGGGCAGCCTGCTGGCGAGCCACACCTACGCCGGCGCGGAGCGGATCGCCGTGCGCACGACCTCGCTCGAGGAGCTTCTCGCCCAGGCCGGGCGCGCGGAATGCGACGTGCTCAAGCTGGACGTCGAGGGCGCCGAATACGAAGTGCTCGCCGCCCTCTGCGCGAGCGGCGCGATCCGGCGCGCGCGCCAGATTCTGGCCGAATTCCACCACGGCTGGACCGAGCACCCGCTCGAGCACACGCAGGCGCTCGCCGCAAAGGTCCAAGCGGCCGGCTTCGAGCTCGCGCACACGGAGAACCGCAACTATCTGTTCGTCCGGCGCGATACCCGCCATGCCCGCTGACCTCGCCGCGCCGGGCAGCATCCTGTTCATCAACGTCTCGCGAATCGGCGACACGCTGCTCGCCACGCCCGCCTTACGCGCGCTTTCCTACGCCTGGCCCAAGGCGCGCATCACCGTGCTCGGGCACCCCAACCGCGCGGAGATCCTGCGCAACCTGCCGTTCATCGCCGAAGTCGGCTCAATCACCAAGTATCGCGCCTTCTGGCGCGACCGGATCGGCGGCCAGCGCTGGGACCTCGCGCTGGTGCTCGGCTTCGACGCGCAGCTCGTGGCGTATGCCGAACGCGTGGCCGACAAGGTGGTCGCCTTCCGGCAGAGCGACGTGTACCTGAACGACCGGCTGTACGCTTGCGTCGAGCCGCCTGCATTCCAGAGCATGCATTCGGCGCTCGGACCCCTCTTGCTGACTCGCTCGCTGGGTCTATCCGACTCCGGCTACAGGCTCCACTACGTCGTCACGCCGGAGGAGCAGGAGTGGGCGCGCGCTGCGCTCGGACGCGTCGTGCCGGTCGGCGCGCGGCCGGTCGTCGGCCTGCAGGTCGCGAGCTTCCCGACCAAGGGCTATCGCGACTGGCCGGTCGGGCGTTTCGCCGCGCTGTGCGCGCGCATCGCGGAGCGTTGGCCGCGCGCGCATTTCGTGCTGCTCGGCGGCAAGCTCGAACGGCCGCGCGTCGACGAGCTGGCGGCGCAGCTCGGCGCGCGCGCGACCTCGTTCGCCGGCAAGCTGACCCTGCGCCAGAGCGCGGCGGTGATGAGCCGCCTGGATCTGTACGTAGGGGTGGACACCGGACCGACGCACATCATGGGTGCGCTCGAGCCGCCGATGGTGGCGCTGTACCACTGCTACTCGCCGAGCCGGCTGCTCGCGCCGCTCGAGCGCGCGGCATGCCACGTCGTCGACCATCCGCGCGCGGCCGAGGGCTGCGGCCCCGAAACGCCGATGGCGGAGATCGCGGTCGAGACCGTGTGGCAGAAGGTGCTCGAGGCGCTCGCGCCTCAACACGCAGGATGAATTTCGCGCTCGTCACCACCAACCTGCGCGGCGGCGGTGCGGAGAAATCGATGCTCAGGCTCGCCGCGGCGCTCGCGGCGCGCGGCCACCGCGTGCGCCTGGTCCTGCTCGAGCATCGGGTCGAGCACGAGCTGCCAGCGGGAATCGAATTGCACGCGCTCACGGCGCCAGGCGAAGCAATCGGCAAGGGCTTGCTTGGGCAAATGCTCGCCGCCGCGCGCTTGCGTGCGCTGTACCGCAGGCTCGACCTGGGCGGCGGCTGCCTGACCGTGTCCACCCTGCCGTTCGCCGACCGCGTTGTCGCCGCGGCGCGGCTGCCGAACGTTTGGTTTCGCATCGCCAACACGCTCTCCGCCGAGATCGAACGGCTTGCGCCCGCAAAGCGCGCGCGCCGGCTTGCGCGCTACCGGCGCCTATACGAGGGACGCAATCTGGTCGCCGTATCGGACGGCGTGGCCGCCGACCTGCGCAACGCGCTCGGCCTCGAGCGTGCACGCATCGTGCGCATCTACGGCGGCTTCGACCTCGCGGCGCTGCATGCGGCCGCGGCACGCCCGGAGCCCGACCTGCCGCGCGAGTCCTTCGTGCTGCACGTGGGGCGCTTCATGCCGCAGAAGCGCCACGACCTGCTGCTCGACGCCTGGGCCGCGGCGCGGCTCGCCCATCGCCTCGTTCTGCTGACGCAGCCTTCGCCCGAGCTCGAGGCATTGATCGCGGCGCGGGGCGTGAATGACAAGGTGCTCGTCGCCGGCTTCCGCCCCAACCCCTATCCGTGGATGCGCGCCGCCGAGCTGCTGGTGCTGTGCTCGGACCGCGAGGGCATGCCGAACGTGCTCGTCGAGGCGCTCGCCTGCGGCACGCGCGTGGTGAGCACCGACTGCCCCTCGGGGCCGCGCGAAGTACTGCGCGGCGAGCTCGCGCGCTGGCTGGTGCCGTGCGGCGATGCAGAAGCGCTCGCACGCACCATGCGCGCGGCGCTCGAGGCGCCGCGCCCGGGGCCGGACGCCGTGCCGCCGGAATTCACGGCTGCGCACATGGCGCGCGCCTATGAGGCGCTGGCGAGTCACGCCTAGATTATGTGCGGCATCCTCTCCCTCGTAGACACGCCGTGGCAGCAGGCCGGAGAGGCGGCGCTGCGCCCGCTCGAGGCGCGCGGCCCGGACGGAAAGGCCTTCTGGGCGAAGGATGGCGCGCTCCTCGGCCATGCGCGCCTCTCGGTCATCGATCTCGAGGGCGGCGCACAGCCCATGGCGAGCGCGGACGGCCGCTATGTGCTCGCCTACAACGGCGAGCTGTACAACTTCCGTGCGCTGCGCGCCGAACTCGAGGCGCGCGGGCACCGCTTCCGCACGCGCTCGGACACCGAGGTGCTGCTCTATGCCCTGATCGAGTGGGGCCGCGGCGCGCTCGCCCGGCTGGACGGCATGTTCGCCTTTGCGCTGTGGGACGCGCGCGAGAGGAGGCTCCTCGCCGCGCGCGACCGCTTGGGCATCAAGCCGCTCTTCTACTCGACCCAAAAA
>DATGDH010000067.1:0-6670 GCA_035310985.1 Burkholderiales bacterium
GGCGCTCAGCACCATCTGGATCTGCTCGAGGACCTGGCGCTCCTTGAGAAACTTGTACAGCGCCTCGTGCTTCGGGTCCTCCGGTGGGACGTACTCGATCAATATCTTGCCCGGCCTGCCGGGCGCGACCTTCTCCGTGACAGCCATCGCGCTCGAGCACCAAACGAGTGCGCCGAGGGCGATCATCAGTATCCCTGAAAGCTTCGAGGAAGCCCGCATCGGACTCTCCTGGGTCAAGGCATGCGCGAGCCCGGAAGCGGAGCGCTCCGGGGCGGCGTGCGGGTCAGTCAAGTGTTACTTTTTCGGGTCTTTCGCGTAGTCGCTTTCCTTCTTCTTCTTAGCGTCCTTGGCGTAATCGCTTTCTTTCTTCTTCGTCGATTCCTTGGCGTAGTCGCTTTCCTTCATCGACTCTTTGGCGTGTTCGCTTTCCTTCAACTTTTCCGCGGAAATAGCGACGGTACTGGTGGCCGCGAACAGCGCGGCGACGAGTGCGGACAACAGGGCTTTCATCTGGCTCTCCTGGTATGGACGGTGGCGTACGATCCGGTGCGGCTCGCTTACAAGATGCGTAAGCTAGCTGCACGCGGGCACCGCACTTTGATCTACGTCAAGCTCCCGTCAGGCGGGCATCTCGCCGCCCCGGAGGGCTTCAGTTAGAAGCGCTCTCCGGAAATGAACTCGCGCTTCAAGCGGGCGACCTGGCGCCTCAGCGCGTCGATCTCCGCCTGGGCGGCCCGGACCCTGAGCACCAGCTCGTCGTCCGCCGCGCCGTCACCCTGCGCGGTCCGGCGGGCCGAGAGCTCTTCATGGACCACGCGATGACGCTCGACGGCCGCGTTCCAGCGCTCGACCAGTTGCTGCTCCTGCCGTCTCCAAACCGCGAGCTTCTGCATGCGATCGGCGCCTCCCAAAGTCGTGAGATTCAGATCTGCGCGAGGGCCCTGCCGCCCCAGGTCGCCCAGTATTCGTCCGCGCGCTTCTCCACGCGCATCTGCAGCACCATGGCGGGATCCACGCCCGTCACGCTGCGCGCCTTGTCCTCGGGCAGCGCGCCCTCGATGCGCTCGCCGTAGACCAGCACGCCCTCGGCGGCGCCGCGCTCCACGGCGCTCTTGCAATGCTCCAGGCGTTCCCGGCCTCCGGGCGAATCCGACCAAGGGCGCGAGCCCTCGACGTTCGGCGCCCAGAGCAGGTACTGGCACGCGCCGTCGGCCGCCTTCACGTCGTCGGCCCACAGCGCCAGCACCACCGTCCCGTCGCTCGACCTCACGCCACCGCGGCTCCAGAACGGGTTGCGCAGGGTGACGCCGCGCAGGCCGAATGCCTGCGTGCGCGACACCAGGTGCCGCGCCTCGCCCTTGGGCTTGGGCTTGCGCGGCGCCGGCGCCCGTCCGCGGGGCCGCGCGTCGAGCACTTCGTCGCACACCGCCGCGATCTCGGACTCGGACAGGCGCAGCGCGTTGGCGTGCAACTGGCGCACCTCTTCCGTGCTCAACGACTCGATCTTCTCGCGGGTCCACAGCTCGACCCGCGCGCGCTGGAATTTCTGCATGATTTCCGTCCTATTTCCGTCCTAGCCGAACATGAAACAAAAAAAGCCCGGTTTCCCGGGCTTCGATTGCGCTCGTCGGAGAAATCACTCCGCCGACCGGGTAGTGATCGCGTACGGCCGTTTGTTGAGAAGACGCCTGATGGGCCCGCGGGAACTTCAAGGAAGGGAACTACCTGATGAGCACGGCGCGAACGCCAAGACGGACCAGCTACTTCACTGCTTGAGAATCCTGCTAGACACTTATACAGGCCCGGGAGGGTGGGGTCAATGAATCTATTTCCCGGCCCACTCGTCGGAAGCATGGAAGCCGATTCGGCGCCTCAGAGGATCGCGGCGGCTTGCGGAACTCGTCGCAAATTGCGACCAGTTCATTGTTTCGCCATTCCGATCCTCAGGTCGTCGGGTTGAGGCCGCGAGCCGGAATCTCAAATCAGCATCCAGAATCACCCGCTGGCGGCGGACTGTGAAGATCAGGGGTTCCAGGTGCTCGAAACGTTCTGCTGGCTTGTCCTCACCCATGCCACGCTGCTCGGCCGGCCTTCGGCGCGCATCGTGCCGATCGAGGCGCTGTGCAGGAGGCGGCTCCGACTCCCCGCTTCCTCAGAACCGGAAGTTCGCGCCCAAAGCAAAGCCGCCGAAGCTCATGTTGTCGATCAGCTTGTCGCCGCTCTGGCTGTAGTAGAGATAGCGGTAGTCGAGGATGATCTCCCCCCAGCTGTAGGCGTAGCCGATGCCCGCGGCACCTTGCCACGTGAAGATGGACGAGCCGCCGCCGAGGTCCGCGTAGTAGTTGGCGAACCACTTGCCCTCGCCCAGCCCGACGCGCCCTTTGGCGCCGACGATTCCAGACCAGACGCTCTCGGACTGGTTCACGCCGCCCGTCCGTCCGAATGACGCGCTGCCGGCCGGGCCCGTGACGGTCGCCGCAAGCTGCCAGTCGGTCGTCGCCTTGAGGTCCAGATAGCGGAACCCTCCGATTAGATCGAGGCGCGCGCGCGGCTCCTGGATCGCTGCGTAGCCGCCGACCATCGTCCACACCAGCCCCCTCAACTTGCTGCTGGTCCCCGCATCCAGCCCGGTGGTGGAGATGTTGACCGGCCCGGGGCCGGGATTGAAATCGACGCTGCGCACCTTGCTGTCCGCGCTGTGCAGGTCGAGATAGATCACGTCGGTCGCGATCAGCCAGCGGCTCTTGCGCGCCTCGCCGTTCACCATGGCGGCGAAGGCGAGGTTGTCGAGCAGCGTGCTGGCGTCCACGCTCACGTTCGGGCTGTTGCCGCCTGCGCCTGGCGGCGCGTAATTCAGCTTGCCGTCGACGCTCGGTAGCCACAGGTAGGGCATGATCGAGTAGGTCCAGTGGTCGGTCGACTGCGCCATGGCGCTCAGTGGTGCGAGCAGCGTCAGGCCGAGCAGCGCGAGCAGCCCCGCTGCCCGGGCGCCACGCGGAAATTGCTTGGCCTCGAACATGGTATGGCTCCTTGCTGGGGGAAGCGGCTAATCGCCCGCCTTCTTGGCGCGTTGCGCCTCCCTGAGCTTCTTCACGTCCTCGGGCGAGAGCTTGGGCCGGTCGATCGTCAGCGTGATCTTGTCGAGCTTGCCGGAGAAGGCGAACGGCACCTGGTAGTCCTGATCGTCCACCGGCGAGCCGGTGTCGGCGCCGACGTCCAGGGCTTCATCCCACTGCATGATGAACGGCAGGGTGTGCTCCATCTTCTGCGTCGCCACTTCCTTGCCGTCCACCTTCAGCACGCCGGTACCGCCTTGCCCGATGCCGCTGTAGCTTCCGAACGCCATCGTGCCGGCGCCGAGCCCGGCATATTTGAAGTCGAACTCGAGCACGTGCTTTCCGGGCGTGAGCTCGGGCCCCTCCCAGCGCACGCGCTTCAGGTCCACCAGGTTCCAGAGGAACACCGGTTTGTTCTTCAGCACGTAGAAGCCGTAGCCGCCGAAGCGGCCACCCTGGGTAATGAGCATGCCTTGCGCGCCGCCCTGCGGGATCTCGATCTCGGCCTTGAAGTTGTATGACGCGTTGAGCACGCTCGGCGCGTCGCCGTTAGGCGTGCCGGTGAGCGGTTCGGTCCAGGTGAACACATGGCGGCCAGCGGTCATGCTCGGCCGCTGCGTAATCAGCCGCTCTACGAGCGTCGCGTCGAGCGGCAACACCTGGTACTTCTTCGCTTCCTTCCAGAACAGCGCCTGCATCTCCTTGAGCTTCGCCGGGTACTTGTCGGCGACGTCGTCGGCCTGCGTCCAGTCCTTCTTGACGTCGTACAGTTCCCACGGGTAGTCCAATACCCCTTCCTTGGGAGCGAAGTGGTCCCAGGGCGCACGCATGACTTTGGTGCTCGCCATCCACCCGTCGTGGTAGATCGCGCGGTCGCCGAACATTTCGAAATACTGCGTCTTGTGCGTCGAGAGCGCGTCCGCGTTCTTCTTGTCGAAGGTGTACGCCATGCTGACGCCTTCGATCGGCTTCTGCGGAATGCCGTCGACCACCTTGGGCGCGCGAATGCGCGTCGCGTCGAGGATGGTCGGCACGATGTCGATGACGTGGGAGAACTGGTTGCGGATGCCGCCCTTGTCTTTGATCACCTTCGGCCACGAGATCGCCATCGCCTGGCGGGTGCCGCCGAAGTGCGAGACGATCTGCTTGGTCCAGGAGAACGGCGTATCGAACGCCCATGCCCAGGGCACCGCCATGTGGCCGTAGGTCTTGTCGCTGCCCCAGACGTCGTAGAAGTTCTTCAGCTGCGCCTCGACCGGGACGTCGACGCTGTTGAACATGGCGACCTCGTTCGGCGTGCCGTTGAGCGTGCCCTCGGCGCTGGTACCGTTGTCGCCCTCGATGTAGATGATGAGCGTGTTGTCGAGCTTGCCCATGTCTTCGACCGCCTGGATCACCCGGCCTATTTCGTGGTCGGTATAGGCGACATAGGCAGCGAACACGTCCGCCTGCCGGATGAACAGCTTCTTCTCGTCGGCCGAGAGCTGGTCCCACTCCTTGAGCATGTCCCTCGGCCACGGCGTGAGCTTGGCGTTCTGCGGGATCACGCCGAGCGTCTTCTGGTTCGCGAAGATCTGCTCGCGCAGCGCGTTCCACCCCTTGTCGAACAAGTGCATGTCGCTGATCTTCTTGATCCACTCGGGGGTCGGGTGGTGCGGCGCGTGCGTGGCGCCCGGCACGTAATAGACGAAGAACGGCTTGTCCGGCGCCAGCGCGTTCATGCGCTTCATGTAGCTGATCGCTTCATCCGCCATGGCGGTGTTCAGATTCCAGCCCGGCTTGCCGAGGTAGGGGTAGATCGGCGTGGTGTTGCGCACGAGGTTGCCCGGCTCCCACTGGTTGGTGTCCCCGCCCATGAAGCCGTAGAAGTACTCGAAGCCCATCCCAGTCGGCCACTGGTCGAACGGACCCGCCTGGCTGGCCTGGAACTCCGGCGTGTTGTGGTTCTTGCCGAACCACGCCGTAGCGTAGCCGTGGTCCCGGAGAATCGTGCCGATGGTCGCTTTGTCCTTCGTCATGAAGGAGTTGTAGCCGGGGTAGCCGGTCGCCTGCTCGGCGATCACGCCATAGCCCATCGAGTGATGGTTGCGGCCAGTGATGAGCGCCGCCCGTGTTGGCGAGCACAGCGCGGTTGAGTGGAAATTGGTATAGCGCAGGCCGTCTTTGGCGATCCGGTCGAGGGCGGGCGTGGGGATGACGCCGCCGAAGGTGCTGGGCACACCGTAGCCGGCGTCGTCGGTCATGATGAGCAGGATGTTGGGCGCGCCCTTCGGCGGCACCACGCGTGCGGGCCAGTAGGGCTTCGACTCATCCGCCGTCTTTCCGATCTTTCCGCGAAACTTTTCCGGCGGCGGCGGCAGCTGGTCGCCCCGGATCGTCGTCGTGGCGCTCGGCGCCCCCGGCACCCCCGTGATCTGCTGCGCCATGGCAGGCATCGCCGCCAGGAGCGCACAGAGGCCGGAGCCTAGAGCAAGGATCATTCTGTTGGTATTCATGGTGCGTCCTTTCCATCGGGGGGTGCTTCAACGCGACAGGAGCGGCGCGCTTCGAGCGCCATATCGGCCACTGCGCAGGTCACTGCCGGGCACACGGCCCAAAGGCTAGGAGCGCTTGCGCACACGCACTCTGATGCAGGTCAAATGTCAGCCACTTAGCGAGAAGCGATACGACGCTGTTGGGGGAACCCGGACGACTGCGTTATCCCGGCGACATTCGATGTGAACCGCTCGGCCTCAAGAAGCAGTGAGCTCGCCGAGTCGCCGCTGCAGGAAGCGGCGCACGGCGGGGTCGGATTCAAGGCCGACCGCGCGCCGGTAGGCCTGCGCCGCGTCCGCGGCCCGTCCGCTCTGCGCGAGTAGCGCGGCGCGCGCCGCCCAGTACGGCTGGTAGTCGAGCAAGCGCGCGTCGGGCTCGAGCGCGTCCAGCAGGGTGAGCCCCGCCTGCGCGCCGCGCACGCCGGCGACGGCGATCGCGCGGTTGATCGCGACCACGGGCGAGGCGGTGAGCGCGTAGAGCACGTCGTACAGCCGCTCGATCGCCGCCCAATCGGTGTGGCCCGTGACGCGGCGCGCGGCGTGCGCCGACTGCACTGCGGCTTCGAGCTGGAAGCGGCCGATCGCGCCCAAGCCGCTCGCGCGCCGCAGCAGCTCCTCCGCGTCGTCGATCAGCGCGCCGTCCCAGGCCGCCGGGTCCTGCTCGGCCAGCGGCACGTACTCGCCCGCGCCGTCGCGCCGTGCGTCGCGCCGCGCCTCGGCGTGCAGGATGAGCGCGAGCAGCCCGAGCGCCTCGGGCTCGCCGGGCAGCAGCGAGGCGACCAGCCGTCCGAGCCAGATGCCCTCCTCCGACAGGTTATGCCGGCGCGCGGCCGTGCCCGCGGGATCGGACCAGCCTTCGGCGTAGGCCGCATAGATTGCCTCGAGCACCGCGTCGAGGCGCTCGCGCAAGTCCTGCATCTCGGGCACGCGGAACGGGACGCCGGCGAGGCGGATGCGGCTCTTGGCGCGCACCAGGCGCTGGCTCATGGTGGCCGGCGACACGAGGAACGCCGAGGCGATCGTCGCCGCGTCGAAGCCGAGGATCGTCTGCAGGATGAGCGGCGCGCGCACGCCGGGCTC
>DATGDH010000068.1:0-13191 GCA_035310985.1 Burkholderiales bacterium
AGGTCAGCGCGAGCACGGCCCAGGCGGATTTGCTGAGCACTACCTTGGCCACGTCGTTCGGCTGCGGCAGGAAGGCATAGCCCTCGGGCATGCCCTGGGCGATCAGCCGCTCGACGCGGCGAAAGAGCTCCTGGTGCTTGAGCTCTTCGTCGGTGAAGCGCACCAGCGCCTCGAAAGCGGTCTGGTCGCCGAGCCAGTGCTCGCGGCTCACCTCGACGATCTTCGGCCCGATGAAGCGCTCGACCAGGCCGAACATGTTGGCGTAGGTGCGGCCCTGGATCTGGCTCACCATGCGCTTCTCGCCCACGCCGAGGAACTCGAGCCGCCCGGTCTTGGACAACCCGTCGGGCAGGAACTTCTTCGCGAAGTCGAACCTGCGGCCGCGGATCACGTCGCGCTCGATTTCGAAGCGCACGCGCTTCGAGACCTCGACCGCCCTGGCGTAACGCTTGCTGTCTGCTTCCTGCATTTGTACTTGCATGGTCATGCTCCCTCCGGTTGGTGGATGAAAGTGCTGCGCCGCCGCCGGCTTTACATGCCGATGAGGCGTGCCGCGTATCCCTGCGCCTGCACGCAGCGCAGGATCCCGAGCGCGCTGATCGCGTCCCGGTCGTAGCCGACGAGCAGCAGCTGCCCGGCGCGGGCGCCGGAGCGCACGCTGCGGATGCCCTGCTCGGCGCCCAGGCGCTCGAGCAGCCGTGCCTGCGCGCGCTCGTCGAGCGCATCGGTGACGTGCACCAGGACGTCGCTGCGTGGGCTGTTCATGTCGTTCGCTCCGCTGTCGGTTCGCATGGAGCGCATCGTGCCGGCGCGCGGTAACCGCCGGATTTCCGGCGGCGCACGCTTTGTTGCGCGTTTGTATCGGCACGGCCGCGGACGCGGCCGGCAGGATGCTAGCGGCGCAGCGCCTCGGCGAGCGCCGCGAACAGCGGCTCGGGCTCGACCGGCTTGGCGAGCAGCGCGCGCACCCCGCTGCGCGCGAGCTGCTCGGCGCCGATGTTCTCGGCGTAGCCGCTGTAGAGGATGACCGGCAGCGCGGGCCGCAGCGCGGCGGCACGCCGCGCGAGCTCGAGACCCGTCATCTTCGGCATCGTCTGGTCGGTGAGCACCAGGTCGACGCGCGCGGGGTCCTCGGCGAGCCAACGCTCGGCCTCGACCGGGTCGCGCCGCACGGTGACCTCGAGCCCCCAGCCGCCGAGCAGCTCGGCCATGAACTCGCCGACCATCTTCTCGTCGTCGACCAGCAGCACGCGCCCCGCGAGCGCCTGGCGCAGCGGCCTGGCGCGCGCGCCCTGTGGCGCGGCGGGCGCGGCCTCGCCATCGAGCGCCGGCAGCAGCACGCGGAAGATCGCACCCTTCCCGGGCGCGGTTTCGACCACGACGTGCCCGCCGTGCTCGTGCACGATGCCATGCACCATCGCCAGGCCCATGCCGCTGCCGCGCCCGACCTCCTTGGTGCTGAAGAACGGCTCGAACATGCGCTCGAGCACCGCAGGCGCGATCCCCGGGCCGCTGTCGGCGACCGCCAGCTCGACGTAGCGTCCGTCGGCCGGCTTGTGGCAGGACGCGCAGCGCGGCGTCGCGCCTTGTGCGGCGAGGCGCACGCCGACCGTGATCTTGCCCGCGCCGTCCATCGCGTCGCGCGCGTTGATGCACAGGTTGAGCAGGATCTGCTCGACCTGCACCGGATCGATCATCACCGCGGGCAGGTCCTGCTCGAGCGCGGTGCGCAGCTCGACCGTCGCGGGCAGCGACGAGCCGAGCAGCTTGACCGCCTCCTCGGCGAGCGGCGCGAGCGACACGGCGCGCGGCTTGCCCTTCTGCGCCCGGCTGAAGGCGAGCATCTGCTGGATGAGCTCCTTCGCGCGCGTCGCGCCGTGCTGCGCCTGCTGCAGGTGCCGCGCGAGCTTGGCGTCGCCACTCGCGGCCTCGCGCTCGCCCGCGAGCGTGAGGTATCCCATGATGCCGGTGAGAATGTTGTTGAAGTCGTGCGCGATGCCGCCGGTGAGATGGCCGATCGCCTCCATCTTCTGCGCCTGCCGCAGTTGCGCCTCGAGCTCGCGGTGGCGCGCCTCGGCCTGCTTGCGCGCGCTGATGTCGCGCCCGGCGTACAGCACGTGCGGCCGCCCCTGGTACAGGGTGCGCACGCCCGAGAGCTCGATGTCGATCGGGCGGCCGTCGCGCCGGATCATCTGCGCTTCCATGCGCACCGGCTCGCCGGCGAGCGCGCGGCGGTGCAGCGCCTTCACCGCGGCGTCGATTTCCGGCGGGTTCGCGACCACGTGGTCGGCGCCTTCGACCTCGGCGCGCGCGTAGCCGCTCATCTTCTCGTAGGAAGGGTTGACGTCGACGATGCGGAAGGCCTCGTCCCTCAGCACCAGCGCGTCGAGCGAGGCGTCGAACACCGCGCGGTACTGCTCCTCGCTCACGCGCAGCGCCTCCTCGCGCCGCCGGCGCTCGGTGATGTCCCGCACGATCGCCAGCACGTGCGGCTCGCCGCGGTGCACTACGGGGATGGTGCGGATGTCCGCCTGGAAGCGCTCTCCGTTCCGGCGCAGCGACTCGAGCTCGACGCGGCAGGTCTCGCCGGCGAGCGTGCGCCGCACGAGCTCGAGGCGCGGCTCCGCGTAGTCGGCGGGCAGGTCGAGCCTTTCGTAGCCGCGGCCGACCACCTCGTCGCGCGTCCAGCCGTACAGGCGCTCGTAGGCCGGGTTGATGTCGACACGCCGCAGCCTCGAGTCCCACAGCACGAGCGCGTCCTCCGACGCGTTGAAAATCGCGCGGTATTGCTCCTCGCTCGCACGCAGCGCCTGCTCGCGCTCGCGCCGCTCGGTGATGTCGCGCGCCACCGAGAGCACGTGCGGCTTGCCGTTGTAGGTCACCAGCGAGCCGAGCACCTCGATGTGCACGTGCGTGCCGTCCTTGCGCGGCAGGCGGGTTTCCGTGCGGACCGGCTTGCCGGCAGCCACTTCCGCGAGGTAGGCGCGGTAGGGTCCGGCCAGCTTTTCCGGGATGATGGGGCCGAAGGTCTTGCCGATCAGCTCTTCGCGCGCGTACCCGTACATCGACTCGAGCGCCGGATTGGCGTCGACGATCTCGCCCTCGAGAGTGCGGATGATCATGCTGTCGAACGACGCGTTGAAGATCGCCCGGTACTGCTCCTCGCTCAATCGCAGGGCGGCCTCGGCGCGCTTGCGCTCGGTGATGTCGCGCGCGATCGTGAGCACGTGACGCTCCCCGCGATGCATGAACGGGATGGCGCGGATGTCGGCCTGGAAGCGCTCCCCGTTCTTGCGCATCGATTCGAGCTCGACGTGGCAAGCCTCGCCGGCGAGCGAGCGGCGCACCAGGTCGAGTCGCGGCTCCGAGAACTGCGCGGGCACCCCGAGCGACTCGTAGCCGCGGCCGATCACCTCCTCGCGCTTCCAGCCGTACAGGCGCTCGTACGCCGGGTTCACGTCGACGCGCCGCAGGTTCGAGTCCCACAGGACGAGCGCGTCCGCCGAGGCGTTGAAGATCGCGCGATACTGCTCCTCGCTCGCCTGCAATGCCGCATCGGCGCGCCGGCGCTCGAGCTCGACCATCGCGCGCGCGGCAAAGATCTTGAGCACCGATTCGATCAGCTCCGGCTCGGTGATAGGCCTGCGCGCGGCCACCACCATCAGTCCGGCCGCCTCGCCGCGCGCGTCGGTGAGCGGGTAGCCGGCGTAGCCGTCGACGCCCATCTCGATGAAGTCCGCGTCGAGCGGAAAGCGCTCCTTGAGCCCCGAGGGATAGCAGCGGAACTGCTTGCCGACCACCGTTTCGCAAGGCGTGCCGGCGACCGGGTACTCGAAGTCGTCGATCGTCCGGCCGTCGGCGTAGTAGGCGAGCATCCTGAGCGTGCAGCGATCGCCCGCCTTGGGCAGTGCGATGAAGGCGATCTCGACGTCGAGGATCGCGGCGAGCGCGCGCACCAGCTCGCGGAACACGTCCTCGCCGGCGGCGGTCGACACCGCCAGCGCCGCGTTGCGCAGCGCCTCTTCGGTGCGGTTAGGCTCGTGCAGCTTCACCCGGTCAGTCTAGGCGACGGCGCGATGCGCGGAAGGGCCGGTTACCGAATTGAAACAATCGAAACGCGCCGGTTACCTGGCCGGTACGTAGCAGTAGCCGGCGCCGCGCACGGTCTTGATGAGCCGGGGCTGGTCGGGGTCCTCGCCCAGCTTGCGCCGCAGGCGCGCGATGCGGATGTCGATCGAGCGGTCGAAAGGCTCCCAGTCGCGATTGCGCGTGAGGTTGAGCAGCTGGTCGCGCGAGAGCACCTGGTTGGGGTGCTCGACGAACACGCGCAGCAGGTCGAACTCCATGCTGGTAAGCGGGATCTCGGCGCCCGCCGCGTCGAGCAGGCGGTGCGCGCCCAGGTCGAGCGAGTAGCTGCCCACCGTGACGGTCCTCGCAGCCCCGGCCGCCGCGCCCGGGCCGGGTTGCGCGCGGCGCAGCACGCTCTTCACGCGCGCCAGCAGCTCGCGCAGATCGAAGGGCTTGGCGATGTAGTCGTCGGCCCCGACTTCCAGCCCCACCACGCGGTCGACCACCGAATCGGCGGCGGTCACCATGATGATCGCCATGTCGTGGCGCTCGCGCAGGCTGCGCGCGAGGGTGAGCCCATCCTCGCCGGGCAGCTTCAGATCGAGCAGCACCAGCTGCGGCACGTTGCGCGCGAGCGCGGCCCGCATGGCGTCGCCGCCCCCGGCGGTGTCCACCTCGAATCCGTGCGACGCCAGGTACTCGGCCATCGAGTCCCGCACGTCGGCGTCGTCCTCCACGATCAACACGCGCGTCGATTGAGCCATCGCGGCCCTCCACCCGAGCGACGCGCCGATTATACGCACCGACGTCAGCGGACCGTCAGGCTGCGCCCGCGTAGGCGCGGATCTGTGAGCGGCGGAGCGCCTCGCCCAGGGTAAGCGCGATCACGTCCTGCTGCGCCCGGCTGCCGCCCAGGCGGTGCGCGCGCGGCGGCAGCGCTCCGAGCAGTTCGGCCGCGTCGCGGTAGCGGCCCTCGCCGAACGCCTGCAGCGCGCGGCTGGACGGCAGGCCGATCAGCCTGGTCATGGCGTCGTTGGTGCCCCCCCGCCCGATGCGACGGCGCTGGGCGGCGAGCAGCGCCGCCGCGCTCGCGCCCCGCCCGCCGGCGGTGAAGGCCATCATCGCGTGCAGGTCGCTGAAGGCGCAATGCGCGTCCTCGGCGTGCGGCGCCCAGCGCTCGGCGAGCTCGCGCCAACGCCCCCCGACTCCGTCCCCGGCGAGCTCGAAGCGCCACAGGAGCGCGCTCGCGTCGATCAGCACCGAGAGCGCGCGGCCGAAGGCCGGGCGGATGTGCGCGTCGTACAGCGCGAGCGCCTCGGCGCGCCGCCCGAGCGCGAGCAGATACAGGGCCACGTGCCACCAGTTGTGCACCGCGACCGCGGAGCCGTCGTCCCAGTACACCCGCCGTTCTTCCGCCCAGCGCATGCCCTGCGCGGCTTCCCCGCGCATCTCGTACACGTGCGCGACCGCGTGGTGCGCGCGCACGTCGCGCGGCTCGAGCTCGAGCGCGCGCCGCGCGAGCGCCTCGGCGCGCACGTAGCGGCCCGCTTCCTCCAGACCGAAGGCGTACATCGCGAGCACCGCGTGGTAGCCCGGCACGCCCGCGTGCCAGGCGCCGAGCACGCGCGCCACGCGCCGGTGCAGGCTGTCGCTGTCGCCGCGCAGGTAGTCGCAGGAGTGCGCGACGCCGAGCGCCAGCACGTCGCGCGGGTGCGCGGCGAGGATCGCGCCGTGGATCGCCGCGGCGCGCTCGTAGCGCCCCGCCGCGAGCGCGGCGATCGCGTGCAGGTGCGCGCGCTCGCGCCCGTTCATCGGCAGGCGGCGCGCGCGCGCGAGCACGCGCCTTGCCGCCGCGGCCCCCGCCGGGTCGCGTCCGCCGAGCGCGAGGTAGGCGGCGAAGGCCTGCGCCATGGCGAAGGCCGGCGCCTCCTCGAGCGCCTGGGCGAGAAGTGGAGCCGGGTCGCCCCTGAAGGCGAGATGCGACGCGAGCGCCGCCTCGTAGCGCTCCAGCGCACGCGGCGTCGCGCCGCTTAACGCGAGCCCGCGCGCGTCTTCAAGCGCCATGGGGCGGCAGCCGCCCGACTGCCACTTCGTGCGGCGAGGCGAGCGAGAGCACGGTATCGTCCCAGGCCTTCGCCAGCGCGACCCCGTTGCGGTCCAGGCGGAACGAGTCTCCCGCCTCGAGCACGATGTCGCGCGGGTCGCGCTCCTGGGTGATCCAGAGCGAGCCCCGCCAGACGTGGATCAGCAGGCCGCGCCCGTCGACGATGCGCAGCTGGCCGCCGCGCGCGAGCGGAAGTTCTCCCTCGGTCAGGTGTTCGTCGCGTTCCATGTTCGTCTCCCGTGGTTGCGATGCACGCTACGCAGCCTAGGGAGACGAGGTAACCCGCGCATGTCCGCGGGTAGCGCGTTTGTTACCGCCCGGTAACTAGGAACGCCCGCGCAGCGCGCCGGCGAGGTCGCGGTGCGCGCGGCGCAGCGTCTGCTCGGTGGTGGGCCAGTCGATGCAGGCGTCGGTGATCGACACGCCGTAGCGCAGCTTCGAGCGGTCTTCGGGGATCGGCTGGTTGCCGGCGTGCAGGTTGCTCTCCAGCATAAGACCGACGATCGAGCGGTTGCCTTCCAGGATCTGGTGCACGACGTCGTGCAGCACGAGCGGCTGCAGCGATGCGTCCTTCATCGAGTTCGCGTGCGAGCAGTCGATCACCACGTTCGGCGCGAGGCTGGCGCGCGCGAGCGCGGCCTCCGCCAGCCGCACGCTCACCGTGTCGTAGTTAGGACGCCCGCCGCCGCCGCGCAGCACCAGGTGGCCGTAGGCGTTGCCGCGCGAGCGCACGACCGCGGTGCGGCCGGCCTGGTTCACGCCGAGGAACCCGTGCGGGCGCTTCGCCGACTGGATCGCGTTGATGGCCACCTCGAGCCCGCCGTCGGTGCCGTTCTTGAAGCCAACCGGCGCCGAGAGCCCGCTCGCCATCTCGCGGTGCGTCTGCGACTCGGTGGTGCGCGCGCCGATCGCGTACCAGGACACGAGGTCGGACAGGTACTGCGGGCAGATCGGGTCGAGCGCCTCGGTGCCCGCCGGCAGCCCGAGCTCGGCGATCCTCATGAGCAGCTCGCGCGCCAGCACCAGTCCCTCGTCGATGCGGAACGAGTCGTCCATGCGCGGGTCGTTGACGAAGCCCTTCCAGCCGACCGAGGTGCGCGGCTTCTCGAAGTACACGCGCATCACGAGAAGCAGCGTGTCCTCGACCTCGCGCGCGAGCGCGGCGAGCCGCGCGGCGTATTCGAGCGCCGCGCGCGGATCGTGGATCGAGCACGGGCCGACCACGATGAACAGGCGCGGGTCCCTGCGGTCGAGGATCGCGCGCACGGCGTCGCGCCCGGTGAGCACCGTATTCGCCGCGGCCTCCGACAGCGGCAGGCGCGCGCGCACCTCCGCGGGCGAAGGCAGGTCGTCGAGCGCCGCGACGTTCAGGTTGTCGATCTGCGCGGTCATTCGCCGACCTCGGCGGGCACCGAGATCTCGACCAGGTTCAGGTCCGGGTCGCGCACGTAGAGCGAGCGGATCTTCGACACCGCGCCCGTCTTCATCACCGGCCCCTCGACGATCGGCACGCCCGCCGCGCGCAGGCGCCGCTCCACTTCCTCGAGGGGAAGCGCGGCGATGAAGCACAGATCGAGCGAGCCCGGCACGGCGACGTGCGCGCGCGGCTCGAATTCCCTGCCCCACTCGTGGATGTTGATCTTCTGCGCGCCGAAGCCGAGCGCCATGCGCTTGCCCTGCGGCGTGTCGAAGGTGGAGAGCTTCATCCCGAGCACGTCGCGGTAGAAGCGGATGCAGCCTTCCAGGTCGCGGGTGGTGAGAACGACGTGGTCGATATGGTCGATCATGGCCGGAAAAATGGGGACAAACCGTATTCTTATACGATTTTGTCCCTGCGGAGCGCTTCGATCGTCTCCACAGTGAAACCCAATTCCTTCAGCACCTCGTCGGTGTGCTGGCCCAGCCCGGGCGCGGGGCCGCCGACCGCGCCCGGCGTCGCGGAGAGCTTGGGCACGATGCCAGGCTGCTTGAGCGGCCGGCCGTCGCCGGCGACGCTGTCGACCAGCATGCCGCGCGCCGCGTAGTGGGGATCGGCGGCGATGTCGGCCGCGCTATAGATGCGCCCCGCGGGGACTTCCGCCTTTTCCATGCGAAGGAGAACTTCTTCCTGCGAACGCCGTGAAGTCCACTCGGCGATCGCGTCGTCGATCCGCTGCATCTGCACCGCGCGTCCGTCGTTGCGCGCGAGCGCCGGGTCGTCGCGCAAGTCTGTCCGCCCGATCTCGGTCATCAGGCGCCGATAGAGCGCGTCGGCGTTGCCCGCGATCAGCACGTAGCCGCCGTCCTTGCACGGATAGAGGTTCGAGGGCGCGATGCCCGGCAGGCTGCTGCCCGAGCGCTCGCGCACGAAGCCGTCCGCGTCGTACTCCGGTAGCAGGCTCTCCATGACGTTGAACACCGACTCGTACAGCGCGACGTCGATCAGCTGGCCGCCGCCGCCGTTTTTCAGGTGCAGCAGAGCGAGCAGCGCGCCGATCACGCCGTACAGCGAGGCGAGCGTATCGCCGAGCGACAGGTTCGGCCGCACCGGCGGACGGTCGGGATAGCCGGTCACGTAGCGCAGGCCCCCCATCGCTTCGGCGATCGCCGCGAAGCCCGGGCGCCGGCTGTACGGCCCGTTCTGCCCGTAGCCCGAGACGCGCACCATGACGAGCTGCGGGTTGTCCTTCGAGAGCGCCTCCCAGCCGAGGTTCCACTTCTCGAGCGCGCCGGCGCGGAAGTTCTCGATCACGACGTGCGCTCGATTTGCCAGTGCGCGCACGATCTCCTGTCCCGCGGGACGGCGCAGGTCGACGGTGACCGATTTCTTGCCGCGCGACTGGACCTGCCACCACAGCGAAGTGCCGTTCCGCATGCGCCGCCAGCGGCGCAGGGGATCGCCCTCGCCCGGCGGCTCGACCTTGATCACCTCGGCGCCGAAATCGGCGAGCGTCTTGGCGCAGTAAGGCCCGGCGATCAGGCTGCCCAGCTCGAGGACGCGGACACCTTGCAGCGGCGGCGCGCCCATCTCGCTAGCGCGTCGCGCCGTGGCTCCGCAGCAGCCTCACTATGTCGTAGCTCTCGCTGCTCTCGGCGAGCGCGAGCGGAGTCGGCCCGTCGGGCCGCGCGGCGTTCGCGTCGGCGCCGTTCAGCAGCAGCAGCCGCGCCATGTCGAGGTCGCCGCGCTTCGCAGCGATCATGAGCGCGGTATTGCCGTCCTTGTCGCGCGCGTTCGGATCCTTGCCGTCGTTCAGCAGCTGCAGCGCGGCCTGGAGATCGCCCATCCAAACCGCGGACACGAGATCGTTGTAGCGCGCGTACAGCACCGGAAGGTTCGCCGGGCGCTGATATCCGCTCGGGGCGGGCTGCGGCTTGGGCGCAGCGCCTTCACTCGCCGCCACCGGTTTCGGGTCGGCCGCGGCCTCCTTCGGCGCTTCGGCCACGGCAACTGCCGGCTTCTTCGCCTGCTTCGCTTCGCGCCGCGCGACGGCCGCGCTGGCGATTTCGCTGCCGAGATCGCGGCTGGTGCTCTGGATCACGTTGCGCAAGGCGTTGGCGATCATGGTAGTGCCCCAGCGCCCGGTATCGCTCTCGAGCAACTGAGCGTACTGCTTGAGCTCGGCGTCGCTCGCGTCGCGGTACGTGTAGAACAGCATGCCGTGCACCTGCGCCTGCAACTGCCTGCGCAGCTGCGCCATGTCGCGCTCGACCTTAGCCAGCGCGTCCTTGCTCGCCTTGCCGCTCGCCGCGAGCGCGCCTTCGGCAATGCTGCGCACCGCGACCACCGACATGTCGGCGGCCCATTCGGAGACGCCGCTCGCGAGGTCGACGCGCTGGATGAGGTCGTTGCGCTCCTGCGTGGGCGGCTTCGCCTTCAGGCCCTCCACGTACTGCTTGACCGCCTCGGGTTGCGGAGCCTGCGCTTCGAGCTTGGTCATCTTCTCGTTGATCGGCTGGCGCAGCAGCTCGATGAAGCGCCCGAACTGGGTCGGATCGTAGCTGCGCTTGAGCTGCTCGGCGAGCAGGCTGTTGATCTTGTCATCGGCCAGCGTGCGCTCGGCCGCGTCGCGGAACGCCTGCGCGTCGGCCGGGTCGAGCTTGCCGCCGGCCTGCGCCGAAGCATCTATGCTCTGCAGCACGCCCGCGCGGTAGTTCTTCGCGAAGCCGTCCAGCCCGGAGCGCGCGATCACCTCCGTGACTGCGGCGTCCGCTGTCTGCGGAATCGGCGCCTGCGCCGCCGCGGGCGAAGCCGGCTGAGATGCGGCCTTGGGAGCGGGCTTGGGCGCGGGCCTGGGCGGCTGCACGCGGGCCACCGGTGGCGGCGGGGGCGCTTCCTGTCCCAGGAAATACCAGGCCGCACCGGCGGCCGCCAGCACCACGACGCCGATCCCCGCCAGCAGCAGGGTGCGGCGATTACCTCCCGCTATCGTCACCATCTCTTACTCCCTCGGCGCGTCAGTCTGTCCTGCGCTTGAGCAGGCGTAGCGGGTTGTATTCCAGCACGACCTCGCCGTTCTGGTTGAGGACCTTATTGGCAAATCGCACCAGACCGCGATCGCCCTTCGAGGTAAGGCGATGCTCGATCACCTCCCCCTCGACGTGAATCGTGTCGCCGATCAGGGTCGGGCGCCTGACCTCTAGCGTCGCGCCGAGGAAGGCGAGCCCCGTGTCCTGCATGGTCGGCAGCAGCAGCCCTTCGGCGAAGGCGTACACCAGCGCGCCCGGCACCGCGCGGCCCTTGATGCTGCGCCCGCGGTCGTCGGCCACCGCGAAAAGCTCCTCGGTGAGCCAGGTGAGATTGACGAAAGCCGACAGGTCGGCTTCGCTGATCGTGCGCCGGTGGGTGCGGAAGCGGAACCCCTGCGCGAGGTCCTCGAAGCAGAAGCCCCGCCCGACGACGGGCAGCGCCTCGCTCATTTCCCCGCGCTCACTTTTTTTCGCTCATTTCTTCTCGAAATGGGAGCGCGCCTTCACGAACGCCTCGCCCATCGCGCGCCAGGCGGCGTCGGCGCCCCGCGTCATGTCCGTCCATGCGTCGCCCGAGGCAGCCTGCAGCTGGCGCAGCTGGTACATCGCCTCGTCGCGCCGCGAACGGAACGATTCGAGATATTTGTCGTACTCGGCTCTCATTTCGCTCTGCGCGCTCTTGGACCTCTGCTCCCACTTCGCGGCCTCGGCGTTCCATTGATCGAGCTGATTCTTCAGCTTGCGAACGTATTCGTCACGCTTCGTCATGGCAGCCTCCCGTTGAGCTGGCGCTGCGATTCTACTCCGCTACCTGCCGCCGGAGACGTCGACAAAGCTGCCGGTGACGTACGAGGCCTCGTCCGAAGCGAGCCACAGAATCGCGCGCGCGACCTCCTCGGGCTGGCCGCCGCGCCCGAGCGGCACGGCGTCCTTGAGGCGCTCGACGCGCCCCGGCTCGCCGCCCGAGGCGTGGATCTCGGTGTAGATGAGCCCCGGGCGCACGGCGTTCACGCGGATGCCGTCGCGCGCCACCTCCTTCGCCAGGCCCACGGTGAGCGCGTCGATCGCGCCCTTCGCGGCGGCGTAGTCGACGTACTCGCCCGGCGCGCCGAGGCGCGCCGCCATCGACGAGAGGTTGACAATCGCGCCGCCCGCCCCGCCGCGCCGCGTCGACATGCGGCGCACCGCCTCGCGCGCGCACAGGAAGGTGCCGGTGAGGTTCGCAGCCAGCACGCGCTCGAAGCGCTCGAGCGCCATGTCCTCCAGCCTCATCTGCCGCTCGAGGATGCCGGCGTTATTGACCAGCGCCGCGACCGGCCCGAGCGAGCGCTGCGCGGCATCGAACATGCGCGCGACCTCGCCCTCGGCGCTCACGTCGGCCTGCAGCGCGAGCGCGCGCCCGCCGGCGGCCGCGATCTCGGCGACCACCGCTTCGGCCGCGGCGCGGTTGCGCAGGTAGTTGACGCCCACCGCATAGCCGCGCGCGGCGGCGAGCCGCGCGGTGGCCGCGCCGATGCCGCGGCCCGCGCCCGTGACCAGCATTACTTTTTCCATGCTCAGCTCCCCTGGGCGACGCGCACCTGGGTGTGCGCCAGGCCGAGGTAGGTCTTGCGCCGGCGCAGGATCGGCCACCACTCGTAGAGAAAGATCTGGATCGGGCGCCACATTGCCACCCAGCCCGCGATCACGAGGCCCTCGCTCGCGATGTCGCCGTACGGCCCCGCCGCCAGCGTGCCGATCGCGCGCGCGCCGAGCGTGCACAGCACAAGGAAGCCCACGCCGACCATGAGGCTCGTGCGCCCGAGGCGCAGCAGCCGGCGCAACTCGCGTTCGGTCATCTGCGCCTTGTAGGCGTAGAAGTTGTGGATCGCCTCGGTGAGCAGCGCGGACGGATCGGGTTCCTTCGCCGGCTGCGCCAGGTGAATGATCAGCTGGAAGCGGCTGCCGGCCGGGAATTCCTGCGCCCAGCTCTCGATGAACTCCTCGGCGTCCGGGTCGAGGTCGCGGTGGTGGAACGGCGTCGGATCCATCGAGTTGAAGATCTGCCCCAGCTCGCGCAGGCGCAGCGAGATCTGGTGCACCGGGGGCGGCGAGGATTTCACGCCGCTGCGCTCAGCGCTTGCCCTTAAGCAGCGAGTCGAGCGCTGCGAAGGGCTTGTGGGTGGCGCGCTCGGGCTCGCGCCCGCCCGCCTCGGGGCCGCGCGCCGCCGCCTCGAGCTCGCGCATGTGCTCGTTGTCGTGGCAGTACAGGCACAGCAGCTCCCAGTTGCTGCCGTCGGGCGGGTTGTGGGTGTGGTCGTGGTCCTTGTGGTGCACGGTGAGCTCGCGCAGGCGCGAGGCCGGGAACTCGCGCCCGCAACGCGCGCAGATCCACGGCAGGAGCTTCAGCGCACTTTCGCGGTAATCCGCTTCGCCGGCCATCGTCGCATAGCCTAGCGCCACTCGCCGCGCAGCGCGAGCACCGCGGCGCGCAACGCCTCGGGCGTGGCGACCGGCGCGGGCACGGGCTCGCCGACCGCGAGGCGCACCTTGGGAAAGAGCCTTGCCGCGTGGCGCAACTTGTCGCGGTTGCG
>DATGDH010000069.1:0-23447 GCA_035310985.1 Burkholderiales bacterium
ATCGCCTGTTTCGCCGGCGCGGGCCTGGCGTACGCGGGCGGCGTGTTCGCCTGGCAGGCGCTGGTCGCGGCGGCGGTCGCGGTTGGCGGAGTAGTCTGGGTTCGACGGCACAAGAAATCGATCGAACCCAAACGTATGCGGGGACTGGATTTTGGCCAGCCGGCCGCGTTCGATTCGTGGGTGAACAAGGACGCCGGCCAGGCACGCGTAAGGTACCGCGATACGCTTTGGGACGCGCAAATCACGGGCGATATCGCCGGCGAGCGCGACGAAGTTCTCTACGTCAATTCGATCGATGGCAACGCGCTCAAAGTTTCCAAGACCCGGCCCGCCTGATCTGACGCAGGGCCTTAACGAATTCTCGCGTTCGACGGGAGACAGCATGCTTGCGAAAGTCCTCGGTGTCGTCATCGCCACCATCATCATCGCTTTCTTCCCGGAATCCCGGCCGTTCGCGATCCCCTTCTTCATCGTCGCGCTGGCTGCGGTGTTCGTGATCGAGGGCGTGCGCGTGGTGCCTCAGCAAAACGCCTGGATCGTCGAGCGTCTGGGCAAATTCCACCAGGTGCTGGAGCCGGGGCTCAATGTGATCATCCCGTTCTTCGACCGCGTCGCCTACAGGCACTCGCTGAAGGAAGTGCCCATGGACGTCCCCGAGCAGGTATGCATCACCAAGGACAACACCCAGCTTGCGGTGGACGGGCTCATCTATTACCAGGTCACCGACCCGCGCCTGGCTTCCTATGGCACGTCCGACTACGTCGCCGCGATCGTGCAGCTCGCGCAGACCACGCTGCGCAGCGAGGTCGGCAAGATGGAGCTGGACCAATCGCTGCAGAGCCGCGACGTGATCAACCGCCAGATCGTCAACGTGCTCGACGAGGCGGGCCGCTCCTGGGGCGTGAAGGTGCTGCGCTACGAGGTCAAGAACCTGACCCCGCCCGAGACGATCCTGCGCGCGATGCAGGCGCAGATCACCGCCGAGCGGGAGAAGCGCGCGCTGATCGCCAAGTCGGAGGGCGAGAAGCAGCAGGAAATCAACCTGGCGGAGGGCGAGAAGCAGGCGGCGATCCTCAAGTCCGAGGGCCAGAAGCAATCGGCGATCAACAAGGCGCAGGGCGAGGCGACAGCGCTGCGCGTCGTAGCGGAGGCGACCGCAGCGGCGGTGGAGGCGGTTGCAACCGCGATCGGCAAGGAAGGCGGTCAGCAGGCGGCGAACCTCAAGGTCGCGGAACTCTATATCGGCGCGCTCGGCAACCTCGCCAAGACCAACAACACGATGATCGTGCCGACCAACCTGTCCGACGTCGCGAGTGTCGTCGCCTCGGCGATGACGGTGCTCGACAGGACGCGAGCGGGAGCAAAACCTGTCTGATCGATTGGGGGTTGTTCGATTCCGGTTACATGGTGTGCATATCGCCGTGACACGCGAGTCCTGGGCCTACACACCGGTGGCTGCGATTCGGCGGCATGCGCAAAGATATCGTTGCATTCAAATTGTTGGCTAGTCCTTCTCTTGAATATTTGACGCGGACGCGCGAGCATAGGTTGGTAGTTGTCAACCTGGTACGCGCAAGCGTGGCATCGGGGCCAATATAGAGACCCAGCAAGGAGGAGACCATGAGGAAGTCTGCTTTGCAGTTTGCGATGCTGTTCGGTGTCTCCATGCTCTTGTGCTTAGGAGTGCGCCCAAGCCCGGCTTGGGCGCAGCATGTCATCGTCGGCATCGACAACAAGGTATTTTGGGATGCGGACGGGAAGCCGCTGTTCTCGGAACCCGGCAAGGATGCCGTGGTCGTGCTAGACATCAGTGACCGCATGAATCCTAGGATCGTTGCCAATTTGCCGCTGATGAACTCGGTATTCGGACCGCCAGTAAACCTGGCGATCACGCCCGACGAAAGTCTGGCCCTCGTGGCCAACTCGCTGAATTGGGTGCAGGAAGCCGGCGCGTGGAAAGGTGTTCCCGCGGATGACGTCTTCGTGATCGACCTCAAGTCAAATCCCCCAGCACTAATTGCCACGGTGAAGGTTGGAAAACAGCCCTCTGGGATGGCGATAAATCGCGCCGGCAACCTCGCGCTGGTCGCCAATCGTGCCGACAACTCTGTTGCGGTTCTCTCCATCCATGGAAAGGATGTCGCACTGATCGATACCGTCTCCATCGGTGAACAAGTTTCGGCAGTGGCTTTCACGCCCGACGGCAAGCGCGCGCTCGTCTCCAAGAACGTCAACAACAAGGTCGCCGTGCTGCAGGTCGACGGTGAGAAGGTGACCTATGCGAAGTACGACATGTTGGTGGGCCTATTCCCGTACAACGTCGGAATAACGCCTAACGGCAGACTCGCGCTCACGGCAAATAACGGCGCTTCCGGATCTGCGGACGGCAACGTTGACACCGTTGGGGTGATCGATTTGGAAGCCACTCCGCCACACTTAATCGATCAGGTCGTCGTTGGGGACGGACCTGAGGGTCTTGCCGTCAGCCCGACCGGCAAGATCGCAGTAGCGATGCTGCTTCGCGGCAGCAACGCGTCGAAGTCGGCGTTCTTCTATCACAAGAACGGATCGGTCGCTGTCCTCAAAATAGTCGGGAAAAAGGTCAGAAAGGTCGCCGAAGTGGAGGTGGGCGGTCTGCCCGAAGGTGCCGTATTCAGCCCGGACGGGAAGTATCTCTATGTGGGCAATTACATGAACGACGATATTTCTATCCTAAAGGTGAACGGATCTAAGGTGACCGACACGGGCAAGCGGTTCAAGCTTCCCGGTCACCCCGCATCGATGCGAAGTGTAGTGCCCTAGTTACTACCTCTATGGCCGACCAGGAGGCGGGCCATATCTAGGTCCGCCCCCAGCCTGTCGGCGTCGCCACTCGCGAACGACCGCTTCTGGCCGATAGCGGTTATTCTCTGGAAACCATCGCCGTCCGCGCTCGTTGTGCCTAGGGCAGAGTGACTGTAACCAGATTGCGCCTTGCTGTGGCCGAATAGCAGGTTCCTAGGCGCAGCATCACCGAAGCCGTGCTGCTAGATAGGGCTGAATAATGGTGCCTCTCACACAATTGGCGTTGACGTTTCTAAAAATTGGGGCACTCGGATTTGGTGGCCCGTTTTCCTTGCTCGCGATCATGGAGAAGGAAACGGTCGAACGGCACAAGTGGCTTACGGCGCAAGATTTCACCCAAAGCGTTGGAATCGGAACGCTGACGCCCGGCCCAATTTTCTTCGCTGCCACCATTTATATTGGCCATCGCCTGCGCGGAATCCCCGGAGCGGCCATATGTGGGGTGTGCGCCTTGTTACCGAGCTTTATTCTCGTCTTAGCAATTGCTGCCCTTTACGTCGAACTGCAATCCAGCCCACTGGTAATGGCAGTCGTGCATGCAATATCCGTGGCGGTCATCGGATTGTTGGTAAGTGTCGCGATAAAAACAGGGCGTTCGACGATGAAAGACCTGCGGGGCATCGCAGTAGTTACGGTCGCCTTCATGCTGCTGGCGTTTTTCAAGCTGGACCCTATTGTGCTTATCGCTGCTGCGGCTGTATTCGGGGGATTTTTGCTGCAACCCAAACCACAAGCTCAGGGACCGGAACAGTAACCGATGCTGTGGGATTTCTTTCTAGTCACGCTTAAGGTCGGTACGTTCGCCTTCGGTGGTGGATACGCGATGATCACGCCGCTCCACTATGAATTAGTCACGCATTTCGGCTGGTTGACGGAAGCGGAGTTCAGTAGCGCCGTGGCAATTGGGCAAATGACTCCGGGCCCACTCATGATTATGGTCACGTTCATGGGTTACAAGATCGCAGGACTGGCAGGTGCCACCCTCGGAACCATTGGGCTGTTTTTACCGTCCGCATTGATCGTACTCGCCATTGCGAGTTCGTATCTTCGATTCAAAGATCGACCGCTGGTTCAGGGCATGATGCGCGGAGTCAGTTTGGCAGTAACCGGATTGCTCGCATCGGTGGTGATTGATCTCGCACGTAGTTCGATTGTGGACCCGTTTGACGCTTTAATCGGCGTGGTTGCATTTCTAGTCGTAGGGCCACTTAAATTTGATCCGTTTGTGATGCTTATCGGCGCTGGCGCTGTTGGGGCTATGCGCTATCTTGTCATCGCAATTTGACCACTCCTGACCGGCCTCATTCGATTTTGACTACCCCGACCGGCAGATATTTGTCGTGCCCGAATGTTCATCAAGCCCTCGCCGCGAGCGCGCGGTCGGAAGGATGCGCCAGCTGGGGCCTAACCGTTGTCTGGCGAAGGGCCGCTTTTGGTGGCGGGTTCAACCGGTCATTGCAACAGTGCACGTAGTCTATCGGCTGGTCGTCTCAGGATTTCGCGTTTATTGACCTGCTCCGCCTGGCGAGAGCGGCGCGAGTACGCATTCGTCGGCCGAACCGTGAACCTCGCCGCGCGCGTCCAAGCGTTGACGCGCACGCACGGCGTCGACATTCTCCTGATCGAGGACGTGCGCGATTACCTCGAGCCGCGCTTCGCGAAGGCTGGCTCGTCGTGGCCCCAGCCTCAGACTTCCAGCGGACGCAGGCGGGCGATCATTTCGTTCCACGCCGCGACGGCTTCGGCGATGGCGGTCGCTTCGTCCTTGCCCTCCGCCGGAATCGCGGGGCCGAGCTGCCCGCATACGGGGCAGACCACGCGGTAGACGATTTCGTCGCGCCCGTCCGCGGTGCGGCGGGTGCCGCGGCGCACGTCGACTTCCGCGCCACAAGTGCAACGCCTGGTTCTCATGGTTCAGAATTGTGATTCTACGATCTTAGGACACTCTTCGTGACCCGCAGCACCCAAGTTCTGCTCTGGACCGATTCGACCGGCGCCTATCTCGACGCGATCAAGGCCGCCGGCCTGGCCGACCGCGTCGCGATCGACACCTTGCCGCGCAAGGAGAAGCCCTCCGCCGAGCAGCTGGCGGGAACCGAGGCGCTCATGGCCTACACGGTCCCGCCGGGGGTGCTCTCGGCGATGCCCAAGCTGCGCTGGGCCCAGGCGATGACCGCCGGCGTCGAGGGCTGGCTCGCCTTGCCCGACCTGCCGGCGAAGGTGACGCTCACCTGCGCGCGCGGCACGCATCGCGAAGCGATGCCGGAGAACATCATCGGCGCGCTGCTGTATGTCGCCAAGCCGTACGCCGCGGCGGTCGAGAACCAGAAGCAGAGGAAATGGGTCCACAGCGTCGCACAGCCGCTGACCGGCAAGACCCTCGGCATCCTCGGCCTGGGCGCCATCGGCCAGGACGTCGCGCGCATCGCCGCCTTGCTCGGCATGCGGGTGATCGGCACCAGGCGCCGGCCGGAGCCGATGCCCGACGTGGCCGAAGTGCTGCCCGCCGCGCGCACGCCCGAGGTGCTGGCGCAGTCCGACTTCCTGCTGCTGCTCTTGCCGGCGACGCCGGAGACCGACAACTTCATCAATGCGGAGCGCCTGGCGATGATGAAGCCGAGCGCGTGGCTGTTCAATTTCGGCCGCGGCCACCTGATCAAGGACGACGACCTGATCGCCGCGGTGAAGTCGAGGAGAATCGCCGGCGCCGTGCTCGACGTCTACCGGCAGGAGCCGCTGCCCGCCGAGCATCCGTTCTGGACCACCGAGGGGATCGTCGTGCTGCCGCACATCGGCGGCCCGCACCCCCAGCGCGACCGGTTCGTCGCGCGCCTGTTTGCCGAGAACCTGGCCCGTTTCCTGGACGGCAAGCCGCTCAAGGAAGTGGTGGACCGCAAAGCGGGATATTGACGCTGCGCTTGCATGTGCCGTCCTGCCTTGGCGCGCGGTTCCCGGCTGGATTATTCTCCGTCCGAAGCAAATTTCCAGAAGAGGAAACGTGACATGCGATCTCTTGTCGTTGCCGGTCTGACGCTCATTGCCGCGTTCACGGCGGGCTGTGCCGGCGATCCGAACAGCTCCCAGGCGGCGCAATGCAACGATGGATTGAGCGTCGCCTACAAGGAGCTCGATTACGCCAAGGCCAACGGTCTCGACGGCACGGTGGAAGTGACCAAGGCCGCCAGCCTGCTCGGGGCTGCGAAGATCCAGGAGGAATTCGGGAAATATCCCAACTGCATAGACAAGGTCCATCGAGCCAGGGCCTATCTCGCCAAGTCCCGCAAATGATGCGCTAGCGGGTCAATCGGCTGCGGGCGGCGCGGCGCAGACCTGCTCGTAGCGGTAGCGCTGCTTGATGAGGCCGTTGTACTCGAAGACGTCGAGCGTCTTCTCGAAAGCCGGGCGCGTGATCTCGACGTGCGGCGTCCAGCAGCCGAGCTTCTGGTAGGTGGCGATGCACTCGGCGAGCACGGACTCGTCGATCTTCGGAAAGAACGGCTTCTCGGCCCGCGCGATCTCCGCTGCGGGCGTCTCGTTCATGTAGCGGCGAGTCTTGCGGTAGGCGCGCATGAAGGCTTTCGCCATGTCGCTCGCCGGCCATTCGCGCGTCGCCGCCAGGCTGGAGAAGCCGCAGGGGCCGATCTGCCTGCCGACCTGCGCGACGATGTGCCCGACGCCGTCCGCCTGCAGCTGCTGCGGGAAGGGCCCCTGCTGCTGCACGTACTGGCCCTGGCCCTCGCGGAAGGCGCGGTCGATGTCCGCGGCGCCGCCGGGGCATATCGGCTTGATCTTCCCGAAGTCGATGCCCGCCTTGTAGCACGCGTACTTGAACATGGCGAGCGGCTGGCCCGCCTTGAAGATGACGACCTCCGCGCCTTCGAGCTTCTTCCAGTCAAAGGCGGGATCCGGCTTGCGCCCGGTGAGGAAGAAGCCGTCCATCTCGTTCACCTGGGCGAAATGCACCGCGGGCGGCGTCCTGCCTTCGTTTAGCGAAGTGAAGCTGTAGCTAAGCGCCGACTGCACGACCTGCGCCGAGCCGTTCTGCAGCGCCGCGATCGCCGAGACGCCGGGCGGTGACACCGACCACTCGGGATCGAGCCCTTCGGCCTTGAGGAAGCCGCCGGACATCGTCGAGATGAGCGGCGAGTAGAAAGCCGAAAACAGCGTGAACTGGATCCTGATCTTTTCCAAGTCGATTCTCCGACAGCAGGTGTTACCCTTCCGCGCAAGGAGGGCGAACGATGCGCACGATCCTCGGACGAATGATAACCGCTGCCTTGCTCCTGGCCGCTTGGCAGCCGACGCTGTGGGCGCAGCTCGCGAGCGTCACCCGCAGCGTGCCTCTGCATCGCGATGCGTCGACGAAAAGCCCCGCCGTCGAGCATCTGGAAAAGGGCGAGCGGCTGATGCTGGTCGAAACGGCCCCGAAAAACGGCCTCTATCACGTCAGAACCGAGGACGAGCAGGTGGGATGGGTGTGGTCCAGGTACGTGACCCTGTCCGAGTCCCCGCACACGCCCGGGCAGCCCACGATTCCGCAGGGGCCCGTTACCGCCGACGGCAGCTGCGATGCGGACCTGTGGAAGCACGTGTACCACCCGCACCGCCTCATCGTCGTGCACAGCTGCATCGCCGTGACCGGCGTCATCGTCGACGCCACGGCAGGCAAGGAATCGGACGGCGTGCGCCACGAGCGGGACGGCGACACGCATGGCTGGCTCAAGCCGGACCCCCAGTTCGAGAATCTGCTGAACGCGGGCAACCGGAGCGCGGAGGGCGGCAACCTGGTCTTCGAGATCGTCTGCAGATTTCCGGTCAAGCAGGCCGACGCCAAGTCGGCCTGCAAGGGCTACGAGAGCCCGATCGCCATTCCGCCCGTAGGCTCGCACGTCCGCCTCGTCGGAACTTATGTGCAAGACACGTTCCATGCGCAGTGGATGGAGATCCACCCGGTGTCCAGTATCGCGGTGACTCCTTGAAGGCGGCTTGGGCGAGGCGTAGCATTTCCGGCAGGTCTAAAGAAGGCAGGGAGGAGTCGAGCGGCGCTTTGTCTGACAAGGAGGCTTGCCATGTGTCATGAATGGTGGGACGAGATGGTGTATCAGGAGCGCGCGAGGATCGCGAAGGAAGAGGCCGACAAGTTGAAGCGGGCGGCCGACAGGCTTGCCGCGCCACCGGGCGCGAAGCCCGAGACGAAGACGCAACCGGACCGGCAGACGCAGCCCGAGGCGGTCCCGGTCTAGACCGAGGAGCCCCACGCGAGTGGGGCTTTTGCTTTTCGCAGTCGCCAGCGCGAGAGGAGGGGCCATGGCGCTCAAGGTGAGTAGAGTCGATACCTGGTCGGCGACGATCGACGATCGCGCCGGGGGCGCGGCGGACAGGATCGAGCCGCTTTCCAGGGCGGGAGCGAATTTCGAGTTCGTGTTCACGCGGCGCACGCCCGAGCGGCCGGGCATGGGCGTCATGTTCGTTACGCCGGTGAAGGGTGCAAAGGTGCTTCAGGCGGCGCAGGCCGCGGGCTTCAGCAAAGCCGCGGACATGCACACGCTGCGCATCGAAGGGGCGGATCAGCGCGGGGTGACCGCGACGGTGATGCGCTCGCTGGCGGATGCGCGCATCAGTTTCCGCGCGCTCTCGGCGAGCGCGCTCGGCAGGAAGTTCGTGGCCTTTCTGGTGCTCGACAGCGCCGAGGATGCGGCGAAGGCCGCGGGATTGCTGCGTAGGCTGCGCTAGTGCGTGCCTTGCGCGCGGCCCGCTAACGCGACTTGCAATACAGGTTTCCGCGATCGAGCGTGACCGGCCTGCTGCAATCCTGCGTCGCGACGGGCACGCTCTTATCCATCGGCGCCGGCTTGTCCGCCGTGTAGATCGAGGTCTTCGAGGACGTTCCGGACATGTTGTAGCGCTCGGCCCGGTCGAACGCGCAGGAAGCCGTGCTAAGCAAGACGATCAACGCTGCGCAAGTCCTGATGTAATAAGCCATCGCCATCCTCCGAATTGAGCTGGCCAGCGCCTCACTGTGCCACAGCCGCCCGACTATTGCTGAGCATAAGTTGTCGTTTACCATGTGCGCCCCCGACCACCCGCTCTCTCGGAGGATTCCATGAAGCTGCTGCCGTCTGTCGCCGTTGCGCTATCGCTCACGCTTGCCGCGACCGTCGCCGCGGCTGCGCCGGGCACATCCGGGCTGGACGAGATCATCGCCACGGGCGTCCTCAGGGTGGGCACCACGGGGGATTACAGGCCCTTCAGCTACCAGGCGCCGGGAAGCGAAGGCTTCGAGGGGCTCGATATCGACCTGGCGAACGACCTGGCCAAGTCCCTGGGCGTGAGGCTCGAGCTGGTGAAGACGAGCTGGCCGACGCTCATGAAGGATTTCGAAGCCGGCAAGTTCGATATGGCGATGGGCGGCATCTCAATCACCCTGGACCGCCAGAAGAAGGGCTACTTTTCGAGCCCGGTGATGCGCGATGGAAAGACGCCGATCGCGCTGTGCGCGAACACCGACAAGTACCAGACACTCGAGCAGATCGACCGGCCCGACGTCAGAGTGATCGTCAACCCGGGCGGCACCAACGAGAAGTTCGACCGCGCCCACCTCAAGCGCGCGCAGATCGTCGTGTATCAGGACAATCGCACGGTCTTCGAGCAGATTGTCGAAGGCAAGGCCGATCTGATGATCACCGACGCGGTCGAGACACGCCTGCAACAGAAGCTGCATCCGCAGCTGTGCGCGGTGCATCCGGACGCGCCGTTCGATTTCTCGGAAAAGGCCTACCTGATGCAGCGCGACGTCGCCCTCAAGCTGTACGTCGACCAGTGGCTGCACCGCCTGCGCGAGACAGGGGCGTACCAGACGGTGTACGACAAGTGGCTGAAGTGACGGCCTGAAGCCGGGGCGGCGGGGGCGGGGTGAGCGCGCGGCGCAGCCTGTCCGCCCTGACGCGCGAGCGGCTGCAGCGCTTCGCGCGCGTGCTCGTCTTGAGCGGGCTCATCGGGGCCGCGTATGGCATCCGCAACGAGTCCTCTGCCGCGTCGCTCGCCGTCAAGGCGCTTGCCGGTGCCGTCGACGGCGCGCTGATCGCCGCCTGCATCGCGGGTATCGAGATCTTCGCGCTGCGCTCCGGTCCGCTGCGCGCGATCGCGCGCCTGCCGTTTGCCTGGGTGCTCGCGCTGAAATCGGTCGCCTACGCCGGCCTGGCTGTCGCGCTGCTCGCGGCCCAGCCCGGCGAGCGCTTGGCGGGGATGGGCCCGTACGGCGCCACGGATCTGGCGCGCACCGTCGGCTTCTCGCTCGTCGTGACCACGCTCTTCATCGTCCTGTACCAGGCGGCGGGGCTCGTCGGATACCGCACGTTCCGCGAGCTGGTGCTCGGCAAATACCGGTCGCCGCGCGCGGAGCGGCGCTTCTTCCTGTTCATCGACGTCGTGGGCTCGAGTGCGCTCGCCGAACGGCTCGGCCCGCTGCGGGCGCATCAGTACCTCTCGAGGCTGTTCACGCTGGCGGCCGAGCCGGTCGCCGCGCGCCGCGGCGAGATCTATCAGTACGTCGGCGATGAAATCGTGGTGACCTGGTCCGAGCGCGAGGGCGCGCTCGATGCCCGTCCAATACGGTGCTACTTCGAAGTGTGCGCGGCGCTCGTTTCTCAGGCGGGCCTGTTCCGCGAACGCTTCGGCGTCGAGCCGCAGCTGCGCGCGGGGCTGCACCTTGGCGAGGTGATCGTCGGCGAGGTCGGCGTGGAGCGGCGCGCGATCGTCTTCCACGGCGACGTGATGAATGCGACGGCGCGGCTCGAGCAGGCGACGCGCGAGCTCGGCTGCCGCTTCATCGCTTCTTCCGAGGCGCTGCAGGCGCTCGGGCCGCTGCCGGATCTCGTCTTACGCGATCTCGGCGCACTCGCTCTGCGCGGGCGCGAAGAGCCGCTGCGGGCCTTCTGCGTCGACGAGCGCGGCGGTCTCAGGACTTGAAGCGCCCGAACAGGCGCCGCGCGGGGTAGAGCAGCGCCTTGCCGCCCAGCGCCTCCTCGATGCGCAGGCCCTCGTTCCACTTCGCCATGCGCTCGGAGCGCGAGAAGCTGCCCACCTTGAGCTGCGGCACGCCCCAGCCCACCGCCAGGTGAACGATCGAGACGTCCTCCGTCTCGCCCGAGCGCGCGGAGACGATCGCGCCGTAGCCGAGCTCGCGCGCGGCCTGCCAGCAGGCGAAGGTCTCGCTTACCGTTCCGACCTGGTTTGGCTTGAGCAGCACTGCGTTGCAGGCACCGTCGGCGGCGCGCAGCTTCTGCTCGCTCGTGACGAAGTAGTCGTCGCCGACGATCTGCACGCGGCCGCCGGCGGCCTTGGTGAAGGCCTTCATCGCCGCCGCGTCGGTCTCGGCGAACGGGTCTTCGATCGACACGATCGGGTAGGCCTCCAGCCAGCGCAGCAGCATCGCCTGCAGCTGCTCGGCGGATAGGGACCGGTTCTCGAGCGAAAGCTGGTAGCGCCCGCCGCGCCAGAGCTGCGTCGCGGCGACGTCGAGCGCGATCGCGCAGTCGCGCCCGGGCTCGAGGCCGGCATCCGCCATTGCGCCGACCAGCTCGGCGAGGCCTTCCTCGTTCGACTTGAAGGCCGGCCACCAGCCGCCTTCGTCGGCGACGCCGGCGAGCTGGCCGCGCTTCGCGAGGCGGGCGCCGGCGGCGCGGTACACCTCGGCGGTCCAGTCGAGCGCCTCGGCGAAGCTGCCCGCGCCCGTGCACACCAGCATGTAGTCCTGGATGTCTACGCGGCCGCGCGCGTGCGCGCCGCCGCCGAAGATCTGGATCTGCGGCACCGGCAGCGCGACCGGCTTGTCGCCGGCGAGGTAGCGCCACAGCGGCTTCTTCGCCGCCGCGGCCGCCGCCTGCGCGCAGGCAAGCGACACGGCGACGATCGCGTTCGCGCCCAGCCGGCTCTTGTCGCGCGTGCCGTCGAGCTCGACGAGCTTGCGGTCGATCGCCCGCTGGTCTTCGACCTTGGCGGTGAGCAGCGCCTGGCGCATGACGCCGTTGATGTTCGCCGCCGCCTGGCGCGCGTCGATCGCCTTCGCTTCGCCCGCGCCGGTCGAGGCGCCGGAGGGGGCGATTGCGCGCCCGCTCGCGAGCGGCGTGCTGCCGCGGCCGACGATCACCTCGGCCTCGACCGTCGGCCGGCCGCGCGAGTCCCACACGCGCCGGCCGCGCACGTTCAGGATCTTCGCCATGCCTCGCGCACTTCGGCCAGGCGCGCCGGGGGGGCCACGAGGAGCGCGCGGGCGACGCGCCGCACGCGGTTCTTTTGTGAAGTATCCGTCACATACTCGACAGGCGACTTGCCGTCCACGCGCGCGAGCAGCAGGCCCGGCAGCAGGGAGGCCGCGCGCGTTTCGAGTCGCGAGGGGTCCTCCCAGGAACAGTAATTCAGATATTCGGCGAAAAGCGAGTCAAAGCACTCCATGAAACCTTCGCTCGCCCCGGGCACCCACAGGCACTTGAGCAGCAGGTGGTTGAGGCAGAAGGCGAGATCGAACGCCGGGTCGCCGTACCAGGCGCACTCGGCGTCGAGCAGCACCGGCCCATCGGGGCCGACGAGGATGTTCTTCGGGCTGACGTCCCCGTGCACCAGCGCCAGGCGCGTTGCGGCGGTGCGCGCGGCGAGCGCCTCGAGGCGCGCGGCAAGGTCGGCATGCGCGCGCGCGGTGGCGAGCAGGTAGGGCTCGAGGCGAAGCGCGCGGAAGCTCGCGTCGGTGGCGAACTCGGCCGCGATCTTCGCGTCGCCGGCGGTCGCGGCGTGGATGCGCGCCAGGCGCTTGCCGAGCGCGCGCGCGAAGCCGGCGTCGGCGCGCCCGGCGGCGAGCTCGGCCTTCCATAGCGGCAGCGCGCCGAGGTCCTGCATCGCGAAGCAGCCCGCGGCGTCGTCGCCGGCGAGCACACGCGGCGCGACGCCCGGCACAATTGCATTCGCGGTCTCGATCCAGCGCCGCTCGTAGCGGTTGCGCTCGACCGGCGCCTCCCAGCGCTGCGCCGTCCTGAGGCGCGGCAGCGCGCGCTTGACGCACAGCGCGCCGCGCGCGAGCTCGACGCGCCAAATGTCGGAGGACACGCCGCCCGCGAGCGGCTCGGCGCGCGGCGTCTCGTTCGCCTGCGCGAGGCCGCTGCGCCGCAGGAAGGCGAGCACCGCGTCAGGGAGCAAGCCGCTCGATGCTCCAGCCCGATCCATGCGCGCGGTAGAGCAGCCGGTCGTGCAGCCGGTCGGGGCGCCCCTGCCAGAACTCGATCGCCGAGGGCGCGAGCCGGTAGCCGCCCCAGTGCGCGGGGCGCGTCGGCTTTTCGCCGAAGCGCTGCGCCGCGTCCGCTAGCGCGCGCTCGAGCGCCGCGCGGTCGGCGACCGTCTCGCTCTGCGCGGAGGCCCAGGCCGAGAGGCGCGCGCCGAGCGGCCGGCTGTCGTAGTAGGCGTCGGAAGCGGCCGCCGCCACTTTCGTTATGCGTCCCTCGATGCGCACCTGGCGCTCGAGCTCGGACCACAGGAACACGAGGCAGGCTTCCGGCCGCGCGGCGAGCTCGCGCCCCTTGCGGCTCGCGTAGTTGGTGTAGAACACGAACCCGCCGTCCTCGACGCCTTTCAGCAGCACCACGCGCGCCGTTGGCGCGCCATCGGCGGTCACGGTGGCGAGCGTCATCGCGTTTGCGAGCGGCAGGTGCGCGTCGAGCGCTTCCTGCAGCCAGCGGCGGAACTGCTCGAGGGGATCCTTGTGTGCGTCGGCCTCGGACAGCCCCGCGCGCATGTACTCGTGCCGCAGGTGCGAGATCTTCATGCTGCGTCATTCTACAGTCCGATCCGGCGGTTGCGCGGCGCGGGCGCAGGGTGTAAATAAATACAAACCCCGTTCCACGCAAGGAGGGCCCATGCGCGTCGCACACCGGCCCCGCGCCGCGGCGCGAGCGAACCCGGCGCTCGAAGAGCTCGTCCTCGCCTACGATCGCGTGCGCGCGCAGACGCTCGCGCTCGCCGCGCCGCTGTCGATCGAGGACTGCGCCCTGCAGTCGATGCCCGACGCGAGCCCGGTCAAATGGCACCTCGCGCACACCAGCTGGTTCTTCGAGACTTTCGTGCTCGAGCCCGCGCTGCCGCGCTTCGCGCCCTACCGCGAGGAATTCCGCGTGCTGTTCAACTCGTACTACGTGACGCTCGGCGAGCGCCATCCGCGTCCCGAGCGCGGCATGCTCTCGCGTCCCTCGCTGGACGAAGTGCTCGCCTACCGCGCGAGCGTGGACGAGCGCATGCACGCGCTCGTCGCGCGGCATCCGGAGCGCGCGGCGCGCCTCGCCGGCACGTTCGAGCTCGGCCTGCACCACGAGCAGCAGCACCAGGAGCTGATCCTGACCGACGCCAAGCACGCGCTGTCGCGCAACCCGCTCCTGCCCGCGTATCGCGCGCCGCAGGCGCGCGCCACATCGATCGCGGCAGCGAGCGCCGCGCCGCTCGCCTGGTCGGCGCTGCCCGAGGGCGTGCGCCGCATCGGGCACGAGGGGAGCGGCTTCTCGTTCGACAACGAGCGCCCGCGCCACCGCGTGTTCGTCGGTGCCTTCGAGATCGCGGGGCGGCTCGCGACCAACGCGGAGTACCAGGAGTTCATCGACGACGGCGGCTACCGGCGCCCCGAACTGTGGCTTTCCGAGGGCTGGGACGTTGCGAGTTCGCAGCGCTGGAAAGCGCCGCTGTACTGGATCGAGGGCGAGGGCGGCTGGCGCCAGTTCACGCTCGAGGGCCTGCGCGCGCTCGAGCCGGAGGAGCCGGTGACGCACGTCAGCTACTACGAGGCCGACGCGTACGCGCGCTGGCGCGGCGCGCGCCTGCCGACCGAGGCCGAGTGGGAGACGGCGGCCGCGCCGCGTGCGATCGAGGGAAATTTCCTCGAGGACGGCGCCTTGCATCCGGCGCCCGCGGGGGCGCGCGCGCAGTTCTACGGCGACTGCTGGGAATGGACCAGCAGCTCGTACGCGCCTTACCCGGGCTTTCGCGCACCCGCGGGCGCGGTGGGCGAGTACAACGGCAAGTTCATGGTCAACCAGTATGTGCTGCGCGGCGGCTCCTGCGCGACGCCGCTCTCGCACATCCGCGCGAGCTATCGCAACTTCTTCCCCGCCGCGTCGCGCTGGCAGTTCTCCGGCATCCGATTGGCGCGCGACCCGTCCTGAATGCGGGGGCTGTACCCCTACGGCCACGGCATCAGCGCCGTGGACGTGCTCTACGAGCGCGAGCGGCTGAACGCGGTGCATCTGCTCGTCGAGCGCGGGCGCGCCGCGATCATCGACAGCGGCACCGCGCACGGCGCGCCGCGCGTGCTCGCGGCGCTCGAGTCGCTGGGGATCGCGCCGCGCGACGTCGACTACGTCGTGCTGACCCACGTGCACCTCGATCATGCCGGCGGCGCCGGTCAGCTGATGGCGCGCTGCCCGAACGCGGTGCTCACGGCGCACCCGCGCGGTGCGCGCCACATGATCGATCCGGGGCGTCTCCTCGCGGCGACAGTACGGATATACGGGGAGGAAACGACGCGCCGCGTGTACGGCGAGGTGCTGCCGGTGCCCGCCGCTCGGGTGCTCGAGACGCCGGAAGGCGCGCGCATTTCGCTCGCCGGGAGGGAACTCCAGTTCTTCGACGCCCCGGGCCATGCGCGCCACCACGTCGTGCTGCGCGACGCCCGTACCGGCCACCTGTTCGCCGGAGACACTTTCGGGCTGTCGTACCGCGAGCTCGACCGGGACGGAATGCAATTCTCGTTCCCGACGACCAGCCCGTCTCAGTTCGACCCGCCGGCGCTGCAGCGCTCGATCGACCGCATGCTGGCCCTCGAGCCGCAGGCGATCTACGTCACGCATTTCGGGCAGGTGCGCGATCCCGTCCGCCTGGGGGCGGATCTGCGCCGCCTGATCGACGCCCATGTCGCCCTCGCCGAGCGCTGCCGCGACGCCGGCGCGCAGCGCAACGCGCTGCTCAGGAAGGGAATTGCCGAGCTGCTGCGGGAGGAGTCGCGCCGCCAGGGATGGACGCTCGCCGACGACGAACTCATGCGCGTGTTCGCTATTGACGTCGACCTGAATGCGCAGGGCCTGGAAGCCTGGCTCGACTCGGCTGCGGGTGGATAGCCTGCAACGCGCTTTGCGAAATACGCGTTTTCCCTCTGAAAAACGTTGACACGCCGCGCAGGATTCGGCATCTTCACGTCACCGCTGCAAGACGGCGGCTAGATCATCCGAATATAAGTTTCACGTTTCGCTCAGAGGAGAAATCACGATGGCAAAGAAGAAGGCTGCGAAGAAGTCCGCCAAGAAGAAATCCGCCGCCAAGCGGAAACCGAATCCAGCATTCATGAAGCCGATGAGCCCGGACGCGATGCTCGGGGCAGTGGTCGGCGCGAGCGCGATGCCGCGCACCGAAGTGACCAAGAAAATCTGGGCCTACATCAAGCGCAACGGCCTGCAGGACAAGAAGAACCGCCGCATGATCAATGCCGACGACAAGCTCAAGCCCGTGTTCGGCGGCAAGTCGCAGGTCTCGATGTTCGAGATGACCAAGCTGGTCAACAAGCACCTGAAGTAAGCAGATGAATCTGGTCGCCGCCGGAGGCTCCCGCCTCCGGCGGCCGCCGCGCCCTGCTCAGGCGGCGTGGTAGGAAGTCACCCGCTCCACCTCGTTTTTCGAACCGAGGATCACCGCTACCCTCTGGTGCAGCTTGTGCGGCTGCAGTTCGAGGATGCGCGTCTTGCCGTCCGTCGCGGCGCCGCCGGTCTGCTCGACGATGAGGGCCATCGGATTCGCCTCGTACATGAGGCGCAGGCGCCCGTCCTTGCCCGCCAGGCACTCGTCGATGTAGCGCTTTACCGGCGGCTCCCAGCGCCGCATGTTCGACACGTTGATGGCGAATTCCTGCGTGTCCTCGGGGATGCGGATGTCCGCGTGCGTGCGCACGAAGGTGTAGGTCTCGCGATCGAGCGTGAAGGCGTGCACGCCGTCGCCTACCGTCAGCACCAGCACCGTGGTCGGGCCGTACACCGCGAAGCCTGCGGCCGCCTGCGACGTGCCGGGCTGCAGGAACGCGCGCTCTTCCGAGCCGGAAACGCCCGGGGGGCAGCGCAGCACGGAGAAGATCGTGCCCACCGCGATGTTGACGTCGATGTTCGACGAGCCGTCGAGCGGATCGAACAGCAGCAGGTATTCGCCGCGCGGATACTGCGTCGGGATCGAGTGCGGCAGGTTCATCTCCTCTGAGGCGAGCGCCGCCAGGTTGCCGCCCCATTCGTTCGCCTCGAGCAGGATCCCGTTGGAGATCACGTCTAGCTTCTTCTGCACTTCGCCCTGCACGTTCTCGGTGCCGGCCGCGCCGCGCGCGGTCAAGCGCGGCGCCGCCCCGCGAGCGTGATCCAGCCGCCCGCTACCAGGCACGCGGACATCGCCAGGAACACCGGCGCCATGCCGAGCGCCGCGCCGAGCGCACCGAACAGCAGCGGCAGCGTGGTCGAGCTGGTGCTCAGCATCGCGGTGCGCACGCCGACCACCTCGCCCTGGCGGCCGGGCGGCGACGCCGCGTACAGCAGCGCCATGATCATCGGCTGCGCGGCGCCCAGGCCGAGGCCGAGCAGGAAGGACAGCGGGATCAGCGTCGCCGCGTCGCGCGCGAGCGGAAACAGCGCGAACGCGCTGCCCGCGGTGAACATCGCCCCGCGAATCACCGTCCACTCGCGCAGCCGGCGCGCGAGCGCCGGCATCAGCAGGCGAACGGAGAACGTGGCGCCCGCGAAGCTGCCCATCACCACCCCGATCGTCGAGGCGCTCAGGCCGATGGCCGTGCCGTAGACCGGCAATGCGAACGAGAACAGGTCCCAACCCATCGCCAGCGCGCCGCTCACGAGGAAAGCCGCGCGCAGGCGCGGCTCGGCGAGCAGCTCGAGCAGCCCGCCCGGGGTGACTGCGCCGCGGCCGCCGTGTCCTTGCGGCAGCGCGCGGCGGCGCATGAAGAGCGGCACCAGCGCGATCGCTGGTGAGGCCGCGAGCGCGAGGAAGGTCGCGCGATGCCCGACCGAATCGATTGCGAACCCCGCCAGCATCGGGCCGAGGAAGCCACCGGTCGAGAAGCCGAGTGCGAGCCAGCTGAAATTGCGCGCGCGGTCCTCCGGGCCGCCGAGGGCCCCGGTCATGTTGTTGAGCACGACGAAGTACACACCGAAGCCGGTGCCGATCGAGACCGCGGCAGGGAACAGGGCGCGCAGGTCCGGCCAGGCGAAGGGCAGTAGCAGCCCGGCGAACACGGCGCAGGCCGCCACCGCAACCGGGGGAAAGACCCCGATGCGATCGACCAGCCTTCCCACCGGCACCGAGATCAGCATCGAGAGCAGCGCGAACAGCGACATCAGCACGCCGACCGCGAGCGGCGAAGCGCCCTCGTGCAGCGCGAACAGCGACACCGTCACGCGGCTGCCGGTGTAGGCGAGGTGATTCAGCACTGTGATCAGCACGACGAGCGGCAGGTTCACGCCTGTGCTCTCCTGTGCGATACCAGCGCCACGCCGAGGCAGGTGACAGCCGCCCCGGCGAGCGTCAACGCGCTCGGCGCGACGCCGAATACCAGGTACTCGAGCGCCACGGCGATGAGCGGCGGCAGGTACAGCAGGCTCGTGACGCGGGTCGCCTGCCCGCGGCGCATGAGGACGTGCAGCGTGTTGAAGGCGAGGATCGAGCCGAGGATCACCAGGTAGGCGAGCGCCGCCCCGAGCTGCCAGGACCAGGCGACGCGCGCGCCCTCGATTCCCCATGCGAGCGGCGCCACCGCGAGCGCGGCCGCGGCGAGCTGGATGAACGCGCCGCTGTACAGGTCGGCATTGCGGCAGAACTGGCGCTGGTACAGCGCCCCGGCGGTGATGCCGGCGAGGCCGATCGATACCGCGAGCAGGCTGCGCGCGCTCATCGCGTGCACATCGATGCGGTGCCACACCACCAGCGCGACGCCCGCCAGTCCTGTCGCAACGCCCGCCCACTGGCGCGGAGTGAGGAGCTCGCCGAGCCAGCGCGAGGCGATGAGTGCAGTCAGCAGCGGCTGGGCGGAAAACAGCAGCGCGACGATGCCCGCCGAGATGCCCCAGTACTGCCCGTAGTGGCTGCCGCCGAGCTGCACCGCGTGTAGCAGCAGCCCGGCGACCACCAGGTGCGCCCACTCGCGCGGCGCGCGCGGCCAGCGCGTACGCCGCACGGCGAGCACCGGCACGAGGCAGGCCGCGGCGAGCGTGAAGCGCAGCGCGAGGAAGGTGAACGGCGGCGCGTAGTGCAGGCCGGTCTTGGTGGCGAGATAGCCCGAGCCCCACACCCAGACGAAGAACCAGGCCAGCAGCCTGTCGCTGCTGTGCCCGGCCGGCGCAGCCGGCCGCGACTCGGGCAAGGCGCGTGCGCTCAGGTCCAGATCGGCGGCGCGGTGAGGCCCGCAGTCTCGGGCTGCCCGGTCATCAGGTTCGCGTTCTGCACCGCCTGTGCGGCGGCGCCCTTGCCGAGGTTGTCGATCGCGCCGAGCGCAATGACCAGGCCGGTCTCGGAATTCACGGCGTACGACAGGAATGCGAGGTTCGAGCCGGTGGCCCACTTGGTGTGCGGGCCGCGGCCGTCGGTGGCGTCCACCACCCTGACGAAGGGCTCGTCGCGGTAGCAGGCGCGCGCGCTCGCCACGAGGCGCGCGGCGTCCGCCTCGCCGCGCGGCCGCGCATAGCAGGTAGCGAGGATCCCGCGCGTCATCGGCACCAGGTGCGGCGTGAAGGCGAGCGTCGCCGGCCGGCCGGCGAGGCGCGTCAGGGCCTCGCGCATCTCGGGCACGTGCGGATGCTTCACCAGCCCGTAGGCGAACAGGTCTTCGCTCGTCTCGACATAGCCGAAGTCGGCCGCGCCGCCTCGCCCCGTGCCCGTGACGCCGCTCTTCGCGTCGATCACGATGCTCTCGGGCTCGACCAGGCCGTCGCGCACCAGCGGCGCGAGCGCGAGCAGCGCCGCCGCCGGGTAGCAGCCCGGGTTGGCGACGCGCGAGGCGCCCTTCAGCCTCTCGCGCTGGCCGGGCAGCTCGGTCAGGCCGTAGACCCAGCCCTCGGCGAGGCGGTGGTCGCCGCCGACGTCGAGCACCTTGACCCCGCGCGGCACGCGCGCCAGCGGTTCGCGCGATTTGCCGGTCGGCAGCGAGGCGAACAGCAAGTCGATGCCGCGGATCTTGTCGGGCTCGAAGGGCTGGATGACGACGGCGCCGGCGGGGTGGCCTGCGAGCGCCGGAAAGCGCTGCACGAGCGACTGGCCCGCGGTCGACTCACCCGCCGCGTAGGCAAGCTCGAATCCGGGATGCGAAAGGCACAGCCGCAGCAGCTCGCTGCCGCCGTACCCGCTGATGCCTACGATGCCGATCTTCATGACCGACATCGTAAGGCAAGTTCAGCGGCCTTGCAGCGCGGCGATTCGCTTTTCGATAGGCGGGTGAGTGGCGAACAGCGCCATGACCCCGCCGTGGTCGCTGATGCCGAAGGCCTTCATGCTCTGCGGCAGCTGGCCGGACTCGAGGCTACCGAGGCGCGCGAGCGCCGCCATCATCGGCTGCGGCGTGCCGAGCAGCTTCGCCGAGCCGGCATCGGCGCGGAACTCGCGCCGGCGCGAGAACCAGGCGACGATGAGCGAGGCGAGCACGCCGAAGACGATCTGGCACACGATCACGGTGACGTAGAAGCCCGGTCCGACGCCGCGCTCGGTGCGGAACACGGTGCGGTCGACGAAATACCCGACGATGCGCGACAGGAACACGACGAAGGTGTTGACCACGCCCTGGATCAGCGTGAGCGTGACCATGTCGCCGTTGGCGACGTGCGTCATCTCGTGACCCAGCACCGCCTCGACCTCGTCGCGGCTCATCGACTGGAGCAAGCCCGTGGAGACCGCCACCAGCGCCGAGTTGCGGAATGCGCCCGTTGCGAAGGCGTTCGGCGCACCCTCGTAGACCGCCACCTCGGGCATGCCGACGCCCGCGCGCTCGGCGAGCCGCTTGACCGTCTGCACCAGCCAGTACTCGGTGCTGCCCTCCGAGCCGTCGATCAGGTGCGCGCCGGTGGACCACTTGGCAACGGTCTTCGACATGAGCAGCGAGATGAACGCGCCGCCGAAGCCGATCACCGCCGCGAACACCAGCAGCGAGCCGTAGTCGATGCCCCGTTGCGTCAGGAACTGGCCGACGCCGAGCAGGTTGATGACCAGCGACAGCACCAGCAGGACGGCGATGTTGGTCGCCAGGAACAGGACGATGCGCTTCATTTTTCGGGGTCTCCTTTCGAATCCGTCATATTGGGGCAGCCCTGGCGCGGCGCAAGAGGGCGCCTCAGTCCCGCTCCGCGGCGAGCCGGCGGCGTGCGGCCGCGAGCTCGCGGCGCTGCTTCGGCCCGAGCTTCGGGTAGCGCAGGTCGAGGCCCGCCATCGCCTCGACGATCGCCGCGGCAACCGCCAGCCGGCTGAACCACTTGTTGTCCGCCGGCACCACGTACCACGGCGCGTCGGGGGTTGCCGTATGGCGGATCATGTCCTCGTAGGCCTCCATGTATTCCTTCCAGTGGCCGCGCTCGCGCACGTCCGCGGCCGAGAACTTCCAGTTCTTGTCCGGGTCGTCCAGCCGCTCGAGAAAGCGCCTTTTCTGCTCGGCGCGCGACACGTTCAGGAAGAACTTGAGGAACAGGAAGCCGTTGCGTGCGAGATAGCGCTCGAAATTGGCGATGTCCTCGAAGCGCTCCTTCCAGATGTGCTTGCCGACCACCTGCGGGGGCAGCTTCTGCTTCGCCAGTAGCTCCTGGTGCACCCGCACCACGAGCACATCTTCGTAGTAGCTGCGGTTGAAGATGCCGATACGGCCGCGCTCCGGCAGCGCCCGCATGCAGCGCCACATGAAGTCGTGGTCGAGCTCCTCGCTCGAGGGCGCCTTGAACGGCGTGACGTCCACGCCCTGCGGGTTGACGCCCGACATCACGTGCTTGATCGCGCCGTCCTTGCCCGCGGCGTCCATCGCCTGGAACACGACCAGCACGCCCCAGCGGTCCTGCGCGTAGAGCCGCTCCTGCGCTTCGGCGAGCCATTCGACGCCGCGCGCGAGCAGCTCCTTCGCTTCCTCCTTGCTCTCCGAGCCGATGCCGTGCGTGTCGCCCGGATCGTGGTCTTTCAGGCGAAAGCGCTTGCCGCGCGTCACGCGGTGCGGCTCGACGAACTTGCGCAGGGCCTTGAGCACCGACTTGTCCACGGCGCTACTCCAGAGGCAGGGTGGGGGAGAAATGCCGGTCGCCGTGCACCGCATCGACGCGCTTCACCGGCGGCCAGTACTTGGCGCCGCGCAGCGCGGACAGCGGATAGACGGCCTCCGCGCGGCCGTACGGGTGCGGCCAGTCGCCGGCCAGCTCCTCGGCGGTGTGCGGCGCATTGCGGATCGGGTTGTTGTCGCGCTCCCAGGCGCCCGCGGCGATCTTCTGCAGCTCGCCGTGGATCGCGATCATCGCCGCGCAGAAGCGGTCGAGCTCGGCGAGCGATTCGCTCTCGGTGGGCTCGACCATCAGCGTGTCTGGCACCGGGAAGGACACCGTCGGCGCGTGAAAGCCGTAGTCCATGAGGCGCTTGGCGATGTCCTCGGCGTTCACGCCGTACTGCTGCTTGAGGCTCCTCAGGTCGAGGATGCACTCGTGCGCGACGCGCCCGCTGCGCCCGGTGTAGAGCACGGGAAAGTACGGCGCGAGGCGCGCCGCGACGTAGTTGGCCGCGAGGATCGCGCGCTCGGTCGCGAGCCGCACGCCCTCGGCGCCCATCATGCGCAGGTACATCCACGAGATCGTGACGATCAGCGGGCTGCCGAAGGGCGCGGCGCTCACCGTGCCGCTCTCGGGGCTCAAGCCCTTCTCGGGCGCGAGCGGGTGGCAGGGCAGGTGCGGCGCGAGGTGCGCGGCGACGCCGATCGGCCCCATGCCCGGACCCCCGCCGCCGTGCGGGATGCAGAAGGTCTTGTGCAGGTTGATGTGGCACACGTCCGCGCCCAGGTCGGCCGGGCGCGCGAGCCCGGCGAGCGCGTTCAGGTTCGCGCCGTCCATGTACACCTGGCCGCCGGCCTCGTGCACCGCGCGGCAGATGTCGGCGACCGCTTCCTCGTACACGCCGTGCGTGGAAGGATAGGTGATCATCAGCGCCGCCACGCGCCCGGCGTGCGCGGCGAGCTTCGCCTTCAAGTCAGCGAGGTCGACGTTGCCCTGCGCGTCGCAGGCGACGATCAGCACCTCGAGCCCGGCCATGCGCGCGGAAGCCGGGTTGGTGCCGTGCGCCGAGGACGGGATAAGGCAGACGTCGCGGCCGCCTTCGCCGCGCGCGGCGTGGTAGTTGCGGATCGTCACCAGGCCCGCGTACTCGCCGTTCGCGCCGGAGTTGGGCTGCATCGTCATGCGTGCCAGGCCCGTGATCGCCGTGAGCGCCTGCGATACTTCGGCGAGCATGCGTGCGCTGCCGCGCGCCTGTTCGCGCGGCACGAAGGGGTGCAGCTGCGCGAACTCGGGCCAGGACACCGGCGCCATCTC
>DATGDH010000070.1:0-8427 GCA_035310985.1 Burkholderiales bacterium
GATCTTCCGGCACAGCGCGATCGAATAGCCGGCGGCGTTGCCCGACTCGTCCTTGTAGGAGAACGGCCGCGCGTCGGCGTGGTAGCCGAAGCGGATCTTGCCCGCGCTCTTCACGGCGTCGAGCGTCTGCGCCTCCGCCGGCCGCGGCGCGAGCAGCAGCGCGCCGATCGCGAACACGATGGCCGCCGCCATGGCCTTGGCGCCTGCCGGTACGCGCGCCGCGGCGCCCTGGCCGCCCGCGAAGCGCGGCGCGAGGAAGCCGTAAAGGATGTAGGTCAGCGCCAGCACGATCGTGCCGCCCAGCACCGCGTCCTTGCCGGAGGCGTAGATCGCGTAGGTCGAATACAGCATGGCGACCACGGCGATCACTGCGTTGCGTTTGTAGGCCGCGTCGGCGACTCCTGCGTTCTTCATCATCACGAACAGCGCCGAGAGCGAGATGATGTACGGAATCACGTTGGTCACCACGGCAAGGTTGACGAGCGCGCTGAACTGCTCGCTAAGCGTCGGCGAGATGGTCGACAGCGCCATTGCGGACTGCACGATGCCCATCACGACCATGCCAGCCAGCGGCGCCCCCATGCGGTTGACCTTGGAGAACACCGTCGGGAAGAGGCGATCCTCGGCCGCGGCCTTGGCGGTCTGCGCGATGGTGAACTGCCAGCCGAGCAGCGAGCCCAGGCAGGCCATCACCGCGAGTGCCATGATGATCGAGCCGATGGTCGGATTGAACATCTTGGCGTAGGCAAGGGCGAACGGCCCCGTCGACTTGGCGAGTTCTGCATTGGGCACGATGCCCTGGATCACGGTGGTGGACAGGATGTAAATGACGGCGGCGCCAAGCGTGCCGAACATGCAGGCGAGCGGCACGTCGCGCTTGGGATTTTCCACCGCGTCGGAGTTCTGCGCCGCCGACTCCATGCCGAGGAACGCCCACAGCGTGAGCGCGATGCTCGAGCCCATACCCGCGCCGAGGGTCATGCCTTTCGGGTTCCACGCTTCCATGAAGATGCCGCCCTTGAACCAGATCCAGCCGATCAGCGAGAGGCCGGCCACGGGAATGATCACTCCCCAGACCGTCACCGAGCCGATCTTTCCGGTGATGGACGGCCCGCCGAAGTTGGCGACGGTGGTGAGCCAGATCAGCGCGATCACGCTGATGCAGGTCGCGATCGGCGTCGCCGACATCGCGGGGAAGAATCCGGCCAGGTAGCCGACCGCCGAAATCGCGATCGCCACGTTGCCGATAGCGAGCGAGAAGAAATACAGCAGAAAAGTGACGAAGTAACCGTCCTTTCCGAAGGCGTCCTCGGCGTAGGCCGCCATCCCGCCGCGGCGCTGGTTGAATACGCCTGCTTGCGCGAAACCGTAGGCGATCGCCATCGAGCCGATCGCGGTGACGATCCAGGAGAGCAGCGAGATCGCCCCGACCTGGGCCATGTTGGTGGGCAGCATGATGATGCCGGAACCCATCATGTTCACCGCGACCACTACGGTCAGCTGCATCATGCTCATCTTCTTCGGGGCAGCGCTTGCCATCGTCGTCTCCCTATTTCTTCACGCACAGCACGTGGTAAACCCCTTCGATCGGCTCGGCGCCTTCGATGACGCCGGCGAATCCCGGGAACTGTTTCTCGCGCTCCTGCATGCTCTTCAGGTACTCGATCTGCGGCGAATCCGCCGCGCCGAAGTTCTCGCCCGACATCAGCATCGGGATGCCGGGCGGGTACGGCATGACCGCGTTCGCCGCGGTGCGCCCGGCGAGCTCGTCGGAGGGCACCAGCTCGACTTCGCCCGCCACCATGCGCTCGTAGGCCTCGCGCGGCGTCATGTCGGCCGCCGGCAGCGTCTCGTAGGCGGCGTTCAGCGTCTCGCTCGGGCGATTCTCGCGCAGGTACTCGAACAGCTCGTCGCCGAGGTCGCGCATGCCGATGTTGCCGTAGCGCTTCGGAAATTGCGCGGCGATCTCGGGCAGCGCCTGGGCGAGCGGGCGGTTCGCGTCGTAGTCGCGCTTGAAGGCGAGCAGGTTGGTGAGCAGGGTGGCCCACTTGCCCTTGGTGACGCCGATGGAGAACAGGAACATCACCTGGAAGTCGGTGACGCGCGTCGGCACGATGCCGAAGCGGTTGAACCAGGCGTTCACCAGGGCCGCGGGGACGCCTCTCTTTTCAAGCTTGCCGTCCTCTCCCATGCCGGGCGACAGAATGCTCACCTTGATCGGGTCGAGCATGCACCAGTCTTCGGCGACGTCGTCGAAGCCGTGCCACGCGTCGCCGGGACGCAGGATCCACGGCTCCTGGCTGCGCGTCAGGAGCTCCGCGGGCGCATCCTCGAAGGGGAGCTTCTTGACCCGCTCCACGTTCCAGGGCTTGAAGAACCAGTCCTTCTTTTTCCCGAACTCGCGCCGCACGCCCGCCACGGCCCGGCGGAAGTCGACCGCCTCGTTGATCACCTCCTGGGTGAGGGAGCGGCCGCCGTTGCCGTCCATCATCGACGAGGTGATGTCGTTCGATGCCACGATGGCGTACAGCGGGGAGGTGGTGGTGTGCATCATGTATGCCTGCACCATACGGTGGTGGTCGATCGGGCTGCGGCCGTCGCGCACGTGGATGAACGAGGCCTGCGAAAAGGCGGCGAGCAGCTTGTGCGTGGAGTGCGTGGCGAAGACCGTGGGCCCCTTGTGCTTCGCCGGGTCGCCGCGCATCGCGAAGTGCCTGTCGTACATCGGGTTGAAGCGCGCGTAGCCGTACCAGGCCTCGTCCATGTGAATGCGGTCGCTCGACTTTTCGAGCAGCGCCTCGACGCGCGCGGAGTTGTAGCACAGGCCGTCGTAGGTGCTGTTGGTGACCACGGCGTACACCGGCTTCTGTCCGGCGACCTTCCGGGTGAGCGGGCCCGCCGCCGCCTTCGCGCGGATCGTCCTGGGGTCCATCTCGGAGGGCGGGATCGGGCCGATGATGCCGTAGCGGTTGCGCGTCGGCACCATGTACACCGGGCGCGCACCGGTGAGCATCAGGCCCTGCTCGATCGACTTGTGGCAGTTGCGGTCGAGCACGACGAGGTCGTCCTGCTTCATGCAGGCCTGCATGATGCTGCGGTTCGATCCGGAGGTGCCGACGACGCCGGAGTAGCTGCGGTGCGCGCCGAACACGCGCGCCGCGTACTTCTCACTCTCCGCCACGACGCCGGTGTGGTCGAGCAGCGAGCCGAGCGCGCCGCGCTCGATCCCCATGTCGATGCGGAACACGTTCTCGCCGAGGAAGTCGAAGAACACGCGGCCCGCGGGCAGCTTGGTGAAGGCGATGCCGCCCTGGTGGCCCGGCGCCGACCACGAGTGCTCGCGCAGCTGCGAATAGAGCGCCAGCGCGCGCGCGTAGGGCGGCAGGAGCTGGGCGCGGTACCTCTCGATCGCCGCCATCACGCGGCCGGCGACGAAGTCGGCGGTGTCCTCGAGGAGCCAGACGAACTCGTCGATCATCTCGGCGACTTCGATGGTCATGGTGCCGCGCACCAGCTTGCGGTCGGCGGTCATGAACACCGGAACGTGGGGGTGGCGCTCGCGCAGCCTGTGCAATAGCGCCGGCGCCTGCTTGTGGGCGGTCTTGCCCTCGGTGCCGAGGTGCCAATTGAGCAAAACGGCGCGCAGCGACGCGTCCGAGCCGACGATCGCCTCGCCGTCCTCGAACGAGAGTGCACGCACTACTTCGCAATTGCGCGCGGCGAGCGCCGCGCAGATGCTCTCGGCGGCCCGCCCGATCGCGGTCTCGAGCCGGGCGAGCGCGTCGTCGACGACGAGCACGCGCGGGCGGAGGGGTCCTGCTACCGGAGTCAGCATCGGGTAACCTCGTAGTTCACTTCCCCGACACGCAGTCCACCAGGTAGCGGCGGCCGCCCTCGGCCGGCTCGAAGCGCAGGCCGTGGATGTCGGTCTCGAAGCCGGGAAACTTGCTGTCGAACTCGCGCGCGTACAGCAGGTAGTCCTGGATCGACTTGGTCGAGCGCGTAAGGCGCTCGCCCGGCATGATCACCGGGATGCCGGGCGGGTAGGGCACCACCATCACGGCGAGCGTGCGCCCCATCAGCTTGTCGATCTCGACGCTCTCGACGCGCCCGCGCACGAGGTGGTCGTAGGCGTCGGCGGGGCGCAGCGCCATCTCGGGCAGCGTCGTGTACATGTCCTTCTGCGCCTTGGGCAGGTTGTCCTCGCGGTACACGCGGTGCACCGCGTCGCACAGGTCCTTGAGGCCCATCCCGGCGTAGGCCCCGGGATGCGCATTGGTAAGCGTCGGCAGCACGCGGTCGAGCGGCGCGTTGGCGTCGTACAGGTCCTTGAAGTTGAGCAGCTCGGTGACCAGCGTGCTCCACTTGCCCTTGGTGATGCCCATCGAGAACAGCACCAGGAACGAATACAGCCCGGTCTTTTCGATCTCGATGCGCCGCTGCGACAGGAACTTGACCACCACCGCGGCGGGAATGCCGTGCGGCTGCATCGTGCCATTGGCCGAAAGCCCCGGCGCGAGGATCGTGACCTTGATCGGGTCGACGAGCACGTGGTTCTCGGCCAGCCCCTCGAAGCCGTGCCACTTGTCGCCCGGCTCGAGCACCCAGGCGGAGGTCTGGTCGCTCGGCTTTTTCGCCATGGCATCGGGCTGCCAGACCTCGAACCACCACGAGCCTTTGAGCTGGCGCTTCACCGCGGTCATGGCGCGGCGGAAGCTGAGCGCCTCGTCGATCGTCTCCTGCACGATCGCGCGCCCGCCGGGCCGCTCCATCATCGCCGCGGCGACGTCGCAGGAGGCGATGATGCCGTACTGCGGCGAGGTCGAGGTGTGCATCATGAACGCCTCGTTGAAGCGCGTCATGTCGAGCTTGCGCGCTTCGGCGTGCTGCACGTGGATCATCGAGGCCTGCGACAGCGCCGAGAGCAGCTTGTGCGTCGACTGCGTGGCGAAGGTGATCGCGTGCGGCGAGCGCGCCGGAGCGCCCGACGAGATCGCGTGATAGCCGTCGTAGAACTCGTGAAAGTTGGCGTAGGCGTACCACGCCTCGTCGAAGTGCAGCACCTCGACCGCTTCGCCGAGCGACTTCTTGATCGCGTCGACGTTGTAGCACAGCCCGTCGTAGGTGGAGTTGGTCATCACCATCAGTCGCACCTTGCCGCTCGTTTCTTTCGCGAACGGGCTGGCGGCGATCTTTTTCCTGATCGACGCGGGCGTGAACTGGTCGCGCGAGATCGGCCCGATGATTCCGAGGCCGTTGCGCGACGGCACGAGGTAGATCGGCGTCGCGCCGGTCATGACGAGCGAGTGCAGGATCGACTTGTGGCAGTTGCGGTCGCACAGCACCAGGTCGCCGCGGCCGACCATGCCGTGCCAGACGATCTTGTTGGAGGTGGACGTGCCGCCGACCACGAACAGCGTCTCGTCCGAGCCGAAGATGCGCGCGGCGTTACGCTCGCCCGCGGCGATCGGCCCGGTGTGGTCGAGCAGCGAGCCCAGCTGCCCGACCGACACCGAGACGTCCGAGCGCAGCGTGTTCTCGCCGAAGAAGTGATAGAAGAGGTGCCCGACCGGGCTTTTGCGGAAGCCCACGCCGCCGCCGTGCCCCGGCGTGTGCCAGGAGTAGCTCGCGTGCAGCGTGTAGTCCATGAGCGCCTTGAACATCGGCGGCGCCAGGTGCTCGAGGTAGAGCTGCGCCGAGCGCGTGATGCCGCGCGCGAGGAACTCGGGCGAGTCCTCGAACAGGCGCATGAACGCGTTCGCGTGCTTGAGCACGCCGGCCGGCACCATCTCGGCGGTGCGCTCGTCGCCGAACAGGAAGATCGGCAGCTGGACGTTGCGGCGGCGCTTCCTGGCGAGCACGTCCTCGAGCAGCTCCCATTGCTTGGGCCCGGCTTCCGCGCCGTCGATCGACACCAGCCAGCACGACTCGTTATTGGCGACCTCGACCAGGCGATGCGCGTCGTCGTAGCTGATCCCGGCCACCACGCGGAAGCCTTCCTTCTCGATCGCCGCGGCGAGCATGCGCATGCCGCGCCCGGCGGCGCGCTTGCCCTCGTAGTCCTCGTCGATGATGGCGATCGGAAACGCCTGCAGGAATTCCATGGCTGTCCCCCGCTCGCGGCTAGAACTTGTACTGGCCGGAAAACTGGATGCGCGTGTCGTCGTTGGACGAGCCGTCCTTCAGCTTGAGCTTGCCCCACAGCAGCTCGGCGCCGGCGAGCACATTCTTCGCGGGATACCAGAGCAGGTTGGTCGAGGCGTAGCTGCCCTCCTTGAAGGCATTGGCGAGCTGCCCGTCGGTGTTGTCCTGCTTATGCTGGCTCAGGCCGATCGAGCTGCTCCACTTGTCGCTCCAATAGTGGTCGTAGTAGGCGAACCAGCCGAGCGACGCGACCGTCACGGCCTGCAGGCTGCCGTTCCCCGCGAGGTCGACGCCGCCGTCGTTCATGTAGCTCGCGATGCCTTTGCCGTAAACCACCTGCCCGGTGACGCGGTCGCGGCCGACGGTCTTCAGCCAGCCGTTCAGGTTGACGCCCCAGCCGGTCTTTGCGCCCGACGGGTTGTTGTCGGGCGTCGATGTCGTCTCGTAGCCGATCGAGCGCGCGATGCCCGCAGCCTGGAACTGGCCCCAGTCGCCGTCGAAGCCGAGCTTGCCGACCAGGTCGGGATACTGCGTTCTGCCCCGGACGCCGAGGTTCGGGGCGATGAGATCGACCTTCCCGGTATCGATGGCGGCGTTCGGCGCCTCGAGGGAGAACATGAGCTTCATCCCGTCGCGGCTGAGCGCCGTATAGCGCAGCTGCGGGTTGCGCAGGAACACCATGCCGCTCGGGCCCCAGTAGTCGATCGTGTTCGGGAACGTGTCGATGTTCATGAACAGCGAGTAGTACTGCCCGCCCGCGAAGTTGCCGAGCTCGCCCCAGGCATTGAGCAGGCGGATGTTCGTCGTGTTGCTCGAGCCGGTGCCGAACAGGTCGAAGCTGAGTTCGGTCTTCAGCTCGCCGGCCGTTGTCGGGATGAACCCCTTGAAGTTGATCGCCGTCTGCTTGACGCTGGCGATGGTTTCGCCGTCCTTGCCGCAGCCCGCATCGCCCGGGCAGTTGACCGGGATCTTCGACGGCCGCAGCGTGGCGTTCCATTCCGGATCGACTCGCTTGAAGTCGTAGATCGCGTCGAGCTGCACCTTGCCGCTGATTTCCACCCGCGCCTTCTCCGGCTCCTTCGCGCCGGCCTCGGCCTTCGCTTCCGGCGCGACGACCGGAGCGGGCGCTTCGGCTGCCGCCGGCGCCGCAGGCGCGGCAGCGGGAGCATGCACTTCCTTCTCCAGCGCCTTCACGCGGTTCTGGAGATCTTGGATTGTCTTGAGGGCTTGATCGAGCTGGTTCTTCAGCTCGGCGTTGGACTGCGCCTGCGCGCCGCCGCTGAGCGCAAGCGCCACTGCGAATACGATCATGCGCCGCATCGCCGCCTCCTCCGTGTTGCGTGGACTGTCGGCGCCTAAAGTAAGCGCGGCGCAAGAAATCATTTTGATGTACGTCAAGCCGCACCCCTGCGAAGGGGCGAGACTGTGTCGTCCATATCGCAGAACAGGAGATCGCCATGATCGGGAAATCGTTCGCCGTTTCGCTCGCTGCCATCGTCGCCTGCGCCTTGCTGCCCGGTTGGGCGTTCGCGCAGACGGCCGAGAAGACGCCTGCGCAAACGCGCCAGGAACTGCACAAGGACGTAGAGAGCACCATCGCGCACTACAAGAACGCCGATCCCGGCATCGGAGGTTTCTTCAAGAAATCTGCAGGCTACGTAGTGTTTCCGAAAGTCGGAAAGGCGGGTCTGATCGTCGGTTTCGGCCATGGCGACGGCGAGCTGTTCGAGAGAGGCCGCGTGGTCGGCGTGGCCTCGATCACCCTCGGCACCGTTGGCCTGCAGGCGGGCGCGCAGGAATACAGCGAGATCGTGTTCTTCGAGAACCGCGCGGCGCTCGATCGGTTCAAGCAGAACAAGTTCGAGTTCGCCGCCAGCGCCTCGGCGGTCATCGTCAAGGCCGGCGCCGCCGCGAGCGAGAAATACCGCGACGGCGTTGCGGTCTTCACCGAGCCGAGCGGCGGAGCGATGGTCGAGGCCGCGGTCGGCAGCCAGAAATTCAGCTACAAGGCCGATGCGAAGGGGGCCAAGAAATAGCGCGTGAGGCGGTGCTACCAGCCGCCGAGGAGCCGGAGCATGGCGCACCCGACTGACGATCTTCGCGCACACGGCAGGAACGCCGAATCGGATCGCCTGCGGCAGGCACGCGAGCAACAGGTTCCCTGGAAGAAATGGGGGCCGTACCTGAGCGAGCGCCAGTGGGGAACCGTGCGCGAGGATTACAGCGAGAACGGCGACGCCTGGAATTTCTTCACCCATGATCACGCCCGCTCGCGGGCTTACC
>DATGDH010000071.1:0-8325 GCA_035310985.1 Burkholderiales bacterium
TGGCCTGGAGCATGCTCTGCTCGCCTGCCAGCGCGAGCAGTTGCTTCGGATACTGCTCGCGAGAAAGCGGCCACAGACGCGTGCCAGCTCCGCCGCATAGGACGACTGGTTGCAGGTTCATGCGGAGTCCGCAGGGAGATCCATCATCGATTGTAGTACGGCGCCAAAACGGCCAAGGTTCAACACGCGCTTGTGATCAGCAGCGCGGCCGCTCGGTGAACGGAAAGATCAACCCGTGGCCGTCTTCCCGTGCGATGGAGACGGCGGCGACAGCCCCGCGATTTACGGGGCCGCCTCGAAAGATCCTCTATGGCGCGGCGCCTGGGCGCCCCGCCCCGACCGCTTCTTCTTCGTCGTTGCGCTGGTCGGACTCCTTCGCGAGAAACATCAGGGACATGAGCAGGATCCCCACCGTGCTTCCCGCGAGCAGCCACCCCAACCCGGCCAAGATGTCACTCATAACACCCCCGGAGTCGCCCTTCTATGGGGCAATTTGGTGCATGAGCTTGTACGACACATGAGGGCTTGATGTCAAGCTGTTGTCGCGAAAAGTGATTTAGCCGAGGAGCCGCGCGGTTTCCACGTCTTCAGAATTGCGCAGCGTACTGAGACGGATCAATTTTCGCCCCTACTACGAGCGGCCGGTCAGACGGGCGCTTCCCGGCAAGCACACGCTCCAGCCCGGCAGCTGAATCCACCGTCATGCCCTCGCAACCCATCGATGCCGCCAGCAGCTCGATGTCCAAGGGCTCGAGCAGCGTACCCCAGCTCGGGTAGTGGCGCCTGGCCTGCTTGAGCTCGGCGGAGTAGATCTGGTCGGTGTTCGGCGTCGCGTCGATATGGATGGTAGGAATCTTGAGGGTGCACGGCTTGATCAGCTCGACCGCGTCGAAGGCGCGAGCGCCGCGCCACCTCGAGCAGCTCCACCGACGGGTCCCCCGGGTAGCCGAAGAGGTCGCGCACGGCCAGGGCGCGCAATCACTCGACGATCAGCTGCGACACGTTCATGTCCACCGGTCTCCCGGTTAGCCAAGCCGCTAGAATAGCGGGTCACAGCGGAGAGCCGCCCGAATGATTCCACGCAGACTGCTGCGCCTGATCGCCGTCGGTTTGGTCGCGGTCCTGCCCGCTTACCTGGCCCCGGTCTCGCTTGCACAAGTACGCAGCCTACCGGCCGCGGCCAAGCGCGGCGAAATACGGCACGTACAGGACATGCTGGTCGAGATCGACGGCAAGCGCATGATGCTCGCGCCCGGCGCGCAGATCCGCAATTCCGCGAACCTGATCATCGTGCCCACCGCCCTGCCGCCGGGCGCCCAGGTCAAGTACCTGGTGGATGCCGAAGGGATGGTGTCGCGCGTCTGGATCCTGACGCGGCAGGAAGCCGCGCAGCCAGACCCCTCCAACTGAGCGGCGGCGCGCCCGCGATCCATGCCCGGCAAGCTCTATATCCGGACGTTCGGCTGCCAGATGAACGAGTACGACTCGGCGAAGACGGCCGACGTGCTGGCGCACGCCGAGGGATTCCGTAAGACCGAGCGCCCCGAGGACGCGGACTTGATCGTGTTCAACACCTGCTCGGTGCGCGAGAAGGCGCAGGAGAAGGTGTTCGCCGACCTCGGGCGCGCGCGCCAGCTCAAGCTCACCAGGCCGGAGCTGATGATCGCCGTGGGCGGCTGCGTCGCGAGCCAGGAGGGCGCGGCGCTCCTCGAGCGGGCGCCGTACGTCGACGTCGTCTTCGGCCCGCAGACGCTGCATCGCCTGCCCGAGCTGCTGGCGCGCCGCCGCAGCGAGGGGCGCGCGCAGGTCGACGTGAGCTTTCCGGAGATTGAGAAGTTCGACGCGCTGCCGCCGGCGCGCGCCGAGGGCGCCGCGGCCTTCGTCTCCATCATGGAAGGCTGCAGCAAGTACTGTAGCTTCTGCGTGGTGCCGTACACGCGCGGCGAGGAGGTCTCGCGTCCATTCGACGACGTGGTCGCCGAGACCGCCGCGCTCGCCGCGCAGGGCGTCAGGGAAGTGACGCTCCTCGGACAGAACGTGAACGCCTGGCGCGGCGAGATCGAGGGCGAGCACGCAGACTTCGCCGAGCTGCTGCGCTACATCGCGCATATCGAGGGCGTCGAGCGCATTCGCTACACGACTTCGCATCCCCGCGAGTTCACACAGCGGCTGATCGACGTGCACGCCGAGCTGCCGCAGCTCGCCGAGCACGTCCACCTGCCGGTGCAGTCAGGCTCGGACCGCGTGCTCGCGGCGATGAAGCGCGGCTACACCGCGCTCGAGTACCGCTCGATCGTGCGGCGCCTGCGCAAGGCGCGTTCCGGCCTGAGCCTGACGTCGGACTTCATCGTCGGCTTCCCCGGAGAAACGACCGCCGATTTCGAGGCGACGCTGCGCCTCGCCGAGGAGCTCGACTTCGACGGCTCTTTCTGCTTCGTATACAGTCCGCGGCCGGGTACGCCTGCGGCCGAGCTGCCCGACGACACGCCGCACGAGGAGAAGCTCGAGCGGCTGCAGCGCCTGCAAACGCTAGTCGACGTCAATGCGCGCGCGGTGAGCGCGCGCATGTGCGGCAGCGTGCAACGCGTGCTGGTGCGCGGCCGCTCGCGCAGGGACCCGGCCGAGCTCGCCGGCACGACGGCGAACAATCGCGTGGTGAATTTCCGCGCCGATGCGGGCCTCGTCGGCCGGTTCGCCGCGGTGACGATCACGACGGCAATGTCGCATTCGCTGCGCGGCGAGCTCGCCTAGAAAGGCTCTTGCCCGGTGAGCCGCGGCGCCGCATCCAAACCGATCGAAGTACGGCTCGAACCCGTCGACAACTCACGCCTGGCGCGGCTGTGCGGTGCGCTCGACGCCAATCTGCGGCAGATCGAGTCCGCGCTCGACGTGTCCATCGCACGGCGCGGCGCGCGCTTCACGGTGCGTGGCGATCCCGCGCAGGCGGCGCGCGCGGCGCACGCCATCGAGCGCTTCTACGAAAAGGCGGGCGGCGAGCTGTCGCTAGACGACGTGCAGCTCGGGCTGACCGAGCTCGCGCAGGGCAACGCGCCGGCGCCGGCCCAGGAAGGGCCGCAGCTGCTCACGCGGCGCGCGGACCTGCACGGGCGCACGCCGAACCAGATCGCCTACCTGGAGAACATCCTCGCGCACGACATCACCTTCGGCATCGGCCCGGCAGGCACGGGCAAGACCTATCTCGCGGTGGCCTGCGCGGTCGACGCGCTCGAGCGCGACGCCGTCAAGCGAATCGTGCTGGTGCGGCCCGCGGTCGAGGCAGGTGAGCGGCTCGGTTTCCTGCCCGGAGACCTCGCGCAAAAGGTCGACCCCTATCTGCGGCCGCTGTACGACGCGCTGTACGACCTGATGGGGTTCGACAAGACGGCGAAGCTGCTCGAGCGCGGCACGATCGAGCTCGCACCGCTCGCGTACATGCGCGGCCGCACGCTGAACCACGCGTTCATCATCCTGGACGAGGCGCAGAACACGACCCCCGAGCAGATGAAGATGTTCCTTACGCGCATCGGCTTCGGCGCCAAGGCGGTGGTGACGGGCGATATCACGCAGATCGACCTGGCGCGCGGCCAGAGGAGCGGGCTGATCGAGGCGCGTCGCATCCTCGCAGAAGTGCGCGGCATCGCGATCACCGAGTTCGGCGCACACGACGTGGTGCGCCACCCGCTGGTGGCGCGCATCATCGATGCGTACGCGAAGCACTCCGAAGGGCCGCCCGAGAAGTAGCGTCGCGGTGCAGCGCGCCGCGCGCGGTGCGCCCTCCGCGGCGCGCCTGCGCGCCTGGGCGTTGGCTGCCGCTCCTTCCGCGGTCGAAGTCACGCTGCGCGTGGTCGGTGCTGCCGAAGGGCGCAGCCTGAACCGCCGCTTCCGCGGCCGGGACTACGCCACCAACGTGCTCACCTTCGCCTACGGCGCGCGCCCCTGGCGCGGCGACATCGTGCTGTGCCATTCCGTGATCGCGCGCGAGGCGCGCGCGCAGCGCAAGCCGCTAGACGCCCATTACGCGCACCTGGTGGTGCACGGGATGCTCCACCTGCGCGGGCGGGATCACGTCGAGAAGCGCGCGGCCGGGCGCATGGAGCGCGCCGAGATCCGCATCCTGTCGCGCCTGGGTTTCCGCAACCCCTACGCGGTAGAATGAGACGCTCGGCATGAACGACCCCTCAAGACCGAAGCTGCTCGAACGCCTATCGGCGATCCTGCTGCGCGAGCCGGAGGACCGAGCGCAGCTGCTCGCGCTGCTGCGCTCGGCCTACCAGCGTAACCTGCTCGATGCCGACGCGCTGTCGATCATCGAGGGCGCGCTCACGGTGTCGGAGACGCCGGTGCGCGACATCATGATCCCGCGCGCGCAGATGGACGTCGTGGACATCCACGACCCGGTCGAGAGCTTCATCCCGCACGTCATTTCGACCGCGCACTCGCGCTTTCCCGTGATCGACCAGAACCGCGACGACGTGATCGGAATCCTGCTCGCCAAAGACCTCCTGCGCCACTACGCCGGCGAGGAGGAATTCAACGTGCGCGAGATGCTGCGTCCTGCGGTGTTCGTCCCCGAATCCAAGCGCCTGAACGTTCTGCTCAGGGAATTCCGCGCCAGCCGCAACCACATGGCGATCGTGGTCGACGAGTATGGCGGCGTGGCCGGCCTGGTGACCATCGAGGACGTGCTCGAGCAGATCGTCGGCGACATCGAGGACGAATACGACTTCGACGAGGCGAGCGACAACATCCTCGCCGAGGCGGGCGGGCGCTTTCGCGTCAAGGCGATCACTCAGATCGCGGATTTCAACGCCGCCTTCGGCACGCATTTCTCCGACCAGGAGGTCGACACCGTCGGCGGGCTGGTCATCTCCGAGCTCGGGCGGCTGCCCAAGCGCGGCGAGACGCTCGCCATCGGCGGGCTGCGCTTCCAGGTGCTGCGCGCCGACAGCCGGCGCGTCTACACGCTGCTCGTGGATAAGCCGAGGTGATCCGGGCGCCCGCACCCGGATCGCTCCGACAGCGCCGCTCAATTCGCTTCGCGCTCGCCTTCGCGGCGGGCGCGGCGCTGGTGCTCGCGCATGCCCCATTCGGGTTGCACGCAATCGCGCTCGCGAGCCTGCTGGTGCTTGTCGAGCTGTGGCTGAGCGCGGCCTCGCCGCGCGCTGCGCTGTGGACGGGCTTTTCCTTCGGACTCGGCCTGTTCGGCTTCGGCGTGTCCTGGGTATACGTGAGCATGCACCGCTTCGGCGCCATGCCGGCGCCGCTCGCGGCGTTCGTGACGCTCGGCTTCTGCGTCCTGCTCGCGCTCTTCCCCGCGTTCTCGGGCTGGCTGCAGGCGCGCGTCGGCGGCCCCGCCGCGCTGCGTGCGGCGCTCGCCGTTCCGGCCGCCTGGACGATCACCGAATGGCTGCGCGGATGGATTCTCACCGGCTTTCCCTGGCTCGCCACCGGCTATGCGGTGATCAACACGCCGCTCGCAGGCTTCGCGCCCCTCGGCGGGGTGTACGCCATGTCTTTCGTCGCGGTGGCCTGCGCAGGCCTCGCGTGGTGCGTGCTCGCCGGCCGGGCGCGCTGGCCGGCTGCGCTCGCGCTGCTCGCGCTGCTCGGCGCCGGCGCAGCGCTGCGCACGGTGCAGTGGACCACGCCAGCCGGGGCGCCGGTCGCCGCCGCGCTGCTGCAGGGAAACGTGCCGCAGGATCTCAAGTTCTCGCCCGCACGCTATGCGCAGACGCTCGACACCTACGCCGAGCTCGCCGAGCGCACGCGCGCGCGCCTGATCGTCACGCCCGAGACCGCGGTGCCGCGCTTTCTCGACAGCGTGAGCCCGGCGTACATCGCGCGCCTCGAGCGCGCCGCGCGGCGCAACGACGGCGATCTGCTGCTCGGCGTGCCCTACCGCGCCGGGCCCGACGAGTACTACAACAGCGTGCTCAGCCTCGGCGTGTCGCCGCGCCAGCTCTACAGCAAGGTGCACCTGGTGCCGTTCGGCGAGTTCGTGCCTCCGGGCTTCCACTGGATCGTGCGCTCCCTGTCGATTCCGTTGTCCGACTTCTCGCGCGGCCCGCAGCATCAGGCGCCGCTCGCGGTGGCCGGGCAGAAGATCGCCGTGGACATCTGCTACGAGGACGCCTACGGCGCCGAGATCGCGCGCGCGCTGCCGCAGGCCACGTTGCTCGTAAACGTATCCAACGTCGCCTGGTTCGGCGATTCGCTCGCGCCGGCGCAGCACCTGGAGATCGCGCGCCTGCGCGCGCTGGAAACCGGTCGCATGATGCTCACGGCGACCAACACCGGCATCACTGCCGCGATCGGCGCCGACGGGCGCGTGCTCGCGCGCCTGCCGCAGTTCGTCACGGCTACGCTCGTGGGGAGCGCGCAAGGCTATTCGGGCGCCACGCCCTACGTGCGTCTGCGCGACTGGCCCACCGTTGGGCTCTCGTTAGCGCTGCTCTGCGCGCTCGCTCTCGTCGCGCGGCTGCGGCGGAGCCGGTAAACTTCGTCATTTTTCGCGCGCGCCGATGCTCACCTTCCAGCAACTGATCCTGCGGCTCGAGCAGTTCTGGGACCGCCAGGGCTGCGCGCTGCTGCAGCCCTACGACATGGAAGTCGGCGCCGGAACCTTCCACACCGCGACGTTCCTGCGCGCGATCGGCCCCGAGCCGTGGAAAGCCGCCTACGTGCAGCCTTCGCGACGCCCGAAGGACGGGCGCTACGGCGAGAACCCGAACCGTCTGCAGCACTACTACCAGTACCAGGTGGTGCTCAAGCCTTCGCCGCCGAACATCCAGGAGCTGTACCTCGAATCGCTCGCCGCGCTCGGCGTGGATGCAAAGGAGCACGACATCCGCTTCGTCGAGGACGACTGGGAGTCGCCCACGCTCGGCGCCTGGGGGCTGGGCTGGGAGGTGTGGCTGGACGGCATGGAGGTGACGCAGTTCACCTACTTTCAGGAGGTCGGCAGCCTTGCCTGCCGCCCGGTGCTGGGCGAGATCACCTACGGGCTGGAGCGCCTGGCGATGTACCTGCAAGGGAAGGAGAGCGTGTTCGACCTGGCGTGGACTCCGGGCGTGAGCTACGGCGACGTGTACCACCAGAACGAGGTCGAGCAGTCGCGCTACAACTTCGAGCTGTCGAACACGGAGATGCTGTTCCGCCAATTCGGCGAATTCGAAGGCGAGGCGGCGAGGCTGGTCGAGGCCAAGTGCGTGCTGCCCGCCTACGAGATGGTGATGAAGTCCTCGCACACCTTCAACCTGCTCGACGCGCGCGGCGCGATTTCGGTCACCGAACGCGCCGCCTATATCGCGCGCGTGCGCGCGCTGGCGCGAGCGGTCGCCCAGGCGTACTACGAGTCGCGCGAGCGGCTCGGATTCCCGATGCTGCGGGGGCGCGCGTAGCGATGCCGGCGCCGCTGCTTGTCGAGCTGCTCACCGAGGAGCTGCCGCCGAGGTCCCTCAAGTCGCTCGGCGACGCCTTCGCGACGAACCTGCTGCTCGAGCTGCAGCGCGAGCGCCTCGTGTCGGACCGCAGCAGCGCGCACGCCTTCGCCACCCCGCGCCGCCTCGCGGCACTCATAGGCGGCGTGCGCGAGCGCGCGCCGGACGCCGAACGCGACGTGCAGGGCCCGCCGGTCGGCGCGCCGGCGCAGGCGGTCGCGGGATTCGCGCGCAAGAACGGCGTCGCGCTCGAGTCCCTGCGCACGGCGCGCACCGCCAAGGGCGAGGTCTACGTTGCGCATGTCGTCACCGAAGGCCGGCCGCTGGACGAGGTGCTCGCCGCCAGGGTGGACAGCGCGCTCAAGGCGCTGCCGGTCGCCAGGCTGATGCGCTGGGGCGACGGCGAAGCCCAGTTCGTGCGCCCCGTGCATGGACTGGTCATGCTGCACGGCGCGCGCGTCGTTCCGGGATCCGTGCTCGGCATTTCCTCGACCGGCACGACGCACGGGCATCGCTTCATGGCGCTCGGGCCGATCGCGCTGAACAGCGCCGACGAATACGAGGCGCGGCTGCGCGACGACGGCATGGTGATCGCCGACTTCGGCGCGCGGCGCGCCGAGATCGAGCGCCAGCTGCGCGCCGCGGCGCAGGCGCGCGGCGCAAGCCTGGGCGAGTTCGAGGACCTGCTGGACGAGGTCACCGCGCTGGTCGAGCACCCGAGCGTCTACCGCGGCACGTTCGATGCCGCCTATCTCGAGGTGCCGCAGGAATGCCTGATCCTGACGATGCGCAAGAACCAGAAATACTTCCCGCTGTTCGGGGCCGGCGGACGGCTGCTGCCCGAGTTCCTCATCGTCTCCAACATGCGCCTCGCCGACCCGCACAACAT
>DATGDH010000072.1:0-175780 GCA_035310985.1 Burkholderiales bacterium
GACGAACACCACCGCGTAGGCGATGCCGCCGCGAATGGTGCCGAACAACTGGCCGATCGTGTCGAGCAGTTCTTCGGCCATGCCGCTTCTCTCGAGGATCAGCCCCATGAAGGTGAAGAACGGGATCGCGAGCAGCGTCGAATTCGCCATGATGCCGAGCACGCGTTCGGGCAGCGCCTGCAGCAGCGCCGGGTGCAGCAAACCCATTTCCATGCCGATGAAACCGAACAGCAGGCCGTTTGCCGCGAGCGAGAAAGCGACCGGATAGCCGAGAAGCAGGACGATCACCAGGCCGCCGAACATCAGCGGCGCCATCAGTTCGTGCGACATCAGGCGATCTCCTCGTGATGGTGGTGATCGACGGGATCCGGGATCAGCCCCCTGAGGAAAGCGACGCGTTTGATGATCTCGGAAACGCCCTGCAGAATCAGCAGCGCGAACGCGACGGGTATGACCAGCCGCATCGGCCAGCTGTTCGGCCCGATCCGCGGCGGACTCGCCTACGCGGTGATCTTCGTCGGCGCATTGCTCGCCGCCACCACCGGCGTGGTCGCGGCCTCGGTGATCTCGATGGGGTTGATCTCGCTGCCGATCATGCTGCGCTACGGCTACGACCGGCGCGTGGCCGCGGGAGTGATCGCGGCCTCGGGAACGCTGGCGCAGATCATCCCCCCCTCGCTCGTGCTCATCGTGCTCGCCGACCAGCTCGGCCGCTCGGTGGGAGACATGTACGCGGGCGCCTTCATTCCCGGCTTCATCCTCACCGGCCTGTACGCGCTGTATGTCTTCACGGTGTCGATGCTCTATCCGAAGGCGGTGCCGGCGTTGCCGCCGGATGCACGCACGCTGCGCGGGCTGAAGCTGCTGGGGCGCGTGGTATTCGTGCTCATTCCCCCACTCGCGCTCATCTTCCTGGTACTCGGCACGATCTTCATCGGCTGGGCCACGCCGACCGAGGGCGGCGCAATGGGCGCGACCGGCGCGCTGATTCTTGCCCTCATAAACCGGCGCCTGTCGTACTCGCTGCTCAGGCAGGCGATGAACTCGACCGCGAAGCTGTCGTCGTTCGTGATCTTCATCCTGGTCGGCTCGACCGTGTTCAGCCTCGTGTTCCGCGGCGTAAACGGAGACCTGTGGGTCGAGCACCTGCTCACCAGCCTGCCCGGCGGCCAGCTCGGATTCCTGATCGTGGTCAACCTGCTCACCTTCTTCCTCGCCTTTTTCCTCGACTTCTTCGAGCTGGCGTTCATCATCGTGCCCTTGCTCGCCCCGGTCGCGGATAAGCTCGGCGTCGACCTGATCTGGTTCGGCGTGCTGCTCGGCGTGAACATGCAGACCTCGTTCATGCACCCGCCGTTCGGCTTCGCGCTCTTCTACCTGCGCAGCGTGGCGCCGGCCAGGGAGTACGTGGACAAGATAACGCGCAAGACGCTCGCACCGGTGACCACCGGCCAGATCTACTGGGGCGCGGTGCCCTTCGTGGTGATCCAGGTGATCATGGTCGGCATACTGATCTTTGCGCCGAAGCTCGTCACCGGCAGCCTGCACGAGCAGAAGGTCGACCTGAATAAGGTGAAGATCGAGATCCAGACGCCGTCCTACGAGCAGCAGGAGATCGATCAGAGCCTGGGCATGCCCGGCGGTTCGGACCAGGGACAGGGCGCGCAGCCCGCCAAGTAATCCCTCGCGGGACCCCCCCAAAAAGACAAACCCCGCCTGAGCGGGGTTTGTTCTTCCTGCCGAGGGATGGAATCAGGCGCCGTACTTCGTGTGCAGCCGGAAGTTGTCGTCCGTGTTCTCGTCCACCCGGAACCAGGAGTTCGAGTTGGCGCGGAATTTCTTGTATTCGGGGTAGATGCGCGCCCAGTGCTTGCTCTTGCCCATCAGCTCGTCGTACAGCTCGAACGCCGCCTTCGCCGCAGCGTTCATCACCGACGCTGGGAAGGCGCGCAGCTGGGTGCCGCCGGCAATCAGGCGCTTGAGCGCGTCCACGTTCACCACGTCGTACTTTGCAGGCATCCAGACGTTCGCCTCGGCGCAAGCGGCCTTCATCGCCGCCTGGTAGTCCTTGGGCAGCTCGTTCCACTTCTTCTCGTTGATGAAGCTCACGAGCGTCGGTCCCGGTTCCCACCAGCCCGGGTAGTAGTAAAACTTCGCGACCTTGTTGAAGCCGAGCTTCTCGTCGTCGTATGGGCCGACCCACTCCGCGGCGTCGATCGCCCCCTTTTCAAGGGCCGGATAGATATCGGGTCCGCCGAGCGACTGCGGCACCGCGCCGAGCTTCTTGCACACCTCGCCCGCGATCAGGCCGCCGATACGGAACTTGACCCCCTTCATATCCTCGACGCTCTTGATTTCCTTGCGCCACCAGCCGCCCATCTGCCCGCCGGTGTTGCCAGCGGCCAGGCCGATACAGCCATAGTCCTTGAACAGCGGCGCCATCAACTCGTCGCCCCCGCCGTGATACAACCAGGCGTTCATCTGGCGGCAATTCATCCCGAACGGGATCGCCGTTGCGATCGCAAACGCAGGGTCCTTTCCGGCGTAGTAGTACGGCGCAGTATGGCCCATCTCCACCGTGCCGGCCTGCACCGCGTCCAGCACTTGCAGCGCGGGAACGATCTCGCCCGCGGCGAAGGTGCGGATCTCGAACTTGCCGTCGGTGATTTCGCTGACCCGCTTGGCGACGAGATCCGCGCCGCCAAACAGCGTATCCAGGCTCTTCGGCCAGCTCGCCGCCAGGCGCCACTGGATCTTCGGCTGCGCGTGGACGATGGCCGGCGCGGCAAGCGTGCCGCCGACCGCCAGGCCCCCGGCGGCCTTCTTAAGGAATGAGCGACGTTTCATGAGTCTCCTCTCTGGTTGGTAATTTTCAGTGGGCCCGCCGCTCAGCGGGGCCCGGAGCGGCGATTGTATGCGTATGCGCTGAAAATGCCTACGAGTCCCCCCAGGGGTGATGAAAGTCCCCCTCAATTCAGGCGACCGCAGAGCGTGCGCAGGTCCATCACCCGGGCGCGTATCTCCTCGAATTCGGGCGCATCGGGCTCGCGCTCGAGATACTCGGAGAGATCGCGGAACGCCGCCCGGTAGGCCTCCATGCGCTGGTACAGGAGCCCGCGGTCGCGCAGCTCCGCGCGCGCCTGCGGATTGAGCACCAGGATGCGGTTCAGCACCTCGAGCAGCCGCTCCGGCTTGTCCGTGTCGCGGTAGATGCCCTTCAGGTTGCGCAGCACGCGCGCCAGGATCTGGCGGTGGGTGGCCGGCTCGAGGAACTGGTCGAGCGGCAGCTCGCCGACCGGCACGCCGCCGGCGCTGCCCTCGGGGATCACCCGCTTCAGGCGCTCGTAGAGCTCGCTCTCGGATTGCGGCGCCCCGCCGCCGAAGGGGTCGAGCACCAGCATGCCGCCGCGCAGGCGCAGCCGCACGAGGAAATGCCCGGGGAAAGAGACTCCCTCGAGCGGCAGCCCGATGCGCCTCCCGAGCTCCATGTACAGGATCGCCAGCGTGATCGGGATGCCGGTCTTGCGCTCCATCACCTCGTTCAGATAGCTGTTGCGCGGGTCGTAGTACTCGTCCACGTTGCCCCGGTAGCCCAGCTCGTCGAACAGGAACTGGTTCAGCGCCATGACGCGCTCCTCGGCGCCCGCCGTCTGCGGCAGACCGGCGCGCAGGCGCAGCGCCAGGCGCTCGAGCTCTGCCAGGTAGTGCTCGACGTCCAGGCCGGGATAGGCGTCCTCGGCGATCAGCAGGCAGCAGCGCGCGAGGTCGATCTTGGCGTCGTCGCGCCGCACGAGCTCGGCGAAGACCTCGAGCGAGGCACTCATTCGGCGTCGCGGCGCGAAAAGTCGCGCACGCGGAAACCGAGCGCGAGCAGCGTGCCGCCGTACACGGCGGCGCCGAGCGCCACCAGGCCCGCGAGCGCCGGCACCTTGCCCTGCCAGCGCGCGGTCAGCCACCATTGGGGCTCGCCGGCGGCGAAGTGCAGCGCGCCGGCCATCAGCAGCGCAGCGAGCGCCACTTTGCCCGCGAACGCCGCCCAGCCCGGCTGCGGCGTGTACACGCGGTGCTTGCGCAGGTAGCGGTACAACAGCCCTGCATTCAGGCAGGCGCCGAGGCCGATCGCGAGCGCCAGCCCCGCGTGCCTGAGCGGCACGATGAAGGCGAAGTTCATGGCCTGCGTGGCGGCGAGCGTGAGCAATCCGATCTTCACCGGCGTGACCACGTTCTGGCGTGCATAAAACCCCGGCGCAAGGATCTTCACCAGGATCATGCCCACCAGCCCGACACTGTAGGCGACGAGCGCCTGGCGCGTCATCAACGCGTCGCCGCTTGTGAAGCGGCCGTAGTGGAACAGCGTCGAGATGAGCGGCAGCGCGATCACCGCCAGCGCGACCGCCGCCGGGACCGCGAGCAGCAGCGTGATGCGCAGCCCCCAGTCGAGCAGCCGGCCGTACTCCTCGGAGTTTGCGTCGGCATGGTACTTCGACAGGCTCGGCAGCAGGATGGTGCCCAGCGCAACGCCCAGCACGCCGGCCGGGAACTCCATCAGCCGGTCGGCGTAATACAGCCAGGACACGCTGCCCGAAACGAGGAACGACGCGAAGATGGTGTTGATCAGCAGCGAGATCTGGCTGATCGAGACGCCGAACACCGACGGCCCCATCAGCTTCAGTATCCGTCTGACGCCGGGGTGGTGCGGATTGAAGCTCCAGCGCGGCAGCATGCCGAGGCGCGCAAGGAAAGGCAGCTGCAGCGCGAGCTGCAGCATGCCGCCGGCAAACACCGCCCAGGCGAGCACCCGCACGGGCGGGTCGAAGTGGCCGGCGAAGAACGCCGCCCCGACGATGAAGCTGACGTTCAACAGCACGGGAGTGAACGCGGGGACCGCGAAACGGCTCCAGGTATTGAGGATGCCTGCCGCAAGCGCGACCAGCGAGATGAAGACGATGTAAGGGAAGGTGATGCGCAGCAGCGACACGGTGAGCGCGAACTTCCCCGCGTCGGCCGAAAATCCCGGGGCCGAAACGTACACGATGAGCGGCGCGGCCAGCACGCCGAGCGCCGCGGCGACAATCAGGGCGAGGAACAGCAGGGTCGCCACGCTGTCGAGCATCGCGCGCGTCTCGCCCGGCGTCTGGCGGCGGCGGTACTCGCCCAAAATGGGCACGAAGGCCTGCGAAAACGCCCCCTCCGCAAACAGCCTGCGCATCAGGTTCGGGATGCGGAACGCGACGAAGAAGGCGTCAGTGGCCAGGCCCGTCCTGAACGTGCTCGCGATGAAGAAGTCGCGCACCAGGCCGAGAATGCGCGACACGAATGTCATGCTGCTGATAGTGGCCAGGGCGCGCAGCAGATTCACGGCGTCTCCCGTCTCTCCGCGGCCAGATTTGCCTTGCCTGGCGGGCAGTTAGCCGCTACAATGCGCCCCTTTTTTGGATCGCCCCAAATTACATGGCCAACATCAAATCGGCGCGCAAGCGCGCCCGGCAGTCGGAGAAGCGGCGCACCCACAACGTGAGCCTGCGCACCGAAGTGCGCACCGCGATCAAGAACGTCAAGAAGGCCGTCGCCGCGGGCGACAAGGCCGCCGCGGCACAGGTGCTGCAGCGTTCGCACAGCGTGCTCGACCGTGGCGCCGCCAAGGGCATCCTGCATCGCAGCGCCGCCAACCGCCACAAGAGCCGCCTCGCGGCCGCCGTCAAGGCGCTCCAGTAACAGCCCCCGCGCCGCGGCGCGCAAACGGCGGGACGCTTTCCCGCAACATGTCCGAATCGAAGCGAGGTTGCGGGGTGGGCGCGCTGCGGGCACGCCGAATTATAGGCATTTGAGCGGCCCGCAGCCGTGGCAAAACCCGTCAGCCGCATCCTCGTCATAAACGACGAGCACCTTGTCCTGCGCGAGTTCGTGAAGGGCCTGAACGCGGCGGCGCGCTCGCTCGACAATCCGCTCGGCATCACCTTCGCCGGCGTCACCACCGCCAAGGAAGCGCTCGCTGCGATCGAGTCGGACGGCGACCTGCAGGCGGTCCTCGTCGACGACACGCTGTACACCTTGCCCGCCAAGGGAAAGAAGAACGGCAGCGGGCGCAAGAAGCTGCAGATGTCGGCACTCGAGCTCGTGCGGCGCATCACGCGCTTCCGTCCCGAGCTCGACGTGTACATCCTGATCGCGCAGGAGAAGGAGGACGATGTCGTCGACGCATTGTTCACCGAGGCGGTAGACGGCTACTTCTACCGCGAGGAGCGCGACTATCGAGGCATCTACCGCATCCTGAACGCGCAGATCCAGGAGCGGGCGAAGACGCCGTTTACCGACCAGCTGAAGAACTACGTGTGGATGGCGAAGGACCAGTGGCACACACCGGGCCACTCGTCGGGCGAGTCGCTGCGCGGCAGCCCCTGGGTGAACGACTTCTACGAGTTCATGGGCGAGCACGTGTTCGACGCTGACCTGTCGGTGTCGGTGCCGATGCTCGACTCGCTGATGGAGCCCAAGGGCGTGATCGCCGAAGCGCAGAACATGGCCGCCAAGGCCTTCGGTGCGCGGCGTACTTTCTTCGCCACCAACGGCACCTCGACCGCCAACAAGGTGATCTTCCAGACGCTTCTCGCCCCTGGCGAGAAGCTGCTGCTCGACCGCAACTGCCACAAGAGCGTGCATCACGGGGTCGTGCTTTCGGGTGCGCACCCGATCTATCTCGACAGCGCGCTCAATCGCAAATACGGCCTGTACGGCCCGGTGCCGAAGAAAACGCTGTTCGATGCGATCGACAAGCACGGCGACGCGGAGGCCCTCATCCTCACGTCCTGCACCTATGACGGCCTGCGCTACGACCTGACGCCGGTCGTCGAGGCGGCGCATAAGAAGGGCATCAAGGTGATCATCGACGAGGCCTGGTACGGCTTCGCCCGCTTCCACCCCGAATTCCGTCCGACGGCCCTCGAGGCAGGCGCCGATTACGCGACGCAGTCGACGCACAAGGTGATGTCCGCCTTCTCGCAGGCCTCGATGATCCACGTGAACGACCCGGATTTCAGGGAACACCTGTTCCGGGAGAACTTCAACATGCATACCTCGACTAGCCCGCAGTACGCTCTGATTGCGAGCCTGGACGTGGCGCGCAAGCAGGCGGTGATGGAGGGCTACAAGCTGCTGTCGCGCACCCTCGCACTCGCCAAGGAGCTGCGCGAGCAGATAAACGCCACCGGGGTATTCCGCGTGCTGGAGCTCGATGACCTGCTGCCGGACGAGGTCAAGGGCGACGGCATCCGTCTCGACCCGACCAAGGTGACGATAGACATCTCGGGCTGCGGCTACACGGTCGAGGACCTGCAGAAGGAGCTGTTCGAGCGCTACAACATCCAAACCGAGAAGTCGACCTTCAACACGCTCACGCTGCTGCTCACCATCGGCACCACGCGCTCCAAGGTGTCGCGCCTGTACGACGCGCTGATGCGCATCGCGCGGGAGCGCCGCGCGCCGCGGCGCCTGGTGCGCACGCTGGAGGTCCCCGGCTTCACGCGGCTGCGCTACCTGCCGCGCGACGCTTACTACTGCGGCGGCCAGCTGGTGCCGCTGCTGGACGAGCGCGAGCGCGTCAGCAAGGCGCTCGCCGGACGGGTATGCGCCGACCAGATCGTGCCTTACCCGCCGGGCATCCCGGTGCTCGTGCCGGGACAGCTGATCACGGCGGAAGTGGCCAACTTCCTCGGCGAGCTGCTGCGCTCGCACAAGCGCACCGAGCTGCACGGCATCGTGTACGAGGGCTACCTGCCGTGCCTGCGGGTGCTCACCGCGGCCGAGGAGAAATCGCTGCGCAGCATAGGGTGACCGCGGCCGAAGCGCTGTGCTAGCATTTGCCGATCGGGAGTGACGGCGGCGCGGGCCGCCGTTTTGCATTTGGGGGTGCCAGATGTCCCATGTCATGAATACCTATGCGCGCCTGCCGGTGGCCTTCGTGCGCGGCGAAGGCGTGTGGCTGTGGGACGAATCTGGCAAGAAGTACCTCGATGCGCTGGCCGGCATCGCCGTGAGCACCCTGGGGCACGCGCATCCGAAGCTCGTGCGCGCGCTCGCCGAGCAGGCCGCGCGCGTCTTGCACACCTCGAACCTGTTCCGCATCCCCGCGCAGGAGGCGGCCGCGGACCGCATCGCCGAGATCACCGGACTCGAGGAGGTGTTCTTCTGCAATTCCGGCTGCGAGGCGAACGAGGCGGCGATCAAAATCGCGCGCAAGTACGGCCACGAGCGCGGCGTGCAGGAGCCGGCGATCGTGGTGATGGAGAATTCGTTCCACGGCCGCACGCTCGCGACGCTGTCGGCCACCGGCAGCCGCAAGGTGCAGGCCGGCTTCGAGCCGCTCGTTTCCGGCTTCGTGCGCGCGCCGTACAACGACCTCGCGGCGGTGCAAAGGATCGCCGAGATCAACCGCAACGTGGTCGCGGTGCTGGTCGAGCCGATCCAGGGCGAGGGCGGTATCAACGTCGCGAGCCTCGACTACCTGCGTGGGCTGCGCGAGCTGTGCGACCGCCACGAGTGGCTCCTGATGCTGGACGAGGTGCAGTGTGGCCTGGGGCGCACCGGCAAGTGGTTCGTCTACCAGCACGCGGGCATCGTCCCCGAGGTCGTGCCGCTCGCCAAGGGCCTCGGTTCGGGCGTGCCGGTGGGCGCTTGCGTGGCGGGCGGGCGCGGCGCAGGCGTGCTCAAGGCCGGCAACCACGGCTCGACCTTCGGCGGTAATCCGCTCGCCTGCACGGCGGTGGTCACCACCCTCGACGCGATGCGCGACGAGGGGCTGCTCGCGAATGCGGCGAGCGTCGGCCAGCTGATGCGCGAAGAGCTCGCGGCGGCGCTCGGCGGCGTGCCGGGCGTCGTCGACATCCGCGGCATGGGACTCATGATCGGCGTGCAGCTCGACCGCCCATGCGGCGAGCTGGCGCGCGCGGCGCTCGACGCCGGGCTGGTAATCAACGTCACGGCCGACAGTGTCGTGCGCATGCTGCCGCCGTTGGTCATGAGCCCGGCCGAGGGGCGCGAAGCGGTCGCGCGGCTCGCGCCGCTCGTCAAGGCTTTCCTCGCGCGCGAGGCAGCACCGCAGCAGGCCGCCGCCGCGCGCTGACCGCGACGCCATGGGCGTGCGCCACTACCTGCAGTTCAAGGATCTCGCGCTCGAGGAGTACGAGCACCTATTCGCGCGCACGCGCTGGATCAAGGACCGTTTCAAGCGCTACGAGCGCTACTGGCCGCTCGAGGACCGCACGCTGGCGATGATCTTCGAAAAGCAGTCCACGCGCACGAGGCTGTCGTTCGAGGCGGGCATGCACCAGCTCGGCGGCGCGGCGATCTTCCTCAGCACGCGCGACTCGCAGCTCGGCCGCGGCGAGCCGGTCGAGGACGCGGCCCAGGTCATCTCCCGCATGTGCGACATCGTCATGATCAGGACCTTCGAGCAGGAGATCCTCGAGCGCTTCGCGCGCAATTCGCGCGTGCCGGTGATCAACGGGCTGACGAACGAATATCACCCCTGCCAGATCCTGGCCGACATCTACACCTTCATCGAGCACCGCGGCTCGATCCGGGGGCGCACCGTGGCCTGGATCGGAGACTCGAACAACGTGTGCAATACCTGGCTGCAGGCCGCCGAGGTGTTCGGCTTCAACGTGCACGTCTCGACGCCGCCTGGCTACGAGGTCGAGCCCGAGCGCGCGGGGCTGTACGGCACCGATCACTACGAGGAGTTCCGCGACCCGATGGCCGCGGCGCGCGGGGCGGACCTCGTCACTACCGATGTCTGGACGAGCATGGGCATGGAGTCGGAGGACGAAGAGCGCAAGCGCGACTTCCAGGACTGGCAGGTCGACGCGGAGATGATGCGCGCCGCGAAGCCGCAGGCGCTGTTCATGCACTGCCTGCCCGCCCACCGGGGCGAGGAGGTGGCCGCCGAGGTGATCGACGGGCGGCAGAGCGTGGTGTGGGACGAGGCCGAAAACCGCCTGCACACGCAAAAGGCGCTCATGGAATTCCTGTTACTGGGTAAAGTGAAAGAGTGATGGACAAGCGAAGCAAACAGCGCATCGGAAAAGTGGTGCTCGCCTATTCCGGCGGGCTCGATACCTCGGTGATCCTCAAGTGGCTGCAGGACGAGTACGGCTGCGAGGTGGTGACGTTCACGGCCGACATCGGCCAGGGCGAGGAGCTCGCACCTGCGCACCGCAAGGCGAAGCAGCTCGGCGTGAAGAGCGCTTTCGTCGAGGATCTGCGCGAGGAGTTCGTGCGCGACTTCGTCTTTCCGATGTTCCGCGCCAACGCGGTGTACGAGGGCGAGTACCTGCTCGGCACCTCGATCGCGCGGCCGCTGATCGCCAAGCACCTGGTCGAGATCGCGCGCCGCACCGGCGCCGACGCGATCTCGCACGGCGCCACCGGCAAGGGCAACGACCAGGTGCGCTTCGAGCTCGGCGCGTACGCGCTGATGCCGGACGTGCGCATCATCGCGCCGTGGCGCGAGTGGGACCTGCTGTCGCGCGAGAAGCTGCTCGCCTACGCCGACCGGCACGGCATTCCGGTCGATTTCAAGAAGCGCAAAGGGAACGCGCCCTACTCGATGGACGCCAACCTGCTGCACATCTCCTACGAGGGCGGCGTGCTCGAGGACCCGGACTTCGAGCCCGAGGAGTCGATGTGGCGCATCACCGTGTCGCCCGAGAAGGCGCCCAACAGGCCGCAGCACGTCGAGCTGGAATACCGCCGCGGCGACATCGTCGCCGTGAACGGCCGCAAGATGACCCCGGCGCAGGTCCTCGCCAGGCTGAACGCGATCGGCGGTCGACACGGCGTGGGACGACTGGACATCGTCGAGAACCGCTACGTCGGCATGAAGAGCCGCGGCTGCTACGAGACGCCCGGCGGCACCATCATGCTCAAGGCGCACCGCGCCATCGAGTCGATCACGCTCGACCGCGAGGTGCTGGCGCTCAAGGACGACCTGATGCCGCGCTACGCGCGCATGATCTACAACGGCTACTGGTTCAGCCCGGAGCGCAGGCTGCTGCAGGGGCTGATCGACGCGTCGCAGGCGAACGTCAACGGCACGGTGCGCCTCAAGCTCTACAAAGGCACGGTGCTCGTCACCGGGCGCAGCTCGAAGGACTCGCTGTTCGACCCGTCGATCGCCACCTTCGAGGACGACAGGGGCGCCTACAACCAGGCGGACGCTGCCGGATTCATCCGCCTGAACGCTCTGCGCCTGCGCATCGCAGCCAGGCTCGGCAGGAAGCGCCGCTGAGCATGCGTACCTGGCTCGCTGCCCTGCTGCTTGCCGCCGCGCCGGCGTGGGCGGCGCCCTTCGTGGTGCAGCTCGGCAGCGTACGCCTCGGGCTCGATGCGCCGCCCGGCTTCGCCGACACCGGCTTCACCGGCTCGCCGCGCCTGCAGGAGATGGGCGAATCGCTCACCTCCGCCTCGAACAAGATCCTGCTGTTCGCCATCAGCGACGGCGACCTGCGCGCTTTCTCGCAGGGCGACACGCCGCAATATCGCCGCTATATGATCATCGTCACGCCGCGCGACCTGGTCGAGCAGCAGGTATCGACCTCGCAGTTCGGGCAGTTCGTCGCCGACGCCCTGCGCGGCCTGGGGCCCCCCGCGCCGGACGAGAACTATCCCGCCTACCTCAACGCGCAGCCGGCCGGCCAGACCGGGCTGCTCGCCGAGCTGCACCGCGGCACCACCATGGTATCGGTGTTGCAGGGCACGCGCCTGCCGCCTATGCGCCAGCCCGGCATGATCGAGCGGCTGTTCGACAAGAAAGAGCCCCCGCGCTACGCGATCTCGACGACCACATTGCTGCTGCTCAAGGGCAAGGCCCTGAGCCTGTCGGTGTACAGCGGCTACGACTCGGCCGAGGATGTCGCCTGGATCAAGGACACGACCCGGCGCTGGGTCGCGGACCTCGAGCGCCTGAACCGCAACTAGACCGGAGCCCGGCATGCCGTCTTTCGACATCGTCTCGCAAGTTGACAGGCAGGAAGTGAAGAACGCGCTCGAGCAGGCAAACCGGGAGATCGCCAACCGCTTCGACTTCAAGGGCTCGGACGCGCGCATCGAGCAGAACGAGCTTCAGCTCACCGCGTTCGCCGACGACGAGTTCAAGCTCGGCCAGGTGCTGGACGTGCTGCGCGCGCGCATGACCAAGCGCAACATCGACGTGCGCTGCCTGGAGCTCGGCGCGCTGGAGAAGATTTCCGGCGACAAGGTCAAGCGCGCGCTGACGGTCAAGACCGGGATCGCCCAGGACAAGGCCAAGTCGATCGTCAAGCTGATGAAGGATTCGAAGCTCAAGGTGCAAGCGTCGATCCAGGGCGACGCGCTGCGCGTCGCCGGCGCCAAGAAAGACGAGCTGCAAGCGGCGATTCAGCTCGTGCGCGCCAAGGTCGCCGACCAGCCGCTGCAGTTCGTCAATTTCCGCGACTGAGCCGGACGCTCCAGCGCTCGTAGATCAGGTCCGCCACTTCCTGCAGCGCCGCGATGCGTTGCTCGAGCCCGCGCTGTATGGTCTCGGGCCGTTGCACGCCCGGGCTCGCCGCGCTCGCCTCGATCTCCGCGCGCCCGAGCTCGCACCAGCTGCGCACCATCTCGGAAGTCATCTCCACGTGGCACTGCAGGCCGAAATGCTTGCCGAGCGCAAAGCCCTGGTTGGCGCACAGCGCATTGCCGAGCACGCGCGTGGCGCCCGGCGGAATGGTGAAAGCTTCCCCATGCCAGTGGAAGGCCTCGAACGATTGCCGCTCGCCGAACCATTCGCGCGCGACCGCGTTGTCCGCCACCTCCACCCTGCCCCAGCCGATCTCCTTCGCCGCAGCAGGGCCGACGCTGCCGCCGAACGCCTTGGCGATCAGCTGACCGCCGAGGCAATGGCCGAGCACGGGGGCATTGCGGCGCACGGCGTCGCGAATCAACTCGACGACGCGCGGGATCCACGGCAGTTCGTCGTTCACGCTCATCGGTCCGCCCATCAGCGCGATCCCGCTGAAGCGCCCGGCGTTTTTCGGCACGGCGTCGCCCGCATCGATCGCCACCAGCCGCCACGGGATGGAGTGCGCATCGAGGAAGCTGGAAAAATGTCCTGGCCCTTCGCTCGCGGCGTGCCTCAGAATGGCGACGGGCTTCATATTGAGGGGAGCATGAAAGGCGCTTGTTGTCGCGCTTATTGTATTGGGCTCGTCGGCCTGCTCCTAGCGCTGCCCGCGCAGGCGACCGACGTCACCCTGGTCGGCGTGTTCCCCGGCAAGGCGGCGGTGCTGCAGATCGACGGCGGACGGCCTACCACGGTGCGCCTCGGCCGCAGCGCACAGGGCGTGAGCGTGCTCGAAGTGGAAGAGAAGCTGGCGCTCGTCGAGATCGGCGGCAAGCGCCTCACGCTGCTCCTCGGGCAGTACGCCAGCGGCTCGCCCTCCGGCGACCGCGAGAGAATCACGCTCGCCGCCGACGCGCGCGGCCACTTCTTCGCCGACGGCAGCATAGACGGCGGCCCGGTGAGGTTCCTCGTCGACACCGGCGCATCGATGGTGGCGCTGCCGGCGCGCGATGCCAACCGGCTGGGGATCGACTACCGCAAAGGCCCGCGCGGCATCATCCAGACGGCGGGTGGCGACGCGATAGCCTACCGCGTGAAGTTCGACCAGGTGAAGGTCGGCGGCATCGAGCTCACCAACATCGACGGCGTGGTGCTCGAGCAGGGCCTTGACATCGCGCTGCTCGGCATGAGCTTCCTGAACCGGGTCGAGATGCAGCGCGACGGCCAATCGATGGTGCTCATCCGCCGCTACTAGCGCGGCGCTATTTGCCCGGAACCAAAGGCACGAAGCGCACCGGCAGCACGTCGCGGCGGTCGAAGCCGCCGTCGGCGCGCCGCGTGATGACCGCGAGCTCCTGCACGCCCCACTGGCCGCCGACCGGGATGACCATCTTGCCGCCGGGCTTGAGCTGCTCGACCAGCGCGGGCGGCACGCGCGGCGCCGCCGCGGTGACGATGATGCCATCGAAGGGTCCCTTGTCCGGCCAGCCGGCGTAGCCGTCGCCGATGCGCACTTCGATATTGCGGTAGCCGAGCTCGGCCAGACGCGCCTGCGCAGTGCGCGCAAGCGAAGGCACGATCTCGATCGAGTACACCTGCTTGACGATCTCGGCCAGCACCGCCGCCTGGTAGCCCGAGCCGGTACCGACCTCGAGCACCACCTGCCCGGGCTGCGGATCGATCAGGTCAGTCGACAGCGCGACGATGTAGGGCTGCGAGATCGTCTGCCCTTCGCCGATCGGCAGCGGGTGGTTGCGATAGGCTTCGCGCGCGAGCTCGCGCGGAACCAGGCGATGGCGCTCCACCTTGCCGAGCGCCGACCGAACCGCGGGCGACATGGCGGCGCGCCCGGTCTCGGCGCGCGTTTCCGCGTACATCGCGTCGACCTCGGCGACCATGTGCGCACGCAGGGCGGCGAAATCGGTTTGGGCGTCGCTGGCGGTCATGCCGGAGAGGGCAAGCACTGCAGCGAACGTTGCGCGCCACCGCGGGGGCACCACGCGCCTCTCAGTGCTTGAGCGTCTTGTCCTTCTCGATCAGAGCGTAGGCGCTGTGGTTGTGGATCGACTCGAAGTTCTCCGACTCGACCACATAGGCCTCGATACGCTCGTCGAGGTTAAGCACCGCGGCGACGTCGCGCACCATGTCCTCGACGAACTTCGGGTTGTCGTAGGCGCGCTCGGTGACGAACTTCTCGTCGGGGCGCTTGAGCAGGCCGTACAGCTCGCTCGAGGCCTGCTTTTCCACCAGGTCGACGATCTCCTCGATCCAGACGAAGGCGTTCAGGCGCGCGCTCACAGTGACGTGCGAGCGCTGGTTGTGGGCGCCGCGCTCGGAGATCTTCTTCGAGCAGGGGCACAGGCTCGTGACCGGCACCTGCACCTTCATGGTGAAGGTCTGCCTGCCGTGTGCGATCTCGCCCCTGAAGCTTACCTCGTAGTCCATCAGGCTCTTGACGCGCGATACCGGTGCGGCCTTCTCGATGAAGTACGGGAAGCTCATCTCGATCAGGCCTTCCTCGGCCTCCAGGCGCTCGACCATTTCCTTGAGCATCCGCTGAAAGGTCTCCACGGTGATCTCGCGCTCATGCGCCTCGAGGATCTCGACGAAGCGCGACATGTGCGTGCCCTTGAAATGGTGCGGCAGCCCGACGTACATGTTGAACGTCGCCACGGTGTGCTGCGCGCCGCCCGAGCGCTCCTGGATGCGCATCGGGTGCCGGATCGCCTTGACCCCGACCCGGTCGATCGCGAGCTTGCGCGTGTCGGCGCTCGCCTGGACGTCGGGGATGTTGTACAGATCGCGTGACTTCATCAAACCTATTTTACACCCGACTGATTTACTCGGGTATTATGCCGCGGATCGATTTCACTATCCCTGCCGCATCCAGGCCTACCGATGCGAGCAGCGCGGCAGGGTCGCCGTGGTCGATGAAGCGGTCGGGCAATCCGAGCAGCAGCACGCGGGGCTCGAGGCCCATGTCCGCCAGCGCCTCGCACACCGCGCTCCCGGCGCCGCCCATCACCGCATGCTCCTCGATCGTCACGAGCAGCTCGTGCGTCTCGGCCAGCCGCCGCACGAGCTCGCGGTCGAGCGGCTTGACGAAGCGCATGCTGGCGACCGTGGCCTCGAGCGCGGCCGCAGCCTCGAGCGCCGGCCGCAACATGGCACCGAACGCGAGCAACGCGACGCGTCGTCCCTCGCGGCGCAGCTCGCCGCGGCCCACCGGCAGCGCCTCCATCGCCTTCACCGGCGCGACGCCCGGCCCGCTGCCGCGCGGATAGCGCACCGCCGCCGGTCCGTCGAGCGTGAACGCGGTATAGAGCATCTGCCGGCACTCGTTCTCGTCGGCCGGCGCCATCAGCGTCAGGTTCGGCACGGCGCGCAGATACGCGTAGTCGAAGGCACCGTTGTGCGTGGCGCCGTCGCCGCCCACCAGGCCGGCGCGGTCGAGCGCGAACACCACCGGCAGGTCCTGGATCGCCACATCGTGGATCAGTTGATCGTAGCCGCGTTGGAGGAAGGTCGAGTAGATCGCCACCACCGGTTTGGCGCCTTCGCAGGCGAGCCCCGCGGCGAAGGTCACCGCGTGCTGCTCGGCGATGCCGACGTCGAAGTAGCGCCCGGGAAACTTCTCCGAGAACTCCACCATGCCCGAGCCTTCGCGCATCGCCGGCGTGATCGCGACCAGCCGGGGATCCAGCTCCGCCATGTCGCACAGCCAATCGCCGAAGATCTGGCTGTAGCTCGCGCGCCCGCCCGCCGTCTTCTTCAGGCCGAGGGCGGGATCGAACTTGCCCGGGCCGTGGTACGCGATCGGGTCATCCTCGGCGAGCTTGTAGCCCTGGCCCTTGCGTGTCACGACGTGCAGGAACTGCGGGCCTTTGAGCTTCTTGATGTTGGCAAGCGTCGGGATCAGCGCGTCCAGATCGTGGCCGTCAATCGGGCCGATGTAGTTGAAGCCGAATTCCTCAAACAACGTGCTCGGCGTCACCATTCCCTTGACGTGCTCCTCGGCGCGGCGCGCCAGCTCCCAGAAGCCCGGCACGCGCTTCAGGATGTGCTCGCTCGCGCGCCTTGCGGTCGAATAGATGCGCCCCGAGAGCAGGCGCGCAAGGTAATTGGTGAGCGCGCCCACCGGCTGCGAGATAGACATCTCGTTGTCGTTCAGGATGACGAGCAGGTCGACGTCCATCGCTCCGGCATTGTTCATCGCCTCGTAGGCCATGCCGGCCGACATGGCGCCGTCGCCGATCACCGCGATCGCGCGCCGCGGCTCGCCCTTCATCTTCGAGGCGACCGCCATGCCGAGCGCCGCCGAGATCGAGGTCGAGGAGTGCGCGGTGCCGAACGTGTCGTAGGGCGACTCGCTGCGCCGCGGGAAGCCCGAGATGCCGCCAAGCTGGCGCAACGTGTGCATTCTCTCGCGCCGGCCGGTGAGGATCTTGTGCGGATAGGTCTGGTGGCCGACGTCCCACACGATGCGATCCTCGGGCGTGTCGAACACGTAGTGCAGCGCAATGGTCAGCTCGACCGTGCCGAGGTTCGAAGACAGATGGCCGCCGGTCTTGGAGACCGAATCGAGCACGAACGCGCGCAGCTCGTCCGCGAGCTGCTTGAGCTGCTTGCGCTCCAGCCCGCGCAGCGCCGCGGGGTCATCGATCGTGCGCAGCAGCTCGTACATGGAGGGATTGTAGCCCTGCGCCTCCGCCTCGCCCCGTTCGTCCCGCAGCTCGCCCGGCGCACCGGTCGCGAACGCCATCAGAATTTCCTCGTCACGATGTAGTCCCCCACCTCGCGCAGTCGCCGCGCGCGCTCGCCGAAGCCTTCGAGCGCCGCGCGCGCGTCCTGGCGCAGCGCCTCCGCATGCGCGCGCGCACGCGTGATGCCGAGTGCCGGAACGTAGGTGGGCTTGCCCTGCTTCGCGTCCTTGCCCGTGGTCTTGCCGAGCGTCGCGGTGCTCGCCTCGGCGTCGAGCACGTCGTCGACCACCTGGAAAGCGAGCCCGATGCACTTCGCGTAGCGATCGAGCTTCGCGCCGCTCTCGGAGGGGAGGCGCGCGCCGCAGGCCGCGCCGGCGAACACCGCGGCGCGGATTAGCGCTCCGGTCTTGTGGATATGCATGAACTCGAGCTCCGGCAGCGAGAGCTGCTTGCCGGTCGACTCGAGATCGATCGCCTGGCCGCCCGCCATGCCGCGCGATCCGGCCGCCAGAGCAAGCGCCTTGACCATCTCGAGCTGCGTCGCCGGGTCGTCGGCGAGCCGGTGCTCCGCGAGCAGCTGGAAGGCGAGCGCCTGCAGCGCGTCGCCGGCGAGCAGCGCAGTGGCCTGGTCGAATTCGACGTGCACCGTGGGCTTGCCACGCCGCAGGACGTCGTCGTCCATGCACGGCAGGTCGTCGTGCACCAGCGAATAGGCGTGCATCATCTCGACTGCCGCCGCGGCGATCTCAACGCGCTCGGGCGCCGCGTCTGTGATCTCCCCCGCGGCGAAGGCGAGCAGCGGCCGCACGCGCTTGCCGCCCTCGAGCGTGGCGTAGCGCATCGCTTCGTGCAGGCGCGTGGGCGCGACGCGTGCCGCCGGCAGCACGCGCGCCAGCACTTCCTCCATGCGCGCCTGGATGCCGCCCATCCAGGCCTGGAACTCGGTCTCAGTCGCCGTCACCAGACTCAGGTACCTCCAGGACTAGCGGCCTGAGAACATCACCTTCGAGCACTTTCACCTGCTGCTGCGCAGCCTCCAGCCGCTGCTGACAGAAGCGCGCCAGCTCCAGGCCGCGCTTGTGTGCCGCGAGCGCCTGCTCGAGGCTCAAATTGCCGCCTTCCATCTGGCTGACCACGCGCTCTAGCTCGGCGAGCGCCTTTTCGAACGTCAGCTCGGAAACCGGCGTGGCCTCGGCCGAGGAACTTTGCCGGGGGGACTTGCTCATAAGGAGCGCAACCTTAGCCGACGCCGCACCAGCCGGTCAAACCCGGCGTGCGCTAAAATTAGGTCTTTTGCTGCGGGGACTTAGATGTCCGACATCGCCGCGCTTCACAAGCTCAAGCCCGCCGCCGCGCAACTGCCGGTGGCGTGGTATTTCGACCCGGGAATCTTCGCCCAGGAGAAGAAGTCGGTGTTCGAGGCCGGGCCGAACTACGTAGGCCACGAGCTCATGGTGCCGAACTCGGGCGATTTCCATACGCTCGCGCAGCTCGACCACGCCAAGATGCTGGTGCGAAACGAAAACGGGGTCGAGCTGCTGTCCAACGTCTGCCGCCACCGCCAGTCGATCATGCTCGAAGGCCGCGGCAACGTCGCGAACATCGTCTGTCCGCTACACCGCTGGACCTACGACCTGAAAGGCGAGTTACTCGGGGCGCCCCAGTTTCCCGAGAGCCCCTGCGTGCGCCTCGCCTCGACGCCGCTCGCGCGCTGGAACGGGCTGCTGTTTGCCGGCCCGCACGATCCGCGCGCCGAGCTCGCGGCGTTGCCGCTCGCTGCCGACTTCGATTTCTCCGGCTACGTGCTCGACAAGGTGGCGATCGAGGACTACGCGGTCAACTGGAAGACGTTCCTCGAGGTCTACCTGGAGCTGTATCACGTCGAGCCGTTCCACCCCGGCCTGTCGAACTTCGCCGATGTCGGCAACTTCCGCATCCAGTACGGCGAGAACTGGTCGCTGCAGGTGATGGGCGCCAAGGCAGGACTGCTCAAGCCCGGCACGCCGGCCTACGACAAGTGGCAGCGCGCCTGCCTGGCGCGGCTGGAAAGCAGGACGCCGAAGTACGGCGCCCTGTGGATGACCCTGTACCCAAACGTCATGCTCGAGTGGTACCCGAACGTGCTGGTGGTCTCCACGGCGATCCCGCGCTCGCCCACGCTGACCACGAACGTGGTCGAGTTCTATTACCCCGAGGAGATCGCGCTGTTCGAGCGCGAGTTCGTGGAAGCCGAGCAGGCCGCCTACATGGAAACCGCGATCGAGGATGGCGAGTTGTGTGCGCGCATCGAGCGCGGCCGCCGCGCGCTGTACGAGCAGGGCCTGGAGGACGCCGGGCCGTATCAGTCGCCGATGGAGGACACGATGCTGCACTTTCACGAGTGGCTGCGCGCGCGCCTCGGGCGGCCGGCCGCGAAGTAGCGTGGCGCACGCCACGCTCGTCTCCACCGCCGAACTGGCGCGCCATCCCGAGTGGCGTGTGTTCGACTGCCGCCACGATCTGGCCAAGCCATATCTCGGCGAGCAGCAGTACGCCCACGCACACATTCGCGGCGCGCTGTTCGCGCACCTCGATCGCGACCTGTCCGCCCGGCCGAGCGGCAGCAACGGGCGCCACCCGCTGCCGGACCCCGCGGCCTTCGCCGCGTGGCTCGGCCGGCAAGGCCTGCGGGCAGATGACCAGGTGATCGCCTACGACGCGAACAACGGCGCGATGGCCTCTCGGCTTTGGTGGATGCTGCGCTGGGTGGGCCACGAAGCCGTCGCGGTGCTCGACGGCGGGCTCGCCAAGTGGCTCGAGGAAGAGCGCGCGGTCACCGCCGAAGTGCCCGCCTTCGCCGCCACGCAATACGTCGCACGCCCGCGGCCCGCGCTGCGGGCGGACGTCGAATACGTCGAGCAGCGCCTGGACTCCCCCGGCATGCTGCTGGTGGACGCGCGCGCGCCGGCCCGCTTTCGCGGCGAGGCCGAGCCGATCGATCCGGTCGCCGGCCGCATACCCGGTGCGCTGAACCGCTTCAACGGCGACAACCTCACGCCAGACGGCACCTTCAAAGCGCCCGAAGCGCTGAAGAAGGAATTCGGCACGCTGCTGGGCGATCGCGATCCCGCCGAGGTCGTCCATTACTGCGGTTCGGGCGTCGCCGCCTGCCACAACCTGCTGGCGATGGAGATCGCCGGCTTTTCCGGCTCGCGCGTCTACGCCGGATCGTGGAGTGAATGGATTGCCGAGGTCCGGCGCCCACGGGCGAAAGGCCAGGCATAGCCGCGGACGCGCTGCTCGTCGCGCATTTCCTGGTCGCCGCCTTCGTCACCGGCGGCTTGCCGCTGGTGTGGCTCGGCGCCGCAGTGGGCTGGCGTTGGGTGCGCAACTGGTGGTTCCGCACGCTTCACCTGGCGGCGATCGTAGTCATCGCGCTGGAAGGCCTCGCCGGCATCGCCTGCCCCTTGACCATCTGGGAAGACCTGCTGCGCGGCGGACTGCGGCCGCAGTCCTTCGTCGCGCGCTGGGTGGCGCGGCTGCTCTACTACGATGCGCCCGAGTGGCTGTTCGCCTCCCTGTACCTCGCCTGGGCGGCGGCGACGCTCCTCACGCTAAGGCTCGTGCCGCCCAGGCGAAGAGCTGCCTGAAGACCTCCTCGCGCACCTCTGCGCGCGACAGCACCAGGTCGTGCAGGCCGCCGGGAAAGCCGAGCACCGCCACATGTGCGCCGAGCGTGCGGCTCCAGCGCGCGATTTGCCGCCAATCGAGCACGATGTCCGCCTCGTCGGAGTGCATCGCGAGCACCGGCAGCTCGAGCGCGAGGCCTGCGCGCACGCGCGCGTGCGCGTCGGCGATTGCGGCCAGCCAGCCGTAATAGGCGGGGAAGCCCTCGACAGGCTTCAAGCGCAGGTCGAAGTCCCATTCGCCGCTGTAGTCCCGGTGCAGGCTCTCGGCGTACTGCGGCCGCAGCGCGTGCGGATTGTTCAGGAACGGCCTGCGCCGTCCGAGGGCGATCGCCACGCGCAGCTGGAGCCGGGCGAGGCCGCGCGCGTTGAATTCGAAGAAGGGGCTGTTCAGCCACAGCGCACGCAGTTGGTCGCGGCGCTCGCCTTGCGCGGCATACAACGCGCAGACCAGGCCGCCGGTCGAATGGCCGGCGAGCAGGACCGGCGCCCCGATTTCCGCGAGCGCGCGGGTGATCTCCGGATAGTACTCGTCCAGCCGCATGCAAAAGCACGGATGCTGGTGCGGCAACAGCGAGCGGCCGTGCTTGCGCAGATCGAGCGCATAGAACGCGTAGCCTTCCTGCGCGACGCGCAGCGCCATGTGGCGCTGGAAGAAATAGTCGACGAAGCCGTGCACGTAGAGCACCGTGCCGCGCGGGGTACGGCCCGCCGGCAGGCGCACCAGTGTCGCCACCACCGCGCCGTCGTAGTCGGGCGCGAATTCGAGGATCTTCGCCTGGAAGCCTTCGAGCAGCGCGTCCGGTTGCCAGTCACTCATGGCGCGACAGCGCCCAGGCGACATGCTCGCGCACCAGCGCGGAGGAATGAGCGGCGCGCGCGCGCAGCGCGGCCAGCACTTCGGGCGAGCCGGGCGCGTTGCCCAGGCCGACCGCCAGGTTGCGCAGCCAGCGCTCGTAGCCGATGCGCCGGATCGCCGAGCCGCGCATGCGCTCGTCGAACTCCTGCTCGCTCCAGGCGAACAGCTCTACCAGCGTCGCCCGGTCGAGGCCATTGCGCACGCGAAAGTCCTCCTCCTGCGAAATCCTGGCGAAGCCGTTCCAGGGGCACACCAACTGGCAATCGTCGCAGCCGTACACGCGATTGCCGATGAGCGGGCGCAGCTCCGACGGGATCGTACCCTTCAGCTCGATCGTCAGATACGAGATGCAGCGCCGCGCGTCGAGGCGGTAGGGAGCGCGGATCGCCTGCGTGGGGCAGATGTCCAGGCACTTCGTGCAGCGGCCGCAATGCTCCGTGGCCGGTGCGTCGACCGGCAGCGGGAGGTCGCAGTAGATGTCCCCCAGGAAGAACCACGAGCCCGCCTCGCGCGACAGGAGCAGCGTGTGCTTTCCGCGCCAGCCGATGCCCGCGCGCGCCGCGAGCTCGACTTCCATCACCGGCGCGGAGTCGGCGAACACGCGGTAGCGGAAATCTCCCGCGGCCTCGCGCATGCGGTCGGCCAGCCGCTGCAGGCGCGTGCGCAGCAGCTTGTGGTAGTCGCGCCCGCGCGCATAGCGCGCCACGTAGGCGCGGCGCCCATCGCCGAGCGCGGGCCACTCGTCCTCGAGCGAGCCCGCGTAGTCCATGCGGCAGCTGATCACGCGCTGCGTGCCGGGCACGAGCTCGGCCGCTCGCGTACGGAGCGCGGCGTGCCGCGCCATATAATCCATCTCGCCGTGCCAGCCGAGCGCGAGCCACTCGGCGAGCCGGCCCTCGGCCTGCGCCAGATCGGCATCCGCGATGCCGACTGCCTGAAAGCCGAGCTCGCCGCCCCACTGCTTGATGCGCGCGCCAAGCGCGTGGTAGTCCATGACCCCGATGATGACCGAAGAGCTCGCTCTGCCGGACGCCGCGGCGACCCGCAGGCTCGGCGCGGCGCTTGCCGCGGGCATCGCGCCCGGGCGGGTGCTTTACCTTTCGGGCGACCTTGGATCCGGAAAAACGACGCTTGTTCAAGGACTTCTAAGTGAACTGGGCGTCGCGGGACGGGTCAAGAGCCCGACCTATTCTCTGGTTGAACATTATGAGCTTTCGAGCATAAACTTGTATCACTTTGATTTCTATCGATTCACGAATCGATCAGAATGGGAAGCCTCGGGATTTCGGGACTATTTCACGCCTGCGACGACCTGCGTCGTCGAGTGGCCCGAACGCGCCGTCGGCCTGCTCGCTGCGCCGGACCTGGAGGTCCGTCTCGCGTACGCGGGCAGCGGGCGCTGCGCACGCCTCACCCCCTACTCGACGCTCGGTCGCGAGTGGCTTACCGCTGCTTTGAAGCGCTGGTCGCAGGCCTGAGCGCCCTCGCGCTGCAATGCGCCGCGTCACCGGCGATTGCGGGCGAAGCCGTCTCCTCGGCCCGCATCTGGCCGGCGCGCGACTACACGCGCCTCGCCCTCGAATCCAAGGCGCCTCTCAAGTTCCACCTGTTTAGTCTCGCGCACCCGGACCGGCTGGTGCTCGACCTGGAGGGGGTCGAACCCGGCGAGGCGCTGAACGCGCTCGAGGGCAAGGTAAGCAGCGACGACCCCTACATCGGCAAGCTGCGCGTCGCACGCAACCGTCCGGGCGTGGTACGCCTGGTGCTGGATCTCAAATCCGAGGTCAAGCCGCAGGTGTTCACGCTCAAGCCGATCGGGGAATACGGCTACCGGCTGGTGCTCGACGTCTATCCGCGCGTGGCCGAAGACCCGCTGCTGACGCTGATCGAATCGGACAGCAAGACCACGCCGGCGTACAAGGACGGCGAGGTGTCGCGCCTGGCGACCATCGTGATCGACCCCGGCCACGGCGGCGAGGATCCCGGTGCCAGGGGGCGTCACGGCACCTACGAGAAGAACGTGACGCTGATGATCGCGCGCCGCCTGAAGAAGTTGATCGACGCCGAGCCGGGCATGCGCGCCATGCTGACGCGCGACGGCGACTACTACCTGTCGCTCGCTGCGCGCGTGGAGAAGGCGCGGCGCGTGAAGGCAGACCTGTTCGTCTCCATCCACGCAGACGCCTTCGTGCAGCCGTACGCGCGCGGCTCTTCGGTGTTCGCGCTCTCCGAGCGGCGCGCGACCTCCGAGGCGGCGCGCTGGCTCGCTAAGAGCGAGAACGATGCCGATCTCATCGGCGGCGTCAACCTGGATGTCAAGGACCGCTATCTCGCCAAGACGCTGCTCGATCTGTCGCAGACCGCCACGATCGACTACAGCCTGAAGCTCGGCCAATCAGTGCTCTCCGAACTCGGACGCGTCAACACTCTGCACAGGGCCCACGTCGAGCAGGCGAGCTTCGCCGTCCTCAAGGCGCCCGACGTTCCGTCGATCCTGGTCGAAACCGCCTTCATCTCCAATCCCCAGGAAGAAAAGCGCCTGACCGACGACGCCTACCAGGACCGCCTGGCGCACGCCATCCTTGCCGGCATCAAGCGCTACCTCGCCAAGCACCCACCGGAGCCGCAGTCACCTCTGGCGCTCAAGTGACACGCGGCGGAGGGCGGCGTAGGCGAGCGGCATGAGCGAGAGCGCGATCACGCCCAGGATCGCCAGCGTGAGGTTGTCGCGCACCACCGGCAGATTGCCGAAGAAGTAGCCGGCGGCGACCAGCGACACCACCCAGAGCAGCGCGCCGCCGAGACTGAAGGCGAGGAACCTCGGGTAGCGCATGCGCCCCACGCCGGCGACGAACGGCACGTAGGTGCGCACGATCGGCAGGAAGCGCGCGATCACCACCGTCTTGCCGCCGTGGCGCTCGTAGAACGCCTCGGTATAGGCGAGGTGGCGCCGGTTGAGCCAGCGCGCGTCGGAGGCGCCGAACACGCGCGGCCCCAGCCAGCGCCCGATCCAGTAATTGACGTTGTCGCCGCACAGCGCGGCGCACACCAGCGTCGCGGCAGCCACTTGCGGCGACATGCCGCCGGTCGCCGCGAGCGCGCCGACCACGAATATCAGGGAGTCGCCGGGCAGGAAGGGCGTGACCACGAGCCCCGTTTCGCAGAACACGATCGCGAACAGCAGGACGTAGACCCAGGTGCCGTATGCGGCGAGGAACCCGGCCAGATGCTGATCCAGATGCAGCGCGATATCCGCCAGCGAGCCGAGCCATTCCATGACGCAATTGTAGCGGGAGCGGCGCGTATAATTTGGCGCTTTCCGCGCTTTGTCATGGCCGGCCCAGCACTTCTCTCTCCGAGCGTCGAGCGTGTACGCGCGGCGCTCGCCGCCGCGGGTCACGATGCGCGCATCGTCGAGCTGTCGGGGGCAGCGCGCACCGCGCGGGAGGCGGCGCGCTTCCTCGGCTGCGAGCTCGGGCAGATCGCCAATTCGCTCGTCTTCCGCTGCACCCACTCGGGGGAGCCCCTGCTCGTCATGTCGAGCGGGGCCAATCGCGTCGACGCCGAGCGCCTCGAGGCACTCATCGGCGAGCCGGTCGGCAAAGCCGACGCCGCGTTCGTGCGCGAGCGCACCGGTTTCGCGATCGGCGGCGTGGCGCCGCTCGGCCATCCGCAGCGGCTGCGCACACTGATCGACCTCGACCTCGCGCCGCACGGCGAGATCTGGGCCGCGGCGGGCCACCCGCACACCGTATTCCGGCTGAACTTCGACGCGCTCGTGCGCCTGACCGGCGGCGAGCCGGCCGAGGTCGCGCTGCGTCCTGCGCCGTGAGCTCGATCCGCGTCCTGCCCGAGCTGCTCATCAGCCAGATCGCCGCCGGTGAGGTGGTCGAGCGGCCCGCCTCGGTGCTCAAGGAGCTGATCGAAAACGCCCTGGACGCGGGTGCGCGCGAGATTGGCGTGACGCTCGAAGAAGGCGGCGTGCGCCGCGTGCAGGTCGAGGACGACGGCGCAGGCATCGCGCGCGAGGACCTCGCGCTCGCGCTGGCGCGTCACGCGACCAGCAAGATCGCTTCGCTCGGGGACCTCGAGGCGGTCGCCTCGCTCGGCTTTCGCGGTGAAGCGCTCGCCTCGATCGCGGCGGTAGCGCGCGTCGAGCTCACTTCGCGCGAGAAGGCGGCGCCGCACGCCTACGGCGTACGAGCCGAGGGCGGCGCCGCGGACCGGCCCGCACCCGCGGCGCGCGCGCCGGGAACCACGGTGGCAGTGAGCGACCTGTACTTCAACACGCCCGCGCGGCGCAAGTTCCTGCGCACTGCGGCCACCGAGTTCGGCCACTGCGATGACGTATTCCGCCGCGCGGCGCTCGCCCGCCCGGAGCTCGCCTGGTCGCTCAGGCACAATTCCCGGTTCAGCGCGCGGCTCAAGCCGCAGCCGCTCGCCGAGCGTGCGGCGGCCCTGCTCGGGCGCGAGTTCACCGACAGCGCCCTCGCGGTCGAAGCGCAGGCGGGCGGGCTGCGCTTGAGCGGCCTGGCGGGCAGCCCGCAGGCCGCGCGCAGCCGCGCCGACGCGCAGTTTTTCTACGTCAACGGGCGCTTCGTGCGCGACCGCCTTCTCGCGCACGCGGCGCGAGAGGCCTGGGCCGAGCTGCTGCACGGCGAGCGCCAGCCCGCCTACGTGCTGTTCCTCGAGCTCGACCCGCGCGGCGTGGACGTCAACGTGCATCCCGCCAAGACGGAAGTGCGCTTTCGCGAGGCGCGCGCGGTGCACCAGTTCGTGCTGCACGCGCTCAGGCGCGCGCTCTCGCCAGGCGCCGCCGCGGCGCCGGTCGCGTACGCCGCGCTTGCGCCGGCAAGCGCCGCTCCGGCCCAGGCTGCGCTCGGCATCGAGCAGCCGGTGGCCGCCTATCAGTCGTTCATCGCCGCCGCCGCGCGGCCCGCGCCGCTCGCGGCAGCCGCCCCGCACGAGGCGCCGCCGCTCGGCTACGCGCTCGCGCAGCTGCACGGCGTCTACATCCTGGCGCAGAACGAAGCGGGCCTCGTGCTCGTCGACATGCACGCCGCGCACGAGCGCATCGTGTTCGAGCGGCTTAGGCGCTCGCTCGAGGCGGGCGCGGTGCAGCGCCAGGCGCTGCTCGTGCCAAGCGTGTTCCGCGCCGAAGCGCTGGAAGTCGCGACCGCGGAGGAGAACGCCCCGGCACTCGAGCAGCTCGGACTGGAAATAAGCGCCGCGGGGCCGAGCGAGCTGGCGGTGCGCGCGGCGCCCGCCGCGCTCGCCGCGGGCGACGTCGCGGCGCTGGCGCGCAGTGTACTCGCGGAGTTGCGCGAATACGGCGCCGCGCAGGCGCTCGCCGCGCGGCGCGACGAGCTGCTCGCCGGCATGGCCTGCCACGCCGCAGTGCGCGCCAACCGCGCGCTCAGCATTCCGGAGATGAATGCACTGCTGCGCGAGATGGAAGCAACCGAACGCTCGGGGAGCTGCAACCACGGGCGGCCGACCTGGTACCAGCTCACGCTCTCCGACCTGGACAAGCTATTCCTGCGAGGGCGCTAATGGCGCCGGTCGCGCTCGCGCTCCTCGGGCCGACCGCGAGCGGCAAGTCGGCACTGGCGATGCGCCTCGCGGCGCGCCTGCCCGTGGAAATCGTCAGTGCGGACTCGGCGCAGGTGTACCGCGGCATGGACATCGGCACGGCCAAGCCCTCGCCCGCCGAGCGCGCACAGGTGCCGCACCACCTGATCGACCTGGTCGATCCGACCGGGAGCTACTCCGCGGGGCGCTTCCGCGCCGACGCGATCGCCGCCGTGCAGGGCATCCTCGCGCGCGGCTGCGTGCCGCTTCTGGTGGGCGGCACGATGCTCTACTACCGGGCGCTCGCGCAGGGCATCGATGCGCTGCCCGCCGCCGACCCGGCGCTGCGCGCGGCGATCGACGCCGAGGCGCGCGCGCGCGGCTGGCCGGCGCTGCACGCCGAGCTCGCGCGCCTCGATCCGGCGACGGCGCGACGCCTGAAGCCGACCGACGCGCAGCGCATCCAGCGCGCGCTCGAAGTCTGCCGCGCGAGCGGCCGGCCGCTCTCGGCGTTGCATGGCGCGCCGCGCGCCGCCCTGCCGTTTCGCGTCGCCGCGCTGGCGCTGGTGCCGGCCGAGCGCGCCAGGCTGCACGCGCGCATCGCCGAGCGCTTCGAGCGCATGCTCGCGGCGGGTTTGGTCGAAGAGCTGCGTGCGCTGCGCGCGCGCTTCGCGCTCGACGCGGCGCTGCCCAGCATGCGCTGCGTCGGCTACCGGCAGGCCTGGGCCTTCCTACAAGGCGAGTTCGACCGCGCGGCGCTGCGTGACAAGGGCATCGCGGCGACGCGCCAGCTCGCCAAGCGCCAGCTCACCTGGCTGCGCGCCATGCGTCCGGACGCGGTGCTCGACCCCTTCGCGCCCGACGCGGCGCAGCGCTTCGACGAGGCCGCCGACCGGCTGTTGCGGGCGCACGGCTAGAATTGAGAGCTGCAGTCTCTGGAGGCGGCCATGCAGATCGGCATCGTAGGGCTCGGCAGGATGGGGGGCAACATGGCGCGGCGCCTGGCGCGCGGCGGTGCGCGCGTGCTCGGCTTCGATCGCGAGCGCGCGGCGCGCGCCGCGCTGGCCGGCGAGAAGGGCGTCGAGTGCGTCGACGGGCTCGCGGCACTGTGCGCGCAGCTCGCCGGGGAGCGCGTCGTGCTGACGATGCTGCCCGCCGGGCAGCCGACCGAGGAGACGCTCGCCGAGCTGGCGCCGCTGCTCTCGGCGGGCGACCTGGTGGTGGACGGCGCGAACGCCTTCTACAAGGACTCGATGCGGCGCGCGCTCGAGCTCTCGCGCGCGGGCCTGCGCTTCGTCGACGCGGGCGTCTCGGGCGGCATCCACGGCCTGGCGCAGGGCTACTGCCTCATGCTCGGCGGCACGCCGAAGTCGATCGAGATGTTCGAGCCCTTCGCGCGCATTCTCGCGCCGGGTACCGACCACGGCTGGATGCATTGCGGCCCGAGCGGCGCGGGTCACTTCGCGAAGATGGTGCACAACGGCATCGAGTACGGAATGATGCAGGCGCTCGCCGAGGGGCTTTCGCTCGTCCAGGCGCGTGCCGACTTCGGCATCGACCTCGCGCGCCTCGCCGAGACCTGGCGCCACGGCAGCGTGGTGCGCTCGTGGCTGCTCGACCTTTGCGCCGAGGCGCTCGCGGCCGACCCATCGCTCGCCGGGATCGCGCCCGTGGTCGCCGATTCGGGCGAAGGGCGCTGGACGGCGCTCGAGTCGGTCGAGCTCGGCGTGCCCGCGCCGGTGATCACGATGGCGCTGATGAGCCGCTTTTCGAGCCAGGGCCGCGCGGACTATGCGCGCAAGCTGCTCGCCGTGATGCGCGCCAAGTTCGGCGGCCACGCGGTAACGCGCAGCTGAGCCGTCGCGGCGCGTGATCGTCGTCGTGATGGGCGTCTCCGGGGTCGGCAAGACGACCATCGGACAGTTGCTCGCGCGCAGGCTGGATTGCGAATTCCTCGACGCGGATGATTTCCACCCGCCCGCGAACGTCGCGAAGATGGCGGCGGGCACGCCGCTCGAGGATGCGGACCGCGGGCCCTGGCTCGAGCGGCTGAATGCCCTGCTGCGCGAGCGCGCGGCGCGCAACGCGAGCGCCGTGCTCGCCTGCTCGGCGCTCAAGCACTCCTACCGCGAGCGGCTGTGCCGGGACGTGGCGTGCTGCCGGCTGGTGTATCTGCACGCAGACGCGCGCGTGCTGCGCGCGCGGCTTGCCGCCCGCACGCACCGCTACATGCCCGCCTCGCTGCTCGACAGCCAGCTCGCGGCGCTCGAGCCGCCGGCGAGGGCGATCGCGGTGGATGCAGCCGCCCCGCCGGAGCACTGCGCGGAAATCATCGCCGCTGCGCTGACACGGCCTTAAGGATGGGTTAAGGCCGCGGGGCGAGCATGCGCCCCATACAGCGCGCGAAACGCGCGCGCCAGGCAAACAAGGAGATTGACATGAAACGCAGAAGCATCGTCGCGGGTTTCGCCGCCGCCGGGCTGCTCGCGCTCGGCGCATGGGGTGGCATCCACGCAGACGACCTGTGGTCGAAGGCGCAAGCGGCCACTCCGGCGGCGCAGCCTGCGGCGCACGCCGCCCCGACGGCCGCGCTCGCGCTGCCGAACTTCACCTCGATCGTCGACGCCAACCGCGGCGCGGTGGTCAATATCACGGTCACAGAGAACGAGAAGACTTCTGAGCAGTCGCCCCTGCCTGACTTCGGCAACGACCCGTTCTCGCAATTCTTCCGCCACTTCCAGATCCCGATGCCGCAGCAGGCGCCGACGCATGGCCTGGGCTCCGGCTTCATCGTGCGTTCCGACGGCATCGTCCTGACCAACGCGCACGTGGTCGACGGCGCGAGCGACGTCGTCGTCAAGCTCTCCGATCAGCGGGAGTTCAAGGCCAAGGTGCTCGGCGTGGACAAGCCGACCGACATCGCCGTGCTCAAGATCGACGCCAAGAATTTGCCCACCGTCAAGCTGGGCGACTCGAACTCGGTGCGCGTCGGGCAGTGGATAGTGGCGATCGGATCGCCGTACGGCTTCGAGAACACGGTCACCGCGGGGATCGTGAGCGCCACCTCGCGCGCCCTGCCCGACGGCACGTATGTGCCATTCATCCAGACCGACGCGGCGGTGAACCCCGGCAATTCGGGCGGGCCGCTGTTCAACATGAACGGCGAAGTGATCGGCATCAACTCGCAGATCTATTCGCAGACCGGCGGCTTCCAGGGGCTCTCGTTCGCGATCCCGATCGACGTCGCATCGCAAGTCGAGCAGCAGTTGATCGCGCATGGAAAGGTCGAGCGCGGCCGCATCGGGGTCGCAATCCAGCAGGTGACGCAGGGCCTGGCGCAGTCCTTCGGGCTCGACAAGCCGCGCGGCGCGCTGGTCGCCTCGGTCGAGAAGAACGGGCCGGCGGCCAAGGCCGGACTGAAATCCGGCGACGTGATCCTCGCGGTCAACGGCCAGCCGGTTGACAACTCGAACCAGCTGCCGCCGATGGTGGCGGACATCAAGCCGGGCAGCAAGGCGAGGCTCCAGGTGTGGCGCGACGGCGGCAAGAAGGATGTCGAGGTCGTGGTCGGCGAGCTGAAGGGCGATCAGATCGCGAGCGCATCGGGCGGCAGCCAGAACGGCCGTCTCGGGCTCGCGGTGCGTCCGCTCACCAAGGACGAGCGCGAGCAGGCGCAGATCGACGGCGGCTTGCTCGTCGAGAACGTCAGCGGACCGGCTGCGCAGGCCGGCATCGAGCAAGGCGACGTCATCCTCTCGGTGAACGGCACGCCGGTGAAATCGGTCGCCCAGCTGCGCGCGCTGATCGCCAAGTCCGGCAAACACGTCGCGCTGCTGGTGCAGCGCCAGGACGCGAAGATCTTCGTACCGGTGGAGCTCGGCTGAGCTCCAGCGTCGAAGAGCGGGCGGCGCCGGTACCCCCCCCAACCGGCGCCGCCCTGCTTTCCCGTTCTCCCCTCCAAGCGAACGGAGCACATCATGAACAAGACGGCTACGATTCTCTTCGCCGCGCTGCTTTCCGCCGGCGTCGCGCACGCGAGCACCTCGTCGAGCGTCCTGCCCGCGCCGCAGACGCGCGACGGCGTCAGCTGGCTCTCCGGCGGCATCGGCGAGTCGCAGGCACGCGCCTTCCGCGAGCAGGCTCCGCGCTACCCGCTCTCGCTCGAGTTCGTCGTCAAGCCCGCGGCCAAGGACGCGCGGGCCGAATTCACAGCCAACGTGCCGGTCACGGTGCGCAATGCGCACGGCAAAGTGATCCTGAGCGCCACCGCGCAGGGTCCCTTCATGCTCATCAAGCTGCCGCAAGGACGCTACCAGGTACTCGCCGAGCACGACGGCAGGAAGATCGAGCGCCACGTGGTGCTCGGCCGCACTCATCGCAGCGTAGTGTTCGAGTGGCCGGCGCAGCGCGCGTAGAATAGCGCGCCCCCGGGGAGGTGGAAGGATGCGGCTGCTGCTGGTCGAGGACGACCGCATGATCGGCGAGAGCGTGCAGAAGGGCCTGCGCCTGGACGGCTTTTCGGTCGACTGGGCGCAGGACGGCCGCTCAGCCGAGCTGGCGCTGGAAGCGGAGCGCTACGACTGCGTGTTGCTCGACCTGGGACTGCCGAAGAAGGACGGCCTCGAACTGCTGCACGACCTGCGCGCCCGGCGCGATCCGGTCCCGGTCGTCGTGATCACTGCACGCGACGCGGTCCCCGAGCGGATCAAGGGCCTGGACGCCGGCGCGGACGACTATATGGTCAAGCCCTTCGACCTGGACGAACTCGCGGCGCGCGTGCGCGCGGTGGTGCGCCGGCGCGACGGCCGCGCGGAGCCGGTCATCGAGCACATGGGTCTCGTGCTGCGGCCCGCGACGCACGAGGCGACCTTCGAGGGTCGGCCGCTGATGCTGTCGCAGCGCGAGTTCGCCGTGCTCGAGGCGCTGCTCACGCGGCCCGGCGCGATTCTTTCGCGCGCACAGCTCGAAGAGCGCATCTACGGCTGGGGAGAAGAAGTCGAGTCGAACGCCGTCGAGGTGTTCGTGCACGGCCTGCGCAGGAAGCTGGGCGCAGACTTCATCCGGACGGTGCGCGGCGCCGGCTACATGGTGCCGAAGTCCAGATGATCTCGATCCGGCGCCGGCTGCTCGCCTGGCTGCTGGGCGGCACGGCTCTCGCCGTCGCCGCGGGCACCGTGTCCACGTTCCTCATGGCGCGCGAGGAGGCCAATTCGCTCGCCGACTACCAGCTGCAGCAGATGGCGCTTTCGTTCCGCGACCACGCGCTCGCCAGCGGCCTCATTGCGCACGACGACGACCCCGCCCGGGGCCTGGAGGTGCTGGTGCAGATCTGGAACCAGCAGGGCGTGCGACTGTACATTTCGCATCCGAAAGCCGGCATCCCGGACCGCGCGCAACTCGGCTTCGCCGACGTCTCCGCGCCGGGCGGACGCTGGCGGGTGTTCTCGGCGCAGCTCAGGAACCACGTGATCCAGGTCGCGCAGCCCTACGCGGTGCGCGACCGCATCGCGGCGCGCCTCGCGTTGCACACCGCCTGGCCGATGGTCGCCGTGCTCCCGCTGCTCGGGCTGCTGATCTGGCTGACAGTCGGCAAGGGCCTCTCGCCGATCGAGCGCCTGGCGCGCGACGTAGGGCGCCGCTCGCCCGACGCGCTCGCGCCGCTCGAGGAGCGCGGGCTGCCGCGCGAGGTGCAACCGCTGGTGCATGCGCTGAACGACCTGCTGCACAGGCTGCATCGCGCCCTCGCGACGCAGCGCGCCTTCGTCGCCGACGCGGCGCACGAGCTGCGCACTCCGCTCGCCGCGCTGCGCCTGCAGGCACAAATCGCCGAGCGCGCCGCGCAGGACGGCGAGCGGCGCGAGGCGCTCGGCAGCCTGAAGCGCGGCGTCGAGCGCGCGAGCCACCTGGTGCAGCAGCTGCTCACGCTTGCGCGCGAGGAGGATCAGGCGGCGCAGGCGCCGAGCGTGCCGGTTCGGCTGCACGAGCTGGCGCGCGAGGTGATCGCCGAGCACGCATCGCTCGCGCACGAGAAGTCGATCGACCTCGGCATGGCGCGCGAGGAGCCCCTATCGGTCGAGGGCAGCCCGGCGGGGCTGCGCACGCTGCTCTCCAACCTGGTCGACAATGCGGTGCGCTACACGCCCGCCGGCGGCAGCATCGATGTCTCGCTCGCGCGCGAGGGCGACGAGGCGGTCCTTGAGGTAAGCGACAGCGGGCCGGGGATTCCTCCCGCCGAGCGCGTGCGGGTGTTCGACCGTTTCTACCGCCGCGCGGGCGATGCGCCGGAAGGCAGCGGCCTGGGGCTCGCGATCGCCAGCCAGGTCGTACAGCGGCATCGCGGCTCGATCGCGCTCGCCGATTCGCCCAAGGGCGGCCTCAGGGTCGTGCTGCGCCTGCCGCTCGGCGCGGCTCTACACGATTAGCGGGACGATCAGCAGCGCGACGATATTGATGATCTTGATGAGCGGGTTGACCGCCGGGCCGGCAGTGTCCTTGTAGGGATCGCCCACCGTATCGCCGGTCACGGCGGCCTTGTGCGCATCCGAGCCCTTGCCGCCGTAGTTGCCGTCCTCGATGTACTTCTTGGCGTTGTCCCAGGCGCCGCCCCCGGTGGTCATCGAGATGGCGACGAACAGGCCCGTGACGATGGTGCCCATCAGCACGCCGCCGAGTGCCTGAGCGCCGAGCAGCACACCGACCAGGATCGGGATCAGCACCGGCAGCAGTGACGGCACGATCATCTCCTTGATCGCGGCGCGGGTGAGCATGTCGACCGCGCGCGAGTAGTCGGGCTTGGCCGTGCCTTGCATGATGCCGGGGATCTCCTTGAACTGGCGGCGCACTTCGATCACCACCGAGCCGGCGGCACGCCCGACCGCCTCCATCGCCATGGAGCCGAACAGGTACGGCACCATCCCGCCGATGAACAGGCCGATGATCACCATGTGGTTCGACAGGTCGAAGCTGAACGCGTGCTGGCCCGCCTTCTCGAGCGCATGCGTGTAGTCCGCGAACAGCACCAGTGCGGCGAGCCCCGCCGAGCCGATCGCGTAGCCCTTGGTGACCGCCTTGGTGGTGTTGCCGACCGCGTCGAGCGGATCGGTGATCGCGCGTACGCTGTCGGGCAGGTCGGCCATCTCGGCGATGCCGCCGGCGTTGTCGGTGATCGGGCCATAGGCGTCCAGCGCGACAACGATGCCGGTCATCGAAAGCATCGCGGTGGCGGCGATGGCTATTCCGTACAGGCCGGCGAGCGCGTAGGACACGAAGATCGCCACGCACACCGCGAGCACCGGCCAGGCGGTTGCCTTCATCGACACCCCCAGGCCGGCGATGATGTTGGTGCCATGCCCGGTGGTCGATGCCTGGGCGATGTGCCGCACCGGCTTGAAGTCCGTGCCGGTGTAGTACTCGGTGATCCACACCATGAATCCCGTGAGCACCAGCCCGACGGCGGCCGCACCCCACAGGTGCCAGATCGTGATCATCTTCATGCCGCCGGCGATTTCGAATGGCACGTTGGCGACGATACCGCCCATCAGCCATTGCGTGATCGGATAGAACGCGATCAGCGCTAGGATGCCGGCTACCCACAGGCCCTTGTACAGCGCTGGCATCACGTTCTTGTCGCCCGGCTTCGCCTTGACGAACCAGGTGCCGACGATCGATGCGAGGATCGAGAAGCCGCCGATTGCGAGCGGATAGATCGCAGCGTTCGGCGTTTCGCTGTGCACCATCAGCGAGCCGAGCAGCATCGTGGCGATGATCGTGACCGCGTAGGTCTCGAACAGGTCCGCGGCCATGCCGGCACAATCGCCCACGTTGTCGCCGACGTTGTCGGCGATCACCGCCGGGTTACGCGGATCGTCCTCGGGGATGCCGGCTTCGACCTTGCCCACCAGGTCCGCGCCGACGTCGGCGCCCTTGGTGAAGATGCCGCCGCCCAGCCGCGCGAAGATCGAGATGAGCGAGCCGCCGAAGCCCAGCCCGACCAGCGGATGGATGATGTGCGCGAGGTCCGACTTGTCGGCGGCGTTGGCATACAGCAGCGCGAAATAGCCCGCGACGCCGAGCAGACCCAACCCGACTACCAGCAGGCCGGTGATCGCCCCGCCGCGAAACGCGACGCTAAGCGCCTCGTTCAGCCCGGTGCGCGCGGCCTCCGCGGTGCGTACGTTGGCGCGCACCGAGACGTTCATGCCGATGATTCCCGAGAGACCCGAGAACACGGCCCCGATGAAGAAGCCCCAGGCGGTGCTCCAGCCGAGCTGCGGCACGAAGCCGATGGCGAGGAAGAGGATGACGCCGACGATCGCGATCGTGAAGTACTGGCGCCTCAGGTAGGCGGTCGCGCCCTCCTTGATCGCCGCCGCGATCTGGCGCATGCGCTCGTTGCCGTCGCCCTGCGCGAGGATCCACTTGATCGACACGGCGCCGTAAGCGATGCCGATGACGGCGCACACCAGCGCGAAGATGATGCCTGCGGACATGGCCTGACTCCCCTTGTTCGTGGTTTGATTGCGCGGACGGGGACGCCCGCTGGAAAGGCGCGAATTCTAGCAGATAGGCCGCCTTCACCGCTCCTTCGCTCAAGGAGTGAACGGCGTCCCCAGGCGTTTGCGCACCGCCGCCTTCTTGAGCCGCACGTAGGCGGGCAGGCCGTCGACGAACGGAGGCGGCGACTCGCCCGCGATGAGCGGAGCCAGGTAGCGGCGCGCCGCGGCCGTAATCTGGAAACCGTCCGCGGCGATGAATTCACGGGGCATGTGGCGCTCGTGGTTGGCGACGTCCTCGAGCCGCGCCTCGCCGATCTTCCAGCGATATGGGCGATCGGAGACGCGCACCACCGTCGGCATCACCGCGTTGCGTCCTGCGAGCGCCAGCTTCACCGCGGCCGCCCCCAGCTGATAGGCCTGCTCCAGGTCCGTCTTGGAGGCAATGTGGCGCGCGGCGCGCTGCAGGTAATCGGCGACCCCCCAGTGCGGCTTGTAGCCGAGCCGCTCCTGCACCAGCTGCGCGATGAGCGGCGCGACGCCGCCGAGCTGCTTGTGGCCGAAGGCGTCGACCGAGCCGGCCTCGGCGAGGAACTTGCCCTGCTGGTCGCGCACTCCTTCGGAGACGGCGATCACGCAGTAGCCTATCTCCCCGACCGTCTGCTTCACCTTGGCGAGGAAGCGTCCCTCATCGAACGGCAGCTCGGGGAACAGCAGCACGTGCGGCGGCTCGCCCGGACGCTCGGCCGCGAGCCCGCATGCCGCGGTGATCCAGCCCGCATGGCGGCCCATCACTTCGAGCACGAAGACGCGCGTCGAGGTGCTCGCCATCGAAGCCACATCGAGACCGGCTTCGCGAATCGAGGTCGCGACGTATTTCGCCACCGAGCCGAAACCCGGGCAGCAATCGGTGCGCACCAGGTCGTTGTCGATCGTTTTCGGAACGCCGATCGCCGCCAGCGGGTAGCCCAGCTTCTCGCTGATCCTGGAAAGCTTCAGGGCGGTATCGGCGGAATCATTGCCGCCGTTGTAAAAGAACCAGCCGATGTCGTGCGCGCGCAGCACCTCGACTATGCGCTCGAACTTGGCGCGGTCTTCCTCGAGGCTCTTCAGCTTGTAGCGGCACGAGCCGAACGCCGCGCCGGGCGTGTGCCGCAGGGCGCGGATCGCCGCCGCGCTCTCCTTCGAGGTGTCGATCAGCTCCTCGCGCAGCGCACCGAGGATGCCGTCGCGCGCCGCGTACAGCTTGCCGACGCGCCTCTTCGCGCGGCGTGCCGTCTCGATGACGCCGCAGGCGGTCGCGTTGATCACCGCGGTGGCGCCGCCCGACTGGGCGTAGAGCGCGTTCCTGGGCCTGGCGCTTGGCATGGCAGCTCCTTTCATCCCTTTGGCGCGGGGACGGAGGCAAAGTTTACGCGTGCACGGCCTTCTCGAGCGCCTGCAGCGCGCGGTCGCGGATCTGCCCGATGCCGCCCGTGCCCGACACTCGGAGCAGGCGCGGTGCGCGCGCATCGCCGCTCGCCGCCCAGCGCTGGTAGTATTCGATGAGCGGGCGCGTCTGCGCCTTGTAGACCTCGAGGCGCTTGCGCACCGTCGCTTCCTTGTCGTCTTCGCGCAGCACCAGGGGATCGCCCGTCACGTCGTCGCGTCCCGCGACCCGCGGCGGATTGAATTTTTCGTGATAGGTGCGCCCCGAGGCAGGGTGCACACGGCGCCCGCCCATGCGCGCGACAATCTCCTCGTCGGGTACGTCGATCTCGAGCACGAAGTCGATCGGCACGCCGGCCCTGCGCATCGTCTCGGCCTGCGCGATGGTGCGTGGAAAGCCGTCAAACAGGTAGCCGTTGCGGCAATCGGGCGCCTCCAGCCGCCTGCGCACCAGCTCGATCACGATCTCGTCGGGCACCAGCTGGCCGCGGTCCATGACCTCGCGCGCGGCCTGCCCAAGCGGCGTGCCCGCCTTGATCGCCGCGCGCAGCATGTCCCCCGTGGAAACCTGCGGAATGCCAAAGCGTGCAGTGATGAAACCGGCCTGGGTTCCCTTGCCCGCCCCGGGCGGTCCCAACAGAATCAGATGCATAGCTTGTTGTCGGGCGCCTCAATAAAGGCGCCTTCTGGCCCCAGAAAGGCCGCTGACCTTAGCCGGATTCGGCGCTTCGGTCAAACAGCGCGCGCACCGTTGCGAGGTCCTCGGGCGTGTCGACGCCAGGCGGAATCTCGGTCCCGGTGACCCGCACCGCGATGCGGTAGCCATGCCATAGCACGCGCAGTTGCTCGAGCGCCTCGCTGCGCTCCAGCGGCGAAGGCTGGAGGCTTGCGTAACGGCGCAGGAAACCCACGCGGTAACCGTAGATGCCGAGGTGCCGGTAGCACTCCGGCAGCCCGCCGACGCGCGGATAGGGAATTCCCGCGCGGCTGAAGTACAGCGCGTAGCCGCGCGCATCGAGCACTACCTTGACCACGTTCGGGCTGGCGAAGGACGCCGCGTCGCCTATCCGATGGCATGCGGTGGACACGGCGGCGTCAGCGTGTGCGTCGAGCGTGGCGGCGACCTCGGCGATCAGCTCGGGCGGAATGAGCGGCTCGTCGCCCTGCACATTGACCACGATGTCGTCGTCGTCCAGCCCGAGCACCGCGGCGGCCTCGGCGATGCGATCGGTACCGGACGGATGATCGGCGCGCGTCATGAGCGCGCGGAATCCGTGCCGGCTCGCAGCCTCGGCAATGCGCGCGTCGTCGGTCGCGACCGCGACGAGCGCGGCCCCGCTTTGCCCGGCGCGCTCGCACACGCGCACGACCATCGGCTTACCTGCGAGATCGGCGAGCGGCTTGCCCGGCAGGCGGCTCGAGGCGTAGCGCGCCGGTACGATGACCGAGAAGCCTGCCATGGCGGGACCCGGCCGCGGCGCGCTCAGCCCGCGACTTCCTCGTTCGGACCGAGCTTGCGCGCGTCGTCTTCCAGCATCACCGGAATGCCGTCTTTCACCGGATAGGCGAGGCGGTCGCCCTTGCACACCAACTCGCCGACGTCCTTGCGGTAGACGAGCGGCCCCTTGCACAGCGGGCAAACCAGGATCTCCAGCAGCTTCGGGTCAACGGGGGCGCTCACCGAGCTTCTCCTCGAGCCAGTTGTCGAACGCGGGGTCGAGCTTCGCGCGCACCGGGAACACCCAGTGCTGTGGCCGCGCGAAGCGCCGGCATTTTACCGCGTCCTTCTCGGTCATGATGACCGGCGCGTCGTCGCCGAACTCGAGGTCGCCCGCGGTGAAAGCGTGGTGGTCCGGGAAGGGGTGCGGCACGACCTGGATGCCGAATCGCCCCAGGTGGACGAAGAAGCGCTTCGGGTCGCCGATGCCGGCCACCGCGTGCACGCGCTGCCCGGCGAACTCCCGTGGCGCGCGGCGCTGGCGCGCGTCCGCGAGGCAATGCAGCAGCTCGCCTTCCAGCCGCATCGCGTACCCGTTCACCGCGTCGGTATCGTGCGCCACCACGGCGTCGACCGAGCGCAGCCGCGAGCGCGGCTCGCGCAGCGGTCCGGCCGGGAGCATGAAACCGTTGCCGAAGCCACGCGCGTCGACCACGCAGACTTCCAGGTCGCGCGCCAGCCGGTAATGCTGCAGGCCATCGTCCAGGACGATCACGTCGACATCCGGATGCTGCGCACGCAGCGCCTCGCATACGCGCACGCGGTCGGGTCCCACCCACACCGTGCAACCGCTGCGCCGCGCGAGCACCACGGGCTCGTCGCCCACCTCGGCCGGGTCGGAGGCGATCGTCGCCTCGCGCGGTGCCTCGAGCCGCGCGCCGTAGCCGCGCGACACGATGCCCGGGATCCAGCCTCTCGACTTCAGCAGCTCGGCGATGTGCAGCACGAGCGGTGTCTTGCCGCTGCCGCCGGCGACCAAGTTTCCCACCGCGATCACCGGCACGCCGGCGCGCCGGCGCCGCAGCAGGTGCAGCGCGTACAGCAGCCTGCGCGCGAAGACGACGAAGCGAAACAGCACGCTGGCCGGCCACAGCAGCCAAGCTAGCGCGCTGCGGCGAGTCCAGTACGCGGGCAGGGCTATCCTCCGGAAGGCGTCTGGGTCGTGAAGGTGATCTGCGACAGCCCTGCCATGCGCGCGGCCTCCAGCACCCGGATCACCGACTGATGCGTGGCCAGCGCGTCGGCGCTTATCACCACCACGGGCTCCTTGCTGCCGGCTGCAGCGCGCCGCAGGTCGTCGGCGAGCGGCTCGACGCCGGTGTACGCGACCGGCGCGTGATTGATGACGTACTGACCCTGGGCGCTCACCAGCACGTTTATCTCGCTCGGGCGCTCGAGCTGCTTTTGCGCTTCCGCGGTCGGCAGATTGATCTGCAGCTCGGTGTACTTGGAATACGTCGTGGTGATCATGAGGAAGATGAGGATCACCATCATCACGTCGATGAGCGGCACCAGGTTGATTTCCGGCTGCTCCTTGGTCTTGCCGCGCTGGAAGTTCATCGCCTTGCGGCCGGCTCCATGGCCGGCGAATGCTGGCCGTAGTCGGTGCGCTCGCCGTGCACGATGTCGACCAGCTTGGCCGCGTCCTGCTCCATTTGCACCACGAAGCCGTCCACCTTGTTCTTGAAGTGGCGGTAGAAGATGAGCGACGGAATGGAGATCGCGATGCCGAACGCGGTGTTGTACAGGGCCACCGAGATGCCGTGCGCCAACTGCTGCGGGTTGGTACCGGAGGGTGACTGCGAACCGAAGATCTCGATCATGCCGATCACCGTGCCGAACAGCCCGAGCAGCGGCGCCGCACTTGCGATCGTACCGAGAGTCGTGAGGAAGCGCTCGAGCTGGTGCGCGACGCTGCGCCCGGCCTCCTCGACCGCTTCCTTCATGACGTAGCGCGAGCTGCCGAAGTTGCGCAGCCCAGCGGCCAGCACCTGGCCGAGCGGCGAGTCCTTGGCGAGCCGGTCGATCACCTCATCGCGGATGCCGTCGCGCCGGTACACCGCGATTACCTGGTCGAGAAGGTCGCGCGGAACGATGCGGCCTTCGCGCAGGGTCAAAGTGCGCTCGATGATCAACGCGACCGCGATGATCGAGGCGAGCAGCAGGAACCAGATCGGCCAGCCGGCGGCGTGGATGATCGCGAACAAACCGTTTGTCTCCGGATGTTTTCTCTTGATTCGGGGTGCGCGCACTTTAGCCAAAGCGATGAGCCCCGGCAAGTTCACGCTGCATCGCAAAATGCGCCGCGCCGGCGTCGCATCCCGGCGACGCGCGGCCCGCTCCGCCTGCGCTTTCGCTGCTTATCCACAAAACTTGTGGATAAGTTTGTGGATTTTCTCTTAGCCGTTCCGATGTTGAGTGTGGCATTGCCTGCAAAGTTGGCAGCGATCATTTTTTGAGCAGCATTTTTCGCAACCGATACAGCGCATTAGAAAATAGAATCGGCCTCCGCGGGGTCTTGTGCGGGTCTGTGGCACGCGCGGCTCCGCGATGTGGATAGGTGTAAGCTGCCGCCTGACCTCGGAAGCGCGCTCATGCAGCACAAGAACGGCGACGCAACTCTCCAATCCGGCGGCGCGGTAGCCATCAGCGTATCGGAACTGCTGCGCAGCGTGCGCGACCTGCTCGAGCACCGCTTCCCCCTGACATGGGTGGCAGGAGAGATTTCCAACCTGACGCGCGCCGCGTCGGGCCATTTCTACTTCACGCTCAAGGACGACGCGGCGCAGGTCGACTGCGTGATGTTCCGCGGGCGCGCCGCCGCGCTCGATTGGACCCCGCAGGACGGCGTGCGCGTCGAGGCGCGCGCGCTGGTGACGCTTTACGAACCGCGCGGGCGCTTCCAGCTGAACGTCGAGACAATGCGGCGCGCGGGCCTGGGCCCGCTGTACGAGCGCTTCCTCAGGCTGAAGGAGAAGCTCGCGCGCGAAGGCCTGTTCGACGCCGCGGTGAAGCGCGCGCCGCCCCCGCATCCGCGCGCGATCGGCGTCTTGACCTCGCTCGGCGCAGCCGCGCTGCGCGACGTGCTGACCACGCTCGCGCGGCGCAACCCGACGATCACGGTGATCGTCTACCCCGTCCCCGTGCAGGGCGAAGGCGCCGCAGCGCGCATCGCCGCAATGCTCGCGCTCGCCGGCGAGCGCACCGAGTGCGACGTGCTGCTGCTGGTGCGCGGCGGCGGGTCGCTCGAGGATCTGTGGCCGTTCAACGAAGAGTCCGTGGCGCGCGCGATTCGCGCGTCGCCGATTCCGGTGCTGGTCGGCGTCGGGCACGAGACCGACTTCACGATCGCGGATTTCGCGGCAGACCGGCGAGCGCCGACGCCGACAGCGGCCGCCGAGATGGCGAGCCCGCCGCGCGCCGAGCTGCTCGAGCGCGTCGCCGTGCTCGCGCTGCGCGCTTCGCGCGAGGCGCGCCGCCGGATCGAGTACGCCATGCAGGCGGTCGACGGCCTGGCGCGTCGCCTGGTGCACCCCGCCGAGCGCATCCGCACATCGCGTCGGCTGCTCGCGCAACTCGGCGCGCGCCTAGCCTCGGCCGCGGCGCGCAGCCTGGATGCGGCGCGCTACCGCGTCGAGCACCTGCGCGCTGCGCTCGCCGGCCTCGATCCGAACGCGGTGCTCTCGCGCGGCTACAGCATCACGCGCAACGCGGCGGGCGAAGTGCTGCGCGACGCGGCGCGCGTGGCCGAGGGCGAGCGCCTGGTCACGACGCTGTACCGGGGCTGGGTCGAAAGCGAGGCGAAGCGCAAGGGGTCCTGAGGCCGCGATGCGATAATGCCCGCCATGGCTCACCGGCTGTCCAAAATCGCGACGCGTACCGGAGACGCCGGCGAGACCGGCCTCGGCGACGGCACGCGCGCGCCAAAGGACAGCCCGCGCGTGCAGGCGCTGGGCGACATCGACGAGCTCAACTCGGCGCTCGGCCTGCTGCTCGCCGAGGAGGTCCCGGACGCAATGCGCGCTGCGCTAGAGCAAGTGCAGCAGGACCTGTTCGACCTGGGCGGCGAAGCGAGCATTCCCGGCCACCGGATCCTCGGCGAGGCGCAGGTCGCGCGCCTGGACACCCTGCTCGAAGACTGGAACCGTGATTTGCCGCCCCTCAAGGAATTCGTCCTGCCCGGCGGCTCGCGCGCCGCGGCAGCCGCCCACCTGGCACGCACGGTTTGCCGGCGGGCCGAGCGCAGCCTGGTCGCTCTCGGCCGGCGCGAGACGGTCGGCGAGCAAGCGCGCCGGTACCTGAACCGGCTCTCCGACCTGCTATTCGTTGCCGCTCGGCTGCTCAATCGCTATGCCGGGCGCTCGGACGTCATGTGGCGTCACGACCGAAGCAAGAACCGTTGATGCGCGCGCTAGTATTCGACGTGTTCGGCACCGTCGTCGACTGGCGCGGCTCGATCATCGCCGAGGGGCGCAAGCTCGGACGCGACAAAGGGCTGCGCGTGAGCTGGCCTGCGTTCGCGGACGCCTGGCGCGCCGGCTACCGGCCTGCGATGGCGCGGGTGCGCTCAGGCGAGCTGCCCTGGACTCCGATCGACGCGCTGCATCGCACGATTCTCGATGAGCTCTTGCAGCGCTTCCACATTACCGGCCTCACGGAGCAGGAGATCGATCACTTCAACCGCGCCTGGCACCGGCTCAAGCCCTGGCGCGACGCGCGCTCCGGGTTGCGCCGCCTGAAGGAGTCCTACGTCATCGCGCCCCTATCCAATGGCAACCTGGCGCTGCTGACCAACATGGCGAAGCACTCCGGCTTGCCGTGGGACTGCGTGCTGTCGGCGGAACTGTTCCGCCATTACAAGCCCGATCCGGAGGCCTACCGCGGGGCGGCGCAGCTGCTCGGCCTGCCGGAGCACGAGGTGATGATGGTGGCCGCGCACAAGGACGACTTGTTCGCGGCCAAGTCCTGCGGCCTGCGTACGGCGTTCGTGCCCCGCCCGCTCGAGCACGGTCCCAAGGGACGCGTCGACGTGTCTCCGGAGCCGGCGTTCGACGTCAACGCGCGCGATTTCAACGACCTCGCCGACCAGCTGGCCGCGCGAGACTGACCCGGAGAGGTGCGATGGCAGAGATCAAGATCAGCAACGTCGAGTCGCTCGGCAGGCCGCTCGGCCAGTATTCGCACATGACGCGCGCGAAAGCCGCCGAATACCTGTTCATCGCGGGCATGCTTGCCTCCGACAAGGCGGGCAACGTGGTAGGCAAGGACGATTTCGACGCGCAATGCACGCAAGTGTTCGGCAACATCGCCGCCGCGCTCGAGTCGGCGGGCGCAGGCTGGGGCAACGTGGTCCAGTTCACCACCTATCTCGTGCACTCGCAGGATATTGCGCGCTTCATGGCCTTCAGACAGAAGGCCTTTCCGCGCATGTTTCCGAACGGCGTCTATCCGCCCAATACCCTGCTCGTCGTCGACCGGCTCGTGCAGGAACCCTATCTCGTCGAGATTCAGACGATCGCCGCGCTCTAATCGGTGGCGGATAGTCGACAGCAATCGTCGACCTTTCGACCCCGGAAATCCGGCAAAATTCACGTTTATTCAATGCGTTATCGAATATCCGAGGGCTCTGGCCGCCAGGCATGGCGCTTGCGTAGCCATAGGGCGAGGAGCCGATCATGGAACTACTCGATCAAGACTTCAGCGCAAGGCGCGTCGCGCCAGGGAGCGAACGGCCGGCCCGCGTGCTGGTGGTGCACGACCAGGAATCGACGCGTCTGCTCCTCGCCCACATCGTCAGCCGGGAGCCCAACACGCGCGTCGTGCTGGCCGGCACCTGCGAGCAGGCACTGCAGTTCGCGGATGCAACGACCTACGACATGATCCTTCTCGACCTGATGATGCCGGGAATCGGCGGCCTCGAAGTGCTCAGGCGGCTGCGCGTCGGCGCGACCAACCGCTGGACGCCGGTCGTGGTCGTCTCGGCGCGCGATGATCGCGAAGCGAGGCTGCGCTGCAAGGCGCTCGGCGCCAATGCCTTCGTCACCAAGCCGGTCGCGCGTGCAGACATCGTCGCGGCATTGCGCGCGCACTCCGCTCAAGCGCACTGATCCCTCTGACCACGGGAAAAGTGGGTTGCGCGCCTGAAAACGCGTCGCATTGACGCGCATCAAGTCCGCGGCTGGGGCGCGTGAAAAGATTCCCAATATGGGCGCGCGCTGGGAACACTTCGAGCATGGCGCCGACGTCGGCGTGCGCGGCTTCGGCGCGAGCAAGAACGAAGCCTTCGAGCAGGCCGCGCTGGCGCTTACCGCGGTGATCGCCGAGCCCGCCGCGGTCGAGGCGCGCGAGGGGGTCGAGATCGAGTGCGAGGCGCCGGACGACGAGCTGCTGCTCGCCGAGTGGCTGAATGCGTTGATATACGAGATGGCGACGCGCAAGATGCTGTTCAGCCGCTTCGCGGTGCGCATCGACGGGACCCGGCTGAGCGCCGAAGCGCGCGGCGAGCCGGTGGACGTGGCGCGCCACCATCCCGCGGTCGAGGCGAAGGGCGCGACCTACACCGCGCTGCGCGTGGCGCGCGAAGGCGGCGAGTGGGTCGCGCAGACGGTCGTGGACGTTTGAGCCATGGATATCAACCTCCTTAAACGGCGTTCCGAATACGAATGGGAGATCCCGCAGCAAGGCGCGATGCGCGTGCCGGCGGTGATCTACGCGGACGAAGCGCTGGTGCGCGACATGGACCGCAAGGTGTACGAGCAGGCGGTGAACGTGGCGATGCTGCCCGGCATCGTCAAGGCCTCCTACGCCATGCCCGACGCGCACTGGGGCTACGGCTTTCCGATCGGCGGCGTGGCAGCCTTCGACCCGGAACAAGGCGGCGTGGTCTCCGCAGGCGGCGTCGGCTTCGACATCTCCTGCGGCGTGCGCTGCCTGCACACCGGGCTCGCGCGCGCCGACGTCATGCCGGCACAGAAGGCGCTCGCCGAAGCGCTCTACTACCGCATCCCGGCGGGCGTGGGCAGCACCGGCGCGATTCGCCTGAACGAGGCCGAGATGGACGCCATGCTCGCCGGCGGCGCGCGCTGGGCAGTCGAGCGCGGCTGGGGCGAGGCCGCCGACCTCGAGCGCATCGAGGAGTACGGCAGGATGAGCGGCGCTAAGCCAGGCAACGTATCGCAGCACGCGAAGAAGCGCCAGCGCGACGAAATGGGCACGCTCGGCAGCGGCAACCACTATCTCGAAGTGCAGGAAGTGACCGCCGTCTACGAGACCACGATCGCGGGCCAGTTCGGTCTGGAGCGGGGCGACATCGTGGTGATGATCCACTGCGGCTCGCGCGGCCTGGGCCACCAGATCGGCACCGAGTACCTGAAGCGCATGGCGATCGCCGCGCAGCAGCACGGCATCGCGCTGCCCGACCGGGAGCTCGCCTGCGCGCCGATCCGCTCGGCGGTCGGCGAGGAGTACCTTGGCGCGATGCGCGCCGCGATCAACTGCGCGCTCGCCAACCGGCAGATCCTCACTCACCTCGTGCGCAAAGTCTTCGCCGAGCTCCTGCCGCAGGCGCGCCTGCCCCTGCTGTACGATGTCTCGCACAACACTTGCAAGGTAGAGGAGCACCGCAGCGACGGCGGCAAGCGCCAGCTGTATGTGCACCGCAAGGGCGCCACACGCGCCTTCGGCCCGGGCCATCCCGACGTCCCGGAGCCGCTGCGCGCGGCCGGACAGCCGGTGCTGATCGGCGGCTCGATGGGCACCGGCTCGTACGTGCTCGCGGGTACCGTCGCCTCCGAGTCTCTCGCCTTCAGCTCCGCCTGCCACGGCGCGGGCCGCGCGATGAGCCGGCACGAGGCGCTGCGCAGATGGAAAGGGCGCAAGGTTGTCGACGATCTCGCGGCACGTGGCATTCTCATCAGGAGCCCGTCGATGCGCGGCATCGCCGAAGAGGCGCCCGAAGCCTACAAGGACGTGTCGGCCGTCGTCGATGCCGCGGACACGGCCGGACTGGCGAAGAAAGTCGCGCGCCTCGAGCCGCTGGTGTGCATCAAGGGCTAGAGTCCGCCGCAGCCGCGACGCTGTTCCTGTGCGGCGACGTGATGACCGGTCGCGGCGTAGATCAGATCCTGCAACAGCCGAGCGCGCCGCAATTGCACGAGCCGTACGTCGACTCGGCGCTCGAATACCTGGCGCTCGCCGAGCGCGCGAGCGGCCCGGTCGCCCGGCCCGCGCAGCCCGCTTACGTGTGGGGCGACGCTCTCGCCGAGCTCGAGCGGGCGCGACCGCAGGCGCGCATCGTCAATCTCGAGACGTCGGTGACGACCTCGGAGGACGCCTGGCCGGCCAAGGGAATCCACTATCGCATGCACCCTGCGAACGTCGCATGCCTGAGCGCCGCGGGAATCGACTGCTGCGTGCTCGCGAACAACCACGTGCTCGACTGGGGCTATCGCGGGCTTGCCGAAACGCTAGACACATTGCATGCGACGGGACTGCGTACTGCCGGAGCTGGCCGTGACGACGCCGAGGCGTGCGCGCCGGCCGAGATCCCGCTCGCGGGCGGGTCACGCCTTCTGGTGTTCGCCTATGGCATGGAGAGCTCCGGCGTGTCGCCGGACTGGGCGGCGGGCGAGAGGCGCGCGGGCGTCGCGTTCCTGCCTGACTTGTCGGCGCGCAGCTTCGAGGCGGTAGCGCGCCGCGTGCGCGCTGCGAAGCGCGCGCGCGATCTCGCGCTCGTATCGCTGCACTGGGGCGGCAACTGGGGCTACGAGGTGGCGCGCGCCGAGCGCGCGTTCGCGCATGCGCTGGTCGATGCGGGCGCGGACCTCGTGCACGGCCACTCCTCGCACCATCCTAAAGGCATCGAAGTCTACGGCGACAGGCTCATCCTGTACGGCTGCGGCGACTTCCTGAACGATTACGAGGGCATCGGCGGCTACGCTTCGTTTCGCGCCGAGCTGACGCTGATGTACTTGCCGACGCTGGATGCGGCCAACGGCCGGCTGCTCGGGCTGGAACTCGTGCCGATGCGAATCCGGCGCTTGCGCCTGGAGCGCGCGTGCGAAGCGGATGCGCGCTGGCTCGATGCGATGCTCGGCCGGGAGGGAAAGAAGCTCGGCACGCGCGTCGAGCGCGCCGCCGGCGGCAGCCTCGCGCTACGCTGGGAATAAGCTTTAAATTGAATTTGCACCGACCGGACCGGTCGAACCGCTAACAAGGAGGTGCCCCGTGCGCGCGCAAACCTTTGCCTGGCTCATCCCGCTCTCGATCCTGCTCATGGGCGCCGCCCAAGCGGCCGAAATCGCCATCGTGCAGCCTGCGCACGAGGAGACGATCCACAACAACGAGGGCGACCTTACCGTCCAGGTCGCGCATTCGGGCGGCGAGCCGGACGGCAGCGTGCGGCTCGTGCTGGACGGGACCGCGCTGCCCCACAGCTACCGCTCGGACGTCATCGAGCTGATCGGCATCGACCGCGGCACGCACACGCTACAGGCGGAGCTGCTAGACGCCAAAGGCGGGCAGCTTGCCGCCTCGGAGCCGGTCACTTTCTACATGTGGCAGGCGTCGCGCCTTTTCCCCAGTCGCAAGTGAGCACGCCGCCGGCCCCGTTCACGTCTCAGCAGCCGGCCCCCGCTCTCCGATGAGGCGCAGCAGCCGTGTGCTCGTAGCGCGCAAGCGCTGCGAGAGCACCAGCACCAGCTCCATCAGGATCTTGGAGCCGAGCAGCGGCTGCTCCACGATGATGCGCGCCAGCCGGTCGCGGTCGAGCACCGCGAATGTGGTGGGCTCGGTCGCGACGCAGGCGGCGAAGCGTGGCTCGCCGTCCAGCATGGACATTTCGCCCAGAGTGCGGCCTCCGTCGGCGACGGCGATCACCTGCTGACGCTCGTTCGCATCGCGCTTGAGCACTTCGACGCGGCCCTCGATCACGAGCAGCATGAAGTCGCCGCCGTCACCTTCGCGGATCACCTCGGTGCCGGCGGTGGCGCGAAACACCTCCATGAAGTGCGCCAGCGTGCGCACCTCGGCGGCGGAGAAATTCTCCAGCAGCCGGCAGCGCGGAATCAGCACGTGAATCTGATTGGCGAACTTGGTTGCGTCGCCGAGGTACTCCAGGTGCGCGAGCTGCTTCGGGCGGTCGGCCATGGCGCTGGCGGAGGTGTGATCTCGCGGCATTATGCCGCGACTTTAGCCCACTGCGGCGCGCGCGAGCAGCGAGACGCCGGATACGACGAGCAGCGCGTACACCAGCCGCACTACGGCACCGGCAGGCACCGCCGCGTGCAGGCGGTTGCCGATCGCGAAGCCGCCGAGCAGCGCCGGGACGAGCATCAGGGCCAGGCTTATCAGCCCGTCCTGGGAGAGAAGTCCGGTGGCGCCGAAAAGCACGGCGCGCACGACCGAGGACAGCATGATCGTCGCCGCATTGGTGGCGCGCAGTTCGGCCTTGTCGCGGATGCGGCCGCTGTTGTAGATCGCGTACAGCACGCCCCCCGTGCCGAACAGCACCGACAGCGCGCCCCCGGCGAGACCGATCGGCGCACTCCACGCGCGCGCGAGCCGCACAGGCGCGCCGCGTCGCGACAGACCGTAGCCCGCGTAGGCGAGCACGAACACGCCGAGCGCAGCGAGCAGCCCTTGTTCCGGCAGCGCGATGAGCAACGTCAGACCGAGCGCCATCCCCGCGAGCATGAACGGCACCAGCCATCCCGCCTCGGCGTAGCGGATGCGGCGCCGGAAGCGCGCACCGAAGAGGGCGAACGCCGCCAGGTCGAGCAGCATCATCAGGGGCACGGCGAATCTGAGGGGCAGTAACTGCGCGAGCAGCGGCATCGCCACCACGGTGGAGCCGAAGCCCGTCATCCCGTAGACCGCATAGGCGCCGGTCACGATCAGCGCCGCGAGGGCGATCGTGGCGGGCGAGAGCGCCTCCAGGGAAGTCAGTTCCCGGCGTCCGCGTTCGCGCCCGCGCCGGCTAGCGCGCGCCGCTTGCGCACGGCATCCGCAAGCACCTCGAGCGCGGCCGTGGAATCGTCCCAGCCTAGGCAGGCGTCGGTGATGCTTTGCCCGAAGGCGAGCGGCTGACCCGCCATGAGATCCTGGCGCCCCTCGACCAGGTTCGACTCGATCATCAGGCCGACGATGCGTTGCTCGCCCCCGGCGATGCGGCCGGCCACCTCGTCGCACACCTTGAGCTGCTGCCTGAAGTCCTTGCGGCTGTTGGCGTGCGAGCAGTCGATCATCAGGCGCTCGGCGAGACCTGCGCGGCGCAGTTCCTCGGAGGCGGCGTCCACGCTCGCGGCATCGTAGTTCGGCTGCTTGCCGCCGCGCAGGATGATGTGGCAGTCGTCGTTGCCGCGCGTCTCGACGATCGCCACCTGCCCGCTCTTGTGCACCGAGAGGAAGTGGTGCTTCTGGCGCGCGGCGAGAATCGCGTCCACCGCGATCCTCACGTTGCCGTCCGTGCCGTTCTTGAAGCCGACAGCGGCCGACAATCCCGAGGCAAGCTCGCGGTGCACTTGCGACTCCGTCGTGCGCGCGCCGATCGCGCCCCACGAGACCAGGTCGCCGATGTACTGCGGCGAGATCACGTCGAGAAATTCGCAGCCGGCAGGCACGCCGAGTTGGTTGATGCGCACGAGCAGGTCTCGCGCGATGCGCAGTCCTTCGTTTATGCGAAAGCTGCCGTTCATGTACGGATCGTTGATCAGGCCCTTCCAGCCCACCGTGGTGCGCGGCTTCTCGAAGTACACACGCATCAGCACCTCGAGCTCACTCGCATGCCGCTGGCGCTCGGCGGCGAGCCGTCCGGCATACGCGAGTGCCGCCGCCGGGTCGTGGATCGAGCACGGGCCGATAACCACCAGCAGCCGGTCGGACTGCCCATGCAGCACCGCGCGCACGCGCCGCCGAGTGTCGGAGATGAGCGTCTCGACCGGCGTGCCCTGGATCGGAAAGAAACGGATCAGGTGCTCGGGCGGAGGCAGCGGGACGATGTTCTCGATGCGCTCGTCGTCGGTGAGCGAGGTCTTGTCTATCGGCGGAACCGCCAGGTAGTTGTCGGTGGGTGCAGTCATGGCTGTCTTCGGCAGTGGCAAAAAAAAACCGCCAGGCTTTGGGCTCTGGCGGTTTTCGGGATCAGTTCGGGCTGCGGCTAGCCGTTCCCCTCCGCCAGATGGCGCGGGAAAAAGAAGAAAAATCCGTAAAACCAGCGGTTCATCGCATTACCCTCGCCACGATTGAAGCACGGCGCCCCTCGCCTTGGCAACTGGAACGTGACTAGCACTCGAGGCTTGCCGCTGCCAGTCCGACGGGCGGCGCCCTACAGCGGAAGCCCGGCACAGCCCCATTGGCCCGACTATTGCTACGCTAGAAGGTGTCGTGCTAAGTTTTTCGCGCGGTCGTTCCGCCGAAAAACAAGGAGGCAATATGTCGGCAAGCGTCGCTCAACCTGTCTCGATTCCGGTCGCCGGCTTCAGGGACGTCTACAGCGTCGGAGATGTCGAGCGGGCCTTGCAGGAGCTACCGCCCTCGTCGAACGAGGCCCTGCGCACGGTATACGAGAAGATGCTGCGCGTCGGCGGGCAGCGCTTCACAGTCAAGCCCTCGGCGATGCCGTCCATGGACGAGCTGTTCGAAGAACTGCCCAATTTCGCGGCCGTGCTCGAGGATATCCGCCGCCAGCTCGCGCTGTGCATCGACTCGAACGACTCGATCGAGCTCGCGCCGGCGCTGCTGCTCGGGGAGCCCGGCATCGGCAAGACGCACTTCGCGCGCCGCGTTGCGCAGCTGCTCGGCACGGGCTTCGGCTTCGTGCCGATGAGCTCGCTCACCGCGGGATGGATTCTCTCCGGCGCATCTTCGCAGTGGAAGAACTCCAAGCCCGGCAAAGTGTTCGAGACTTTCCTGCACGGCGACTACGCCAACCCGGTGATGGTAATCGACGAGCTCGACAAGGCCGCAGACGGCGGCCAGTACGACCCGCTCGGCGCGCTCTACGGGCTGCTCGAGAGCGCTACCGCGATGCAGTTCGTGGACGAGTTCGTCGAGATCCCGATCGACGCTTCGGGCGCGGTCTGGTTCGCGACGGCGAACGACGCAGGGCGCATTCCGGAACCGATCCTGAACCGCATGAACGTCTATGAGATCGAGCCACCAGACGCGGAAGGCTCGGCGCGCATCGCGCGCTCGATCTACCGCGAGATCCGCGGCGCACACGACTGGGGACGCCGATTCCCCGAAGAGCCCGGCGCCGCCCTCATCGAGAAGCTTGCCGCGTTCACGCCGCGCGAGATGCGCCGTGCCGTACAGACCGCGTTCGGCAACGCGAAGATCGCCGGCCGCAGCGAGGTGGGCCCGGACGACGTGCCGGATTACCGCGGCGCGCGCCGCCAGCGCGTCGGCTTCTAGGCCTTCGCCAGAAGCCGGCCGCAGGCCAGCACCGAGATCCACACGGCGAGCGACAGCGCCGCGGCGACGCGCGCTGCAGCGGGCGGCACGGCCTGCGTGTCCCAGCGCTCGGCGCCGCGGAACGTCCCGGCGTGAAACAGCGCCGCATTGGTGCCGCCGCCCAGGATCAGCATCATCTTTAGCGCGAAGAGCGGGCTGCCGATTAGCTCGCCCGCGCGCGCAAGGAACATGAGCAGGCCGCTCGGCACGATGAGCAGGAAGCTCACCGCCGTCCAGGGCAGCACGTGCGCGGCGAGGCGCCGCACCGGAATCGTGCGCGAGAGCCCCAGCAGGCGCAGATCGAGCACCGCGACCGTGCCGACGAGCAGTGCGACGCCCGTCAGGTGCACAATCGCGACCGCGGTGTGAAGCGCGCTCGGCGCGCGCAGCGCCACCGCCAGCGGCAGCGACTCGATCGCGACGAGCGGCGTCATCGCGCCGCGGCTAGAGCCGCTGCTCGACCCAGCCCTGCACCGATTCGAGCGCGCGCGGCAGCTTGGCGGGCTCCGTGCCGCCGGCCTGGGCCATGTCCGGCCGGCCCCCGCCCTTGCCGCCGACCTGCTGGGCGACGAAATTCACCAACTCGCCCGCCTTCACCTTGGCGATCAGGTCGGAGGTGACGCCCGCGACGAGCGACACCCTGCCGTCGCTCACGCTGCCGAGCACGATCGCCGCCGACTTGAGCCGGTCCTTCAGCTTGTCCAGCGTCTCGCGCAGCGACTTGGCATCCGCGTTCTCGAGCGCCGCCGCGAGCACGTTCACGCCGCGCACGGCGATCGCCTGCCCCGCGAGATCCTCGCCTTGCGAGGCTGCGAGCTTCGACTTGAGACGGGCGAGCTCCTTCTCGAGCGTGCGCTCGCGCTCGCGGCCCGCCTCCAGCCGCTCCTCGAGCTTGTCGCGCGAGGTCTGCAGGAAGCCTTCCACGAAGCGCAGGCTGCCTTCCATCTGCTGCACGTAATCGAGCGCGCCCTCGCCCGTGACCGCCTCGACGCGCCGGATGCCGGCCGCGACGCCCGATTCGGACACGATCTTGAAGAACCCGATGTCGCCCGTGCGCGCGACGTGCGTGCCGCCGCACAGCTCGGTGGAGACGTCGCCCATCGCGAGCACACGTACTTCGTCGCCGTACTTGTCGCCGAAGAAGGCGAGCGCGCCAGCCTTGATCGCGTCGTCGAACCTCATGATGCGCGCGCTCACCTCGAGGTTGCGGCGGATTGCGTCGTTCACCAGTACTTCGACTTTGCGGATCTCCTCAGGCGTCATCGGCTGCGGATGCGAGAAGTCGAAGCGCGTGTGCTGCGCGTCGACGAGCGAGCCTTTCTGCTGCACGTGCGCGCCGAGCACCCTGCGTAGCGCCGCGTGCATCAGGTGCGTGGCCGAGTGGTTCCACATCGCGCGGCGGCGCGTGACCACGTCGACTTGCGCGCTCACCTCGTCGCCCACCTTGAGCCGCCCGGTGAGCTGCTCGCCGTGATGCCCGAACACCTCGGCCTGGATCTTCTGCGTATCGGCGACCCTGAAGGTGCCTGCCGGCCCGACCATCTCGCCGCGGTCGCCGACCTGGCCTCCCGACTCGGCGTAGAACGGCGTCTTGTCGAGCACCACCACCCCGGACTCGCCGGCGTTCAACTCGCCGACCTGCGCGCCCTCGCGGTACAGCGCGATCACCGTGCCCTTGAGCGAGAGCGTGTCGTAGCCGCGGAACTCGGTCTTGCCCCCGGCGTAGTCCAGGCCCGCGGACATGGCGAAGCGGCTCGCGGCTCGCGCGCGCTCGCGTTGCTGGCTCATCGCCGCCTCGAAGCCGGCGATGTCGAGCTGGATGCCGCGCTCGCGGCAGATGTCGGCGGTGAGGTCGACCGGAAAACCGAACGTATCGTAGAGCCGGAACACGGTCTCGCCGTCGAGCATCGGCCCTTCGCCCGCGAGGGCTCCCTCGAGCACCTGCATGCCGTGGTGCAGCGTCTCGGCGAAGCGCTCCTCCTCCTGGCTGAGCACCTGCGCCACCCGCGTCTTGGCCGCGGTCAGCTCCGGATAGGCGGTGCCCATGGCGCGGTCGAGGTCCTCGACCAGGCGGTGAAAGAACGGCTGCTGCTGGCCGAGCTTGTAGCCGTGGCGGATCGCGCGGCGGACGATCCGGCGCAGCACGTAGCCGCGTCCCTCGTTGCCGGGGATGACCCCGTCGACGATGAGGAAGCTGCAGGCGCGGATGTGATCCGCGATCACGTTCAGCGAGGGGCTCTTGAGGTCCTTCGCCCCGGTCTCTCTCGCCGCCGCCCGGATCAGGTCCTGGAACAGGTCGATCTCGTAGTTGGAATGCTTACCCTGCAGCACGGCAGCGATGCGCTCGAGGCCCATGCCCGTGTCGACCGACGGTTTCGGCAGCGGATGCATCACCCCCTGCTCGTCGCGGTTGAACTGCATGAATACCAGGTTCCAGATCTCGATGTAGCGGTCACCGTCCGCGTCGGGCGAACCGGGCGGGCCGCCCGCGATGCCCGGGCCGTGGTCGTAGAAGATTTCGCTGCATGGCCCGCAAGGCCCGGTATCGGCCATCTGCCAGAAGTTGTCAGACTGGTACTTCTGCCCGCCCGGCTTGTCGCCGATGCGGATGCAGCGCTCCTTCGGCATGCCGATCTCGCGCGTCCAGAGCTCGTAGGCCTCGTCGTCGGTTTGATAAACGGTGGTCCACAGCCTCTCCGCGGGCAGCTTGTAGACCTCGGTGAGCAGCTCCCAGGCGAAACGGATCGCATCCTTCTTGAAGTAGTCGCCGAACGAGAAGTTGCCCAGCATCTCGAAGAACGTGTGATGGCGCGCGGTGTAGCCGACGTTCTCCAGGTCGTTGTGCTTGCCGCCGGCGCGCACGCAGCGCTGCGAGGTGGTCGCGCGGCTGTAGGCGCGCTTGTCCTTGCCGAGAAACACGTCCTTGAACTGCACCATGCCCGAGTTGGTGAACAGCAGCGTCGGGTCGTTGCCAGGCACGAGCGGGCTCGAAGCCACGATGGCGTGGCCCTTCGACTTGAAGTACTCGAGGAAGCTCGAGCGGATGTCGCTGGATTTCATGGTTCCCGCACTAGGCGAAAGTGCTTGATTTTACAGCAACGTCACCGCGGCTCGAGATAGCCGCCGGCCGCCAGCTGCGCCATCGACTCGCGCGTGAACTCGGCGCGCGGCGCATTGCCGCCGATCACAAACATGAGGATCGAATACTTGCGCTTGCTGCCGCGCGAGACATTCATGAAGCGGCGCGACACGCCGGCCGGAAAGGAGATCACGTCGAGCGGCTTGAGATCGACGTGCTCGACGCGTCCTTTCTCATTCTCCCAGCTCGCGCGCCAGATTCCTGTCATGGCGATGAAGGTTTCATTGGTGTCGTGGTTGTGGAACATCGGCCCGCGGCCTGGCAGCGCGCGGCAGTAGCCGAGATTGAAGCCCTCGGAGATCTTGATCGCCGCCAGGCGCGAGGCCTTGTCGCCCACCGGCGAAGTGACCGCACCCCGGTTCTCCCCTTTCGGCGGCTGGAAGCCGATCACGTTGTACAGGATCCGCTCGCAGCCCGGATAGCGGCTGTCCGGCAGCCCGCCGTCGGATCCCTTGAGCCTGCCAAAGCGCGCCACGCGCTTGAGCATGGATTTGCGCGACACGCGTATCTTGCGCAGCCGTTCGGTGTATTTCATCTGAGTCGACTCCTCATCGGGTTGAATGTCCGTTCGTGCCGCGCAGCCGGCGCGGGCGTGCCCTGAGTTTTGCTCGGTGTCGCCATCCGTGTAGATTATCGCCTGCTCATTCGTGGCGAGGGACATGAAGCTCGGCTACTTCACCATGCCGCTGCATCCGCCGCAGCGCAACTACGTCGACACGCTCAAGGAGGACCGGGAGGCGATCCTGCTCGCGGACCGGCTGGGGTACTGCGAGGCCTTTGTCGGCGAGCACGTCACCGACATCGCCGAATCGGTCACCAGCTGCGCTGCATTCCTGGCGAGCCTGGCGCACGATACCAGGAGAATCAAGCTCGGCACCGGAACGCTGAATCTGCCCAACGGCCATCCCGCGCAGCTCGCGGCGACGGTGTCGATGCTCGACAACATGCTCGAAGGCCGCTTCATCGTCGGCATCAGCCCGGGCGGGCTGCCTTCGGACTGGGAAGTGTTCGAGAACATGGGCAAGGACCGCACCGCCATGTTCGTCGAGTGCATCGACCACATGATCGGCATCTGGACCGGCACGGCGCCCTACAACCTGAAGGGCCGGTTCTGGAACGTCTCGACCGAAAAGACCATGATCCCCGACATCGGCCAGGGCATCATCCCGAAGCCCTACCAGAAGCCGTACCCGCCGATCGTGGTCACCGCGGTGGAGCCGTTCTCCAAAGGCGTGAGCGAAGCCGCCAAGCGCGGCTGGGACACGATCTCGGCGAACTTCCTGCTGCCGCAATGGGTTCGCTCGCACTGGCCTAAGTACGCCGAGGGCTGCGCGGCCGGCGGGCGCAAGGCCGATCCCGCCAACTGGCGCGTGGCGAAGACCGTGTTCGTGGCAGACGACGAGGCGACGGCGCGCGACTACGGTCTCGGCGAGAAGAGCCCCTATCGCTTCTACTACAAGCAGCTGTTCTTCAAGCTGAAGCGGGCCGGTCGCATCAACCTTTTCAAGCCCTCGAAGGATACGCCAGACGAGCAGGTGACACTCGACACGGTGGTCGACAGCCTGGTGATCGCCGGTACCGCCGACAGGGTCGCGGACGCGCTGCTCGCTTTCCGTGAAACCACGGGCGATTTCGGCACGCTGCTTTACTGCGGCGTCGACTGGGTCGACGCGCGGCTCGCGCGGCGCTCGATGGAGCTGATGGCGGAAAAGGTGATGCCCGCGATCAATCGCGCGACCGGAGGATGACGGTGGCGCAAGGCAAGCTGCCGCGCGAGCGTGTTCCCTATTCGGCGATCGTCGACCGGTCACCGCTCAGGCTGCCGGGCGGCGCCCGCATGGTCGTGTGGACGATCGTAAACGTCGAAGAATGGTCGATCGAGCGGCACATGCCGCGCACGGTCCTGCCGCCGCCGATGGGCCAGCCGCTGCAGCCCGACCTGCCGAACTGGGCCTGGCACGAGTACGGCATGCGCGTCGGCTTCTGGCGCATCGCCGACGTGCTGGCGCGCCGCAGGCTGATCCCGACCATGGCGGTCAACGGCTCGGTGTTGACGAGCTATCCACGCATCGCCGAAGCCGCGCGCGACGCGCGCTGGGAGTTCATGGGGCACGGCTACCTGCAGGGGCCGATGCACAACGTCGCGGACCAGCGCAAGGCGATTCGCGACACCGTCGAGGCGATCCGCGCGTTCACCGGCAGGGCGCCGCGCGGCTGGGAGAGCCCGGGCCTCACCGAAACCTACGACACGATCGACATCCTGCACGAGGAGGGCCTCGAGTACGTCGCCGACTGGGTGCTGGACGACCAGCCGGTGAAGATCCGGACGTCGAAGGGCCACATCGTGTCGGTGCCCTACACGCTGGAAGTGAACGACATCGCGATGATGGCGCTGCAGCACCACGCCGCTGACGAGCTGTTCAGACGCGGCGCAGCGCAGTTCGATCAGCTGTACGAGGAAAGCGAGGCGAGCGCGCGCGTCATGGCGATCAGCGTGCACCCCTACATCACCGGAGTGCCGCACCGCATCGGCTGGCTGGAGAAGCTCTACCAGCACATCCAGTCGCGCCCTGACGTGCTGCTGTGGACCGGCGAGCGGATCCTCGACTGGTACCTGACACAGGATCGTTGACTGCTGATACACTTTTCCCAAACAAGTCCCCGAGCGCAATAAGAGGACACCGACAAAATTCACCCTTAGGAGGAGGATCCTGCAATGATCAAGCGACGTTCATTCGTGCGCGCCTCGCTCGCCACGGGCGTGATCGCCCTGGCGGCTGCGTCCGGCTCGCTGCTATCGTTCGCGGCGCAGGCCGCGCAGCCGATCAAGATCGGCTTCAGCATGGCGCTGACCGGCGGCCTCGCCGGCGCCGGCAAGGCGGCGCTCATTGCGATGGAGCTCTGGCGCGACGACGTCAACAAGAAGGGCGGGCTGCTCGGCAGGCCGGTCGAGTTCGTCTACTACGACGACGCCACCAACCCGGCCACCGTTCCCGGGATCTATACGAAGCTGCTGAGCGTCGATAAGGTCGACCTGGTGGTTTCGAGTTATGGCACGAACGAGATCGCACCGGCGATGCCGATCGTGATGCGCAACAAGCTCGTATTCCCGTCGCTGTTCGGGCTAGCAGTGAACGACGAATTCCACTACGACCGCTACTTCCAGATAATGCCGGCGGGACCCGAGCCCAAGCTCGACTGGTCGCGCGGCTTTTTCGAGCTAGCGGCGGAGCAGAAGCCCAAGCCGCAGACCGTCGCGATCGTTGCGGCTGACGCCGAATTCCCGCTCGCCGCCGCTGCCGGCGCGCGCAAGAACGCGCAGGCGAAGGGCTTCAAGATCGTCTACGACAAGACCTATCCGCCGTCGACAACGGATTACACGCCGATCGTGCGCGCCATCCAGGCGACCAACCCGGACATCGTGTTCGTGGCCTCGTATCCACCTGACTCGGTGGGCATGGTGAAGGCGGCGCACGAGGTAGGCCTGAAGGCGAAAATGTTCGGCGGCGGCATGGTCGGGCTGCAGTTCGCGGCCATCCAGAAAAACCTCGGGCCGCTGCTCGACAATATCGTCAACTACGACTTCTGGGCACCCGAGCCCACGCTCAATTTTCCGGGCGTGAATGACTTCTTGAAGCGCTACCAGGAAGCAGCCAAGGGCAAAGGCGTCGACCCGCTCGGCCATTACCTGCCGCCCTACGCCTACGCCTATATGCAGGTGCTCGAGCAGTCGATCGATGCGGTCAAGAGCCTCGACCAGGCGAAGCTCGCCGCGTACATGCACAAGACCACCTTCAAGACGGTGGTGGGCGACGTCAAGTTCGGCAAGAACGGCGAATGGTCCAAGAGCCGCGTGCTGATGGTGCAGTTCCGCGACGTCCAGCCCGACAACCTCGAGCAGTTCGCAGGCCCCGGCAAGCGCATCGTGGTGTACCCGAAGGAATGGAAATCGGGCGACCTCGCGTACCCGTACAAGAAGTAACCCGCGCCCGCACGAGCTCGCGCGACGGTGTGGTCCGTTGACCTCTTCGCCAACGCCATCGTCGCGGGGCTCCTGCTCGGCGGCTTTTATGCCGCGGTGTCGATCGGGCTGGCCATCACATTCGGCCAGCTCGACATCGTCAATATCGCCCACCCCGCGTTCGTCATCGTAGGCTCGTACACCGCCTACATCATCAACAGGCACTTCGGGCTCGATCCGGTCCTCATCGGCGTCCTGTTCACCCCAGTATTCTTCCTGGTGGGCGCCGCAATCTACCGCGTCTACTACGCCGCGTTCGAGCGCACCGGACAGGAGTCGCTCTCAGGCCTCGCGTTCTTCTTCGGCCTGATGTTCATCATCGAGGTCCTGCTCATCATGGCCTACGGCGTCGACTACCGCCTGGTCAGCGCCGCATACATCGGCCGGACCATTAACATCGGCTTTGTCGGCATACCGTTCCGGATGCTGGTGCCGTTTGCAGTCGCCGTGGCGCTCACCGCCGGGGTCTACCTATACCTGTCGCGCACGTTCACGGGCCGGGCGATCCTTGCCGTGGCGCAGGACCGCCTCGCGCTGCAGTTGATGGGTGCCGACCCGGTGAAGGTCAAGCAGTTCGCATTCGGCCTGGCGATCGCCACCACCGCGATCGCGGGCTCGCTGCTGATCATCATCGGCCCCGTCGAACCGTCGGTGGGGCGACAGTACATCGGCCGGGTTTTCGCGATTGTAGTGCTCGGCGGTATGGGCAGCATCCCGGGAATGGCGATTGCGGCGCTAATCCTGGGGGTGGTGGAAACGATGGTCGGCACTTTCATGGGGCCGTCGTGGTCGCCGGCGGTGTCCTTCGGCGTGCTGCTGCTCACCCTCGCTCTGCGCCCCTCCGGGCTGTTCGGGAGGAAATAGATGAAAGGCGGCGCGTTCTGGGCTTCGATCGTCGCGGTGCTCGTCGCCGGCCTGATCCTTACGCAGGTCGTCTCCAACGAGTATTACTTCAACGCGTTGTACGTGATCCTGCAGGGCGCCATCATGGCGGTGGCATGGAATGTCCTCGGCGGCTTCACCGGCTACGTGAACTTCGGCAGCGCCGGCTTTTTCGCGGTCGGCGCTTACACGAGCATCGCCCTAGGCAAGACCTTCGGCCAGAGCCTCCCCCTGCCGGTGATGATCGCTGCTGCCGCCGCAATCTGCGGGCTCATCGGCCTCGGGCTGGGCTATCTCACCTTGCGGCTGAAGGGCGTGTATTTCTCCATCGCCACTCTGGCCATGGCGATCGTGTTCGAGACTTTGATGAACAACTGGTCCTACGTCGGCGGCGCGCGCGGGGCTTACATCCTCACCCCCGACAGCCATCTTTGGTTCAACAGCTACATCGAGATGCTGTTCATGGTGATGCTGCTGCTCACCCTGGGCTCGGTCGTCGTGTCGCGCGCGCTCAATGCCTCGCGCCTCGGGCGCGGCCTCGCGGCCATCCGGGACGACGAGGTCGCCGCCGAGTGCGCGGGGGTGCCCACGCTGCGTCTCAAACTCATCTCGGCCACCGTCATGGGCGCGATGATGGGCGTGGCGGGAGCGCCCTACCCCTACTTCGTGACCTTCGTCGATCCCGCCTCGGCGTTCAGCCTGTTCGTCGCGGTCAACGCGATCGCGATGCCGATGATCGGCGGCACCGCGCACTGGATCGGGCCGGTGATCGGCGCGCTGTTGGTGGGCACGGCGCAGCAGGTGATCACGGTCACGGTGTCGTCCGAACTGAACGTGCTGGTGGTGGGCGTTATGCTGGTCCTGTTCATCACCCTGGCGCCGCAGGGCATCGTCGGGCTGGCACGGAAATACCTCGCGAGGCGCAGGCGATGAGCGAGCCCGTGCTCAAGGTAAGCAACGTCACCAAGCGCTTCGGCGGATTCCTCGCGCTGCAGGGCGTGAGCCTGCACGTCGGCGCCGGCGAGCGGCTCGGCCTCATCGGGCCGAACGGCTCGGGCAAGACCACGCTCATAAACTGCATTTCCGGCGCGCTGTTCAACGACGAGGGGTCGATCGAATTCGAAGGGCGCGACATCACGCGCGTGCCGGCGCACCGGCGCGCGCGCCTCGGCGTCGCGCGCAGCTTCCAGATCCCGAAGCCCTTTCGCAGCATGTCGGTGCTGGAGAACCTGCGCGTGCCGCTCGAATACGCGGCCTGGACGCGCGCCGAGCACCGGCGCATCGAAGACGAGGCGATGGACGTGCTCGAGAAGATCGGGCTCAAGAAGCGCGCGCACGAAAATTCCGCCGGCCTGACGCAGGTCGACATGCGCAAGCTCGAGCTCGCACGCGCGCTGGCGGCCAAGCCGCGGCTGCTGGTGTCCGACGAGGCGATGGCGGGTCTGTCGAGCTCCGAGGTGGACGAGATCCTCGAGATCCTGCTGGCGCTGAACCGGCGCGGCGTCGCCGTCATCATGATCGAACACATCATGCGCGCGGTGATGCGCTTCTCCGAGCGCATCGTGGTGCTCGACGCGGGGCAGAAGATCGCCGAGGGCGCGCCCGCAGACGTGGTGCGCGACCCGCGCGTGGAAAGGGCCTACCTTGGCGAATAGGCTGGTCGCGGAGGGCGTCGAGGCCGGCTACGGCGCAGTGCGCGTGCTGCACGGCCTGTCGATCCGCGTCGAGCAGGGCGAAGGCGTCGTGCTGCTCGGCTCCAACGGCAATGGCAAGAGCACGCTCATCAAGTGCATCATGGGCATCCTGCGGCCGACCGCCGGGGCGATCTACCTCGAGCGCGACGGCGAGCGCATCGACCTGGTGGGGCGGAGTCCGCAGGAGGTGGTCGAGCTGGGAATCGCGCTCGTGCCAGAGGGACGCCGCCTGTTCCCGATGCTGAGCGTGGAGGAGAATCTGAACCTCGGCGCCTATCGCCAGGCCGCGCGACCCAGACTAACGAGTAACCTGGAGTTCGTCTACGAGTTGTTTCCGACGCTCAGGCAAAGGCGCGCGCAGAGGGCTGGCAGCATGAGCGGCGGCGAGCAGCAGATGGTCGCCGTGGCACGCGCGCTCATGTCCGAGCCGCAGATCCTGCTCGTCGACGAGCCCTCGGTCGGCTTGTCTCCCCTGCTCGTGCACCACATGATCGGCAAGATCAAGGAGCTGAAGGAGCTGCGCAACCTGACGGTGCTGATGGCCGAGCAGAACTTCAACCAGGCGATCAGGATGGCCGACCGCGGCTACATCATCGTGCACGGGCAGATCGAGTTCGAGGGCAAGAATGCCCTCGCGCTGCAGAACAACGACATGGTCAAGCAGTACTACCTCGGCATCTAGCCGGGTGTTTCGCCGCGGCGCGCACGCAGGCTTGCGCACGCCTGACTGAGCGCTCGTTCACCTGCACGTTCCTAGAGTACGCTTCGCCCGATGACCCCAGTACGTGTCTTCGCGTGCTGCGCGCTCGCCGCGGCACTGTCCGCATGTTCGGTCGGCCCGCCCTACGTAGCGCCGCAGCCGCCCGAGACGAACGCCTACACCGCCGGCCCGGCGCCGTCCCTGCCGGAGCAGCAGCTCCAGCCCGGTGCGAGTGTTGCGCCGCACTGGTGGGAGGGCTTCGGCTCGCCCGCGCTCGATCGGCTGGAGACGCAGGCGCTCGCGCGCAACCCCGGCATCGAGTCCGCGCAGCACACGCTCGCGCAGGCGCATTACAACCTTGTGGCCGCGGAAGGCCTCTTTTATCCGCAGGTGGCGCTCGCGGCGAGCGGCGAGCGCACGCGCTCTTCGGGCGCGGAGTCCGGCGGACACATCGGCCCGAACCAGTTCAACCTGTACACCGGTCAGGTCACGGTGAGCTACTACCCGGACGCTTTCGGCCTCAACCGGCTGGTCGCCGACGATTCGCGGGCGCAGGTCGACGTCGCGCACGACCAGCTGCTCGCAGCCCAGCTCACCATCGAGGGCAACGTCGCGAGCACCGTGTTTGCGCTCGCCTCGCTCGAGGCGCGCATCGCGGCGACGCGGCAGACCGTTGCCGACCAGCAGGAGATCCTCGACCTCGTGCGCACGCAATACAGCGCCGGTGCAGTATCCGGGCTTCAGGTCGCGACACAGGAAAGCCAGCTCGCGAGCGCGCAGGCGCAGCTCCCGGCGCTCGAACTGGCGCGCGACCAGGCGCGCCACCTGCTCGCCACGTACCTGGGCGAGCCGCCTGCCCAGGCCGCGGACCTCGAGGCACCGCAGCTCGCCGAGCTCGAGCTGCCGAGCGCGCTGCCGCTCAGCGTGCCGGCGTCGCTCGTGCATCAGCGGCCCGACATCCTGGCCGCCGAGGCCCAGCTGCGTGCCGCGAACGCGCGCGTCGGCGAAGCGGTCGCGCGCATGTATCCGAACCTGGTGCTTACCGGCGACTTCGGCGCCCAGAGCAACACGTGGGGCAAATTCCTCGACCCGGCGAGCCGCATCTGGGATCTGGCCGCGGCGGCGCTGGCGCCGGTCTTCACCGGCGGCACGCTCAAAGCGCAGAAGCAGGCCGCGCAGGAGGCCTACCACGCGCTGTTCGCCAACTACCGCAGCACCGTGCTCGCGGCCTTCCGCGACGTCGCGGATGCGCTGCGGGCCCTCGAGCACGACGCGTCCGCGCTGGAGGCTCAGAAGCGCGCACTGGACGCCGCGGACACGGCATTCGGGCTGGCGCGCAGCCAGTATCAGGCGGGCGCGGTCGGCTACCTGGGGCTGCTGGTCAGTGAAATTCAGCTGCAGAACGCGCGCATCGCTTACGTCGGCGCCGAAGCGCAGCGCTTTGCGGACAGCGCCGCGCTCTACGTCGCGCTCGGCGGCGGGGTCGTCGCGCCGGACGCAACCCGCGAGGAGAAATGATCGATGGTCAAATCGAGCACGCGCGTCACCGTCCTGACCGCAGTCGTCGCCGCCCTCGCCCTGGGCCTGCTGTTCGGGGTCAAGGGCTGGCAAAGCCACCGCGCGCACGCCGCGCAGGCGCAGCACGGCCCGTTCGCCGTGAGCGTCTCGGCGGCGCGGGTGCAAACGGTGTCCTGGCAGCGCGAGATCCGTGCGGTGGCGAACCTGGTGGCGGTGCAGGGCATCCGCCTCACGCCCCAGCTTCCCGGGCAGGTGACCGGAATCTACTTCGATTCCGGGCAGCACGTGCGCAAGGGCGAGCGGCTGCTGCAGCTGGACGACTCCAACCAGCGCGCCCAGCTCGCGAGCGACCGCGCGGCCGAGACGCTCGCGAAAGCGAATTTCGAGCGCGCCGAGCGCCTGTTCGGCACCCGCGCGGGCAGCGAGGCGGACGTGCAGACGACGCGCGCCGCCTACGCGAGCGCGAAGGCCGCGGTCGCGGACGTCCAGGCGACGCTCGCCAAGCTGGCGGTGAGCGCGCCGTTCTCCGGCTGGATCGGCGTGCGCGCGGTGAGCCTGGGACAGTACCTCGCGCCCGGCACCGAGATCGCGACGCTCGACGTCTGGGATCCGCTGCGGCTGCAGTTCACCGTGCCGCAGAGCGAAATCGCCGTGGTGCACGTCGGACAGCCGGTGGAGGTCGCGGTGAACGCGTTTCCCGGCCACAGCTTCGCCGGCAAGGTGTCCGCGCTCGGCTCCGAGGTGGACGCGAGCTCGCGCAACATCACCGTGGAGGCGAAGCTGCCCAATCCGGACAGCCTGCTGCGGCCGGGCATGTACGGCAACGCAAGGCTGCTGGTCGGCGCGGCGCACGCGGCGCTCGCCGTGCCATCGACCGCGATCAGCTACAACACCTTCGGCGACTTCGTCTATGTCGTCGAGCCGCGCGAGGCCGGCGCGCTGGTGGCGGTGGCGCGCACCGTGCAGGTGGGCGAGACGCGCGACGACCTCACCGAGATCGTGAGCGGCCTGAAGGCGGGCGAGCGCGTGGTCACCGCCGGCCAGGTCAAGCTGCATGACGGCACCCCGGTGAAGGTCGCCTCCGGCAGCGCGAGCTGAGCGGAGCGGATCCATGCGCTTCACCGACATCTTCATTCGCCGGCCGGTCCTCGCGACCGCGCTCAACCTGGTGATCCTCCTGCTCGGCCTGCGCGCCTGGACGGCGATGACCGTGCAGCAGTACCCGCAGGTGAGCAGCACCCTGGTGACAGTCGGCACGGCCTACCCGGGCGCCGATCCGAGCACCGTGCAGGGCTTCGTCACCGCGCGCCTCGAGCAGGCGATCGCGGCCGCGCCCGGAATCGATTACATGACTTCGGTGAGCGCCCAGGGCGTGTCCACCATCACGGTGTACATGCAGCTCAATTACGACCCCAACGCGGCGGTCGCCCAGATCATGGCCAAGGTGCAGCAGGTACAGAACCAGCTGCCGCCGGGCACGCAGGCGCCGGTGATCAACGAGACGGTGGGCGACCAGACCGCGCTCATGTACTTCGCGTTCTACAGCAAATCCCTCACTCAGCAGCAGGTGAACGACTACGTGCTGCGCGTGGCGCAGCCGAAGATCCAGGGCGTGGCCGGCGTCGGCCAGGCGCAGATCGTGCCCGCGGGCACCGGACCGAGCGGCAACAGCTTCGTGCTGCGCGCCTGGCTCGATCCCGACAAGCTGGCAGCGTTTCAACTCTCGCCGGCGGAGGTGGCAGGGGCGCTCGCGGCGAACAATTTCATCAGCACCGTGGGTCGCACCCGTTCCGCGGAGATCGCGCGCAGCATCAGCGCGAAGACCCTGCTGAACGACCCGCGCGAGTTCCGGGACATGATCGTCAAGAACGCGAACGGCACGCTGGTGCACCTTGGCGACATTGCGCAGGTGGAGCTCGGGGCGCAGAACTACAATCAGGCGGTGTACTACAACGGCACGCCGGCAGTGTTCGTCGGCGTGTTTCCGACGCCGGGCGCCAACGCGCTGGACGTGGCACGCGGCGTGCACATGGCCTTCCACCAGCTCGCCGCCGCGCTGCCTCCGGGCATCGAGAGCGCCATTCCCTACGACGGCAGCGACTACATCCAGCGCTCGATCCACGAGGTCGTGCTCACCATCGGCATCACGCTCGCGATCGTGGTGCTGGTGATCTTCCTGTTTCTCGGCTCGCTGCGCTCGCTGCTCATCCCCGCGGTCGCGATCCCGCTGTCGATCGCCGGCGCGGGCATGTTCATGATCGCCGCCGGCTACAGCATCAATCTGCTCACGCTGCTCGCGGTGGTGCTCGCGATCGGCTTGGTGGTCGACGACGCGATCATCGTGGTGGAGAACGTGCACCGGCACATCGAAAACGGGCGCACCCCGCTCGAGGCCGGGCTCACCGCTGCGCGCGAGCTCGCCTCCCCGATCATCGTCATGGCGACCACGCTCGCCGCGGTGTTCGCGCCGATCGGCCTGACCGGCGGGCTCACGGGCAGCCTCTTTTCCGAGTTCGCCTTCACGCTCGTGTACACCGTCGCGATCTCGGCCGTGGTGGCCCTCACGCTCTCGCCGATGCTCTCGTCCAGGATCCTGCGGCGCACGCCCGAGCACGGCCTCGCGCACGCGCTGGAGGCGGGCTACGCGCGCCTGCTGCGCGCCTACGACCGCTCGCTCTCGGCGGTGCTGCGCCATGGCGCGGCGGTGCTGGTCGTGGCCGCCGCAGTGTTCATTGCGATCCCGGTGATGTTCCTCGGCATCCCGGGCGAGCTCGCGCCCACCGAGGATCAGGGCCTGATCCTGGTGTCGGCAACCGGCCCGGCGACCGCGACGCTGCACTACCTGGACCGGTATTCCGGCGATATCCGCCGGATCTTCGAGGGCTATCCCGAGACCAAGCAGGTGTTCCAGATCAACGGCCTGTCGCTCACCGGAGGCGGGGGCAACAATGCCATGATCGCCGGCATGAAACTGAAGGACTGGAGCGAGCGCGCCCGTAGCCAGATGCAGCTCGTGGCGCCTGTGCAGGCGCAGCTGAACGGGCTCACCGGGGTGCAGGCCGCGGCGTTCCAGAAGCCGACCCTGCCCGGCTCGCCGACCGGCTTCCCGGTGCAGTTCGTGGTCACCTCGGCAGGGGGCTACGCCCAGATAGACGCCGCGGCGAGCCGCTTCGCCGCCGAGGCGATGAAGAGCGGCCTGTTCGCCTTCCTCACCACGGATCTGCGCTACGACAACCCGCAGGTCGTGGTGACGATCGATCGCAATCTCGCGGGTGAGCTGGGGATCACCATGGCCGACCTCGGCCAGAACCTCGCGCCGCTGCTCTCAGGCAATTACATCAACCGCTTCGACCTGAACGGCCGCAGCTACAAGGTGATCCCGCAGGTGCCCGACCGCTTCCGCGCCGACCCGGCGAAGCTCGGCAGCTATTACGTGCGCAACGCTGCCGGCCAGCTGATCCCTCTGTCGACGCTCATCAAGGTGCAGACGCGGGTCACGCCGGAGTTCCTGCCGCAGATGCAGCAGCTCAACTCGGCGACCGTCGACGGCGTGACGGCGCCAGGGGTCACGCTCGGGCAGGCGCTCGACTACCTGAAGAGTCAGGCCCCCAGGCTCCTGCCGGCCGGTTTCGGCTTCGATTACGCCGGACAGTCGCGCCAGCTCGTCAAGCAGGGCAACACCTTCCTCGTGACGTTCGCGCTCTCGGTCCTGCTCGTTTACCTGCTGCTCGCCGCGCAGTTCGAGAGCTTTCGCGACCCGCTCATCGTGATGGTCACCGTGCCGATGGCGATCTCCGGCGCGCTTGCGTTCATGTACCTTGGCGCTGCGACGCTCAACATCTACACCGAGGTCGGCCTGGTGACGCTCATCGGCTTGATCACCAAGCAGGGCATCCTGATCGTGCAGTTCGCAAACGTGATCCAGGAAACGGAGGGGCTCGACCGGCGCGCGGCGGTGGAGAAGGCCTCGAGCATCCGCTTGCGCCCGATTCTCATGACGACGGGCGCCATGGTGTTCGGCGCCGTGCCGCTCATCCTGGCGGCCGGCCCCGGCTCGGTCGGCCGCTTCGACATGGGTCTGGTGATCGGCAGCGGCCTCACCATCGGTGCGCTGTTCTCGCTCTACGTCGTGCCGGCGATCTACACCTATCTCGCGACCGACAAGTCGGCGGCGCGCACCACGGCAGCCGGGACGGTGCCGGTCGCCTAGGGGCCGCGCTGTCTCAGAAAGCGCCGCCCTTCTTCCTGCTGTCGACGATGCCCTGCGCGCGCATGCTGATCTGGCTCTGCACGCGGATGTTGAGCAGCGCCGGCCTGCCCGCGGCGAGTGCGCGCCCGAGCGCGGGGGCGAGCTGCTCGGGCCGCTCGACCAGCTCCCCGTAAGCCCCCAGGCCTTCGGCCACCAGGTCGTAGCGCAGGGGCGCGAGGTCGGTGACTACCGCCTTGCCGTACAGTCCGAGCTGGATGTTCTTGTCGATGCCCCAGGCGGCATCGTTGCCGAGCAGCACGACGACCTCGAGCTTGTGGCGCACGGCGGTGTCGAGCTCCATCGCGTTGAAGCCGAATGCGCCGTCGCCGGTGATGCAGAACACGCGGCTCGTGGGGCGCGCGAGCTTGGCCGCGATCGCCGCCGGCAGCGCCTGCCCGAGCATGCCGAGGTTGGACAGGTAGTACCAGGAGCGCGGCCGGCGCGCTTGAAGGTAGGCGCGGCCGTAGTAGGCGTAGTCGCCGCCGTCGAACACCAGCACGTCGTCGGGGCGCAGGAGCTGCGCGAGCGTCCTGTGCACGAACATCGAGCGCAGCGGAGTTTCGGCGCTGGCGAAGGCCTCGATGCGCGCGCGCTCGGCGGCGCGCGCCGCGCGCAGGCGTTCGAGCCATGCGAGCTCGCGCCACGGGTAGCCCGCGGCGCGCTCGGCGAGCTGATCGACGATCGGTCCGACGTCGCCGACGAGGGCGAGGTCGATGCCGCGATTGCGACCCGCCTGCAGGCCCGAGGGCTCGACCTGGATCACCTTGGCGCTCTCCGCCACGATCGGCGGCAGGCCGAATCCGACGGTGAAGTCGAGCAGCTTGCCGAGGAACAGCACGCAGTCGGCCTCGCGGATCAGCGTCGCCGGCTGATGCTGGGACAGGTCGAAGAAGCCGAGGCAGTAAGGATGCTCGTCGGAGACCAGACCGCGCGCCGCCTCTTCGGTCATGAGCGGCACGCGCGTGGTCTCGACGAATCGCTCGAGCGCTCCGCCCCAGTCACCGTAGGCCGCCGGGGTGCTCGCCACCACGAGCGGCCGCTCGGCCGCGCGCAGCATGGCGATCGCCTGGTCGATCTGCGCGGCCGCGGCCACGCGCGCGGGCCGGGGCCGGTAGGCCGCCGGGTCGAAGAAGCGCGCTTCGGACGCGTCCACGCTCTGCGTCTGGACATCGATCGGCATCGTGAGGTGCACAGGTCCGCGCCGGCCTTCGAACGCGGTGCGCGCGGCGGTGGCGACCATGTCCGGGATGCGCCGCGCGTCGTGCACGAGCCACGCGCCCTTGGTCGCGGGGCGCGCAAGCCCCACCTGGTCGATCTCCTGCATGATGCCGCGGTGATAGTTGCGCAGGTCCGCCGAGCCGGCGATGTTCAGTACCGGGCTCTCCGCGGCGAGCGCGTTGACCAGCCCCGGAATCGCGTTCGCGTGCCCGGGAGTGGTGAACGCGCATACGCCCAGTTTGCCGGTCATGCGCGCCCAGGCGTCTGCCATGTGCACCGCCGCCTGCTCGTGGCGGCAGTCGATCAGCCTGAAGCCTTCGTCCGCAAGCAGGTCGAGCAGCGGCAGGATGTGATCGCCCGCCAGCGTGAACACGGTGTCCACGCCTTCGCGGCGCAGCGCCCGCGTGAGCAGCTGCGATCCCGTGAGCGTCACTCAGCGCAGCCTGGAATAGGAGGTCGGCGCGAGCAACCGGTTTTCGATGCGCGCCACGAGCGGGCCGTTCTTCTCGGTCTCGGCGCGCGCCGCGAGCCATTCCGGGTCGGCCATGAAGCCGTTCCAGATGCGCTCGCGCTCGGCGAGGCTCGCCCACTCGAGCAGATAGTGCAGCGCGTTGTTGTCGTCGCCGACCAGCGTCGACCAGAAACCGACCGGGCGGATTCCGTGCCGTTCCCAGATCTTCAGCGTGATGGTCTCGAAGCGGCGGTTCAGATCGGGCAGCCTGCCCGGCACGCAGTGGTAGATGCGCAGCTCGTGGATCAAGGTCGACTCCTCATTTGACGTGCAGTTCGATGTCGGCGAGCAGCGGATCGTCGGCACGTGCGACCTCGTTCTCGACCAAGCCGCCGCAGCCCGGGCAGAAGAACTGGCGGAACACCGGCCGATCGTCGATGTAGCGACGCCAGTCGCCGATGTTCGGGTTGGCCGCCGAGATATCGCGCTCTTCCATGTTGCAGTGCTGCTTGTAGTTCTCGCCGAGCGCACCGAGGTCCGCGGCGCAGCGCGCGCAGGCGAAGCGCAGGCCGCTCTTTTCGCGCCGCAGCTCGAGGTTCTCCGAGGCGCGCGCCGCCACCTTGCCGGCGAGCGCAACGGGAGCCGCGCCCCTGCCGCGGCGCCGCTTGCGCTCCGCGGCGCGCAGCTGGCGCGTCGTCTCGAGATCGAGCGCGCCCGATTCGCCGACCACCACGCCGTACACTTCGCGCGCGCATTCGCGCGATACGGCCCGGTTCTCGACCACGTCCGCGCGCACCCGCTCGGGTTCGCGCTCGAACGGATCGCCGTAGCCGCCGGCCGCCGACCACACGACGGCGTAGACGTCCTCCGGCCCCTGGGTGAAGTTCTCCTGCCGAAGCTGCAACAGCTCCTCGCGTCCATTCAGCTCGGAGATGTCGCCCGGCATCTCGCGCTTGTCGAAGCGCGTCCGCACGTCGCTTGCGCGCAGGAACTTATAGACGTTCACGCTGCCGGGATAGCCGCCCATCATGCCGGGCGAGGTGGGCGTCGCGTTGCCCGAGGAGAGCGTGTCGTGCGTGATGGAGTCGGTGCGGTGCGGGACGAAGCACGATTCCGCCGACATGCCGCCGCGCCACTTGCCGGCGCCGCCCGAATCGACCACTTCCTTGCGATAAAGGAACAGCAGCGGGAAGGTCTGCTCGGTGTGCTCGACGTTCGGCAGCTTGCAGATCGGGGTGCGCGACTGGCCGCCGGTGTTGATCCCGTCGCCCTCGGAGAAGGCGCCGATCGCGCCGCCGATCGGATCGACCAGCAGGTAGCCGTAGCGCTCGCCCCACTGGTCGGTGCCGCGGAAGATGGTCGCCGGCCACTGGCTCGTGCCGCCGATGCACATGATGTCCTTGCGCATCGCCTCGTCGCCGTAGATCATTTTCGACAACACGTTGTACGCGGGATAGAGCGAGATCTCCATCGCCTGCACCGGCGCGGTCGACACCGAGGCCGGGAAGTTGGCGCAATTGAAGCTGCCCGGTGTCGGGTCGAACTCTACGTGCCGCAGCGCGCCGCCGATGCAGAAGTACTGGTCCCAGCACAGCAGCTGGTTGAGCGCCACCATGATCGAGCCGCGCCAGCCCGAGTAGGTGGCGTTCATGGCGCCGTCCTGCGGCGCGGTGCCGTCGTTGTCGAAGACGAGCCGGTTGCCCTTCTTGGTGAGCGTGAGGCACACGCGGTGCGTGCGCCGGTCGCCGGGGCGGCAGCATTCGACGTAGGTGCGCTCGCGCCACACGCCGTCCGGCAGGCGCTTGAGCTTGTCGAGGAACGCGACTTCGGCGTTGTCGACGATGCGCTTCATCACGCCCTTCACCGTATCTGCCCCGTAGCGCCTGATGAGGGCGATGACCCGGTCGCGCGCCGTGATGTTTCCCGCGAGTTGCGCGCGGAAGTCGAGCGCCACCGATTCGGGCTTGCGCGAGGCGCGCAGGTACAGCTCCTCGATGTCGCGCCGGATCTCGTTGCCTTCCACGATCTTGACCGGCGGAATGAGGATGCCCTCCTCGAAGGCGTTCTCCGCCGAGCCGCAGAACGAGGACGGCGTGATGCCGCCGATGTCGTACTGGTGCAGGCAATTGGTCACCCAGCAGAAGAGCTCCCCTTTCCAGAACACCGGGCAGATCAGCATCACGTCCTGCTGGTGCGCCGCGCCGACCCAGGGATCGTTGGCGAGGAACATGTCGCCGTCGCGTATCCCCGGGTTGTCCGAGCGGTACTCGAGGATCCACTTCACCTGCGTGTCGGTGACGCCGGACATGTACTGCATGTAGGGGCCGAAGTACACGAACTCGCCGTCCTCGGCGAGGATCGACGGGTTGAGGTCGAGCGCGTACATCGCCACGGGCGAGCCCGAGAGGCGCTGGATCGTGGCGCCGTGCTCCTCGTTCACGTGCCACAGGCTGTGGCGCACCACCTCGTAGGTGATCGGGTCGATCTTCGCCGCGCGCCGCGTGTGCAGCTTGAGCTTCTTCGACACCGCGAGCTTTTTCGGCGGCACGTAGCCCATGTTCTTGCCGTCGAAGCTCGCGCCCTTCATTTCGCTCACGCGTGGCATGGCGATTTCTCCTCTCGATCGATGCGTCGGACCGCGCAAACCGTAAGTGTATGATCTGCCTCGAGACCCTCGGGCCAGTCGGAGAGCCGCTCGCAGCGTGACGGAATCGTAGCGTGTCTCGCCTTTTTAAGCCGCGCGGGTTTCGAATGCAGCGCAGCGCCCCGTTGCGGCGCGCGCTGCTGAGGCTCGTCCTGTGCCTCGTCGTCCCTGGTACGGCCTGCGCCGCGGACCTGCGCTTGCAGAGCGTCAGCATACGGGCGCAGGTCTCGGACACGACCGTGCTCGGCGACGTCGCGCCGGAGGAGTTCCAGGAGTACGACGCCGCGGCGAGCCTTGCGCTTCCCTGGGCGCGATACTCGCCCTCTGGCTGGGGAATCGGCACGAGATTGATGGTGAGCGCCGGGGCCCTGCGCGCGGCCGGAAAGTCCGCGCTCGTCGTTTCTTTCATCCCGGTGCTCGCCCTGGGCAGTCAGGATGGGCGGTTTACGCTCGATCTGGGGGCCGGACCGGCCCTCTTCAGCAAGCACGAGTTCGGAGAGCAGGACTTCGGTGGCCCGCTCCAGGCGGCGCTTACCCTGGGCGCGAGCGTACCGCTCTACAAGAGATTCGGCGTGGGCTATCGCTACCTGCATTATTCCGATGCGGGCCTGTACGGTACCTACACGACGGGGGCGGACATACACATGATCGAGCTCAGCTACCGCTTCTGACGCCCGACTCAGCGGAAGTTGATCTCGAAATTGCCGTAGGCGTCCACGCGCAGGCGGCGCCGCGGATGCACGACGATGGTGGTGTCGGTGGTCTCGACCACCGCGGGTCCGCGCAGCGAGTTGCCGGGCGCGAGCCGCGCGCCGTCGTAAATCGGCGTGGAACGGGTACGCCCGTAGTCCGACCACCAGATCGCGCGCCGCCCGACGAGCGCGCCCGGCGCGATGCGCACGCTTAGCTTGCGCGCGCGCCTGAGCCGAGGGCGCGGCGTCGCCGCGCTCGCGCGCAGCCGCAGGGTGACGATCTCGATGCCCGCGCCGCGGTACGACGAGCCGCGCCCGTAGAGCTGCTCGTAGCGCGCGGTGAAGCGCTCGCGCAGCTTCTCGCCAAACGCGCCCTTCAGGCGCCCCTCGGGCAGCAGCACCTCGACCTCGTTTATCTGCCCGCGATGCCGCATGTCGAGCGAGAAAGCGAGCCGACGGCGCGCGCGCGCGATGCCGTCGGCGTCCATCTGCCGGTGGGCACGCCGCTCGAGCGACTCGAGCACGCGGTTGACGCGCGCCGCGTCGAACGGGCTCGCCTGGATGTCGGCCTGCTCGTAGACGTGCAACACGTCGGCCGCGGCGGCACCGAACGCGCACCAGGTCGAGGCGATCTCCTTTTGCGGGATGACGATACTCTTCACCCCCAGCTCGGCGCCGAATACGCCCGCGTGCGCAGGCCCCGCTCCGCCGAACGCGAACAGCGTGAAGTCGCGCGGATCGAAGCCCTTCTCCACCGTCATCTTGCGGATGATGTCGGCCATCTTGAACTCCGCCACGCGGGCGATTCCGCTCGCGGTCTCGGCGAGCGACAGGCCGAGCGCGTCGGAGACCGTCTGCACCGCTGCGATCGCCCTGGCGCGATCGAGTCGTATGCGTCCGCCGAGGAAGTTGTCGGGGTTGATGGTGCCGAGCACCACGTCGGCGTCGGTCACGGTGGGCAGCTCGTTGCCCTTGCCGTAGCAGGCCGGCCCGGGGTCGGCGCCCGCCGAGTCGGGCCCGACCTGCAGGCTGCGCGTGGCGGCGTCCACGCGCGCGAGCGATCCGCCGCCCGAGCCGATCGCCTGGATGTCGACCTTCGGCAGGAAGTACTCGTACTGCGCGACGTTCGAGACGAACGAATACTGCGGGCGCCCGCCGTGCACGATGCCGACGTCGAACGAGGTACCGCCCATGTCGGTGGTGATGATGTTGTCGATGCCCATCACCTGTCCGAGATAGACCGACCCGGTGACGCCGGACACGGGCCCCGAGTCGAGCGTGAGCAGCGGCTCTAGCATCGCCTTGTCGACCGAGATGGAGCCGCCGCCGCATTGCGTGATCTGCAGCGGCCGTCGGTAGCCGGCGCCCTTCAGCCGCTCTGCGAGGTTGCCGAGGTAGCGCGACATGACCGGCCCGAGATAGCCGTTCAGCACCGTGGCCGTGGTGCGCTCGTACTCGCCCCACTTGGGCGCGATCTCGGTCGAGCAGGACACGAATACCCGCGGCGCGAGGTCGCGGACGATCTCCTTCGCGCGCAGCTCGTGTGCGGGGTTCTTGAACGACCAGAGGAAGCACACCGCGATCGCCTCGACGCCCTCGGCAAGGAGCGCGCGCACCGCCGCCTCGACCTGCGCCTCGTTCAGCGGCACCACGATCTCGCCGAAGCAGTCGACGCGCTCAGACACCCCGGCGATCAGGCGCTTCGGCACGATCGGCGCGGGCTTCTGGCTCTCGGGGAAGTGCACCACCTTGCGCAGCTCGCGCGAAGTCACGCCGCGCGAGCCGCGCATGATGTGGATCGCGTCCTCGTGGCCCCTGGTGGTGAGCAGCCCGGTCTTCGCGCCCTTGCGCTGGATCAGCGCGTTCGTGCCGACGGTGGTGCCGTGCGTGAGCACCTCGATGTGCGAACAGAACTCCCGGAACTCGAGCCCGAGGCGCGCGGCCGCGAGCTGAAGCGCGGCGAGCATCCCCTCGGCGAAGTTGCCCGGCGTCGAGGGCGACTTGGTCGCGGTGATGCGGCCCTTGCGGTCGAGCACGACGCAGTCGGTAAACGTGCCGCCGATGTCGACCCCGACGAGATAGGGTCCCAAGGCATCTCCTGGTGGGGAACTGCCGCGATGCTAAATGATCGCGCGATCACCTCGCAACCGCCGCGCCTATAATCGCGCGCATGCTGAATGTCGCGGTCGTCGGCCTGGGATGGTGGGGGCGTACCGTCGTCGATCTGCTCGACAAGAGCGCGCGCCTGCGGGTCGTGCACGCGGTCGAGCCCGACGCTCGGGCTGCCGCGTTCGCGCGCGAGCGCGGCATCGCGTGCTCTGAAGAGCTGGACGGCGCGCTGTCCGACGCACGCGTGCAAGGCGTGGTGCTGTGCACGCCGCACTCGCAGCATGCCGCGCAGGTCGTGCGCGCTGCGCAGGCCGAGCGGCACGTGTTCTGCGAAAAGCCGTTCGCGCTCACGCGCGCCGATGCCGTGCGCGCGCTCGCGGCGGTGGAGATGGGGGGCGTAGTGCTGGGCGTGGGCCACGAGCGGCGCTTCGAGCCCGGCATCCTCGAACTGCGCAGGCTGATCGACGCGGGCGAAATCGGACGGCCGCTGCAGATCGAGGCGAATTTCAGCCAGGACAAGTTCCTCGGCATGCCGGCGGACAACTGGCGGCTCGCCGCCTCGGAGGCGCCCGCCGGACCGCTCACCGCCACCGGCGTCCATCTGGTGGACCTGGCGGTAGCAATCCTTGGGCGGGCCGCACGCGCCTTCGCCAGCGTCAAGCAGCTCGGCAGCCACCTCGCGAACGGCGACACGCTCGGCGCGCTGCTCGAGTTCCGCGACGGCGGTCACGCGCTCATTTCCGCGATTCTGGCGACGCCGTTCGACGGGCGCTTCGCGGTCTACGGCAGCAAGGGCTGGATCGAGGTGCGCGACAAGGCGCACCCCGAAAGCCCACAGGGATGGACCTTCACCCTATGCCGGCGCGGCCAAGAGCGCGCGACGCGCGACCTGCCGCCGGCGAGCCCGGTGCTCGCCAACCTCGAGGCCTTCGCGGAGGCGGCGCTCGGCGGCCGGTCGTATCCGATGCCGCACCGCGAGATCCTCGCTACGGTGTCCGCGCTCGAAGCGATCGCGCGCTCCGCTGCGAGCGGTCGCGTCGAGCCGGTCGAGTCCTGAGGCCCGCCATGCCTTCGAGCACGGCGCACACCGCTGCGGTGTCCTCTTTGCCGCGCCCGGCGGCGAGCGCCGCGGTGTAGAACGGGGCCGAGGCGAGAAACAGCGGCGTCGGACAGCCGAGCGCGCGGGCGAAGTCGCCGATGATCGCCATGTCCTTCTGCCACACCTCGACCTTCATGGTCGCGTCGCGGTAGTCGCCGCGCACCATCATCGGGCCGCGCACCTGGAACATGCGCGAGCCGCCCGCCCCGTCGCCCACCACCTTGTAGACGAGTTGCGGGTCGAGCCCGGCCTTCATCGCAAGCACGAACGCCTCGGCTGCCGACACGTTGTGGATCGCCACCAGCAGGTTGGCGACGAACTTCATCTTCGAGCCGGCGCCGAAGGAACCGACGTAGTAGTTGGCGCGCGCGAAGCCTTCGAACACGGGTACCGCCCGGCGCACCGCGGCGCGCGGGCCGCTCGCGTACACCGCGAGATCCTTCACGCGCGCCTGGGCGCCAGTGCCGGATAGCGGACAATCGAGTAGCGTCGCGCCGGCGCGCGCGAGCACCCGCCTCGCAGCCTCCTTCGCTTCGAGCGGAAGCGTGCTGGTTTCGATAACGAGAACACCCGGCCGGGCAATGTCGCGCGCCACGTCCTCGAGTGCCCGGGCCGAGGGCAGCGAGGTGATGATCGTGTCGCAGCGCCGCGCCAGCGCTGCGTTCGAGCCGAGTGCCGTGCCGCCCGCGCGCCCGAGCGCGCGCCGCGCGCTCTGGCGCGGGTCGTAGCCGAGCACGCGGAACCCCGCACGCGCGAGGTTTGCCGCCATGGCCGAGCCCATGATGCCCAGTCCCGAAATGCCTACGGTTGATGCCACGCGTCGCCTCCCCGATTGGCGGATCGCCTTAGAATACCGCCATGCCGCTCGGTTACATCGAACATTTCCTGCTGCAGACCGCCGATATGGCGCAGACGCGCGACTGGTACGTCAGGGTGCTCGGCTTTCGCGTCGGCCCGAACCCGGACTTCAAGTTCCCGGTGTGCTGGCTGTACCTCGGCGACAAGGACGTGATCCATATCACCGAGGGCGGCGCCGGCGTATCCGAGAACCGCAAGCGCTACGTCGGTCAGGAATCCGAGGCGACGCAAGGCAGCGGCGTCATCGATCACATCGCCTTTCGCTGCACTGGCCTCGCGCAGATGCTGGAGCACTTGACCGCGCTCGGGGTGAAGTTCAGCCGCCGCCAGGTCAATGACCAGGGGCTCTATCAGCTATTCCTCTTGGACCCGAACGGGGTCAAGGTGGAGCTCAACTTCGCCAACGCCGAGGCGCGCGGCATCCGCCCCGAGCTGATGGCTTCCGACCTCCCCGGCTAGAGTTTGCCGAGGGCCTTGAGCACGCGCTCGGGAGTGCAGGGCTGCGCCGTGACCCGCGCGCCGAGCGGGGCGAGCGCGTCGTTTATCGCGTTCATCACCGCCCCCGGCGCTCCCGCGGTGCCCGCCTCGCCGACGCCCTTCGCCCCGAGCTCCGAGCCTCTAGTGGGCGTCGACACGTGGGCCACCACGATATCCGGGATCTCCCCCGACATCGGTACCAGGTAGTCGGCCATGTTGCCGTTGAGGAGCTGCCCGTTCTCGTCGTACAGGCAGTGCTCCCAGAGCGCGGCGCCGATGCCTTGCACGACGCCGCCGCGGATCTGCTCGTCGACCAGCATCGGGTTGATCACGGTGCCGCAATCCTCCACGCACCAGTGCTTGAGCAGCTTCACGAACCCGGTGTCCTGATCGACCTCGACCAGGGAAGCCTGGATGCCGTTGGTGAAGGTAAAGCCGTACTCGCGCGGCGTGTAATGCCGCGTCACGGTGAGCTCGGACTGGAATTTCATCGGTAGTGTGTCCGGACGGAAGTAGCCCACGCGCCCGACCTCGGCGAGCGACAGCTTCGCCTCGCCGGTCACCTTGCTGACGATCGCGTTTTCCGCAACGTCCAGCTCCGACTTGTCCACATTCAGCATCGCCGCGGCGACATCGAGAATGTTCGAGCGCAGCGCCTTGCCGGCTTGCAGCACCGCTTCGCCGCCGATACCCGCCCCGCGCGAGGCCCAGGTGCCGCCGCCGTAGGGCGTGACGCCGGTGTCGCCAGTGATCACGCGCACCTTGTCGAGCGTGACGCCGACCGCGGTCGCCGCGATCTGCGCGAAGATGCCTTCGGTCCCCTGCCCCTGCTCGGTGACGCTCGCGAGCACCGTGACCATGCCGGTCGGCTCGAGCCGGATCGTGGCGCCGTCCTGCGCCGAGATGCGCGCGCCGCCCACGCCGTAGAATGCAGGCGACGGATTGGTGACCTCGATCATCGCCGCGAGGCCGATGCCGCGATAGACACCCTTCTTCCTGAGCGCCTGCTGCTCCGCGCGCAGGCTCTTGTAGTCCATCAGTTCGAGCAGCCGGTCCAGCGTCTTGTGATGCGAGAGCCGCTCGAACTTGAGGCCCGAGGGAAAAGTGTAGGGATAGGCGTCGTCGGGGATCAGGTTGCGCCGCCTGAACTCGGCCGGGTCCATGCCGAGACGCGCGGCGGCAAGATCGACGATCGCCTCGGTGAGCGCAACCGCGATCGGATGGCCCACGGCCCGGTACTGGCAGGTAACGTTCTTGTTGGTGAACACCACGTTCATCTTCGCCCGGTAGTGCTGGTGCTTGTAGGGCCCACCCGTCAGATTCACCACCTGGTTTCCCTCGATGCCGCTGGTGCGCGGATAGACCGAGTACGGCCCAATACCGGTGAGGTCGTCCAGCTCGAAGGCGAGGATATCGCCGTCGCGGCTGACCGCCATGCGCACTTTCGCGCGGTGCTCGCGCGCGTGGATGTCCGTGAGGAAGGACTCCAGCCGGTCGGCGACGAACTTCACCGGCCGGCGCAGCATCACCGACAGCGCCGCGGTCGCCATCTCGTCCGGGTAGACGTGCACCTTGATGCCGTACGAGCCGCCGACGTCCTTGCAGATCACGCGCACGTTCGCCTCGGGAATGCCGAGGTGGCGCGAGAAGATGTCCTGCATCATGTGCGGCGCCTGCGTTGCGTGGTACACGGTGAGCGAATGCTCCGCTGCGTTGTAGTCGGCGAGGATCGAGCGCGTTTCCATGCACACGCCGGTGTGCCGGCCGAAGTCGTAGGTCTCCTCGACCACGAGGTCGGCCTTGGCAAACGCCGCGTCGACCTGGCCCGCGTCGAGTTCGCGCCGAAAGCAGATGTTGTCGCCGAGCTCGGGATGGATCACCTGATCGCCGCGCAGCGCCGCTTCCATGTCGGTGACCACCGGCAGCTCCTGCCACTCCGCCTCGACGTGCGCGAGCGCGTCCTCGGCCTGCGCGCGCGTCTCGGCGACGATCGCGGCCATCGCCTCGCCCTGCCAGCACGCGCGCTCGATCGCGATCGCGTGCTGGGGCGGCGACTTGATGCCCTTCAGGTGCGCGAGCACCGCGACCCAGGGCGTGCAGTACTCGGCGAGCGCGCGACCGTCGACCGCGGCAATCACGCCCGGCAGAGCCCGCGCCTTCGACAGATCGAGGCGCTTCAAGCGCGCGTGCGCGTAGGGGCTGCGAAAGAACACCGCGTGCGCCAGGCGCGGAAAGCGCAAGTCGTCGACATAGGCGCCCCGTCCCTGCAGCAGGCGCTTCGCGTTGGCGCGCGGCTCGCTTGCGCCGATGTAACCCGTTTTGACCTCCGGCAGCTTGTCGGGCGCATTCATCGCCGGACCCCCTCGCGTCGCGCTTCGAGCACTGCCTCGATCGCGTCGACGATCGACTGGTATCCGGTGCAACGGCAGTAATTGCCCGACAGGTGGGCGCGGATTTGCTCGCGCGTTGCGTCGGGATGGCTGTTGGCCAGGTCGAGCGCCGCAATGAGCATTCCCGGCGTGCAGAAACCGCACTGCAGGGCGTTCCGCTCGTGAAACGCGGATTGCAGCGCGGCGAGCTCCCCCGAGTCGGACAGCCCTTCGATCGTGTCGACCCTGCGGCCGTTCGCCTGCACCGCGAGCATCAGACAGCCGCGCACGATCTCGCCGTCGACCCGCACCGTGCAGGCGCCGCACACGCCGTGCTCGCAGCCGACGTGCGAGCCGGTGAGTCCTATCTCCTCGCGCAGGAAGTCGACCAGATGTTGGCGCGCTGGGATGCGGCGCGTAACCGGCTTGCCGTTCAGCACGATCGTGGTATCCAGCTCGGTATCAGGCAATCGGCTCATTGCGCGAGCTCCGCCAGGGCGCGGCCGGTGAGCACGCGCGCGAGATGCACCTTCGCCGCCGCCGAGTGGTACAGATCGGGCGACGGATCGAGGTCCTCGCCTAGCGCCGCCTGCACCGCCGCGACGGTTTGCGCGTCGAGCGCCTTGCCCTCCCCGGCCGCAGCCGCGCGCCTGGCGCGCACCGCCGTCGCCCCGACGCCGAAGTACGCGAGCCTCAGATCGGACAGCCTGCCGCGTTCCGCCCGCGCCTGTGCGGCGACGCCGACGATGGCGTAATCGCCATGCCGGCGCGCGAGCTCGAGGAACGCCGAGCGATAGCCGGGCTTGGCGAACGGGAACTCGGCCGCCACGAGCAACTCGTGCGGCTCGAGCGCGGTGCTGTACAGGCCCTTGAAGAAGTCGCGCGCCGCGACGCGCCGCTCACCGCCCGCATGGGCGATGATCAGCGTCGCGTCGAGCGCGAGCGCGCAGGCGGGATATTCCGCGGCAGGATCGGCGAGGGCGAGCGAGCCGCCGAGCGTCCCCACGTTGCGGATCGCGACGTGCGCGATATGCGGCACGGCCTGCGCGAGCAAGGGAACGTGGCGCGCCACCTCGGCCGAGCGCTCGATGTCGCGGTGGCGCGCGAGCGCGCCGATGCGTAGCACGTCTCCCTGCAGGCGGATGCCGGAGAGCTCCGCAAGGCCGTTGATGTCGACGAGCAGCTCGGGCGAGGAGAGCCGCATGTTTAGCGATGGGATCAGGCTCTGTCCGCCGGCGAGCACGCGCGCGGCGTCGCGGTGCGTGCCGAGCAGCGCGAGCGCCTCGCCGAGCGACTGCGGGCGCGCGTACGCGAACGACGACGCTTTCATTCCTGACCCCTCCTCCAAGGCGTCAGACCATTATAACGAGACGGCGGATGACCTCGAGGGAAAAGCCGCGGCTCTGCAGGAAGCGCGCGCGGCGGGCGCGCTCCTCGGGCGTGTCCGCCGGTGCCCGGTACTTGCGCGCGAGGATCTCACGCGCTCGCTCGAGCTCGCCCGCGCGCGCGCCTGCCACGAAGGTCTCGGCGGTGTCCTCGGCGACGCCCTGCGCGCGCAGATCCTGTACGATGCGCGCCGCGCCGTACTTGCGCGCAAGCTGGTGCGCACGCGCTTCGGCATAGCGCTCGTCAGAGAGCTGCTTTTTCCGCTCCAGCTCGTCCAACAGCCGCTCGAGAGCTTCGCGCGACTCGGCGTGCGGCGCGAGCTTGCGCGCGAGCTCCGCGCGCGAATGCTCGCGCCGCGCGAGCTGGCGCAGCGCGCGCTGCCTGAGCTCAGCCGCGCTTGCGGGCGGGGGCTGGGGCAGACGACTCTTCCTCGTTTGCCGCAGGCACTACGGGCAGCGGCATGCCGACGCCTGCGGCCTCGCGCACCTTCGTCTCGATCTCGCGCGCGAGCTCGGCGTTTTCCTTGAGGAAGTCGCGTGCGTTGTCCTTGCCCTGGCCGAGGCGGTCGCCCTTGTAGGTGTACCAGGCGCCGGTCTTTTCCAGCACGCCGTGCTGCACGCCGAGCTCGAGGATCTCGCCTTCGCGCGAGATCCCCGAGCCGTACAGGATGTCGAACTCGGCCTGGCGGAACGGCGGCGCGACCTTGTTCTTGACCACCTTGACGCGCGTCTCCGAGCCGATCACCTCGTCGCCCTTCTTGATCGAGCCGATGCGCCGGATGTCCATGCGCACGGAGGCGTAGAACTTGAGCGCGTTCCCGCCGGTCGTGGTTTCCGGGTTGCCGAACATGACGCCGATCTTCATGCGGATCTGGTTGATAAAGATGACGAGCGTATTGGTGCGCTTAATGTTGGCGGTGAGCTTGCGCAGGGCCTGGCTCATCAAGCGCGCCTGCAGGCCCATCTGCGGCTCGCCCATCTCGCCCTCTATCTCGGCCTTGGGCGTAAGCGCCGCCACCGAGTCGACCACGATAACGTCCACCGCGCCGGAACGCACCAGCATGTCGGCAATCTCGAGCGCCTGCTCGCCGGTGTCGGGCTGGCTGATCAGCAGCTGGTCGATGTTCACGCCGAGCTTGGCGGCGTACTGCGGGTCGAGCGCATTCTCGGCGTCAATGAAGGCAGCGGTGCCGCCCATCTTCTGCGCCTCGGCGACCACCTGCAGGGTGAGCGTGGTCTTGCCCGAGGACTCCGGCCCGTAGATCTCGACCACCCGGCCGCGCGGCAGGCCGCCGACTCCGAGCGCGAGATCCAAGCCGAGCGAACCGGTCGATACCACCTGCACGTCTTTGACCGCCTCGGAGTCCATGCGCATGATCGAGCCCTTGCCGAACTGCTTCTCGATCTGCGAAAGCGCGGCGGCGAGCGCCTTGGATTTGTTGTCGTCCATATCCTGTACCTCTTTTTGTGCAAGGTCGGCATCTACGGCGGTCGCGCCCCGACTGGAGCCGGTCCCGGGCCAACACCGGATACTGTATAAACGTCCATGCATTGTACGGGTTGACGCAGGCGTGTCAATCCGCCGCGCGTATGATCCGGTTTTTCCCAACGCAGACAAGGCCTTGATGGAGATCCGGGAGCTGCACCTGTTCGTCCAGGAGATCGCGCATCACGCCGGCCGCGCAGTGTCTCCGCCCGCCGTGCGCGCCGTGAGCTGCGCCGTGCTCGCCAACCCGCTCGCCGGGAAGCCGGCGGGCGACGATTTCGCGCAGTTCGTCGAGGCCTCGGTGCAGGTGGGCGAGATCCTGACGCAGCGCGCGCTCGCCGCGCTCGGATCCCGCGTCCCGACTGCGTACGGCAAAGGCGTCCTCGTCGGCGCCGCTGGGGACCTCGAGCAGGGGGCAGCGATGATCCATTGCCGCATCGGCCTCGCCATGCGCACCGCGATCAAGGCCGGCCGCGCGCTGATTCCTGGCAATGCGAAGCTCGCCGCGCCCGGCGCGACGCTCGACATCGTGCTCGGAGGCATCGACGACGGGTGGGACTACGATGCGATGGACACCGCCGAGATCCGCGTGCCGGGCGCGCCGGGCGCCGACGAGTTCGTGCTCGCCGTAGCGTTCGCCACGGGCAGGCCGAACGCACGCATCGCGGGCGCGCCCGAGAGCGCGGTGCAGGATCTCGTCAGGAAGCTCAGGGGTTAGAATCGGTCCCTTCCCTGTTCGACCATTCCATGGAGAAAAAAAGATGGCCAAGCTCGCATTTCTCGGCCTGGGCGTGATGGGCTACCCGATGGCCGGCCACCTGCTCAAGAAAGGCGGCCACGACGTCACGGTGTACAACCGCACCCCAGCGAAGGCAGCGCAATGGGCAAAGGAATACGGCGGCAAGAGCGCGCCGACGCCGCGCGAGGCCGCCAAGGACTGCGATCTGGTGATGATGTGCGTCGGCAATGACGACGACATTCGTTCGGTGGTGTACGGCGCGGACGGTGCGCTCGCCGGCATTAAGAAGGGCGCCATCCTGGTCGATCACACCACCGCATCGGCAATCATCGCGCGCGAGCTCGAGGCCAAGTGCAGGGAAAAGGGCGTTGGCTTCGTCGACGCCCCGGTCTCGGGCGGCCAGGCGGGCGCGCAGAACGGCCAGCTCGGCATCATGTGCGGCGGCGACGAGGCGACCTTCGCGAAGGCCAAGCCCGTGCTCGACCTGTACGCCAAGATGTGCGCGCTGATCGGCCCCGCCGGCTCTGGCCAGCTCACCAAGATGGTCAACCAGATCGCCATCGCCGGACTGCTGCAGGGGCTCTCCGAAGCGCTCAACTTCGCCAAGCGCGCCGGGCTGGACGTCGAGAAGGTGATCGGCGTCATCTCCAAGGGCGCGGCGCAATCCTGGCAGTTGGAGAACCGCTGGAAGGCGATGACCGAGGTCAAGTTCGACGGGTTCGGTTTCGCCGTCGACTGGATGAGGAAGGACCTCGGCATCTGCCTCGAGGAAGCGAAGAAGAACGGCGCGCGGCTGCCGGCCACGGCGCTGATCGACCAGTTCTACGCGCAGGTGCAGGCGCGCGGCGGCAAGCGCTGGGACACTTCCTCGCTCATGAATCTGCTCGCGAAGGACTGAGCCGCTACTCCCCGCGCTGCAGCTTCCAGGTGGCCAGCGGGCCGAGCAGCGCGCCCAGTCCGAGCGTCGACCAGGCGATCCCCCACGCGAAGGCCTCGGCCGAGCCGCGCCCGCCGCCCGCCAGGTCTAGCGCCCAGCCGAACGTCACCGGGCTTACCACGCCGGCGCCGAAGCCGATCGCCGAGCGCACCGAGAAGGCGACGCCGACTTGGTGCGGCGGCACGCTCTCGGCGAGCAGCGTCGAATGGGTCGAGGAATCGGCGATCGCCGAGAAGTTGTAGGCGCAGGCGAGCACCACCAGCAGCGCCGCGGGCACGTTGACCAGCCAGCCGATTGAGAAAGAGAGGACGAGGCTCACGCACGACCACAACAAGATGGTCTGCGTGCGCCCCCAGCGATCGGCCATGGTGCCGCCGAGCACGCTGCCGCCGATATTGGCGAGGTAGGTCACCGCGCCGAGCGCGAGCGCGGCGGTGGCGGCCGCCTGCGGCCCCTCTCCGCCTGCGGTGAGTGCCGCGGTGAGAAAGGCCGGCAGCCACGCCCACAGGCCGAGCAGCTCCCAGTTGTGGCAGGTGTAGCCGAGGATCGAGAGCATGCCGCGTCGGTTCGCGAGCACCGCCGGCAGCGCGGCGAGGGCGCCCTCGCCCGCGGGCCGGGGATGCACGACGTTCGGCGTTCCCCGCATCGACACGAGCGCGAGCAGCCAGGAGGCGAGCGGCAGCGCCGCGACTGCGCCGAGCGCGGCGCGCCAGCCGGCGAAGCCGAGCACCAGCCCCGACAGACCCAGGCACAGCGCGTAGCCCGCGCTCGAGGCGCCGATCACGAAGCCCATCGCACGCCCGCGCCGCGCGCGCTCGACGTGCTCGTTCACGAGGCCGAGCGCCGGCGTGTAGGTCCCGCCCTGCGCGAGCCCGGTCGCCAGGTGCAACCAGTACGCGGACCAGAAACCGTGCGCGAAAAGAACGAATACGATCGGCGCCACCCACGCCGCCGCTCCGGTCAGCAGGTAGGCGCGCCGGGCGCCGAAGTGGTCGGCGATGAAGCCGACGACGAACAGCGACACGAGGTAGCCGAGGTGGAACGCGGACTGGATCAGTCCCGCTTCCCGCGCCGATAGGCCCCAGGCCTGCTGGGTGAGCGGCAGCACCGCCGAATAAGCGACGAACCAGGTCGCAGCGAACATCCGGCTCGCGCAAATCGCCGCGAGCCATCCTCCCGATCCGGGCCGTAAGGCCAATTCCCGTGCTCCTTTCTTCTTGCTATTCCGCGCGAGCGGACTGCGAAGCCTTGATGATAGCCAGGTTGCCTAGGGCTCTCGGGCGGCGCACAAGGGCCTGTTTCTCTGGAATGTGCATACGTCACTTTTTTTCTACGCCTTGCTTCGCTGAGTTACGGGCGTCCGATCTCTACATTGTCAATCGCCGGCGCGCGTCGCGCCGGCACGACGAACCGATAGGAGCCGACCATGAGCTTCACCTCAAAGTGTCTCGTCGTCGCGCCGGTGTGCGCGGCGCTCTCCATGGCAGCCGGATACGCCCGAGCGGAGGATCCGGCACTGGATCACAACGCTAGATCGCAGGTCGAGAGCCTCGTGACCGGGAGCATGGGAATCAAGGAAGCGAAAGGGGCCGTCGCGCACCTGACCGCCGCCAGGACGTCGACGCGGCCAGAAGACGGGTTGTCGGCGGATCGCGCGAAGGCGCCAGCCTCCACGCGGGCGCTGACGGACCCGGAATTGCCCGTGGCCCCGCTCGACAACTACCGGCTCGAGCTCAACAACTGCTGCGGACCCGAGGAAGACTGATCTAGGTAGTTCCGCCTGAGCGGCGTCACGCCGCCATCGTCGCCAGCCGCACCGGGATGCGCCGCGGGCCGAAGGGCTTGCCGTATTTCTGGTAGCGGCCGGCGACCTGCGCGCCGCAATGCACGCAGCCGCCGGACTCGGTCAAGTGGTAGGCGCGGATGTCGTACCAGTCGCGCACGATGACCGCTTCGCCGCACGACGGGCAGTAGGTCGTACCGCCCTCCTCGTCGTGCACGTTTCCCGTGTAGACGTAGCGCAGCCCTTCGCGCAGGGCGATATCGCGCGCGCGTCGGAGCGTCGCGGGCGGCGTCGCCGGCACGTCGCGCATCTTCCAGTCCGGATGGAAGGCGGTGAAGTGCAGCGGCACGTCAAGCCCGAGGTTCCGGGCGATCCACTTGCACTCGGCCTCGAGCTCGGCGTCGGAATCGTTCTTGCCCGGGATGAGCAGCGTCGTGATCTCGGTCCACACGTCGGTCTCCTTGGCGAGGTAGACGAGCGTGTCGAGTACTGGCTGCAGGTGCGCCCCGGTGAGCTTGAAGTAGAAGTCGTCGGTGAACGCCTTCAGGTCGACGTTCGCGGCGTCCATTTTGGCGTAGAACTCGCGCCGCGCTTCGGCGCGCATGTAGCCGGCGGTGACCGCGACGGTCTTCACGCCCTTCGCGTGGCAGGCGTCCGCGACATCCATTGCGTACTCGGCGAAGATTGCCGGATCGTTGTAGGTGAAGGCCACGCTCTTGCAGCCTAGGCGCAGCGCGGCGCCGGCGATCGTCTCGGGCGTCGCCTCGTCCATCAGCCGGTCCATCTCGCGCGATTTGGAGATGTCCCAGTTCTGGCAGAACTTGCACGCCAGGTTGCAGCCCGCGGTGCCGAAGGAGAGCACGCTCGAGCCGGGGTAGAACTGGTTGAGCGGCTTCTTCTCGATCGGGTCGACGCAGAAGCCCGACGAGCGCCCGTAGGTGGTGAGCACCATCTTGCTGTCCTGCATTTTCCTCACGAAGCACGCGCCGCGCTGGCCCTCGTGCAACTTGCAGTCGCGCGGGCACAGGTCGCACTGGATGCGGCCGTCCTCGAGCGCGTGCCACCAGCGCCCGGGATGCTTCGATTCCGAGATCATGTCAGTGCGCCGCGAAGTCCGACTGGCGCCACTTCATCACCTGGTAGCGCCAGACATTGCACTGGACGAGCCGGGTGTCGGCGGGCAGGCCCGCCTTGTGCTTGAGCTCCTCGATGAAGCGGCGCCGGTCGGGCAGGCTCTCCCACACCTGGGGCAGGAAGGTGCCACGCCGCGCCCCTTGCTCGAGGATCACGCCGTCCACGCCCGGGCGCAGCTTGACCAGCAGGTCGACTTCGTCGGAGAAGGGCACGCGCTCGGGCGCCGTGAGCAGCGACACCTCGGCCTCGACGCACGGCCATTCGTGCGCCGCGAGCGGCGCGAAGCGCGGGTCGCGGAACGCGGCGTTCTCGGCGTTCGCGGCGACGTCGACCCCGAGCGGCCGATGCGCCTGCAGGCTGCCGATGCAGCCGCGCAGCGCTCCGTCCATGGTAAGCGTGACGAAGGTGGCGCCGAGCTGCGCAAGCCAGGCGGGACGATCGAGGCGTGGCGGCTCGGCGGCCTGGCCGAGACGGTGCCCGATCGCGCCGCGCGCGATGCCGACCAGCGTGCGCCCCGCCTCTTCCCGCGACGCTTCTTCCCCCTCGTACAGCGCGAAAGCGGAGTAACCGACCACGCGCTGGCGGTCGCCGGCCGTGTCGCCCGAGTTGCACGCGGCGAGCGGCTTGATCGCCAGGCCCTTCGCGCCGGCCACCTGCAGCAGCCCGTTTAGCGGGGTCGCGCCGCAGGCCTCCTCGTGGCCGAGGTCGGTTGCGTACGAGGAGATTCGCGCGATGGTGGAGGCGTCGATGCGCTTGGCCTCGTCGTAGCGGTGGTAGTGAGACATGTCGGTGCTGACTACGACGAGCGTCTCGCCGCCGCCCCACAGGCGCTCGATCACTTCGGCCACCTCGGCGACGCTCGCCTGGCCGACCGCGAACGGCACCAGGGAGAACTGTCCGAGCGCGCGCTGCAGGAACGGCAGCTGGACCTCCAGCGAGTGCTCAAAGGCGTGCGCCGGCGTGCTGGTCACCACCTGCGGCATGCCGGAGAGCGCGGTGAGCGCCTCGCTGTCGATCGGAATGCGCCCCAGCGGTGTCTCGAACTCGTCTGCGCCGGGCAGCGCCAGCCCGCGCACCGGGACCCGGTGCACCGGGCCGAGCAGCACGACCCGCTTCAGCGCGCCGCGCCCGGCGGCAAGCTCGGCGTAGGCGCGCGCCGCGACGGGGCCGGAATAGACATAGCCGGCGTGCGGCACGATCAGCGCCTTGGGGAAGCCGAAGCGCGGCGCGTCGCCTTCGGCCGCAGCCATCAGCTCGCCGACTTGGGCGGCGAGCACGCGCGCGTCACCAGGATAGAAGGCGCCTGCGACGGCGGCCGGGCGGACGATAGCCATATGGCGATGAATATGGGGCCGGATGGCGGAACTTCTAGACCCGCGGAGCGGCCCCGTCAAGCCACTCGACGGCGCCCTGCAGCGCGCGCATCACCGACTGCCGCCGGACCTGCTCCCGATCGCCGCTGAAATGCCGCGTTTCACTGCGCACGGCACCGTCCTTCGATGCCCAGGCGAAGCAAACCATCCCCACCGGCTTGCCGGGCGTCCCGCCGCTCGGGCCCGCGACCCCCGTGATGGCGAGCGCGAGAGTGCCGCGGCTCGCCGCGAGCGCCCCGAGCGCCATCTCGCGCGCTGTCTCCTCGCTCACCGCACCGTGGCGCTCGAGCGTCTCGCGGCGCACGCCGAGAAGCTCCTCCTTGGACGCGTTGGAATAGCTCACGAAGCCGCGCTCGAACCACTCCGAGCTGCCGGCGACCGCGGTGACAGACTGCGCGACCCAGCCCCCCGTGCACGACTCCGCGGTGACCAGCAGCTCGCGTGCCGCCTTGAGCCGGCCGCCAACGAGCACCGCCAGGGTCATGAGTGCGTCGCTCGCCATGTCAGCCGAACACCCTCATGGCCACCGCGAGGACGAGCAGCGTATAGCCCGCGGCGAGGATGTCGTCGAACATGACGCCGAAGCCGCGTTTGTATCGGCGCTCGAACTGGCGGATCGGCGGTGGCTTGAGGATGTCGAACATCCGGAAAAGCACGAACGCAGCGCCCTGCCACACAGCCTGTGCTGGCACCACCAGCAGCACCGCGAGGAACGCCACCAGCTCGTCCCACACCATCGCGCCGTGATCAGCCACGCCGAGGTGCCGCCCGGTGATCCCGCAAGCCCACACGCCGGCCCCAAACAACAGTACGACGATCGCGCCCAGCATGGCGGGCGGATAGCGGCCCGCGAGCAACCACCAGGCGGGAAACGCGAGCAGAGTGCCGAAGGTCCCGGGCGCGACGCGCGCGAGGCCGACGCCGAAGCCGAACGCGATGAAGTGCGCGGGATGCGAGACGACGAAGCCCAGGCGCGGCCGCAGCACCGTCTTCATGACGCGAAGTGGTCGTAACCGCCGCCGCAGGGCATCGCCGCGCCGCGCGTGTCGAGCAGTACGAGCTTGTCGCCCGGCTGGATCGCCCCGACGCGCGTGATTGCGATGCCCAGACCCCCGCCAAGCGCCTGGATCTCGGTGCGGCTCGACTGCGCCGCGGTGAACAGCAGCTCGTAATCGTCGCCGCCGGAGAGCACGCAGTCCCGCTCGAGCTGTTCGTCGCCCAAGCCCGCGAACTCGGGCGCCTTCGGCAGCCGCGCGTAGTGCGCCAGCGCGCCGACTCCCGAGCGCTCGAGCACGTGGCGCAGGTCGCCGGCGAAGCCGTCCGAGATATCGATCGCGCTGGTTGCGATGCCGCGCAGGCGCTCGCCGAGCTCGACGCGCGGCTCGGGTTCATCTAGCCGCCTGCCGACCGATGCGGCCTGCGCCGCGCCCAGCGTTGCTCGCCCGGCGCGTGCCGCGAGCGCGAGCGCCGCGCCGCCGAGAGCGCCCGACACCCAGATGTCGTCGCCCGGCCGTGCGCCGGCCCGGAATAGCGCCAGCCCGTCCGGCACCTCGCCCAGGATGGTGATCGCAATCGTGAGCGGCCCGCGCGTCGTGTCGCCGCCAATCAGGTCGACGGAGAAACGGTCGGCCAGCGCGAATAGCCCTCGCGTGAAGCCTGCGAGCCAGTTCTCGTCGGCCGCGGGCAGCGCGATCGCGAGCAGCGCCCAGCGCGGCGTAGCGCCCATCGCCGCCATGTCCGACAGGTTCACCGCGAGCGCCTTGTGACCGAGCGCGCGCGGGTCGGCGCCCGCGGCGAAATGCCGGCCTTCGATCAGCATGTCCGTCGAGACCGCGAGCTCCATGCCCGGGCCGGGACGTACCAGCGCAGCGTCGTCCCCCACGCCGAGCAGCGCGCCGCGGGCCGGGCGGTCGAAATAGCGCGCGATGAGCTCGAACTCGGATGGCATGACCGTGCCAGTGTAGCGCCGGCCGCGTGCGGTCGCGCTCAGGCCGTTTGCTTGGCGCGGGCGACTTCCTCTGGCCGCAGGCGCTCGGCGAGCTTCTCCAGCACGCCGTTTACGAAGCGATGGCCTTCCGTGCCGCCAAAACTCTTGCCGAGCTCGATCGCCTCGTTCAGGACCACCTTGAACGGCGTCTCGGGCAGTGCCGACAGTTCGTAGGCGCCAATGTACAGGATCGCCCGCTCGACCGGGGAGAGTTGAGCGAAGCTCCGCCCGGCGATGAACGGCGCGAGCATCGCTTCGAGCTCGGCGGCGCGGCTCACGACGCCGCCCACCAGCTCCTGCGCGAACGCGCGATCGCTGCGCTCGAAGCCCTCGAGGTCCTTGGCTTGCTCGATCACCTCGGCCGACGCGCCCCCTGCCAGCTGCCAGGCGTACAGCGCCTGCAGGGCGATCTCTCGCGCGCGACGCCTCGAGCTCTTCATCGCCAGCGCTCCGCGAGTTCCGTGCGCAGCCGCGCCATCTCGATCGCGACGCGCACCGCTTCTGCGCCCTTTTCTGCGCGCGCGAGCGCCTGTGTCTCGTCCTGGGTAGTGAGGATGCCGTTCGCCACCGGTACGCCGAACTCGAGCGCCACGTCCATCACGCCGCGCGATGACTCGTTCGCGACGACTTCGAAATGATAGGTCTCGCCGCGGATCACCGCGCCGATCGCGACCAGCGCATCGTAGCGCTCCGACTGCGCCAGCCACTGCAGCGCAAGGGGAATCTCGAGCGCCCCGGCAACGGTCACGCGCGTCACGTCTTCGGCGTGCACTCCGAGCCGCGCGAGCTCCGCGTCGGCGCGCTCGAGCAGCTTCGCCACGATCTCCTCGTTGAAGCGGCTGGCCACGATACCGATGCGCAGCCCCGCGCCGTCTAGCGCCGCGGCCATCGCTCAGCCCCCGCGCCGGGGCAGCTCGGCGTAGCCGGTAACCTCGAGCCCGAAGCCCGTCATGCTCGGCATCTTGCGCGGCGCGGCCATGAGCCGCATCTTGCCGACGCCGAGATCGCGCAGGATCTGCGCGCCGATGCCGTAGGTACGCAAGTCCGTGCTGCGCGAATCGCGCCGCACAGGCCGCGCCTCGGCGCCCGGCATACGCAGGCTCGCCTCGAGCGCTTCGTCGTCCTGCGCGCAGTTGAGCAGAACGATGACGCCTGCGCTCGCCCGCGCGAGCGCCGACAGCGCCTCGGAAATGGTCCAGCTGTGGGTGCCGGGTCCCGCATCGAGCAAGTCGACGAGCGACAGCGGCTCGTGCACGCGCACCAGCGTTTCGCGCTCGGCGCGAACTTCGCCGCGCACCAGGGCGAGATGCGTGCCGCCGGTGGGCAGATCGCGGTAGGCGACCATGCGGAAGCCGCCGTGGGCGGTCACGATGTCGCGCTCGACACTGCGTCGCACGAGCGACTCGGTTGCGCTGCGGTACTCGATCAGGTCGGCGATCGTGCCGATCTTCAGCCCGTGCGCGGAGGCGAAAACGACCAGCTGCGGCAGGCGCGCCATGCTTCCGTCGTCATGCATGACCTCGCAGATCACGGCCGCCGGCGTGAGGCCAGCGAGCTGCGCGAGATCGCAGCCCGCCTCGGTGTGCCCGGCGCGCACCAGCACGCCACCGGGCTGCGCAACGACCGGGAAGATGTGCCCCGGCTGCACGATGTCCGCCGGCTTGGCGTCTCTCGCGACCGCCGCGCGGACGGTGCGCGCGCGGTCGTGCGCCGAGATGCCGGTGCTCACCCCTTCGGCGGCCTCGATCGATACGGTGAAGTTGGTGCCCATCGGCGAGCGGTTGTCGCGCACCATCGGCGGCAGGTTGAGCTGCCGGCGGCGCTCTTCCGTCAGCGTCAGGCACACCAGGCCACGCGCGTGCTTGGCCATGAAGTTGATCGCCTCGGGCGTGACATGCTCGGCGGCGATGACGAGATCGCCCTCGTTTTCCCGGTCCTCCTCATCGACCAGGATGACCATGCGCCCGGACCTGATGTCCGCGACGATCTCGGCCGTCGGGCTGATGGCGGTGGTTTCGCGACGCATGCCTGGATTATAGGGCGGGCGACAGACAAAAAAGGGGCGCCGGACGCCCCTCTCTCGCACTGGCTTCGCCGCCGCTCACTCCCCCTGCGCGCTCTCCGCGGCGCCGGTCCTTTCGCGGATGCGCGCCGACTTTCCCGAGCGCGCGCGCAGGTAATACAGCTTCGCGCGCCGCACCTCGCCCTTCCGCTTCACCTCGACCGACGCGATCAGCGGCGAGTAGGTCTGGAAGGTGCGCTCGACGCCCTCTCCCGAGGAAATCTTGCGCACGATGAACGAGGAGTTCAGGCCGCGATTCCGCTTGGCGATCACCACCCCCTCGAAGGCCTGCACGCGCTTGCGCTCGCCCTCGACCACGTTCACGTTGACCACCACCGTGTCGCCGGGCGAGAAATCGGGGATGTTCTTGCCAAGCCGCTTGATTTCTTCCTGCTCGATTTGCTGGATCAGGTTCATGATCTCGCTCCGTTAGTCGTTTCGCGCTGGAATTCTTCCAGCAGTCCGCGTTCCTCGTCACTCATCTTGCGCGCCGCGAGCAGCTCCGGTCTTCTAAGCCAGGTCCGCCCCAGCGCCTGCTTCAATCTCCAGCGCCGGATCTTCTCGTGGTTGCCCGTGAGAAGCACCTCCGGCACCGTCTCGCCCGCGTACGTCTCCGGGCGCGTGTACTGCGGGCAGTCGAGCAGCCCCTGTACGAAGGACTCCTCGAGCGCCGAACACTGGTCGCCGAGCGCGCCGGGCAGCTGCCGTACCACGGCGTCGATCAGCGCCATCGCCGCCAGCTCTCCGCCCGACAGCACGAAGTCTCCGAGCGACAGCTCCTCGTCGACGCACCGCGCCAGCAGCCGCTCGTCGACACCTTCGTAGCGGCCGCACAACAGCGTCAGCGCCCGCTCCCGCGACAGCGCGACCACTCTCCGGTGATCGAGCCGTCGGCCCTGCGGCGAAAGGAAGATCACCCTGCCCTTCGCCTCTCCCTGCGACGCAGCCACCGCGTCGAGGGTCTTTTCCAGCGGCTCGGCCAGCATCACCATGCCCGGCCCGCCCCCGTACGGCCGATCGTCGACCGTACGGTAATTGTCCGTCGTGAAATCGCGCGGATTCCACGTCTGCAGGCGCCACAGCCCTGCTTCCTGCGCACGCCGCGTGATGCCGTAATGCGTCACTGCAGCGAACATCTCGGGGAACAAAGTTATCGCGTCGAAGCGAATCACCACTCTGCGCCCCATTCGACCTCGATGCGCCTTCCCTCGAGGTCGACCTTCTTCACTACCGCAGGCAGGAACGGCACCAGTCGCGTGCTCCTGTCCCCGGTCAGCTCCATCACGTCGTGAGCCCCGTTGGAGAACAGCCCCTGCACCACGCCCAGCACCGACCCCTGGGCATTCACCACTTCCAGGCCGACCAGGTCGGCCCAGTAATATTGCCCCGCCTCGGGCTCGGGCAGCGCCGCGCGCGGAACCGATACCGCCTTGCCCTTGAGCCGCAGGGCCTGCTCGCGTGTCCCGATGCCCGCGAGCCGGGCGAGCAGCGCGCCCGAGTGCACCTTGGTTTCTTCTACGCCGTAGTCTTCGGCACCAATGCGCCATTTCCGATGCGCCGCCAGCGCTTCGGGCTCGGCGCTATAGGGCCTGACCCGTATCAAGCCGCGCACGCCGTAGCTGCCGGCGACGCGGCCCATGTCTATCCAGCGCTCAGGCTGCCTTCTTGCCAAACTGCTTGACCAGCCGCGTCACCGTCGGCGACAGCTTGGCGCCCTTGCCCTGCCAATGCTTGACCCGCTCGACGTTCACGCGCAGTGCCTCGCGCCCTTCCGGCGCCTTCGGATCGTAGAAGCCGACGCGCTCGATGAAGCGGCCGTCGCGCGCCCGCCGCGAGTCGGCCACCACCATGTGGTAGAAAGGCCGCTTGTTGGCGCCGCCACGCGCCAGTCGAATCACCACCATAGGGAGTTCCCGTGAGTCCGCGAAAAGGCGCGGATTATACGGGAATAATCAGTGTCTTGGGAAGCCTCAGCGCATGCCCGGCAGCACGCCCTTCATGCCGCGCATCATGCGCGCGAGGTTGCCGCCCTTCATCATCTTCATCATCTTCTGCATCTGCTCGAACTGGTTGAGCACACGGTTCACCTCCTGGACCGGCACGCCGGCCCCTGCGGCGATGCGCCGCTTGCGCGAGGCCTTGATCAGCTCCGGCCGGGCGCGCTCCTGCGGCGTCATCGAATTGATGATCCCTTCGATGCGCCGCATCTGCTTGCCGTCCTGAAGCTGCGCCGCGTTCACGGATCCCGCGATCTGCGCCGGCAGCTTGTCCATCACCGCCGCCAGCCCGCCCATCTTGTTCATCTGCTGGATCTGCGCCTTGAAATCCTCGAGATCGAAGCCCTTGCCCTTCTTGAGCTTCTCGGCGACGCGCTGCGCCTGCTCGAGATCGACGCCCTTGCGCGCCTCCTCGACCAGCGAAACGATGTCGCCCATGCCGAGGATGCGCGAAGCCATGCGCTCGGGATGGAAGGGCTCCAGCGCGGCGAGCTTCTCGCCCACGCCAACGAACTTGATCGGCTTGCCGGTGACCTGGCGCACCGACAGCGCCGCGCCGCCGCGCGCGTCGCCATCGAGCTTGGTCAGGATCACGCCGGTAAGCGGGAGCCGCTCGCTGAACGCCCTCGCGACGTTTACCGCATCCTGGCCCTGCATCGCATCGACCACGAACAGCGTTTCCGCCGGCGAGAGCAGCGCGTGCAGCTCGGCGATCTCGCGCATCATCGCTTCATCGATCGCCAGCCGCCCCGCGGTATCCACGAGCAGCACGTCGTAGTAGCGCGTCCGCGCATGCTCAAGCGCGCGCCGCGCGATATCGGCGGGATTTTCGCCCGCGGACGTCGGCAGGAAATCGACCCCGGCCTGCGCCGCAACGGTCTTCAGCTGCTCGATCGCGGCCGGTCGGTACACGTCGCAGGAGACCACGAGCGTCTTCTTGCGCTCCTCCTTCAGCACACGCGCCAGCTTGCCGGTGGTGGTGGTTTTCCCCGAGCCCTGCAGCCCGGCCATCAGGATCACGGCCGGGGGCTGGACCGCGAGCTCGAGCCCGACATTGGCCTCGCCCATCAGGCGCGTTAGCTCGTGGTGCACGACGCCGATCAGCGCCTGTCCGGGGGTCAGGCTGCCGATCACGTCTTCGCCGAGCGCCCTTTCGCGCACTGCAGCGATGAAATCCCTGACTACCGGCAGCGCGCAGTCGGCTTCGAGCAGCGCAATGCGCACCTCGCGCAAGGCTTCCTGGATATTCGCTTCCGTGAGGCGCGCTTCGCCGCGTATCGTCTTGACGATGCGGGCGAGCCGCGAGGTGAGGTTGTCTAGCATGAATGATGACGCACGCCGCGTCGGCAGTCGCGACGGCGGTGATAAACTGAATCGATGCCTCACATTCTACTGCACGCGATAACCAGCGCCATCTACGCCGGCCTCGCGGTGCATTTCTGGCGTACGCGCTGGTCCTCGCGGGCGCACGAGGCGCACGCCGCGCCGGGCGGGCTGCGCCCCTGGGAGCGCACGGCGCTTCTGGCTCCGCTAGCGCTGCACGGTTGGCTCCTTTACGCGGATATTGTGCTGCCGAGCCAATCGCGCTTCGGCTTCGCCCATGCGCTGTCCGCCATGCTCTGGTTGACGGTGATGTTCTACTGGCTGGAGAGCTTCTTCTACAACATAGAGGGCATGCAGGCACCCGCGCTGGCGCTCGCCGCGCTGTGCGCGCCGCTGCCGGCCTTGTTCCCCGGATCGGAGTACGCGGCGTCGTTCGAATTCAAGCTCCACGTTGTGCTCGCCATGTTGGCCTACAGCCTGTCCACCATCGCCATCCTGCACGCGCTGCTCATGGCACTGGTAGAACGTCGCCTGCATCAATCGACCAAGCTGCGCGGCGCCGGCGGCGCATTCCTCGCCGATGGCGCGACCATGCTGCGCGGGCCGCTCGCCTCGCTGCCCCCGCTGCTGACCCTCGAGCGCCTGTTGTTTCGTCTCATCGGCGCAGCGTTCGCGCTGCTCACGCTCACGCTTGCAACCGGGATCTTGTTCTCCGAGACGCTGTTCGGCCGGCCGCTCAGGTTCGATCACAAGACTGTGTTCTCGGTGGTCTCCTGGCTGACTTTCGCGGCGCTACTCGTCGGCCGGCATTTCTACGGCTGGCGCGGCCGTACGGCGCTGCGCTGGACGCTCGCCGGCTTCGTATTCTTGCTGCTCGCGTACGTCGGGAGCCGTTTCGTGCTGGAGGTCATACTGCACCGCCCCGGTTAGCCGCCCGCGATGGAAAACATCCCGCTATCGAGCGAAGTCATCGCCCTGGCTGTGCTGCTGGTGATCTCCGGGTTTTTCTCGATCTCCGAGACCAGCATGATCGCCCTCAATCGCTATCGGCTGCGCCATCTGGTCGCGCAAGGCCACGGGGGAGCGAAACGTGTGGCAAGCCTCCTCAAGCGCACCGACCGCATGCTCGGGGCAATTCTCATCGGCAACAATATCGCGAACGCCGCCGCGGCCACGCTCGCGGGCATCGTCGCGGTGCGCCTTTTCGGCGACAACAAGACCGCCTACGCCGTGAGCACGCTCGCGATCTCGTTCCTGATCATCGTGCTGTCGGAGATCACGCCGAAGGTGATCGGCGCCGCGTATCCCGAGCGGATCGCCCTGCCTCTCGCATATGTCCTCGGGCCGATCCAGAAGCTCATGCAGCCTGCGATCTGGTTCGTGAACCTCTTCGTTAGGCCCTTCCTGTGGCTCGCGCGCGTGCCTTCCGAGGGCACTGAGGACGCTCCGAAGCTCACGTCCGGGGAAATCCGTACCCTGGTGCTCGAATCGTCGCACTTCATGCCCAAGAAGCACGTGTCGATCCTGCTCAACCTGTTCGACCTCGGCAATATAAGGGTGCAGGACATCATGGTGCCGCGGGCGAAGATCGAGTCCGTATCCCTGAGCGACGACATGGAGACCATCGCGCGTCAGCTCGCGACCAGCTACCACATGCGACTGCCCGTGTTTCGCGACAGCCTGGGCGAAGTGGCGGGCGTGCTGCACCTGCGCAAGGTGCTCGGCTTGTTGCACGCCGGAGCGCTCGACAAGCAAGAGCTGGAACAGCTGATCGTCGATCCCTACTTCGTCCCGGCCTCAACCCCGGTGCTCGCGCAACTGCAGTACTTCCAGGAAAACCGCGAACGCATCGCGCTGGTGGTCGACGAGTACGGGGAGCTGATGGGCCTGGTGACGCTGGAGGACATCATCGAGGAGATCATCGGCAAGTTCACCACCACCGTTCCTTCCGCCGCGCCAGCGCTGCGCTGGGAAGAAGACGGCACCGCGACCGCCGACGGCGCGCTGCCGGTGCGCGAGGTGAACCGGGCGCTTGGCCTCGCGCTACCGACCGACGGCCCCAAAACGCTCAATGGTCTGATCCTTGAGCACCTGCAGGAGATCCCGGAGGCGGATGTGGCGATCAGGATCGCCGGCGTGCCGATGGAAATCGTGCACGCGCAAGGACGCAGTGTGAACACCGTGCGCATCCTTCGTCCGTCACAGGCAGTCGGCACGGGCGAAAGTGAGGTTTTGTGAACCCTGTCGCGCGGGTGTCCTCGGGGTCCGTGAAATGCGTCAAAAATCACGTTGTGTCATGGGCTTAGAGCCAATACCTGAGGCTTTACAAAAGGCCATCGGCAAGGCATCATCGGCGGCGGGTACGTCAGCGCACGACGCGCAGGCACTGCTCCTGCAACAGGCAAGGGACTGACACATGGCGACGGCGGCGGCGGTAGCGAGGGGTCCGAAGGAATTCATTTTCAACTGGGAAGGCAAGGACAAGACCGGCAAATTGGTGCGCGGCGAGATGCGTGCCACCGGCTCGACGGTCGTGACTGCGACCCTGCGCCGCCAAGGCATCCTGGTGCAGAAGATCAAGAAGCAGCGCATGGGCGGTGGCGGCAAGGTCACCGAGAAGGACATCGCGCTGTTCACGCGTCAGTTGGCCACCATGATGAAGGCCGGGGTGCCGCTGCTGCAGTCGTTCGATATCGTCGGCAAGGGCGCGGCGAATCGGGCCGTGGCGAAATTGCTGTTCGAGGTCAAGACCGAGGTGGAAACCGGCTCCTCGCTCGCGCAGGCGTTCAGGAAGTATCCGCTGTATTTCGACGCCCTGTTCTGCAACCTTGTGCAGGCCGGTGAGCAGGCGGGCATTCTCGAGACACTGCTGGACAGGCTGGCGAGCTACAAGGAGAAGATCCTCGCGATCAAGTCGAAGATCAAGTCCGCACTGTTCTATCCGGTGGCCATCATCGTGGTGGCTTTCATCATCACCTCGGTGATCATGATTTTCGTGATCCCGTCGTTCAAGGAGGTGTTCAGATCCTTCGGGGCGGACCTCCCCACACCGACCCTTGTGGTGATCGCCATATCGGACTACTTTGTAAAGTATTGGTACGTCATTTTCGGCGTCATCTTCGGCGGCGTTTACGCATTCTTCTTCGCCTGGAAGCGCTCCGTCGCCGTGCAGATGTTCATGGACCGGCTGATGTTACGCATCCCGGTGTTCGGCGACCTGGTGCGCAAGTCGACGGTCGCGCGCTGGACGCGGACGCTGTCGACCATGTTCGCGGCCGGCGTGCCGCTGGTCGAGGCGCTCGATTCGGTCGGCGGCGCATCGGGCAACTACGTGTACGTGGTCGGAACGAAGCAGATCCAAGGAGAGGTTTCGACCGGAACTTCGCTCACCGTGGCCATGCAGAATTCGAACCTTTTCAAATCCATGGTGGTCCAGATGGTGGCGATCGGCGAGGAAACGGGCTCGTTGGACGCAATGCTGTCGAAGGTGGCCGATTTCTACGAGGCCGAGGTCAATGATGCGGTCGAGGCCCTTTCCTCGTTGATGGAGCCGCTCATCATGGTGGTGCTCGGCACGCTGATCGGCGGCATGGTGATCGCCATGTACCTGCCGATCTTCAAACTCGGCCAGGTCGTCTGAGGTCGGCACTTCTCGTCGAGCCGCGGGGCAGCCTCCCCGCGGCTTTTTTGTTCCCGCCGAGCCAATGAACCTACTGGACGCCCTGCAAATGCCGGAGGTACTGGTGCCCTCGGCGTTCGTGCTCAGTCTGTGCGTGGGCAGCTTCCTGAACGTGGTGATCTTTCGCCTGCCGCGCATGATGGACCGAGAGTGGGTGTCGGGAATTCCCGGGGCGCTCGAGGAGTCGAAGGAGACCCGGAACCGCGAGCGCGCGGGCCGACTCGCGGCGCAGGTGCGCGAGGAAATCGCGCATCTGGCGACGCCGGAAGCGACGCTCAATCTAGTCGTGCCGCGCTCGCGTTGCCCCGCTTGCGGGCACGGCATCACGGCACTGGAGAACATTCCCCTGCTCAGCTACCTCGCGCTGCGCGGCAAGTGTTCGGCTTGCGGCGCGCACATCAGCGTCAAGTATCCGCTCGTCGAGCTGGTCGCCGGCGTGGGCGGCGCCTATGCGGCCTGGCGCTTCGGCTTTTCACTCGCCGCGCTCGGTGCCGCGCTTTTCATCTGGTGCACCATCGCGCTCGCAGTCATCGATCAGGAGACTGGCTTCCTGCCCGACAGCCTCACGCTGCCACTCATGTGGGCGGGATTGCTGCTCAACCTCGGCGGCACTTACGTGCCGCTCGCGGATGCGGTGATCGGCGCCGCGGCGGGCTACCTGTCTCTATGGTCGATCTACCAGGGGTACAAGCTGGTGTTCCGCAAGGAAGGCATGGGATACGGCGATTTCAAGATGCACGCGGCGGTCGGCGCGTTCGTCGGCTGGAAGTTGCTTCCACTTGTCATCCTGCTCTCGTCGGTGGTCGGCCTGTTCTTCGGCGTACTGCAGATGCTTGCCACCCGGCGCGGCTGGGATTCGAGCTTCCGTTTCCATTTCGGACCCTACCTCGCGATCGCCGGCGTTGTCGCCCTGTTCTGGGGAGAACCGATCCTGCGCTGGTACCTGCACCGGTTGTGACCTTCGTGGTCGGTCTCACTGGCGGTATCGGCAGCGGCAAGAGTGCCGCAGCCGAGGAATTCGCCCGCCTCGGCGCAACGGTCGTCGACACCGATGCGATAGCGCACGAGCTCACCGCGCCGGGCGGTGCCGCGATCGAGGGCGTCAGGCGCCTTTTCGGTGACGCCTGTATCGACGCGCGCGGCGCAATGGACCGCGGCCGGGTGCGCGCGCTGGTGTTCGACGACGCTGCGGCCAGGAAGCGGCTCGAAGGTCTGCTGCACCCGATGATCCGCGAAGAATCGAATCGGCGCATTGCCGCCGCGACAGGTCCCTACGTCGTGCACGTGGTGCCTCTGCTCATCGAGTCGCGCGACTATCGCGGGCGCATCGACCGCGTGTTGGTCGTCGATTGTCCCGAGCAGACTCAGCTCGCGCGCGTGAGTGCGCGCAGCGGCCTGTCCGAGGAGGAGGTGCGCCGCATGATGTCCGCGCAGATTCCGCGCGCGCAACGGCTTGCGGCTGCCGACGATGTCATCGATAACAGCGGATCGCTCGACGACCTGCGCCGGCAAGTGCAGGCGCTGCATCGCCGCTACCTCGCCATGTCCCGCTGACACGCTGCGCAGGCGGTCGCACCCGGAGCGAAGTTGTCATCGACATGCTATTCATTCAGAATTCAAGACAATTCCCGCCAGGGGCGCGCCGCGCGAATCCGTGATCACTTACGAGTATCCGCTCAATGAACGCATCCGGACGCTGCTGCGTCTCGAGGATCTGTTCGAGCGGTCGCGCCACTTCGTCGCCCGCACCGAGCCGCACGATCACCATGTCGCGCTGCTCACGCTGTTTGAGATTCTCGAGGTCGCGAGCCGCGCGGATCTGAAATCGGACCTCCTACAGGAGCTCGAACGACAGAAGCAGGTGCTGATGTCGTTTCGCAACAATCCGGAGATTTCCGAGGACGCACTGAGCGGCGTGCTGCGCGACATCGAACAGGCTTCCAGCGCGCTGTTCGCCATGGCCGGCAGGATCGGCCAGTACCTGCGGGAGAACGAGTGGCTCATGTCGATCAAGCAGCGCACCGGCATCCCGGGGGGCGCCTGCGAGTTCGACCTCCCCTCCTATCACTATTGGCTCCACCGCCCGGCCGATGAACGCATCGGACAGCTTGCCGCCTGGACCGGGCCGCTCTATCCGCTGCGCGACGGTTCGGCCATCATCCTGCGCATCCTGCGTGAGTCGGGAAAGCCGCAGAACGTCGTCGCGACGGGGGGAATGTACCAGCAGATGCTGGGCGGCAAGAGCGCGCAGATGCTGCGCGTGAGACTCGATCAAGAAAGCCCCTGCGTTCCTGAAATGAGCGCCAACAAATACGTTCTCAATATCCGCTTTCTCGCGCAAGACAGCGACGACTCGCGAGCCAAGACGGCGGACTGGGACGTGCCCTTCGAGCTGACCTTCTGCAACCTCTAGGACCCGCGACGCGCACGGTGCCCTGCCCGCGCTGCGGCGGGCCGGCCGCGCTCGGCCCGGAGAACAAGTGGCGCCCGTTCTGCAGCGAGCGCTGCAAGCTCATCGACCTGGGCAGCTGGGCGGCGGAGGACTACCGCGTCGCGGAGCCATCGGTGCCCAAAGAAGCGGACGACTCGGCTACCGACTAGTCAGCTGCCAGCTACCGGAAATCATTGCCACCCCTTGCGCGCCGGCGCGCCACGCATCCTCAAGATCGGCAAGCCGCAGACCGCCGATGGCGAAAATGGGCAGGCTGGCTCCGCGCGCAAGATCCGCGAAGTGCTGCCAGCCCATCGGCACCACTTGCGGATGCGAGCCGGTGGGCTTGACCGGCCCGAGCACCGCGAAGTCGAACTCGAGCGCCATTGCACGGCCGAGCTCGCCGGCATCGTGGCAGGAGGCCGCCGCCATGATGTCGCGCGGGCGTGCTGTGAGCGTCATCAGCTGGCGTGCGGTGTAGTGCACGCCGTCCGCGCCCAGGGCACGCGCGAGCGTGAGATCGGAGTTGATCAGCAGTCGGGCGCCGTATCGCCGCGCGAGCGCGATCGCGCTGCGCCCGAAGCGCGTACGTTCGTCCGGTGCCATGTCCCTGTCACGCAGCTGCACCAGACGCAGCCCGCCTGCGAGCCTGCGCTCGAGCGCGGCCAGCATTACTTCGCTGCCGAGTCCCTGGGCGTCGGTCACCGCGTATTCGAGCGGCAGCGTCAGCGCCGCGAGCACCGGTGCGTTCGCCGGCAGCATCGGCTCGGCAATCGGCGCGTCGAATCTCTGCCAGCGGATTTGCTGTTGCTCGCGCGCGTGAGGCTCGCCCGACCAGCCGAGCACGCGGAAAAAGCTGAGTCTCACCGTCGCGTGCGGGTACGCAAAGACGCGCGTGATCCACGGATACACGCGCTGCGCATCGATGCCGAGCTCCTCGTGCAGCTCGCGCGTCAGCGCGGCCTCGGCGGCCTCGCCCGGCTCGATCTTGCCTCCCGGAAATTCCCAGTAACCCGCATAGACCTTCCCCTCGGGGCGCCGCGCGAGCAGAAAGCTGCCATCATCTCGCAGCAGGACGGCCGCGGCGACTTCGAGCACCGCGCCTAGCGCCTCTTGCGCGCGCCGGCGGCGGCGTGCTTGCCGGACCAATCCCTCGCGAACTGGTAGGCTACACGGCCGCTGCGCGAGCCGCGCAGCAATGCCCACTGCAAAGCCTCTTCGCGCGCCGCGTCAACGTCCCGCGCCGAGCAGCCGAAGGTCTTCAGCCAGTGCGTCACGATGTGCAGATACTCGTCCTGGTCGAAGGGATAGAACGACACCCACAGCCCGAAGCGCTCGGAAAGCGAGATCTTCTCCTCCACGGTCTCGCCGGGATGAATCTCGTCCCCGATGTACCGGGTCTCGAGGTTCTCCTGCATGTATTCCGGCATGAGATGGCGGCGGTTGGATGTGGCGTAGATCAGCAGGTTCTCGGATGCAGTTGAGATCGACCCGTCGAGCGCGACCTTGAGCGCGATGTAGCCGGGGTCGGCGGCCTCGAACGACAGGTCATCGCAGAAGAGCAAGAATCGCTCCTTGCGTTCCGCTACCAGGTCGGTGATCGCCGGCAGGTCCATCAGGTCGCGCTTCTCGACCTCGATCAGGCGCAAGCCCTGGCCGCTGTACTTGTTCAGCAGTCCCTTGACTATCGAGGACTTGCCGGTGCCACGCGCGCCGGTGAGGAGCACATTGTTGGCGGGCCTGCCCTGTAGGAACTGGCGCGTGTTCTGTTCTACCCGGGCGATTTGCGCGTCGATGCCCTGCAGGTCGGAAATCCGGATGCGGTGCACGTGCCCGACGGGCTGCAGCCAGCCGCGCATGCTCTGCGTGGCCCCCTTGCGCCAGCGGAAAGCGACGCTCGCGCCCCAGTCGGTCGCCGGCGGTGGCGGCGGGAGCAGCGTCTCGAGCTTCGCCACCAGCGCCTCCGCGCGTGCGATCAGCTTGTTGGCGTCGTCTCTCATGCGCGGCATTCAGGTGCGGTACTCGGCATTGATCTTCACATATTCGAATGAAAGATCACAGGTCCACAGCGTCGCCTGCGCGCTACCTCGCTCGAGGCGCACGCGCACGGTGAACTCGGACTTGGCGAGCACCGCGGTCCCCTGCTCCTCGCGATACGCGGGATGTCGTCCTCCCTTGCTCGCCACGAGCACCTCGTCCAGGTACAGGTCGACCCGCGATACGTCCAGATCGTCGATTCCCGCGTTGCCGATCGCGGCGAGAATGCGGCCAAGGTTGGGATCGGAAGCGAAGAACGCCGTCTTGACCAGCGGCGAGTGCGCGATGGCGTAGCCCGCGCGTCGGCATTCCTCCGGCGAGCGTCCTCCCTCCACGCGGATGGTGACGAACTTTGTCGCGCCTTCGCCGTCGCGCACGATCGCCTGCGCGAGCAGCGACGCGACTTCTTCGACTGCTCCGTCCAGTGCGGCAAGATCGGCGGCGGAACTCGCCGTCACGCCGGACGCACCGCTCGCGATCAGCATGAACGCGTCGTTCGTAGAGGTGTCGCCATCGACCGTGATGCAGTTGAACGATCGCCCGGTCGCCCGCTCGAGCATTGCATCGAGATCGGCCTGCGCGACCTTCGCGTCGGTGGCGACAAACGCGAGCATAGTCGCCATGTCGGGGCGGATCATCCCCGCGCCCTTGGCGATCCCGGTGATCGTCAACTCGCGTCCGCCAAGCCGCAGGCGGCGCGAGACCGCCTTCGGCACCGTATCGGTCGTCATGATGGCCTGCGCCGCCGCATGCCAGTTGTCGGCGCGCAGGTCTGCTAGTGCCTCCGGAAGCCCCGCCAGGATGCGCTCCACCGGAAGCGGTTCCATGATGACTCCGGTGGAAAATGGCAGCACCTGCTCCACCGCGCAGCCGAGCGCACGCGAAGCGCCCCTACACACCGCGAGAGCGCGCTCGAGTCCGTCGTCGCCCGTGCCGGCATTAGCGTTACCCGTGTTGACCACCAGCGCGCGCGTATCCGGCGCTGCCCCGAGGTGACGCTTGGCGAGGATCACCGGCGCCGCGCAGAAGCGATTACGCGTGAAGACCCCGGCCGCGGTAGCGCCCGCGCACATTCGCATCACCATCAAGTCGCGTCTTCCGGGCTTGCGGATGCCAGCCATCGCAACGCCGAGCTCGACGCCCGCGACGGGATGCAGCGACGCAGGATCCGGCGGCGCCAGATTCACGGCCATGGGATCTCAGGCCAGCCTGCCGTGACAGTGCTTGTATTTCTTGCCCGACCCGCACGGGCAGGGGTCGTTGCGCCCCACCTTTTGCGTCGGGCGAACGACCGGTTGCGGCTTCTTGGCTGCCGCCGCTGCGATCTCCTCGTCCGCAGGCGAGGCGGTACCCTCGGCGCTGCCCGGGAAAGCCTCATGCTGCATGCGTACATTCTCCACGTGAGCCGCGTCGTCGACCTGCTCCAGCGCTTCGCTTGTCCGGATCTCGACGCTGCACAGGGTTTTCGTGACCTCGAGCTTGACCGACTCAAGCATGGCCCCGAACAGCTCGAAGGCTTCGCGCTTGTACTCCTGCTTGGGGTTCTTCTGCGCGTAACCGCGCAGATGGATGCCTTGGCGCAGATGATCAAGCGCAGCGAGGTGCTCGCGCCAGTGGGCGTCGAGGATCTGCAGCATCACATAGCGCTCGTACTGGTGAAACGAGGTCTCCGCACCCTGGGGAATCTTGGCGAGGTACGCCTCACGCCCCTTTTCGACGATGCGCTCCAGCAGCGTCTCTTCGTGCAGGTCCGGATCCTGCTCCAGCCAGGCCTTGACCGGCAGTTCGAGTCCGAGCTCGGATTTGAGGGCGCCTTCGAGGCCGGGGATGTCCCACTGCTCCTCGACGCTTTCCTCCGGAACATAGCTGCGGAACACGTCCTGCAGCACGCCGGCGCGCAGCTCGGAAATACGCTCCGAGACGTCCTGCGATTCGAGCAGCTCGTTGCGCAAGGCGTAGATCGTCTTGCGCTGCTCGTTGGCGACGTCGTCGTATTCGAGCAGCTGCTTGCGGATGTCGAAATTGCGCGCCTCGACCTTGGTCTGCGCCGACTCGATCGAGCGCGTCACCATCGAGTGCTCGATCGCCTCGCCTTCGGGCATCTTCAGCATCACCATGATGCGATTGATGCGCTCGCCGGCGAAGATCTTGAGCAGCGGATCCTCGAGCGAGAGGAAGAAGCGCGACGAACCCTGGTCGCCCTGGCGCCCCGAGCGGCCCCGCAGCTGGTTGTCGATGCGGCGCGACTCGTGCCGCTCGGTGCCGATGATGTGCAAGCCGCCCGCGGCAATCACCTGGTCGTGCAGCTGCTGCCATTCCGCACGCAGCTTTTCGACCCGCCCCCGCTTGTCCTCGGGTGCGATCGACGGATCGGCCTCGATCAGCTCGCACTGCTTCTCGACATTGCCGCCGAGCACGATGTCGGTGCCGCGTCCGGCCATGTTGGTCGCGATGGTAACCATCTTGGGGCGACCCGCCTGCGCGACGATCTCCGCCTCGCGCGCGTGCTGCTTGGCGTTCAGCACCTGGTGGGGCAGCTTGTCCTTGTTGAGCAGGGACGACAGCAGCTCGGAGTTCTCGATTGAGGTGGTGCCAACCAGAACCGGTTGACCGCGCTGATAGCAGTCCCGGATGTCGTCGATGATGGCGTGGTACTTCTCCTTGGCCGTCCGGTAAACCAGATCAAGCCGATCGGCGCGGATCATCGGCTTGTGCGTAGGCACGACCACGGTCTCGAGGCCGTAAATCTCCTGGAATTCGAATGCCTCGGTATCCGCAGTTCCCGTCATGCCCGCCAGCTTCTTGTAGAGGCGGAAGTAGTTCTGGAACGTGATCGACGCGAGCGTCTGGTTCTCGTTCTGTATCGAGACCTTCTCCTTCGCCTCGACTGCCTGATGCAGGCCATCGGACCAGCGCCGCCCGACCATCAGGCGGCCGGTGAACTCGTCGACAATGATGACCTCGCCGTTCTGCACAACGTAGTGCTGGTCGCGGTGGAACAGATGGTGCGCGCGCAGCGCCGCGTAGAGATGGTGCACCAGGTTGATGTATGCCGGCTCGTAGAGGCTCGCGCCCTGCGGCAGCAGCCCGACGCGCACCAGAATCTCCTCGGCCTTGGCGTGACCGGCCTCGGATAGCAGGATCTGATGGTTCTTCTGATCCACCCAGAACTCGCCCGGGCCGTTCTCCTCCTTCTGCGGCGTAAGCAGCGGCGCCACTTCGTTCATCCGGTAGTAGAGCTCGGTGCGGTCCTCCGCCTGCCCGGAAATGATGAGCGGCGTGCGCGCCTCGTCGATTAGGATCGAGTCGACCTCGTCGACGATGGCGTAGTACAGCCCCCTCTGAAAGCGCTCCTCGAGGTGCATCGCCATGTTGTCGCGCAGGTAATCGAAGCCGAACTCGTTGTTGGTGCCGTAAGTGATGTCGGTCCTGTACGCGGCGCGCTTGGCGTCGGGCTCCATCTGAGGAATGTTCACCCCGACGGTAAGTCCCAGAAAGCCGTACAGCTTGCCCATCCAGGCTGCGTCACGCTGCGCGAGGTAGTCGTTGACGGTAACGATGTGCACGCCCTTGCCCGCGAGCGCGTTCAAATACGCGGGCAGAGTAGCCACCAGCGTCTTGCCCTCGCCGGTGCGCATCTCGGAAATCTTGCCGTAGTGCAGCACCATTCCGCCCAGCAGCTGTACGTCGAAGTGCCGCATGCGCAGCGTGCGCTTGCCGGCCTCGCGCACAACCGCGAACGCCTCAGGCAGGAGCTCCTCCACCGCCGTGCTCTCCACCTCGGTCTTCGCGTCTTGCCCGGCCGCAGCGACCTTGTCGGCGATACGCAGGCGGAACTCGTCGGTCTTGGCCCGCAGGGCCGCATCGTCCAGCTTCGAGATTTCAGGCTCGAGGGCGTTGATGCGCGCGACCGTGCGGGAATACTGCTTGAGCAGCCGCTCGTTGCGGCTGCCGAAGATCTTGGTAAGTACGTTCGCCATTATGAAGAATGCGGCCCGAACCGCAGGCTACGCGGACGGGAGGCCGCGAGGGCCGGAGACGGCCCCGCCGAGGTCCAGCGGAAATCAAAAGTCTATCACGGCCGCCGCAGCGGCCCGTCGCGCGGTTAGTCGCGCGCCAAAGAGGCAGTGGGGCGCCGCTTCGAGCCCGGCAGTGTCGGATCGCTCGCCGCCAAGAAGCGGTCAGGATTGACCGCTACGCCTTTGTAACGCACCTCGAAATGCAGGTGCGGGCCGGTCGCGCGCCCGGTGGCGCCGCTGAGCCCAAGCTCGCGCCCGCGCAACACGATGTCGCCCTTCTTCACGAGAATCTTCGACATGTGGGCATAGCGCGTCGAAAGACCATTGCCGTGATCGATCTCGACCAGGTTGCCGTATTGCGGATGTGGGCCGGCGAACGTGACGACACCGCCGGCCGCCGCTTCCACGGGCGTGCCAGAATCGACCTCGAAGTCGATCCCCTCGTGCATCGCGAGCTGCCCCGTAAACGGATCGATCCGCTTGCCAAAGCCCGAGCCGCGCGGCGCGTGCACCGGAAGCATCGTCGGCATCGATTTGCGACGAACCGCGAGATCGCGCAATTCCGAGTCGAGCACGCTGTACAGATCGGAACGCGTGTCCATCTGCTTGGACAGCGCGCTGAGCCGCTCCTCGAGGTCACCCATCGACAGATCCTGCGGCGGCATGGTCGACACCGCCCCGCCGAGCCCGAGTGGTCCACTAACACGAAAATCGGACGCCCGCAGGCCTCCGAGCGTGGAGAGGCGCTCGCCGAGCGCGTCCAGGCGCGTGAGCTGCGCCTGCAGCTCGCCCAGCTTTACAGCCATGGCATTCAGGTTCTGCTGGACAAACTCGCGCGATTTGGCATTCTCGGCGCGCTGCGCCGCCAGCACAACCTGCTCGACAAACGGCACCCGGGCCTCTGCCGAGTAACGCAGCGTCAGCCAGTATAGAGCGCCCGTCAGCACTAAGATCGTCGCGAGCGCCAGCCCCGCGTACGCGACGAGCTGCGGTGCCGATAGCGAGATGGTTCTCGCCTTTGCCAGCCGGCCCGGGATGACGATAATCTGCAAGCCTACCCCCTGCGATCCTCTTTGCTCGTGCACCTTCCCAAAATCGACCGCGTCCTGTCCGCCGATGGCGAGATTCAGCCGGTCCTCGATAAAGCCCGCGAAATCCGCGAGCTTTCCAGACTCTGCAACGAGTTCCTGCCGCCGGAGCTTGGACCGCTGGTGCAAGCCGCCAATCTAAAGGACGGCAAGCTGGTGCTGCTGGCCGCGAATCCGGCAACTGCCTCCAAGCTCAGGCTGTTAGCCGAGAGTCTTGGAGCTTTCCTCGCAAAAGAACGCCCAAAGGTTAGGGGAGTTTCAATTCGCGTGCAACCAAATGCATCACGGCGCACGGATGTTGCGGCGCGAAAGAGTGTGAGTTTTTCCGCGTCGAACTTGGCTGAGCTACAGGCGCTGCACGCCCGTCTGGCAGATTCGCCGGCACGCAGCGCGCTGCGCGCGCTGCTCGAGCGCCACGCGAGCGCGCCTTCTAAATTGCCACCAACAGGCGCTCAAAAAGAAACATCAGCAGCACCACGACGATCACGAAAAGCGCGTACCTGAACAGCTGCCACGCGAAACGCAGATACTTGCGCTCGCCCGTGACCATGTAGAGCAGCACCGCGACGGAGAGACCGGTCGCCGCGAGCAGCCCGAGCAGGCGGACCAGCAGCACGTCACCAGGCGGGCTGCTGCACCAGGCCGGCGACGCCCGCCGGCGCTTCCTCGCTTCGCTCGAAGCTAACCGTGTCCCATGCCGACGCATCGGCGAGCAGCTGGTGCAGCAGACGGTTGTTCAATCCGTGACCCGATTTGTGCGCGCTGAAAGCACCCAAGAGAGGCTTGCCGAGAAGGTAGATGTCGCCGATCGCGTCCAGCACCTTGTGGCGAATGAACTCGTCCGCGAAGCGCAGCCCCTCGGCATTCAGCACCCGGTATTCGTCGAGCACCACCGCATTGTCGAGCCCGCCGCCCAGCGCAAGGCCCGACTCGCGCAGCGCCTCCACCTCGTGCATGAAGCCGAAGGTGCGCGCACGCGCGATCTCCTTGAGATACGAGGTTTCGGCGAAATCCACCGTCACCGACTGACTGCTGCGATCGATCACGGGGTGATTGAAGACAATCGAAAACGACAGCTTGAAGCCCGCGTACGGCTCGAGGCGCGCCCATTTGTCGCCGTCGGCGACCTCAACGCGTTTCTTCACGCGCAGGAAGCGCTTCGGCGCCGGCTGTTCCTCTAACCCGGCCTGCTGCACGAGCAGGACGAAAGGCGCGGCGCTGCCGTCCATGATGGGCACCTCCGGGCCGTCGAGATCGACGAAGACATTGTCTACGCCTAGCCCAGCAAGCGCCGACATGAGATGTTCGACGGTGTAGACCTTCGCATCGCCCTTGACCAGACACGACGACAGGCGCGTCTCGCCGACAAGGTCGGCGCGCGCCGGAATGTCGACGGGCGACGCGAGATCGACGCGGCGAAACACGACGCCGGTATCGATGCGCGCCGGCCGCAGGCTGATGCTGACCTTCTGTCCGGTGTGAAGCCCGACGCCGGTGGCGCGGACGATGGATTTCAGGGTGCGCTGCTTGAGCATCGGTAAGTAACTGACCAGCTTGTGGATTGTAACAGACCAGGCGCGGCCGGAGCACCCGCAAGGAGGATTTTGGGCGCTCCGGCCACTAGAGCGTCAGTCCGCCTGCTTGCGCAGGAACGCCGGAATGTCGTACTTGTCGACGCCGCTTTGCTGGAGCGCCTCGACGGTCGAGGCGCGGTTGCGCCGGATGACCGCCGGAACGGCGTCCAACTGGTTGTAGTCGACCCCCTGCGAGACGGGCTGGTTGTCGGTGCCGGTCTTCTGCGTCACTACGAGCTGCGGTTTGGGCTGGCGTGCCACGATCGGCGCCCCGAGTCCCGTCGCAACGACCGTGACGCGCAGGTCGTCGCCCACTTCCTCGTCGTAGACTGCGCCGAAGATGATGGTCGCGTCCTCGGCCGCGAAGCTGCGTACGGTGTTCATCACCGCCTTGACCTCGCCGTGCTTGAGGCTCGCCCGGGTGGCGGTGATGTTGACCAGCACGCCGCGCGCGCCGGCGAGCGTGACGCCCTCGAGCAGCGGGCTCGCGATCGCCTGTTCCGCTGCGATGCGGGCGCGGTCGATACCGCTCGCCTTGGACGAGCCCATCATAGCCATGCCCTGCTCGGACATCACGGTGCGCACATCCTGGAAGTCGACGTTTATGAGTCCCGGGCAGTTGATGATCTCCGCGATGCCCGCCACCGCGTTGTTCAACACGTCGTCGGCCGCCCTGAATGCCTCGTCCATCGTGACGTCCTCGCCCAGCACCTCCTCGAGCTTGTCGTTCAGGATCACGATGAGCGAATCGACATGCTGCGAGAGCTCCTCGATGCCCTTCTCCGCGAGGCGCATGCGCTTGGTGCCCTCAAAGCCGAAAGGCTTGGTCACCACGGCCACGGTGAGCACGTTCAGCGAGCGCGCCACCTCGGCGATCACGGGTGCCGCTCCGGTTCCCGTACCACCGCCCATGCCCGCTGTGATGAACACCATGTGCGCGCCGGCCAGCGATTCCTCGAGTCGCTCGCGCTCGGTGAGCGCCGCCGCGCGCGCCTCGTCGGGCTTGGCTCCCGCGCCGAGCCCGCTCGTGCCGAGCTGAATCTGATGGCGCGCGCTGTTGCGCGCCAGCACCTGGGCGTCGGTGTTGACGGCGATGAACTCGACGCCCTCGACGCCCTGCTCGATCATGTGGTTGACGGCGTTTCCTCCGGCGCCGCCAACGCCGACCACCTTGATGATCGGTCCTGCTGTTTGGCTGTCTACGATTTCGAACATGTGTTTCCTCCTTGCTGTTAAGTGATGCTCAGGCGATGAATCAGAAATTGCGTTGGAACCACTCGCGCATGCGGGTGAGCACGGCGCGCACCGAACCGGTCTGGCGCGACAGCTGGCCCTGCTGGACCTGCGAGGCGCCCTCCAGCAGCAGTCCCACTGCGGTCGCATAACGCGGATTGCGCACGACATCGGCAAGTCCGCCGGTATAGCGCGGCACGCCGAGGCGCACCGGCATGTGAAAGATTTCTTCGCCCAGCTCGACCATGCCCCGCATCACCGCGCTGCCACCGGTCAGCACCAGGCCGGAGGACAGCAGCTCCTCGAAGCCCGACTCGCGCAGCACCTGCTGCACGAGGGAAAAGAGTTCCTCGACGCGCGGCTCGATCACCTCCGCGAGCGTCTGGCGCGACATGACGCGCGGGCTGCGATCGCCGATTCCCGGAACCTCGATCATCTCGTTCGGGTCGGCGAGCTGGCGCAGGGCGACGCCGTGGCGGATCTTGATGTTTTCGGCTTCGGCGGTCGGCGTCCTGAGCGCCATCGCGATGTCGTTCGTAATCTGGTCGCCGGCGATCGGGATCACCGCGGTGTGGCGAATGGCGCCGTTGGTGAATATCGCGATGTCCGTAGTGCCGCCGCCGATGTCGATCAGGCACACGCCCAAGTCGGTCTCGTCCTCCTGCAGCACGGCGCGCGAGGATGCGAGCGGCTGCAGGATGAGATCGTTCACCTCCAGACCGCAGCGCCGTACGCACTTGACGATGTTCTGCGCCGCGGACACGGCGCCGGTGACGATGTGCACCTTCACCTCGAGACGCACGCCCGACATGCCGATCGGCTCGCGTACGTCCTCCTGTCCGTCGATGATGAATTCCTGGCGCAGGACGTGCAGGATCTGCTGATCGGTCGGGATGTTCACCGCTTTGGCGGTTTCGAGCACTCGGCCCACGTCGAGCGCGCTCACTTCACGGTCCTTGATGGCCACCATGCCGGTCGAGTTGAAGCTGCGGATGTGGCTGCCGGCGATACCGGTGAAGGCCGACACGATCTTGCAGTCCGCCATCAGCTCGGCCTCCTCAAGGGCACGCTGCACCGCGTTCACGGTCGCTTCGATGTTGACGACGACGCCCTTCTTCATGCCCTTGGACTCGTGACTGCCCATGCCCAGGATCTCGAGCTCGCCGTCCGGCCGCAGTTCGGCCACCAGCGCAACCACCTTCGAGGTGCCGATATCCAGTCCGACGATCAGGTCCTTGCTTTCCCTCGCCATTTCCCTTAGCCCTTGGAACCGGCCTCGCGCAGGGCGAAGCCGTTCGGATAACGCAGATCTACGTAAGCGAGTCGCTGACCCATCTTCCCCAGCGTTTCGGCGTACACCGCGACGAAGCGTGCGAGCCGCGCGTCCACCGGGTGGTCGGCCGTATCGCGCCCGAGCGCGACCTGCAAACCATCGTCCAGCCACAGCCGCCAGGCGTAGCGCGGCGTGAGCTCGACACGCAGCGGTTTCTTGCCGAGCGGCGCTAGCAGCGCGGCGAAGCTGCGGAAGCGCTGTGTGACTTGGGCTTCCGTGCCATCCGGCCCGATAAGAATAGGCAGTGGTGCATTGCTTTGCGCGGCGAAGCGCTCGCCGTCGCCGTCGACCAAGGCGTCGGTGCCCCAGTGCGCGAGCGGCACGTGCTCCTCCAGCCGTACTTCGAGCCGGTCGGGCCACAGGCGGCGCACGCTCACGCTGCGCACCCAAGGCAGCTGCTGCAGGGCGTCCCTCACCTCCCCCAGATCGACCGCGAAGAAATTGCCATCGATGTGGCCACGCGCCGCCTGGGCGATCTGCTCGGGCGTGGTGTGCGCCAGCTTGCCGCGTACCGTGATCTCGTGCACCGGAAACAGGCGCGAGCGCAGCAGCAGCTGCGCCGCAGCGAACGCGAGCAGCAGCAGCGCGATCCCGGTCAGGGTCCCGGCCACGGAGTTGAGCAGCCGCGGGTTATCCCACATGCGCGAGCTCCAGGATACGCAGGCACAGATCCTCGTAGGACAGCCCCACGGCGCGCGCGGCCATCGGCACGAGCGAGTGGTCCGTCATCCCCGGCGCGGTATTCACCTCGAGCAGGTGCGGCGCTCCCGAGCGATCGAGCATCAGATCGACGCGTCCCCAGCCGCTGCAACCGAGGACCCGGAACGCCCGCAGGCAAAGCGCCTGGATCTCTCGCTCTCGCGCCGGCGGCAGACCGCAAGGAATGATGTAGCGCGTGTCGTCCGCCACGTACTTCGCCTGGTAGTCATAGAAATCGCGCGGCGTCTCGAGCTTGATTATCGGCAGCACCTCGTCGCCGAGGATCGCGACCGTGAGCTCCGTGCCTTCGATGAATTTCTCGGCCATCACCGCTCTGTCGTAGTTGGCCGCGAGCGCAAAGGCCTCGTCCAGCGCCGCGGCTTCGCGCACCTTGCTCATGCCGAGCGACGATCCCTCCGAGATCGGCTTCACCATGAGCGGCAGGCCGAGGCGCGCAGCCACCGCGCGCATGTCCGCGTGCGCGTCGAGTAGCTCGTGCGGCGGGGTCGGCAGACCGCTCGCCTGCCACAGCAGCTTGGTGCGCAGCTTGTCCATGGCGAGCGCGGAGCCGAGCACGCCGCTGCCCGTGTACGGTATGTTCAGCCATTCGAGCACGCCCTGTACCGTGCCGTCCTCGCCGAAGCGCCCGTGCAGAGCGATGAATGCGCGCGCAAAGCGTCCCGCGACCAGCTCATCGATACCGTGCTCGGCCGTATCGAAGGCATGCGCCTCGACGCCCCGCGCGCGCAGCGCGTTCAGAACCATGGCGCCGCTCCTGAGCGACACCTCGCGCTCCGCGGAGCTGCCGCCCAGCAGCACAGCGACCTTGCCAAAATCGCGCGCGCTCAAGAATCCCCCACGATGCGTACTTCGGGGCGCAGCTCGACGCCGGTCTTCTCGAACACCGTGCGGCGCACCGTGTCGATCAGCCACTCTATGTCGGAGGCGCGCGCCTCGCCCCGCGGATTGACGATGAAATTGGCGTGCTTTTCCGACACGCGCGCCCCGCCGCGTCCCAGCCCCTTCAGGCCGCAGGACTCGATCAGGCGCGCAGCGTGGTCGCCGATCGGATTGCGGAATACGCTGCCCGCGTTGGGCAGCGACAGAGGTTGCGAAGCGATGCGCCGCGCCAGGAAGTCCTTGATCTTCGCGCGCGACGCAGTTCCGTCGCCCTCGGGCAGCTTGAAGTAGGTCGCGACGAACCACTCATCCGCGCCGATGCGCCCGCCTTCCTTGAGCTCGCAATGACGGTACGAGATCTCGAATTCGGGCCTTTCGCGGCTGTGCAGTTCGCCGCGCCGGTCGATAGTCAGCGCGCGATCCACGATGTCCCAGGTTTCACCGCCGTAGCAGCCGGCGTTCATGGCGAGCGCGCCGCCCACGCTGCCCGGCACCCCGGCGAGAAACTCCGCGCCCGCGAGATTGTTCAGCGCCGCGAAGCGCGCCACCTTCGGGCACGCGACGCCGGCCTCGGCATACACGCGCCCGAGCAGCAGCTCCGGGCGCCTGGCCGCCGCGTGCGTCAGCACCACGGTGCCGCGGTAGCCGCCGTCGCGCACCAGCAGGTTCGAACCCAGGCCGACGAACAGCAGCGGCTCGCTCGGCGGCAGCTGGCGCAGGAAGGATGCAAGATCCTCGAGGTCGGCCGGCAGGTAAACGCGTGCTGCCGCACCGCCGGTTCGCCAGCTGGTATGCCGCGCCATCGGCTCGCCCAGCTTCAGCTCCCCGCGCAGCCCCTGCAACGCCCTGGCCTCAGACATGTTCATGCGCACACGCCTCATGTTTCCGGGGTCGCGAGCTGCGCCGGCACGCCGCCGATCGAGCCCGCCCCCATGGTGACCACCACGTCGCCGTCGCGCGCCACGCGCCGTATCGCGTCCGCCATCTGCGCCATGTCCCCGACGAAAACCGGCTCGACCTTGCCCGCCACGCGCACCGCGCGCGCAAGCGACCTGCCATCGGCTGCCACGATCGGCGCCTCACCCGCGGGATACACCTCGGCGAGCAGCAGCGCGTCGGCGGTGGAGAGCACGCGCACGAAATCCTCGAACAGGTCGCGCGTGCGCGTGTAGCGGTGCGGCTGGAAAGCAAGCACGATGCGCCGTCCGGGGAACGCGCCGCGTGCGGCCTCCAGCGTGGCGGTCATTTCGGCGGGGTGATGGCCGTAGTCGTCGATCAGCGTGAAGCGTCCGCCGCCCTGCAAGGGGATCTCGCCGCAGCGCTGGAAGCGCCGCGCGACGCCGCGGAACTCCTCGAGCGCCTTGAGGATCGCCCGGTCCGGAATCGCCAGCTCGCCCGCCACCGCGATCGCGGCGAGCGCGTTCTGCACATTGTGCCGTCCCGGCAGGTTTAGCTTCACCTCCAGCGGCGCGCCCTGCTCGCGCACCGCCCGGAAGCGCATCGCGCCGCCCGCGTGCTCGACGCGCTCGGCGCGCACTGCCGCGTCGGGCGCGAAGCCGTAGGTCAGCACTGGCTTGGAGACGAACGGCAGGATCTCGCGCACGTGGGCATCGTCGATGCACAGCACGGCGCTACCGTAGAAGGGCAGGTTCTGTAGGAATTGCACGAATGCCTGCTTGAGCCGCGCGAAGTCGTGCTGGTAGGTGTCCATGTGGTCGGCGTCGATATTCGTCACCACCGCGATCACCGGTTGCAGGTGCAGGAACGAGGCGTCCGATTCGTCGGCCTCGACGACGATGAACTCGCCCGAGCCGAGGCGCGCGTTGGTGCCCGCGGCGTTCAGGCGCCCGCCGATGACGAACGTCGGATCGAGGCCGCCTTCGGCCAGCACGCTCGCCACCAGGCTGGTGGTGGTCGTCTTGCCGTGCGTGCCGGCGATCGCGACGCCCTGCCTGAGGCGCATCAGCTCGGCGAGCATCAGCGCGCGCGGCACGATGGGTATGCGCCGGGTGCGCGCGGCGATCACCTCCGGGTTGTCGCCTGCGATCGCGGTGGATACTACGACCGCGTCGGCGCCGTTGATGTTTGCGGCAACGTGCGACGCGGAGACCTTCGCGCCGAGCCCTGCCAGGCGGCGCGTCGCCGCGTTCTCCGACAGGTCCGAGCCGCTCACCTCGTAGCCGAGGTTGAGCAGCACTTCGGCGATGCCGCTCATGCCCGAGCCGCCGAGGCCGACGAAGTGGATGTGGCGTACCTTGTGCTTCACGCGCGCTTCCCTTCCGCGAGCGCCATGCAGCGCTCGGCGACCAGGCGCGCGGCCTGCGGCCGGCCGAGCGCGCGCGCCTTAGCGGCCATTTCGAGCAGCCGTGCGCGGTCGAGAGACTCGATCAGCGCGGCGAGCCGCGCGGCGCTCAACTCCGACTGCGGCAGCAGGATCGCCGCGCCGCGCTCTGCGAGGAACTTCGCGTTGGCCGTCTGGTGGTCGTCTACCGCGTGGGGAAAGGGCACCAGCACGCTTGCCACGCCGCCCGCTGCGAGCTCGGCCACGGTAATTGCTCCCGCGCGGCAGATCACCAGGTCGGCCTCGGCGTAACGGCGCGCCATGTCCTCGATGAACGCGACCAGCTCGCCCTGCACGCCAGCGGCTGCGTAGCCTGCACGGAGCGCTTCGAGGTGCTTCTCGCCCGCCTGGTGCACGACCTGCGGGCGCTGCGGCGCGGGGATCAGCGCGAGCGCCTCGGGCAACACCGTGTTGAGCGCCTTGGCACCGAGGCTGCCGCCGACCACGAGCAGCCTGAGCGGGCCGCTGCGGCCGGCGAAGCGCTCGGCGGGCGCAGCCAGCGCGGCGATATCGGCGCGCACCGGGTTTCCGGTCCACTCGGCGTTCTTGAGCGCACCGGGGAAGGCGACCATCGCCTTGTCGGCGAGTGCAGCGAGCACGCGGTTGGCGAGGCCGGCGATCGCGTTCTGCTCGTGCACCGCCAGCGGGCGGTTCAGCAGCGAGGCCATCATGCCGCCGGGAAATGCGACGTAGCCGCCCATGCCCAGCACCACGTCGGGCCGCACGCCGAACATGGCGCGCGCGCTCTCCCAGAAGGAGACCAGCAGGTTCGCCGGCAGCAGCAGCTTGGCAAGCAGGCCCTTGCCGCGCAGCGCCCGGGCGCGGATCCAGGCCATGCGGTAGCCGCGCTGCGGCACGATGCGCGCCTCCATGCCGCTCTTCGCGCCCATCCACACGACGTCCCAGCCGGCAGCACGCATCCGCTCGGCGACCGCGAGGCCTGGGAAGATGTGCCCGCCCGTGCCACCCGCCATGATCAGGATCGTGCGGCTCATGCCGGCAGCCCTCGCGCGAGCTGGCGGCACTCCCAGTCGATGCGCAGCAGGATCGCGAGCGCCACGAAATTCACCAGCAGCCCGGTGCCGCCGAAGCTCATCAGCGGAAGCGTCAGGCCCTTGGTCGGCAGCAGCCCCATGTTGACGCCCATATTGATCAGCGCCTGGAAACCGATCCACAAGCCGATGCCCTGGGCCACGAGCGCGGCGAAGTGACGCTCGTGCAGGACCGCGCGGCGCCCGATCACGAAAGCGCGGAACACGATCCAGGAGAACAGCCCGATCACCGCCGCCACGCCCGCGAAGCCGAGCTCCTCGGCGATCACGGCGAGCAGGAAATCGGTATGCGCTTCGGGGAGGTACTGCAGCTTCTCGACGCTTGCGCCGAGCCCGACGCCGAACCATTCGCCGCGCCCGAAGGCGATGAGTGCGTGCGACAGCTGGTAGCCGCTGCCGAACGGATCGGACCACGGGTCCATGAAGCCGAAGATTCGCTGCATGCGGTAGGGAGATGAGAGCACCAACCCGGCAAAGCCGAGCGCCAGCATCGCGACCAGCAGGGCGAAGTGCCTGCCGTTCATTCCCCCGAGGAACAGCATGCCGAACGCGGTGACAGCGATCACCACCAACGCACCGAAGTCCGGCTCGCGCAGCAACAGCCACGAGACGAGCAGCATGACCGCCAGCATCGGCAGCAGGCCCTTGCGGAAGCTCTTCAGCACGGCGTGCTTGCGCACCGTGTAGTCGGCCGCGTACAGCACCACCGCGAGCTTCATGAGCTCGGAGGGCTGGACGTTGATGACACGCAGGCTGAGCCAGCGGCGCGCACCGTTCACCTCGCGTCCAATGCCGGGCACCAGGACCATGGCCAGCATGAGCAGGGTTCCGACGAACAGCCACGGCGCTGCCTTCTGCCAGGCGCGCACCGGCACCAGGAACACGACCAGCGCGGCGATCAAGGCCGCGCTAAGGAAAACCCCCTGGCGCAGGAGGAAATACGCGTAGTTGTGAGCCGTGAACCGGCTCGCCGCGGCCGTTTCGACCGACGCCGAATACACCATGACGAGGCCGCCCGCGGCGAGCAGTAGCGCTGCCCAGGCGAGCGAGCGATCGTACTCGGCGGTGGGCGCGTTCTGCGCGAAGACGTAGCTAGCCACGGGCGAGCCCCCTCACCGCGGCCGCGAAAGCTTCGCCGCGGTGCCGGTAGTCGCGGAACATGTCGAAGCTCGCGCAGGCCGGGGACAGCAGCACCGCCTCGCCTGGGCGCGCGCTGCGCGCGGCGACGGCGACGGCATCCTCGAGCGTGGCACAAGTCTCGAGCGGCACGCCGCTCGAGACCAGCGCGCGCGCGATGAGCGGTGCGTCGCGCCCGATGAGCAGCACGCGGCTCGCGCGCTCCGCAACGGGCTGCGCGAGCGGCGCGAAGTCCTGTCCCTTGCCTTCGCCGCCCGCGATCAGCACCACCTTCTGCTCGAGGCCACGCAGCGCCGCGATCGTGGCGCCGACGTTTGTGCCCTTGGAGTCGTCGTACCAGGTAACCCCGTCCGTGAGCGCGACCCGCTCCAGCCGGTGGGGCAGCCCGCGGAAGTTGCGCAATCCCTCGGCGATCGCCTCGCGTGGAACGTCGAGCGCGCTCGCGAGGGCCGCCGCGGCGAGCGCATTGGCGGCGTTGTGCCAGCCGTGAATCGGTAGCTCGTCCGCCGCAATGAGCGTGCGCGCGCCGTGCGCGAGCCACTTGCGGCCCGCCACCGTGGCGATGCCGAAGTCCTCCGGCCGCGGCGGAGTATCCAGGCCGAACGTGATGCGCCGCCCCGCTGCGGGAGCGAGCGCGGCGGCGCGCGGATCGTCGCGATTCAGCACCTGCGTGCCGGCGCCGTGGAAGATGCGCGCCTTGGCCGCCCCGTACTCGGCCAGGCCCGCGTAGCGATCGAGGTGGTCCTCCGAGAGATTTAGCAGCGCGGCGCAATCCGGCGCCAGCGACCAGGTGGTCTCGAGCTGATAGCTCGAGAGCTCGAGCACCCAGGCCTCGGGCAGCCGCCCGGCATCCAGCCTGCGCATGAGTGCGTCGAGCGCAGCCGGCCCGATATTGCCCGCCACCTCGCAGTCGACGCCCGCGCTGCGCAGCAGGTGGCCCGTGAGCGCGGTGACCGTCGTCTTGCCGTTCGTGCCGGTTACCGCCGCGATCTTCCTGGCCGGGCCGCCGCGTACCTGCCAGGCGAACAGCTCGATCTCCCCCACCAGCGGGATGCCGCGCGCGAGCGCGTGCTGCACCACGGGCCCGGAGAGCGCCAGTCCGGGGCTGATGCACACCAGATCGATCCCTGCGAGCAGCCGGGCGTCGAACGGGCCGGTGACCAGCTCGCCGCAGCGCAGGTCGGCGGCGCGCGGCGGCGCCGCGCGCGTGTCGGCGACGCGCACGCTGCCGCCCGAGCGTTCGGCCCAGCGGGCGACCGCCAGGCCCGTGTCGCCCAGCCCGAGCACCAGCACGCGCTTACCGGCGAGCGCCATTGGCTTCGGGCGGGGCAGCAGGCTGAAGACGGGCTCGGTCATCGACAACGCTCACCTCAGCTTCAGGGTCGACAGGCCGAACAGCACGAGCATCATGGTGATGATCCAGAAGCGCACCACCACCTGCGATTCCTTCCACCCCTCGAGCTCGTAGTGGTGGTGCAGCGGCGCCATGCGGAACACGCGCTTGCCGCCGCTCGCCTTGAAGTACAGTACCTGGATCATCACCGATAGGGTCTCGGCGACGAATACGCCGCCCATGACGAACAGCACCACCTCCTGACGCACGATGACCGCGATGGTGCCGAGCGCGGCGCCGAGTGCGAGCGCGCCGACGTCGCCCATGAACACTTCCGCGGGATAGGCGTTGAACCAGAGGAAGCCGAGGCCGGCGCCGGCGAGCGCGCCGCAGAACACGGCGAGCTCGCCCGCGCCAGGGATGTAGGGCAGACCGAGGTACTTCGAGAAGCCGACGTGGCCCGCGACGTAAGCGAAGATGCCGAGCGCGCTGCCGACCATGACCGTCGGCATGATCGCCAGGCCGTCCAAGCCGTCGGTCAGGTTGACGGCGTTCGACGTACCGACGATCACCAGATAGGTGAGCACCACGAAGCCGACCGCGCCGAGCGGATAGGCGACGTGCTTGAAGAAGGGCACGATCAGCAGGCTGAGCGCCGGCGTGCTCTGTGCCATCCACGCGAGCGCCCCCGCGGCCGCGAGGCCGACGGCCGACTGCCACAGGAACTTTGCTTTCGCCGACAGACCCTTGGGATTGCGGCGCACGACCTTGCGATAATCGTCTATCCACCCGATCGCGCCGAAGGCGAGCGTCACCAGCAGCACGATCCAGACGTAGCGGTTTGCGAGATCGCCCCACAGGAGGGTCGTGACGCCGATCGCGAGCAGGATCAACGCCCCGCCCATGGTCGGCGTGCCTGCCTTGGTGAGGTGCGTGCTCGGACCGTCGTCGCGCACCGACTGTCCGATCTTGTAGGCGGTGAGCTTGCGGATTACCAGAGGACCCATCACCATCGAAATCGCGAGCGCCGTGAGACAAGCGAGCATCGCGCGAAGGGTGATGTAGTTGAAGACATTGAAGACGCGCAGATCCTTCGCCAGCCAGTGTGCGATCTCGAGCAACATCAGTGCGCTCCCCGCCGGGGTTGCTCGCCCGTGAGCGCCGCGACGACACGTTCCATGCGCATGAAGCGCGAGCCCTTGACCAGCACGGTCGCATCCGAAGTGGCGCGCCTGCGCAGGTCCGCGAGCAGCTCTTCGAGCGAGGCCGCGTGCGTGCCGCCGGCGCCGAACGCTTCGGCCGCGCCGCGGCTCGCCTCGCCGAGCGCGAGCAGGTCCGACACGCCGCGCCTGCGCGCGTAGGCGCCGACCTCGCGGTGGAATTCGGGTCCGCGCTCGCCCACCTCGCCCATGTCGCCCAGCACGAGCACGGTCGGCGCCGGGCAGGCGGCGAGGATGTCGATCGCCGCGCGCACCGAGTCGGGATTGGCGTTGTAGCTGTCGTCGATGACCGTCGCCCCGAGCACGGCACGCTTGACCTGAAGCCGCCCGAGGTAGGGTCGGAAGGCGGACAGTCCCTCGCCGATCGCCGCCGGGGCGACGCCCGCGGCGTGCGCGCAGGCCGCCGCGGCGAGCGCATTGCGCACGTTGTGCAGGCCGGGGATGGCGAGCGTGGCAGGCGCTTCGCCCGAGGGCGTGCGCACGAGGATGTCGCTCGAGAGCGGCTTCAGCTCGTAGCGCGCGCCGACGGCGGACGGGCCCCCGAGCCCGAATTCGACCCTGCGGTGCGCGCCGGCCGCCCTGCGGAACACATCGGCGTGCGGATCGTCCGCGTTCACCACGGCGGTGCCGTCCGCGGGCAGCGCCGCGTACACGCTCGCGTTCTCCTCGGCCACCTCTTCGACGGAGTGCATGAACTCCAGATGCTCGCGCTGGGCGTTGTTCACCAGCGCCACCGTCGGCCGCGCAATGCCGGCCAGATAGGCGATCTCGCCCTTGTGGTTCATGCCGAGCTCGATCGCGCAGTAGCGGTGCGCGGGTCGCAGACGCAAGAGCGTCAACGGTAGGCCGATCTCGTTGTTCAGGTTGCCCGCCGTGGCGAGCACCTGCTCCTCGCCCGCGTGGCGCCGCAGGATGGAGGCCAGCATCTCCTTGGTCGTGGTCTTGCCGTTCGAGCCGGCGATCGCCACGAGCACCGGCTCGAAGCGTGCGCGCCAATCGCGCGCCAGATCGCCGAGCGCGCGCCGCGTGTCGCCGACGGCGAGCAGAGGTAGGGGCGCGGGCCCAGCGTAGGCGCCATCGACCACCGCTCCGGCAGCGCCCACGGCGCCCGCCGCGTCGAGGAAGTCATGGCCGTCGAAGCGCTCGCCGCGCAGTGCGACGAACAGCTCGCCGCGCTTGAGCGCGCGGCTGTCGGTCGAGACGCCCGAGAAGCGCGCGTCGGGCCCCGAGTGGTGCGCGTCCAGCACGCGCGCGGCTTCGGCGAGCGTCATCATGGCGCCCTCCAGCGCGCAAGCGCCGCTTCGGCGAGCGCCGCATCCGAGAACGGCAGGCGCCGGCCGGCGATCTCCTGGTAGCTCTCGTGGCCCTTGCCGGCGAGCAGCACGACGTCCCCGGCGCCCGCTTCGCGCACCGCGCGCTCGATGGCCGCGGCGCGCTCGGGCTCGACGAGCGCTGCGCCCGAGGCGCCCGCGCGGATCGCCGCGATGATCGCAGCCGGGTCCTCGCTGCGCGGATTGTCCGAGGTGAGCAGCACGCGATCGGCGAGCCGCGAGGCGATCGCGCCCATCAGCGGCCGCTTGGCCGGATCCCGGTCGCCGCCCGCGCCGAACACCGCCACCAGCGCCCCGCCGCGCGCGTCCGCGAGCGGGCGCAGCGCCTGCAGCACCTTCTCGAGCGCATCGGGCGTATGCGCGTAGTCGACCACCACCAGCGGGCCGCCGGGACGCGCGAGGCGCTGCATGCGGCCCGGCACGGCGGGCAGCTCGCCGAGCAGCGCCGCGGCCTCGCCGAGCGGCACGCCGTGGGCAAGCAGGCAGCCGAGCACGCCGAGCGCGTTGGACACGTTGAAGCGCCCGAGCTGGTTGATGCGCGCCTCGGTCTCGCCCCAGCTCGTCACGAGCGGCACGCGCATCGCCTCGCCCTCGAAGCCGATCTCGCGCGCGGCGACGAACTCGCTCACGCTGCCGGGCGCGACCGCCTCGGGCGACAGCGCGTAGCCGATGGTGCGCAGGCCGCGCGCGGTCAGCCGTCGTGCGAGCTGCACGCCGAACACGTCGTCCAGATTCAGCACCGCCGCGGCGAGCCCGGGCGTGTCGAACAGCAGGCCCTTCGCCTCGGCGTAGGCCTGCATCGTGCCGTGGTAGTCGAGGTGGTCGTGCGACAGGTTGGTGAAGAGCGCGCAATCGAAGACGACGCCGCCGACGCGACCCTGCGCCAGTCCGTGCGAGGAGACCTCCATCGCCACGGCGCGCGCACCCCCGCTGCGCAGCGCGGCGAGCGTGGCGTGAACCTCGAGCGCGTCAGGCGTGGTGTTGACGGGCGCCGCAAGCGCCCCGGGAAAGCCGTTGCCGAGCGTTCCGATCACCCCCGCCTTCTCACCGCGCGCGCACAGCAGCGCCGCGAGCCACTGAGTGGTCGAGGTCTTGCCGTTGGTGCCCGTGACCCCGCACATCCAGAGCGACTCGGACGGTCGCCCGTAGAACTCGTGCGCGAGCGCGCCCGCCCGACGCTTCAATGCGCTCACGCCAACGTTCGGCACGTTCCATTCGGCGCGCCACGCGAAGTCGGCGGACTCCCATACCACTGCGGACGCGCCGCGGCTGAGCGCGTCCGCGATGTAGGCACGCCCGTCGGCCGACTCGCCCGGATAGGCGAAGAACGCCACGCCCGGCGCGCAACGGCGGCTGTCCGAGGAGAGCCGCTCGATCATTGCTCCCTGCGAGGCGAGGTTCGTGAAAATGTCCAGTCGCGCGGATTCCACCCGTCCACCCAGCAGCCCTTGAGCCGCCAAACCGCCTCCACCACCGCGTAGATCAGGCCGCGCATCAGGTGCCCTCCTTGGCAGCGTCGCTGTCGTCCGGCGCGTCGAGCGGCTCGAGCGGCGCGTCGTACGGAACGTTGAGCATGCGCAGAATTCCCTGCATGACCTGCGCGAACACCGGCGCCGCGACCAGCCCGCCGTAGTAATCGACGCGCACGTCGGGCTCGTCGATCATGACGGCGAGTACAATGCGCGGCGCCGAGGCGGGGGCGAAGCCGGCGAACGACGCGATGTACTTGTCCGGGGCATAGCCGCCGTCCTGCTCCTTGTGAGCCGTGCCGGTCTTGCCGGCGACGCTCCAGCCCATGATGCGGGCGAGCGGGCCCGTGCCGCCCGGCTGCACCGCGAGCGCGAGCATCTTGCGCACCTCGCGCGCGGTATGCGCCGAAATCACGCGCTCCCCCTGCACGGGCGTACCGGTGCGCAGCAGAGTGAGCGGCACCAGCCGGCCGTCGCGTGCGAATATCGTGTACGCGTGCGCCAGCTGCATCAGGCTCACCGCGATGCCGTGCCCGTAGGCCATCGTCGCCTGCTCGACCGGGCGCCAGGTCTTCCAGGGGCGCAGCTTGCCACCCGACTCGCCGGGAAAGCCGAGCGCGGGCGGGGCACCGAAACCAACGCGCCTGAACATGTCCCACATCTGTTCGCGCGGGAGCTGGAGCGCGATCTTTGCCGCGCCGACGTTGGAGGAGACCTCGATCACCTGCGCCACGCTCAGCATCCCGTCCTTGTGCGCATCGTGGATCGTGTAGCCGCCGATTCGGAACTTGCCGCCGTCGGTCTGCAGGCGGGTCGCCGGCGTGATGTGCCCCGTCTCGAGCGCGAGCGCGATGGTGAAGGGCTTGAGGGTCGAGCCCGGCTCGAAGCTGTCGGTGAGCACGCGGTTGCGCAGCTGCGAGCCGGTGAGCCGCGCGCGATTGTTCGGGTTGTAGGAGGGCACGTTCGCGAGCGCGAGCACCTCGCCGGTGCGCACGTCGATCGCTACGATCGCGCCCGCCTTGGCGCGGTGCGCCGCCACCGCATCCTTCAGGGCGCTGTAGGCGAGGCTCTGGATCTTGCTGTCGATCGACAGCGTCAGGTCCTTGCCGTCCTGCGCCGCGTGTACCGAACCGACGTCCTCGACGATGCGCCCGAGGCGGTCCTTGATCACGCGCCGGCTGCCCGGCTTGCCGCCGAGGGTGGACTGGTAGGCGAGCTCAATGCCTTCCTGGCCGGTGTCGTCGACGCCGGTGAAGCCGACGAGGTGCGCGGCGACTTCGCCCGCCGGGTAGTAGCGCCGGTACTCCTTCTGTTCGTACACGCCCGGGATCCCGAGCGCGTCCACCCTCTCGGCGGTGTCGGGCGACACCTGCCTTTTCAGATAGACGAAGTCGCGGTCAGTTTCGGCGAGCTTCTTCGCCAGCTCGCGCGCATCCAGCCCCAACAGCTGCGCGAGCCTTCTCTTCGCCTGTGCGCTCGCCTCGACGTCGGCGGGGATCACCCATATCGACTTGACCGGCGTGGACACCGCGAGCGCCTCCCCGTTGCGGTCGAGCACCCGGCCGCGCGTCGCGGGGATCTCGAGCACGCGCGAAAAGCGTGCTTCCCCTTTCTCCTGCAGGAAGTCGGTCTTCATCGCCTGCAGGTAGACCGAGCGCCCGACGAGCACGGCGAAGCCCGCGACGAACACGATCAGCACGAAGCGTGCGCGCCATACCGGCAGGCGCACCACCGCGGGTGCGGCGGCGAAGCTCATTTCGCCGCCCCTGCCGGCAGCTTCACGATCACCACGCTGCGCGGGTCCGGCACGTGCATTCCGAGCGTCTGGCGCGCGATCTGCTCCACGCGCGAGTGGAGCCCCCAGGTGCTCGCCTCGAGCTGCAGTTGGCCGTACTCCACGTCCAGCTGGCGCGCGCGCTGCTCTTCGCGCTCCAGCTCGGAGAACAGCGTGCGCGCCTTGTGCTGGGAAGTGACGAGCCCGAGCGCGCAGACGACGAGAACCAGGAGGAGGAGAAGGTTCAGCTTCGCCACGCGTCGGGCTCGATTCGGTCAAAGAGCGACGGGTCGAGAGGCGCGCCCGTGCGCTCGGCGACGCGCAGCGTTGCGCTGCGCGCGCGAGGATTCGCCGCAATTTCGGCAGTCGAGGCGCGGATGGCACGGCCGACGATTTTGAGCGGCATTTGTGGCATTTCGCTGGCGCGGATCGGCAAATCCCGCGGCAGGTCGGCGCGCGATGCCGCGCGCAGGAAGCGCTTGACGATGCGGTCCTCGAGCGAGTGGAAGCTGATCACGACGAGCCTCCCTCCGCGCGCGAGTCGCGCAGTCGCCTGGGGCAGCATCAGCGACACTTCCTGAAGCTCCCGATTGACGAGAATCCGTAGAGCCTGAAAGGTGCGCGTCGCCGGATCCTGGCCCGGCTCCCGTGTGCGGACCGCCGCACCCACGATATCGGCAAGTTGCTTGGTGCGAACGATGGGTTCGCGTTCGCGAGCAGCAACAATCGCCTTTGCAATCTGTTTAGCAAACCGTTCTTCGCCATAGCCCCCTATCGCCTCCCTGATCTCCAGCTCGCCGGCGGCTGCGAGCCACTGCGCCGCCGTTTGTCCGCTGCTCGGATCCATGCGCATGTCGAGCGGTCCGTCGGCGCGGAACGAAAATCCGCGCGCCGGATCCTCGAGCTGCGGCGAGGACACACCGAGGTCGAAGAGCATGCCGTGGGCGTGCTGCACACCCTGCGCGTCGAGCACGCTGGCGAGCTCGCTCATGCGCGCGTGCACAGCACGCAGCCTGGGGTCGGCGATCGAGCGCGCCGCGGCGAGCGCCTGCGGGTCGCGATCGATGGCGATCAGCACGCCGCGCGGGCCAAGCCGCTCGAGGATGGCGCGGCTGTGCCCGCCGCGCCCGAAGGTGCCGTCCACGTAGGTGCCGTCCGGCTGAACGGCGAGCGCCTCGACAGCCTCCTGAAGCATCACGGCGCGATGCGTGAGCGTCTGGGCGCTCATCGTTCGCTTCCGCCGTCACAGCGAGAAGCCATCCATGCCGGGCGGCGGACTGCCCGAGCCCGCCAGGGCGCCGGCGAGTTTCGCGCTCCACACGCCGTTGTCCCATAGCTCGAAGTAGCTTCCCTGGCCGACCATCATCGCCTCGCGTTCGAGCCGCGCGTGCTGGCGCAGCGCCGCCGAGAGCAACACGCGCCCTGAGCCGTCGGGTTCGACGTGCTCCTCGAAGCCGAGCAGCAGCCGCTTCCACCAGCTCGCCTGCGGGTTGAAGCTGGGGAATGTCTCGACCTTGGCGCGCACCGGCTCCCAGGCGCTCTCCGGGTAGATGAGTACGCAACCCTCAGGGTGCGCTGTCAGCACGAGCGGCTTGCCGGCCTGTAGCAGTGCATCGCGATGACGCGTCGGAATGGCCAGGCGGCCCTTCGCGTCAAGCGTGATGACAGATGCCCCGTGAAACGTCCCGCCCATGCCCCTTTTTTCCTTCGGTGGCGCACACGTCGCGTGTGGCTCCCGTGTTTTGCCACTTTTTTCTACGTTTTCCCACTGTATGGGAAAGGCCGGGGCTGGTCAAGATTCAGTGAGGCATTTTTTCTCGTTTAGACAAAGACTTAGAAGGTAATCGGAAGGACACTTCTTGGAATAGAAAGAGCGCAAATAATCAGTCACTTAAATACTTAAGTGGAAGTGACTTCTAAAAATGATCCCGGATGGCCGTCGTCCGGTAGCGACGGGCTCGACGCGGCTCAGGCCCCGCGCGCCAGCCGGTCGATCGCGTCCGCAGGGACGTTCAGCTTGGCGCCCGCGGCGTGTATATCGCGCCAGGTGGTGGCGTCTACCGGAATGCCCTCGGCAAGGCGCCGCGCGCGAGTTTCGCGCTCCGGCTCGCCCGCGAGCCTTACTTTGTCGAAGCCCGGCGCCGGCGGCGACATTCTCACCCACTCGACGAACGCGGCGGCCTCGCCCGCGAACGCCTGCGCGGTGCCGAGCCTAGCGGGGTCGATGAGGATCGTAAGCATGCCGTTCAGCACGCGCTTCTTCGTGCGCTCTCCCGTATGCTGCGTGCCGCCGCCGGTGAGCGCACCGCCGAGCAATTCGCACACCACCGCGAGGCCGTAGCCCTTGTGCAGCCCCATCGTTGTGAGCGCGCCGAAGGGCTCGATCACACCGTAGCGCGGATCGAGCGTCGGATTGCCCTTGTCGTCAATGAGCAGCCCCGGCGCCACCTTCTCGCCCTTGTTGTGGGCGACGCGGATCTTGCCCTGCGCCACCGCGCTGGTCGCCATGTCGAGAATCAGAGGCGGCTGGCCGGGGAGCGGAATGCCGATCGTGCAAGGGTTGGTGCCGAAGCGCGCGTCCGAGCCGCCGTAGGGCGCGACGATCGGCCGCGAGATGACGTTCACGAAGCTGATCGACACCAGGCCCTGCGCTACCGCCTGCTCGGCCCACTGGCCGATGCGGCACAGGTGGTGCGAGTTGGCGAGCGCCATCACCGCCACGCCGTGCTGCTTGGCGCGCGCGATCGCCATGTCGGTCGCCTCCAGGCCGATCACTTGCCCATAGCCGGCCTGGCCGTCGAGCGCGAGCAGCGCGCCCCCGTCGAACTTGGTTTGCGGATGGCGGTTGGGCTTCAGTCCGCCCTCCTTCAGCGACTCGACGTAGCGCGGGATCATGCCGATGCCGTGCGAGTCGTGCCCGGTGAGATTCGCGGTGACGAGGTTCTCGGCCACCAGGCGCGCTTCGCGCGCCTCGCTGCCGCCGGCGGAGACGATCGCCTCGATTGCGCGCATGAGAGGCGCGGAGTGGAACACGTGCGTTTCGGCCATGGAGTTGTCTGCGAAAGTTGGCGAAGCGCGCAAGTGTACCGCGGCGCGGCGCTCGCTTGACAAGGCGCGGAGGCGGGCCCTAGATTCGCCCGATGATCGACAAGATTCTTCCGACGCCGCAGGCGGCGCTGGCCGATGTTCCGGACGGCGCGACCGTGATGATCGGCGGCTTCGGCAACGCCGGCATGCCCGCGCAACTGATCGACGCGCTGATCGAGCAAGGCGCGAAACACCTCACAATCGTCAACAACAACGCCGGCAACGGCGACACCGGCCTCGCCGCGCTCATCAAGGCGCGGCGCGTGCGCAAGATCATCTGCTCGTTTCCGCGCCAGGCGGACTCCTGGCACTTCGACGGCCAGTACCGCGCCGGCGAAATCGAGCTCGAGCTCGTGCCACAAGGCACGCTCGCCGAGCGCATCCGCGCCGCCGGCGCGGGCATCGGCGCGTTCTACACGCCGACCGCGTACGGCACGCGCCTCGCCGAAGGCAAGGAGACCCGGCGCATCGGCGCGCGCGACTACGTGCTCGAATTCCCGATCCACGCCGACTATGCGCTGATCAAGGCCGACCGCGCGGACCGCTGGGGCAACCTCAGCTATCGCAAGAGTGCGCGCAACTTCGGGCCGATCATGGCGAGCGCGGCGCGCTGCACCGTCGTGCAGGTCCGCGAGACCGTCGAGCTGGGCGCGCTCGACCCGGAGGAGATCGTGACGCCGGGGATCTTCGTGCAACGCGTCGTGCGGGTCGCGCCGCGCGCCGCGCTCGGCAAGGCAGCCTAGGAAATACGATGAAGAGGCTCGACCGCAACCAGATCGCCGCGCGCGTTGCGCGCGACATCCCCGAAGGCGCTTACGTCAACCTCGGCATCGGGCTGCCGACGCTGGTGGCCAACCACATTCCCAAGGGGCGCGAGGTGATCCTGCACAGCGAGAACGGCGTGCTCGGCATCGGGCCGCGCCCCGTGCCGGGCAAGGAAGACGAGGACCTGATCAACGCCGGCAAGGAGCCGGTCACCCTGCTGCCGGGAGGCGCGTATTTCCACCACGCCGATTCGTTCGCGATGATCCGCGGCGGGCATATCGACTTCTGCGTGCTCGGCGCGTTCCAGGTCTCGGCCGCGGGCGATCTTGCCAACTGGCACACGGGCGAGCCCGACGCCATCCCTGCGGTGGGCGGCGCGATGGATCTCGCGGTGGGGGCCAAGAAGGTGCTCGTCATGATGGAGCACGTCACGAAGGGCGGCGCCAGCAAGATCGTCGAGCGCTGCACTTATCCGCTTACCGGCGTCGCCTGCGTGCACCGGATTTACACGGACCTCGCGGTGATCGACGTGGCACCCGACGGATTGCGCGTCGTCGAGATAGTCGAAGGCCTGTCCTTCGAGGATTTACAGCGCCAGACCGCCGCACCGCTCAAGCTCGCGGCGGCGGCCAAGGCCGCCTAGCTCCCGGTCACGACAACCCGTCGCCGACCGGCACGTTCTCCGGCTGCAGCTCGAGTCCCGAGCTCTGCGCTTGCTGCACGATGAGCGTGGCGAAATCCTGCTCGGTCATGCCGCGGCCGATCATCGCCTGCAACAAGTCGCGCGTCGCGGAGGCGAGCGGCATCGGCACCTCGAAGTGCCGCCCGGCGTCGAGCCCGAGGTCCAGGTCCTTGCGCAGCAGCTTCGGGGTGAACGTCACCTTGAAGTCCAGGTTCACGAGCGCCGGGGTCTTGTAGCGCGAGAAGGTCGAGCCCATCACGCTCTGGTTGATGAACTCGAGGAAGGCGTGGCGCGGTACACCGGCCTTCTGTGCGAGCACCGTGATCTCGGCGAGCGACTGGATGACCACTCCGAGAAACACGTTGTGGCAGATCTTGACGATGCGTGCGAGCTCGCCTTCGCCTACGTAGCTCGCCGCGGGCCCGATCATCTCCAGGAATGGCAGCGCGCGCTCGAACTCGGCCCTCGGCCCGGAGCAGACGAACGTCAGCTTGCCCGCCTTGATCACCTTGGCGTTGCCGCTCACCGGCGCCGCGAGATAACCGATGCCGCGCGCGGCGAGCAGTGCGCGCAGCGCGGCCGAGCTCTCGAGCGAGATGGACGAGCATTCGATCAGCGTGCGCGGCGCCTTGCCGCCCGCGGAAAGCAGTCCGCGCTCGCCCGCGATCACCTCCATTACGTCGTCCGAGGTCGCGACCATGCAAAAGACGAGGTCGCAGCCAGCGAGCTCGGGCAGCGCATGGGTGACCTTTGCGCCGTACTTCGCGAGCGGCTCGGCCTTGGCGCGTGTGCGGTTCCAGACCATTAAGTCCGCGCCCGCCTTGACGAGGCGCGCGGCCATTTCGTAGCCCATGCGTCCGGTGCCGATCCAGCCGATCTTCATGTCAGTAACGGTTGGCAATCGGCAGCTCCTCGGCGGGATAGAGCGAGATGATCTGCGCGCCCTTGGGCGTCAGGATCACCTCCTCCTCGATGCGTGCAGCCGACACGCCATCGTTCGCAGGGCAGTAGGTCTCGACCGCGAACACCATGCCGGCCTTCAGTTCGATCGGCTCGCGGAAAGAATTTAGCCGCGAGATTAGCGGCCGCTCGTGGAGTCCGAGCCCGAGGCCGTGGCAGAAATTGAGCCCGAACGCGTCCATCTCCGTCGCGAAGCCGGCGTCCTGCGCCTTGGGCAGCTTGGCGGCCACTTTGTCGGTGGTCATCCCCGGCTTTAGCAGGTCGATCACGCGATCCATCCATTCGCGCGCCTTCATGTAGGCGGTGCGCTGCGCCGGCGTCGCTCGCCCGACATTGAAGGTGCGGTAGTAGCAGGTACGGTAGCCCATGAACGACTGGATGATGTCGAAGAACGCCTGGTCTCCTGGCCGAATCAGGCGGTCAGTGAAATTGTGCGGATGCGGCGAGCAGCGCTCGCCCGAGATCGAGTTGATCCCCTCCACGCAATCCGATCCCATCTCGTACAGGCGCTTAGTGGCGAGCGCCACGATCTGCGACTCCGTGACGCCCGGCTTGAGCGCCTCGGCGATGTCCTGGTAGACGCCGTCGACCATCGCGGCCGCCATGTTGAGCAGCGTCAGCTCGTCGATGTTCTTGACTTCGCGAGCCTCGAGCATCACCTGCTGGCCGTCGCGCACCTCGATGCCGAGCTTCTGCAGTTCGAACAGCATCGGCGGCTCGACCACATCGACGCCGAGCGGCATGTCGCCCACCCCCTCGGCGTCCAGGATCGACTTTATCTCGCGCGCGGCTTCGCGAAACAGGGTCACGTCACCACCGGTCGCGCCGCGCAGGCCGAGCAGCCCGGCGCGGCAGTGGTCGTGGTGCAGCCAGGGCGCATGCAGCTTGTGATGGCGCGCGGCCGAGCCGAAGTCCCAGATGTAGGGATCGCCGTTTCCCGTGAGCAGCGAATAGCGAGTGAGCTTGTCGCGCGCCCACTCGCCGATCACGGTGCTGGTGGTGTAGCGGATATTGTGCTGGTCGAAGGACAGCAGTGCTCCGAGCCCGGAACGCGCGAGAGCGTCGCGCACGCGCGCCAGCCGGTAGTCGTGCAGGCGGCGAAAGTTGACGCGCTCCTCGAAGTCGACTTGCGTGTGCCCTGGGGCCTGCAGCGGGCGCTTCCAGTCGTGGTGCGGATCGACGTCGTCCGGCCGTATCTGCTTGGGTTCCGGGCGCTTCTTGGGCTTGCCGGCCATGCTCTTCTCCCCGATGGAATGGTTTTCGCAACGATAAACTGGCGCATGCTGCGGAAGCAAGCCGCCGCTCGGCTGAAATAGAATCTCGTCTCCCCATCCGCGAGGCGGCCATGCAAAAGACACGCAAGAAACCTTCCGAACTGCGCAGCCACCGGTGGTTCGGCGCGCAGGACCTGCGTGCCTTCGGGCACCGCTCGCGCGCCGCGCAGATGGGCTACGGGCACGGGGACTACGCCGGCAAGCCCGTGATCGCCATCGTCAACACTTGGTCGGACATCAACCACTGCCACACGCACTTCAGGCAGCGCGCCGAAGAAGTAAAGCGCGGCGTGTGGCAGGCCGGCGGCTTTCCGCTCGAAATGCCGGCGATGGCCCTCGCCGAGGTCATGCAGAAGCCGACCACGATGATGTACCGCAACTTCCTCGCCATGGAAACCGAGGAGCTGCTGCGCTCCTACCCCGTCGACGGCTGCGTGCTGATGGGGGGCTGCGACAAGACGACGCCTGCTCTGATCATGGGCGCCACGAGCATGAACATTCCTGCGATCTACCTGCCAGCGGGGCCGATGCTAAAAGGCCACTGGCGCGGGCGCACGCTCGGTTCGGGCTCGGACACCTGGAAGTACTGGGACGAATTGCGTGCGGAGCGAATCACGCCGGGCGACTGGCAGGAGATCGAGGACGGCATCGCGCGCTCGGCGGGCACCTGCATGACCATGGGCACCGCCGCGACCATGATGTCGCTCGCCGAAAGTCTCGGCTTGTGCTTGCCCGGCGCCTCGTCGATTCCGGCGGTGGACTCGAACCACGCGCGCATGGCGACGCTCACCGGGCGCCGCATCGTCGAAATGGTGTGGCAGGACTTGAAGCCGCGCGACATCCTTGATGCGCGCGCCTTCGACAACGCGATCGTCACGCTCATGGGGCTCGGCGGCTCGACCAACGCCATCGTGCATCTGGTGGCGATGGCCGGACGCGCCGGCATCTGGCTGCCGCTCGAGCGCTTCAACGACATCTCGGCCAGGACCCCGGTGCTCGCCAACATCCGCCCTTCGGGCAGGGATTTCCTGATGGAAGACTTCTACTACGCGGGCGGACTGCGCGCGCTGCTCGCGGAGTTGCGCGACCTGCTGCAGCTCGAGTGCCCGACCGTGAACGGCCAGACGCTGGGCGCCAACCTCGCCGGCGCGCAGATCCACCACGAAGAGGTGATTCGCCGGCGCGCCAATCCCGTCAAAGGCTCAGGCGGCATCGTCGTGTTGAAGGGCAGCCTCGCCCCGGACGGCGCGGTCATCAAGGCGAGCGCCGCGTCGCCCGAGCTGCTCAGGCACACCGGGCGCGCGGTGGTGTTCGAGGACTACAACGACATGGCCGCGCGCATCGACCGCGACGACCTCGAGGTGGACGCCTTGTCCGTGCTGGTGCTCAAGAACGGCGGGCCGCTCGGGGGCCCGGGGATGCCCGAATGGGGCATGCTGCCGGTGCCGAAGAAGTTGCTCAAGCAGGGCGTCAAGGACATGCTGCGGGTGTCGGATGCGCGCATGAGCGGCACCAGCTACGGTACCTGCGTGCTGCACGTGGCGCCGGAGTCGTTCGTCGGCGGCCCGCTGGCGCTCGTCAGGAACGGCGACCCGATCGAGCTGGACGTCGAGCGGCGCTCGCTCGAGCTCAAGGTGCCGGAAACGGAGCTGCAAAGGCGCCGGGCGGACTGGAAGCAGCCGCCCCGCAAGTTCGAGCGCGGCTACGGCGCGGTGTTCTCGCGGCACATCTCGCAGGCCGATCGCGGATGCGACTTCGACTTCCTGGAAGGCACCGCGGCGACCCCGGATCCCGAGATCCACTGAGCGACGACGCCGCGGATCGCGGATAATCGCGTCTCGCAAACGGGGAGCCCCATGGACCATCCGCACAACGCCTTCAAGCGCGCGCTCAAAGCTGGCAAGTCGCAGATCGGACTTTGGTCGAGCCTGTCGTCGCACTACAGCGTCGAGGTGATCGCCGGCGCCGGATTCGATTGGATCCTGCTCGACTGCGAGCACTCGCCGAACGATCTCGAGAGCCTGCTCACGCAGCTGCAGGCGGCCGCCGCCTATCCGACGACGCCGATCGTGCGCGTGCCGTGGAACGACGTGGTGACCATCAAGCGCGTGCTCGACATCGGCGCCCAGTCACTGCTCGTCCCGTACGTCTGCAGCCCCGAGGAAGCGAAGGCTGCGGTCGCGGCGACGCGCTATCCGCCAGCCGGCGTGCGCGGCGTGGCCGGCACCACGCGCGCCTCACGCTTCGGACGGGTCAAGGACTACGCGCGGCGCGCGCAGGAAGAGCTCTGCGTGCTGGTGCAGGTGGAGACCAAGCCTGCCCTGGACAAGCTCGAGGCGATCTGCGCGGTCGACGGCGTCGACGGCGTATTCATTGGCCCCGCCGACCTGCACGCCTCGATGGGGTTTCCGGGCGAAACCGCCAATCCCGCGGTCATGCCGCTCATCGAGGAGGCCATGCGCCGCATCCGCAAGGCGGGCAAGGCACCCGGCTACCTCTCGCCGGTCGAGGCGGACGCCAGGCGCATGCTCGGGGCGGGCTGCCTGTTCTGCGCGGTGGGTGCCGACGTCGGAATCCTGGCGCGCGGCGCGGATGCGCTGGCGGCGAAATTCAAGACCTGAAGAAAGAGCGCAATGAAGCCGGAAATCGTCCTCACCACGCGGATATTCCCGCCCACGCAGGCGATCCTCGAGAAGGAGTTCACCTGTCACAAGCTGCACGAGGCCTCCGATCGCGAGGCGCTGCTCAAGGAGGTCGCGCCGCGGGTGCGCGCAGTGGCGACCTTCGGCGCCGCAGGCGCCAATGCCACGCTGATGGACGCGCTGCCCAAGCTCGAGTTGATCTCGAATTTCGGCGTGGGCGTGGACGCGATCGACCTGGAGGCCGCGAAGAAGCGAAGCATCATCGTCACCAACACGCCGGACGTGCTGAACGATTGCGTCGCCGACACGGCACTGGCGCTCACGCTAAACGTGATGCGCAAGTTCCCGCAGGCGGAAGCGTACCTCCGCTCGGGCTACTGGGGTACGCGCGGCGATTACCCCCTCGCGACCTCGCTCGGCGGCAAGACCATGGGCGTGCTCGGCCTCGGCCGCATCGGCGAGGCGATCGCCAAGCGAGCGCTCGCCTTCGGCATGAAGATCCGCTACCACAACCGCCAGCGGAAAGACGTGCCCCACGCCTACGACGCCGACGCGGTGGCGCTGGCGAAGAACTCCGATGTACTGATGATCGCCACCCCCGGCGGCGCGGGCACCAAGGCGATGGTTGGCGCAAAGGTGCTCGATGCGCTCGGCCCGCGCGGCTACGTCGTCAACATCGCGCGCGGCTCGGTGGTCGATGAACCGGCGCTGCTCGAATATCTGCAGCAGGGAAAGATCGCCGGTGCCGCGCTGGACGTATTCGCCAACGAGCCGAGGATCTCGTCCGCCTTCTTCGCCCTCGACAACGCGGTGATCTTCCCGCACGTCGGCAGCGCGACCAACGAGACGCGCACAGCGATGGGCAACCTGCAGATCGAGAATCTGCGCCTGCACTTCGCCGGCAAGCCGGTGCTTACGCGCGTGGCGTAGCCGCCCTCGGAGGCGACGTTGCAGCAAGCCGATGCGCTGGTGCTGTTCGGGATCACCGGCGACCTTGCGTACAAGAAGATTTTCCCAGCGCTGCACGCCATGGTCCGCGCCGGCCGCCTCGCGGTGCCGGTGATCGGCGTGGCGCGCGAAGGCTGGAGCCTGGAGCGGCTCGTCGAGCGAGCGAGAGAGAGCATCGCCGCGCATGCCGGCGCGGCCGACGCCGCCGCCTGCGAGCAACTCGCGCGTCTAATGCGCTACGTGCCGGGCGACTATTCCGAGGCGGACACCTTCGGCCGCCTGCGCCGCACGCTCGGAGATGCGCGCCACCCGGTGCATTACCTCGCCATCGCGCCGAGCCTGTTTCCGCAGGTGGTGAACGGTCTCGCGGCCGCAGGCTGCGCCGAAGGCGCGCGCGTCGTGCTGGAGAAGCCCTTTGGGCGCAGCCTCGAGTCCGCGCGCGCTCTCAGCCGCACGCTGCACGCCGCGTTCGCCGAGGAATCCATATTTCGCATCGACCATTACCTCGGCAAGGAAACGGTGCAGAACATCCTCTACTTCCGCTTCGGCAACGCGTTCCTCGAGCCGATCTGGAACCGCAACTACGTCGAGCGGGTCGAGGTGACGATGGCAGAAGACTTCGGCGTCGCCGGACGGGGCAAGTTCTACGAGGAGGCGGGCGCGATACGGGACGTCGTGCAGAACCACCTGCTGCAGGTCGTCACCCTGCTCGCCATGGAGCCGCCGGTCGGTCCCGACATGGAAGCCTTCCGCGACGAGAAGGTGCGCGTGCTGAAGTCGATCCGTCCTCCCGAGCCCGCGCGGGTGGTGCGCGGCCAATACCGGGGATATCGCGCCGAGCCGGGCGTCGCGCAGGATTCGCAGGTCGAGACCTTCGCCGCGCTGCGCTTCGAGCTGGACTCGTGGCGCTGGCAAGGCGTGCCCTTCTACGTGCGCGCGGGCAAGTGCATGCCGGTGACGGCCACCGAGGTCATGGTGACGCTCAAACGCCCACCGCAGCGCAGGTTCTCGGGGCGGGAATTCGATCCGGGCGCGCCGAATCACTTCCGCTTCCGCATGGGACCGAACGTGGAGATCGCGCTCGGCGCGACGGTCCTCGCAGCCGGCGGCCGGGGCGCGACCGCAAACGTCGAGCTGTACGCGTGTCGCGATCCCAGGCTGCAGGCCGAGCCCTACGACTTGCTGCTAAGCGCGGCGATGAACGGCGACCCCCTGCTGTTTGCGCGCCAGGACGAGGTCGAGGCGGCCTGGCGCATCGTCGACCCGCTGCTATGCGCTACGCCGGCTGCCGCCGAATACCCGCCCGGCAGCTGGGGCCCCGCGGCGGCCGACGCGCTCGTCGAGCCGCAAGGCAGCTGGCACGATCCCGTGGTGCAATCCTGAGCGCGGCGCGTTTAGCGTACGCGAGGCGCGTCGGCGGCCGCGTGACTATCACCTGGCTCGGCATCGTGCTGGGGATGGGCATATGGACGACGCACTCCCCCTACATCGTGCGGTTCATGTTCGTCCACGGGCCGGGACTGCTCCCGATCGACAAGGATGGGTCGACGCAGTGGGAGCACGCGGCGCTGTCGATCGCCACTGCCACCCTGGGCGCGATCTGCCTCGCTGCGACAAAGGCAGCCACTTTGGGCGGCTAGTCGTCGTCGAGGCGACGCGTTTCGCGCTCGACCCGGTACTCGCCCTCGATCACGACGTTCCCCTCCTCACGCGCGGCGCGGCGCAGCGCCCGCGTGCGCCACCACAGCCACGCCCAGACGACGAGCGCCACGCTGGCGGCGACCGCGAGTATCACGGAAGTGAAGATGAACGCAGCGATGAATAGCGCAACGCCGAGTACGGCGCCGAGCATCCGCTGCAGGAGGTTTTGCGCGTTCATGGTGTGGCGGCAATCTCTCACGGGCGGCTCATCACGGCAAGTCGCGCCCTGTACAATCGGCTGACGCGACCGGACAAGATCGTGGCTAAGAGTCCAGACACCGAAGCGCTAGCGCAGGAGCTGCTGGCGCTGCACGAAACGGGCGGCACTGTCGCGCCGTTCAGCGAGCGCTATGCGCAGCTCTCCGCAGCCACCGGCTACGCGGCGGCGGCCCGGCTGCACGCGCTACGCCTCGCGCGCGGGTGGCGGCCGGTGGGTCGCAAGATCGGCTTCACGAACCGAACCATCTGGCCGCGCTACGGCGTCTTCGAGCCGATGTGGGGCACGATCTACGACCGCACGCTGATTCGCGCCCAGGGCGGGCATGCGACAGTGCCGCTCACGGGCCTCGCGCAGCCCCGCATCGAGCCGGAGATCTGCTTCGGCCTGCGCGCGACGCCGCCCCTGACGCACGACGCCGCGGCCCTGCTCGGGGCGATCGATTGGGTCGCGCACGCCATCGAGATCGTGCAGTGCCACCACCCCGGGTGGCAACTCAAGATCGCCGATTGCACCGCTGACAACGGGCTGCACGGGCGCCTCGTGCTCGGCACGCGTGTTCCGGTGCGCGAGCTGCCCGATCTTGCCGAACGTCTGCCCACGCTCGAGGTCGAGCTGCGCAAGGGAGGGACGGTCGTAGACCGCGGCAGCGGTGCCAATGTTCTCGGTAGTCCGCTCGAGGCGCTCGCCTATCTGGTGGAGGTGCTTTCGCGGCAGTCGGCCGCGCCGGCGGCGCTCGCGGCGGGGGAAATCGTCACCACCGGCACGCTGACCGATGCGCATCCGGTCGCCCCCGGCGAGCGCTGGAGTACTGCCTTCGCGGGTCTGCCGCTCCTGGGCCTGGTCGTGGACTTCACGTGACGCGTCCGCTCGAGGGCTTCACCGTCGTCGCGCTCGAGCAGGTGATCGCCGGGCCCTTTGCCACGCGCCAGCTCGCCGAACTCGGCGCGCGCGTGATCAAGATCGAGCGCCCGGGGAGCGGCGACGCGGCGCGTGGCTACGACGCCACCGTCAAAGGGCTGTCGTCGCATTTCGTTTGGGTGAACCGCTCCAAGGAGAGCCTCGCGCTCGACGTCAAGCATCCGCAGGCAAAGCCGATTCTCGACAAGCTGGTCGCGCGTGCGGACGTGTTCCTGCAGAACCTCGCACCGGGCGCGGTCGAGCGGCTCGGCCTCGGCGCGACGGAGCTGCGCGCGCGGCACCCCCAGCTCGTGTGGTGCGGCATCTCGGGCTACGGTCCCGCGGGCCCCTACGCGGAGAAGAAGGCCTACGATCTGCTGGTGCAGTGCGAGGCGGGGCTGTTGTCGGTGACCGGCACGGAGGACGCCCCTGCCAAGGCCGGCATCCCGGTGGCCGACATCGCCGCCGGCATGTACGCCTGCGCCTCGATCCTCGCCGCGCTGCTGCGCCGCACCCGCGACGGGGGCGGGGCGACAATCGACGTCACGATGTTCGAGGCCCTAGGTGAATGGATGGGCTTTCCCGCGTACTTCAGCCACTACAGCGGCAGCGCGCCGCCGCGCCGCGGGGCTTACCACGCGACCATCGTGCCGTACGGGCCGTTCCATGCGGGCGACGGCGGTACGGTTTTCCTGAGCATTCAGAACGACCGTGAGTTCGCGCGCTTCTGCGAGACGGTGCTCGGCGAGCCGGCGCTCGCTGCCGACCCGCGCTTCGCGACCGGGCCGGCGCGCTACGCCAACCGCGAGGCGACCCACGCAGCGATCGAGCGGGTGTTCGCAACGCTTACCGCAGCGCAGGTCATCGAACGCCTGGAAGCCGCAGGCATCGCCAACGCGCGCCTGAACACGATGGAGCAGTTCTGGAACCATCAGCAGCTCGCGGCACGCAAGCGCTGGACGAAAGTGGATTCGCCGGGCGGCGCGATCGACGCGCTCCTGCCGCCGTTCAACCTGTCGGATTTCGCACCTCGCATGGACCCCGTGCCGGACGTCGGCGAGCACAGCGGAGCCCTGCTGGCCGAGTTGGGCTACGACGAGGCGCAAATCGCGCGACTCGCCGCCGCCGGGGTCGTCAGCCTTTCGGGCGACTGACTTCGATCTTCGCGGCGCGAGCGAGGTCTCGGTGGATGCGTGCCACACGCTCCACCTCGCCCTTGGCCGCGAAGCGCTCGTAGAAGCCGTCGTCGCGAAATTCGCGCGCCAAGTCGCTCCAGGCCGCGAGACGCTGCTCCCAGCGCGCCGTCCGTCCTTGCTCGGGCTCGGCATCCTCGCGCGCCAGGTCGGCGCACACCCTGATGAGGGCCTTGATGGTCACGGGCTTGGTGACCATGTAGCCCTCCTTGCCCCAGGCGTCGCCCCACGCCGTGCGCGCCGCCTTGAGGAAATCGCGTATCACCGCGTAATAGCGCGGCACCTCGTGCGCGCTCCCGCCTGAAACCTGGATGCTGCGCCAGCGACCGCGCACCCAGCGGTGCAGTTCGTTGAACAGCTCGGCCTGCAGGATCCACTTGTCGCGTTGGCTACGTCCCCCGAGCCGGTTGATCCGGTAGCGCAGCGGGCTGTCGCCTTCGCTGTAGAGCTTTTCGACCAGCCGCGCGGCGAATTTGCGGTCCGGCGCCGCCCACGAGACCTGCTCGTACAGGTCGACTAGGTGGCTCTTGTTGATGCGCGTGGGCGTCGAATTGATGATGACGAACATCTCGGCCGCGAAATCCTCGCTGCGGCCGTCGAAAATGATGCACGGGACATTGATCGTTTCGGCTTCCTGCGGCCTGTCCTGAAGGTAGAAATGCAGCGCCGCGAGGCGGTGCTGGCCGTCGATGATCAAATACTTGGAGCTCGGCTCAGTCAGGCTGCCGACGCCCCCCTCGCCGCCCGGTCGAAATGCGAGCCGCTCGGAGGTGAACAGGAGCACGGTGCCCGGTATCGGGGGCTGCGTGACGGCGGTCTCATAGAAATTGCGTAGCGCCTTCACCTTGGCGCGCGACAGCGCGCGCTGGAAGGCCTCGTCCGTGCGCTCGATCTTGGCGATGAATTGCGCGACATCGTCGTCGTGCGCGATGCGCCCCGGGGCGATATCCTCGCCCTCGCCGTAGAAGCGGCTGATGAAACGCACCCTTGAGAGCAGGTCGCGCGCCCTGTAGCTGGCGAAATAGAAAATGCCGTCCTTTTGCCGAATTTGCGTCGCGTGCACGACCGTCCCTCCCTCGTTTTTCTTCCTACCGCAGGCGTAGCCCGGGAATATACCCGACTAGGGGGGGATTTGAGGGGGATTGGCCCGGGGGGGCCGCCCTAGCCCGGGCAGGCCGGCAGCATGAGGGCCTGTAAGACTTCGGCGCTGCGCCGGTCCTGGACGAAGGCCGCGATGCCTGCATTCGACAGAGAGGCGCCGGCAAGCAGCGCCAAGTCGCGCTTCGCCGACACGTAACCATCGGGGCCGAAATCGAACGGCCCGGCCAGGTCGACCACGACGAAATCGTGCGTCAGCCTCCGGCCCTTGTTTTCGCCGCCTTGCACCCGGGAGACGAGCCGGCTCGCGTAGGAGGCAAGGTAGAGCGCTAGGCCCGAGGACTCGCGCGTACCGGTCAGCTTCGCTTGCGCCTCGACCGAGAGGGCGTCCCGGCGCGATTGCGTGGCCGAGAGCCGGATTGCGGCCCGGGCGGGCTGCGCGTTGATGCGAGCCAGCTGCTCGTCGAACGCCCCGGAGCCCCAGGCCCGAAAATCTTTCCCCTGCAACAAAACCTGCGGCGTGTAGACGAAGGAGGCGCGCCGCAACGCGGCGAACTCGCGCTGGCGCAGCGAGAAGCCGCGCCTGGCGAACGGATCGCTCAAGCCGAGGCCGTCCCAGTAGTCCACGTGCAACGCGAGCGGCACCACCGAGCCCTTCGCACCGGGCTTACCGAGCGTGGACAGCCATCGGTCGGCCGGCGGGCAGCTGCTGCAGCCCTCCGACGTGTACAGCTCGACCAGCGCGTTGGTGCGGTTATGCGTCTGTGCGCTGCACTGCCAGGCCACCGCGGGTGCGGCCAGCGTGCAGGCAACCAACGCCGCCAGCGAGCGGGTAGCGAGGTTTGAACTCATAGACCCCAGCCATCTGTCGGGCGGGGTCGCGTCCGGCTTACAGGCGCACCCCCGCGCCGCGCGTACCGCGCTTCAGTGCAGCTGGGCCGCGCCCTTGAACATGCCCGGCTCGAGCGCATGGCGCTCGAGCAAGCGATAGAACTCCGTGCGATTGCGCCCGGCGAGCCTGGCTGCCTGAGTGACATTGCCGCTGGTGATCTTCAGGATCCGCACCAGGTAGTCGCGCTCGAAGGCGCGACGCGCCTCGTCAAGCGGCGTGAGGCTCGAGTCGCGCGCGTCGAGCGCCTGGTTGACCAGCGACGCCGGTACCACCTCCGTGGCCGACAGCGCCACCGATTGCTCGATCACGTTCAGCAGCTGGCGCACGTTGCCGGGCCAGGACGCGGACACCAGCCGCTGCATCGCCTCCGGCGAGAAGGCAAGCCGCGGGCGCCCGTAACGCTCGGCCATGCGCTCGAGGAAGTGGCTGGCGAGCAGCGGGATGTCTTCGCGACGTTCGGCGAGGGCGGGCAGGGAGAGCTTGACGACGTTCAGGCGGTAATAGAGGTCTTCACGGAATTCGCCTGCGGCGATGCGCTCCTCGAGCCGGCGATGCGTCGCGGAGATGATGCGTACGTCGACCGCCACCGCCTCGTTCGATCCGACCGGCCTGACGACCCGCTCCTCGAGCGCACGCAGCAGCTTGACCTGGATCGCGAGCGGCATGTCGCCGACCTCGTCGAGGAAGAGCGTCCCGCCCTGCGCGGCCTGAAACAGGCCGCGGCGGTCCTGCGTGGCGCCGGTGAAAGACCCCTTTCTGTGACCAAACAGCTCGGATTCGAGCAACCCCTCGGGGATTGCGCTGCAGTTCACCGCGACGAATGGAGCGCCGGAACGCCGGCTCGAACGGTGAATCGCACGCGCCAGCAGCTCCTTTCCGGTCCCGCTCTGGCCGTAAATGCACACGCTCGCGTCCGATGCGGCGACCCGCCGCGCCTGCGCGAGCAGGTCCTCCATCGCCGGGGAGCGCGTAATGATGCCCGCGCGCCAGTCCTCTCCCTGGCCGCCGGCAGGCGGGCTGGAGAGCCGCAACGCATCCGACACGGTATCGAGCAGCAGCTTGCTGTCGAACGGCTTGGTAAGAAAGCTGAACACGCCTCGGCGGGTCGCAGCGACCGCTTCGGGGATCGTGCCGTGCGCGGTCAGGATCACGACCGGCAGCGAGGGCGCGTGGCGATGGATCGCGTCGAACAGCGCGAGCCCGTCCATGCCTTGCATGCGCAGGTCGGTGATCACGAGCTGAGGGCGCGACACGGCGAGGCTGGCGAGCGCGCTCTCGCCGGAATCGGCGGTCGCCACCGCATAGCCCGCCGCGGAAAGACGCATCGCGATCAGTTGCAGCAGGTCCTTGTCGTCGTCGACCAGCAGGATTTTGGGGGCGTCGGAACTCATGGTGTTGTCTCCGGTTGGCGCACGGCCTCCTCGCGCCTGATTATGCCGCGTTCGATGGACTTGAATGCATCGAGTTGCTTCTGCAGCGCTTCTTCGCGCTTCTGACCCTCGCGCGCGAGACGCTCGTTCTCCTGTGCAAGGCGCTGGCGCTCCGCGATCTCGCTGGTGAGCAGGACCGCGAAGCTGCAGTAGGGCGACCGGCTTTCCTGCCTCGCCAGCGGCTTGAGCAGCGCCAGCGCGTGGCCTTCATCGCGGAGCGGGTCCGGCAAGGTCGTCAGCATGGCCGCGAGCCGCAGGCGGTTTGCGTCGCTCGGTTCGCGTCGATAATCGCGCTTCGCACGCTCGAGCGCCTGTCGCTGGGTGTCGACGGGTGCCCGCGACGCCGTCACGGTCTCGGACGTGATGCGGCTCACGTCGGTAGATTCACGCGCCTGGGGCGACAGCAGCGCACAACCCCCGAGCATCGTTGCGAGCGCCACGGCGAGCCGCTTCACGCCGCCTCCGCGATGGCTGCGGCCGTCCTGTGCGGCAGCGTTACCTGGAAGTGGCCCCCGCGCGCGCCCGCCACCACATCGATGCGCCCGCCGTGAGCCTCGACGTACTCGCGCGCGATGGCGAGGCCGAGCCCACTGCCCTCCACGCGACCGCTTGCTTGGGCGCGACCGCGGTAGAAGCTGTCGAAGATCGATTCACGCTCCTCGGATGGCACGCCCGGTCCCGAATCTATCACTTCGATCGTGGCCTCTCCGTCGCGCGCACGCGCGAGCACGGAGATGGTACCGCCCTCGGGCGTGAACTTCACGGCATTGCCCAATAGGTTATCGACGATGGAGCGCAGCTTTTCGGCGTCGGCAAGCAGGATCACCGGCTCGAGCTCCAGCGCCAGGCGCTGGTGCTTGGCGCGCGCGGCGAGCTGATGGGCGCGCGCGGCCTCGCGCACCAACTCTTGCAGCGCCACGGGCTTCGCGTCAAGCGAAGCCGCCGCGCGCAGCGCGCGCTGGTAGTCGAGCAGGTCCTCGATCATGCGCTGCAGCTTCAGGCTGTTGTCGCGCATGATGGCGACCACCTGTCGCTGCGCCGGCGCCAATGGACCGGCCACCTCGTCGTTCAGCAGCTCGGCACCCTCCCGAAGGGCAGTCAACGGGGTCTTGAGCTCATGAGACAGGTTGCGCAGGAAACGGTTCTTCTCGGCTTCCAGCTCGGTCAGACGCCGGCGCAGCCAGTCCAGCCGTTCGCCCAGAAACTGCAGGTCGGCCGGACCGTGCACTTTGATCGGGCGTGAAAAGTCGGCCCCGCCAAGCTGCCGAATCGACGCGTCCAACTGGGCGATAGGCCTCACGATGAAGCGCGTCAGGGCTAGCGCGATAGCGAGCGCAAGCGCTGTGCTGAAGATTACTAGGAGGATCAGGCGCTGTTGCACCGTCTCCGCGTTGGCGCGTAGACGCTCGACCTCGCGGTCGGCCACCAGATAGCTGATGGCGAGCGTCTGATATGCATCCTCGGCGAGCTGCCCCGTCTTGTCCGCGACCGCGCGCGGATCGAGTACCGGCCGCGGGTCGGCACTCAACTGATCGTACAGCGCCTGCTCCTCTTCGACTGTCCGATTGAGCGCGCTGAGCTGCGCGCGGTCAAGCGGCAGCCGTGCCAGCTCGCCTGCGACCTGCTTGAAGGTCGCGTGCACCTTGGTAAAGTCATCCAGCAACTCCTTGTCCGAGGTAAGCGCAATCTGCTGCGCCAGGCGCTCGATCGATCCGATGCGGTTCACGAGCGAACGACTGGCGCGGGCCGCACGAGCGGCATTGAATACCGCATTGCCACTTTGCTTGGCGAGGCGCTCCGTGTGCCAGGCCGAGTAGGCGAGTGCACCGACGAGCGGTAGGGCCACCAGCGTGAAGCCGGCGAGCAGCAGCCCCAGAAACGAGCGCGGGTAGGGAAGCGCGGTGCCTGCGGGAGGGCCACTAGCACTCATATGCCTATAATTTCATGCAAACTTCTGCAAGGGACAGGACAGATGTCACGAACCCGAAATGATGCCCCAAAGGTCACGCAGCTCTTCCTGATTGCCGCGGTGGCAAGCAACGGCGTGATCGGGGCGGCTGGTGGGCTGCCGTGGCACTTGCCGGAAGATCTGAAGCATTTCAAGGCATTGACCTCCGGGCATCCGGTCATCATGGGACGACGCACCTGGGAGTCGCTCGGCAAGGCGCTCCCCGGGCGAGAAAACATCGTCGTGACGCGCAACCCCGATTATGAGGCCCCGGGCGCCAGCATTGCATCTTCGCTCGGCGCCGCGCTCGCGCTGTGCGCCGATGCGTCCAGCGCGTTCGTGATCGGCGGCGGCGAACTGTACAGCGAGGCGCTAGCGTGCGCCGACGTCCTGCTACTCACCGAGATTCAGCGCGCTTTCGAGGGTGACGCGCGCTTTCCGGAGTTCGATCGTCACGAATGGCGGGAAGTCGACCGCCGCCCGCATACCACCGCGGGCGGCCTGAGATTTTATTTCGTCCGCTACGAGCGCGCTTGTTAGCGCTTACTTTCGAAGATTCGCACTTCCGGAAGCGGGAAGCCGTTGAAACGGCTGGCGTACGCCGTGGTGTACGCGCCCGCGTTGTGCAAGTATATGAAGTCGCCTTCCTGTAGGTCGGATGGAAGCGGCTCGTCGCGCAGCACGACATCAACCGAATCGCAAGTCGGCCCACCGACGTTCCAGGGAATGTCGTGACCCGAGCGATCGGTACGGATGCGGTACTTGAGTCCCTCGGTCGTCTCGATCACTCCGCCGAACACCCCTGCGTCCCAGTGCATCCAGCGCTTGCCGGCGCGCATCGCCGTGCCAAGCACGCGGCACACGAAGTACCCCGCATCCGAAACCATGTAGCGGCCCGGCTCGGCGATCACCCTGACCTCCTCCGGAAACGCCTTGAGCGCCTCGTTCACCACCTCGCCGATGACCTCGATCGACGGGATAGGCTTCACGTGCCTCACTGGGAAGCCGCCCCCGATATCGAGCAGCCGGGGCTTGAGGCCAGCCTTGAGCATCGCGTCGAACACCGCGCGCGCCTTCTCGATCCCCACCCGCCAGTTGGCCGGGTTGCGGCATTGCGAGCCGACATGAAAGGTGACCCCGGCGAGGTCGGCGCCCATCTTGGCCGCGGCGGCGATGATCTCGCGCGTGTCCGCGACGCCCGCGCCGAATTTGCCCGAGAGGGGCCAATCGCTACCGATGTTCGGCGTCGCGATGCGCAAATACTGCTTGGCATCCGGCTTGACCTCGAACACCCGCCTCGATTCATCGACGCTATCCACGACGAACCATTCGACGCCTTTGCCGGCGGCATAGGCGATGGCGTCCCGCGACTTCACCGGGTTCGAATAGAACACTTCCGCTGCGCTCACGCCGAGGGAAATCAGGAGGTCGAGCTCGTCGGTCGAGGCGATCTCGAAGCCAACGCCTTCCTGCGCCACGACCTTTAGCACGCGCCGATCGGGGTTCGCCTTTACTGCGTAGTGCGGCCGCACACGCGGCATGGACGCGCGGAAGCGGCGCGCCTTGTCGCGCACGATGCCGGTATCGAGGATCAGGAACGGCCGCGTGTACTTCTCTCGTGCGGCCCGGCGCACGATCTCGAAGTCGAGGCCGACTTCGGGATGCGTGTCGAAAAGGTGTTCTTGCGGAAGGTCTGTCTGCTTGTTGCGAGCAATGCTACTAGGGCGAGCGCCCATTCAAGTATCTCCCAATGTCACTAAGTTTCGGGAAGTGCCTGTAGGGAAACGTCGAGATGCAGCACCGAGTTCCTCTTGCCTGTCATGATGACCTCCTTCCGATCGGTCAGACGTTGGGCGAAAACTTGGGGCGATTATAGGGTCGACCCCCGCGGAGTCAAGGGCTTAGCTACGAATTTTTACGCGCGGGGGCACCCCGCGCGGCTCAGATGCGCGGCAGCGTGACGCCTTGCTGACCGAGGTACTTCCCGCCACGGTCCTTGTACGAGGTCTCGCAGATTTCGTCGGACTCGATGAAGATCACCTGCGCCACACCCTCGTTGGCGTAGATCTTGGCCGGAAGCGGCGTGGTATTGGAAAACTCCAGCGTCACGTGCCCTTCCCATTCCGGCTCGAGCGGCGTGACGTTCACGATGATCCCGCAGCGCGCGTAAGTGGACTTCCCAAGGCACACGGTGAGCACATTCCGCGGAATGCGGAAATATTCCACGGTACGGGCCAGGGCAAAGGAATTGGGCGGGATGATGCAGACGTCGCCGCGGAAGTCGACGAACGACTTCTCGTCGAATGCCTTCGGGTCGACGATCGTGGAGTTTATGTTGGTGAAGATCTTGAATTCGTTGGAGCAGCGGATGTCGTAGCCGTAGCTCGACGTACCGTAAGACACGATCTTGCGCCCGCCGAACTCCTTCACTTGGCCGGGTTCGAACGGCTCGATCATGCGCTCGGCAAGCGCCATGCGGCGAATCCACTTGTCCGATTTGATCGTCACGGGCTCAGGTGTTCTGCACCACGATGTTGGGGAACTTGGCGCTCATATCCCTCTGCGACTCGGCGATCTTGACCGCGCAGCGGCGTGCAATGCGTCGGTAGATTTCGGCCACCCTGCCCTCGGGATCCGCCACAACCGTCGGACGGCCCGAATCCGCCTGCTCGCGGATGCTCGCGTCGAGCGGCAGCTGACCGAGCAGCTCCGTGCCGTAGTCGCGGCACATTTTCTCCGCCCCGCCAGAGCCGAAGATGTGGCTCTCGTGGCCGCACTGCGGACAAATGTGCGTAGACATGTTTTCGACTACCCCCAGGATCGGAATACCGACTTTTTCGAACATCTTGAGGCCTTTCCGGGCGTCTATCAGCGCGATGTCCTGCGGCGTGGTCACGATAACCGCTCCGGTTACCGGCACCTTTTGCGCGAGGGTTAGCTGGATGTCGCCGGTCCCCGGAGGCAGGTCCACCACCAGATAGTCGAGCTCGCGCCAACGCGTGTCCTTGAGCAGCTGCTCGAGCGCCTGGGTCACCATCGGGCCGCGCCACACCATGGGCGTGTCGATATCGATCAAAAAGCCGATCGAAATAGCCTGGATGCCGTGGCCCTCCATCGGCTCCAGGCTCTTGCCGTCTTTCGATTCTGGCCGTCCGGAAATGCCCAGCATCATGGGCTGCGACGGCCCGTAGATGTCCGCATCGAGCATGCCCACGGACGCGCCTTCCGCAGCGAGCGCCAGCGCCAGGTTCACCGCCGTAGTCGACTTGCCGACGCCTCCCTTCCCGGAAGCGACGGCGATGATGTTCTTGATAGCGGGAATGAGCTTGACCCCGCGCTGCACCGCGTGCGGAACCACGCGCGACGTGACGTTCACTTTGACGCCCGCCGCCCCCGCTTGCTTGAGCGCCTGTACCACTTGCCTGCGAATAGGCTCGAACTGGCTCTTGCCGGGATATCCGAGCTCGATCTCGAGCGACACGTCGTCGCCCGACACCTTGACGTTCTTTACCGATCGAGTGGAGACGAAATCCTTCGTCGTGTTCGGATCGACGAGTTGTTTTAGGACCGACTGGACGTGCGCTTCGCTGATCGCCATGGCTGGTTCCTCGCCCCGCGCGCGGCCTGCGGGGAGAAAAGCCGGTAAGTGTACCGAAATCCGCGTGCCGCGGGCGCAGTAACCATGCTCCTTTTGCTAGAATCGTGCGCTTCGTTTCAGGCCCGTCGATGCCCCGTCGCAGGATCCTCGTCACTTCAGCCCTGCCGTACGCCAACGGGGCAATTCACCTCGGCCACCTGGTCGAGTACATCCAGACCGACATCTGGGTGCGGTTCCAGAAGATGCGCGGGCACGAGGTGCACTACGTGTGCGCCGACGACACGCACGGCACGCCGATTATGTTGCGCGCCGAAGCCGAGGGTATCTCGCCGCGGGAGCTCATCGAGCGCGTGTGGTACGAGCACAAGCGCGACTTCGACGGCTTTCACATCGGCTTCGACAATTACTACAGCACCGATTCGCCGGAGAACCGCGCGTTCTGCGAGGACATCTATGCCCGGCTCAAGGCGCAGGACCTGATCGCCATCCGCTCGGTGGAGCAGTTCTACGATCCGGTGAAGAAGATGTTCCTGCCGGACCGCTACATTAAGGGCGAGTGCCCGAAATGCGGGGCGCGCGACCAGTACGGCGATTCGTGCGAGGTATGCGGCTCGACTTACGCGCCCATCGAGCTGAAGAACCCCTATTCCGTGGTCTCGGGTGCGACGCCCGAGCGCCGCGCCTCGGAACATCATTTCTTCCGGCTATCGGACGCCCGCTGCGAGCAGTTCCTGCGCCGCTTCACGCAGGGCGAGGAACGGCTGCAGCCCGAGGCCGCCAACAAGATGAAGGAATGGCTCGGCGAGCCGGGCGAGCAGCGGCTCGCCGATTGGGACATCTCGCGCGACCCGCCCTACTTTGGCTTCCCCATTCCGGGCACGGGAGGAAAGAAGTTCTTCTACGTCTGGCTCGATGCCCCAGTGGGCTACTTCGCCAGCTTCGCGCACTACGCTGCGCGCCGCCGCGCCGAAGGCGCGTCACTCGCACAGGATGAATTCCTGCGCCCCGGCGGCGACACGGAGATGGCGCACTTCATCGGCAAGGACATCCTCTATTTCCACGCGCTGTTCTGGCCCGCCATGCTGGAACATGCCGGCTACCGCACGCCCTCGAAGATTTTTGCGCACGGCTTCCTCACCGTGAACGGCGAGAAGATGTCCAAGAGCCGCGGCACCTTCATCACCGCCGAGAGTTTCCTGAAGCTCGGGCTCAATCCGGAGTGGCTGCGCTACTACTACGCCGCGAAGCTGGGGCCGACGATGGAGGACATCGACCTAAGCCTCGAGGATTTCGTCGCGCGCGTGAACAGCGATCTTGTCGGCAAATACGTAAACATCATTAGTCGGTACGGCGCCATCCTTAGCAAGCACTTCGACGGTAAGGTGTTACAGGAGGATCCGAAGGCGCTGGTGAAGACCCGCAAGTACTCGATGCTCGCGTACGCCGCGGAAGAGGCCATTTCTCAGGCGTATGAGAACCGGGAGTATGGCCGTGCGATGCGCGAAATTATGCATGCGACAGACCTGATCAATCAGCAAATCGATCAGGATAAGCCCTGGGACATGGCGAAGGACGCATCCAGGAAACAAGAGTTGCACTTGCTCTGTTCGGATTGCGTGAACGCGTTCCGGATACTCACGTATTATCTCGCGCCCGTTCTTCCGAGAACCGCAGCGCGCGCAGCGGAGCTCCTGGGCCTCGAGTATCCGTTCGTGTGGGCAGACCTCGATAGATCGATCGAGAGAATTAAGCCATACAAGCACTTGATCACCCGCATTGACACCAAGCAGACGGCCGCCCTCATCGAGGCCAATAGGGAAAGCGTTCAGCCTTCCCCTACGCAGCAATCCCAGCAACGTCACGCCCAACACCAGCAGCACGCGGCCACGGAGACGGCGATGAGCGAAACCATTTCAATCGACGACTTCAACACGGTGGACCTGCGCGTCGCGCGCATCGTCGACGCCGAACAGGTGGAGGGTGCAGACAAGCTGGTCAAGCTGACGCTCGACATCGGCAGCGAGACGCGCACGGTTTTCGCCGGCATCAAGTCGGCGTACGCGCCAGAAGCGCTCAAAGGACGCTACACAGTGATGGTAGCGAACCTCGCTCCGCGCAAGATGCGCTTCGGCGTGTCGCAGGGCATGGTGCTCGCGGCCTCCGGCGAGGGGCCGGGAATCTTCCTCGTTGCTCCCGATGCCGGGGCGCAGCCGGGCATGCGCGTAAAATGACCCCGTCGCGGCCGCGCACGCCGCATCGGGCGAACGCCGATTGATGGAGACATCGAGCCGCACGCTGGTCTGCTGCGTCGTATTCCTCGACATCGCCGAGTATTCCAGGAAGCCGGTGAGCGAGCAGCTGCAGCTCAAGCAGGCGTTCAACGGAATCCTGGCCCATGCCGTTGCTCAGGTGGCGCCGCGCGACCGCATCATTCTGGACACCGGCGACGGTGCGGCAATCACGTTCCTCGGCGACCCTGAGGATGCCCTGTTCGCGGCGATGTCGATACGCGACTCGAGCGGATCGCTCCCGGTACGCATCGGGGTGAACCTCGGGCCGGTGAGGCTGCTGAAGGATCTAAACGGTCAGATGAACATCATCGGCGACGGCATAAACGTCGCGCAGCGAGTGATGGGCTTCGCGCAGCCGGGCCAGCTGCTGGTATCGCGCTCGTTCTACGAAGTCGTATCACGCCTGTCGCGGGACTACACCAGACTGTTCACGCACGTCGGGCTGCGCACCGACAAGCACGTGCGCGAGCATGAGGTCTATGCGGTCATATCGGGCCCGACCGCGGCGCGCCGCGTTGAGGAAACGATGTCGCGCGTTAATCGCGCGCAGCGTGCAGGCAGCTGGTTCTCCGTGCCCGGGCCAGCCGGTCTTCATCGCGGGGCGCTGGTCGCGGCGCCGCTCGTGTTTCTGCTGTTCGCAGGCTCAGGCATCGCGCTGCGCGCTGGTATGCAGCGTACGAGCGCGCCACCAGTTACAGCCGAGCATCCCCTTGCCGGTGGCACTCCGCCAATCTCAAAGGCAGCGCAGGAGCCAGCGCCGGCCACCGAAACCGTCAAGCAGGCCGCGGTGCCGCCCGCCGCCAAGGAACCGCCGAGCGCAGAGCCATCGCAAGCTCAAGCTCCCACCCACAAACCGACGAAAGCAACCGCGCATTCCGGCAAACAGCGCTCCATCGCATCGACTGAAGCACCTAGGCCGAACGCTTCGCCGCCACCCTCGGGTACGATTCAGCTTGCGATCAGCCCTTGGGGGGAGATAGTGGTCGACGGGACCAAGCGGGGTGTCAGCCCGCCACTGCGCGAACTGGAGCTGACACCGGGAGAGCACACGATTGAGATCCGCAACACAACGTTCCCGGCTCGGGTCGAGACCGTCACGGTTCGCTCCGGAGAGTCGGTCCGATTGCGCCACCGGTTCCGCTGAGATGGCCGCGAAGCGCGGACGGATCCTATGCCTGCTCGCCGCGACGGCCATGGTGCTGCTCGCCGGGTGCCAGTCGGAGCCGGTGCGCGAAATTCAGCGCACGTTCGATGATCTTTTCGCGCACAAGGGAGAAGCGGCGCTCGCCAGGGGCCTGCGCGAGTACGACGACGGTCACTACGCACAATCGGCACGCAGCCTGCAACTGGCGCTCGAGCAGGGACTTTCGAAGGCCGACCGGGTCAAGGCGCACAAGTATCTGGCGTTTATTTACTGTGCCGACGGACGCGTGGGGCCGTGCCGCGACGAGTTCCGTGCCGCGCTGGACATCGATCCGTCGATGCAGCTTGCACCCGCCGAGGCGGGCCACCCCGTCTGGGGTCCCGTTTTCCGCTCGGTGAAGGCCGGGCGCTGAGGTCGTGCCAGACTCGCAGGCGCCCGCAATGGAAACGCAGTCGATCGGCCGGTACCGGATCGTCGCCGAGCTCGGGCGCGGCGCGATGGGCGTCGTCTACAAGGCCGTCGACCCGCTGCTCGAGCGCCCCGTCGCCATCAAGACGGTCAACATGGCGCTCGAGCGCGACGGCATTGAGAGGTACGAGGCGCGCTTCTACCAGGAGGCGCGTGCCGCCGGGGGCCTGAGCCATCCCAATATCGTCACCATCTACGACATCGGCAAGAGCGGCGAGATCGCCTACATGGCGATGGAGTTCATCGAGGGGGTCGAGCTGCGATCGCTAATCGGCGAGGGGCGGATATTGCCCGTCGCGCAGGCCGTCTCGATCGCGATCCAGGTTGCCGAGGGGCTCGCCTACGCCCACCAGCGCGGCATCGTGCATCGCGACATCAAGCCGCCCAACATCATGATCATGTCGAACGGCATGGTGAAAATCACCGACTTCGGCATCGCGCGCATGCGCGCGTCCGAAGTTCTCACGCAGACCGGCATGATGCTCGGCTCGCCCAAGTACATGTCTCCCGAGCAGGTGCTTGGCAAGCGCGCCGACTTCCGCTCCGACATCTTCTCGCTCGGCATCATCCTGTACGAGATGCTCGCCGGCACGGCACCGTTTGGCGGCGACAACGTCACGGCGCTGATGTACCAGATCGTCAACCTCGCGCCTCCGGCGCCGAGCGTACTCAACTTCGACGTCCCGGAGCTGCTCGACTACATCGTCGCCAAGATGCTTGCCAAGTCGCTCGACGAGCGCTACCAGAGCGCCGGAGAGCTAGCGCAGGACCTGCACGAGTGCGAACGTCAGCTGGCGGCGCGCGGCGGAGTGGCGCCGGCGCCGCAACGACCGATGACGGCTTTCTCCACCGGGTCACAAGCCGTCATCGTGGGCGAGGAGGCGCGCGCCCGCATGCTCGAGCGTACGTTCGACCGTACGCGTCTGGCGGACGCGGATGCCGAGACGCTGGGCGAGGTGCCGGCGCGCGGCATGTCGCGCAACTTCGATTCCGCCGAGGCGACGCAGCACCTCGCCGCGCTCACCGGGCTGCAGAACGAGCCCGGGACCGGCGAGCAGACGCTGACGGCGACGCAAATGCTGCGTTCGGCGCCCACGCGCGAGCGCCGCGCCTGGCGGCGGCGCGACTGGTTGCTGGTGGGCGCGGCCGGCGTTCTCGGGGCGCTGCTTGCGCACAGGATCGTAAAGGGCAAACGCAGTGAATAGCGCCCGCGGGTAGAATCCGGCCTTCGGTCAGCGATGTTCCCGTGCACCTAAGTCCGCTTGACGCCACACTCGCGCTTGCCTGCGCCTGGCTGGCGCTGGGAATCTGCGGACTGGCGGCGCCCACGAGCATCCGACTCGCGAGCCGTGTGATCTTTCCGGCGGGTGCGCTGGTCGGTCTCGCACTTGCTGCGGTCGCGCTTTCGGCCATTTTCGAGCCGCCGCAGGCGCGCGTTCTTCCCCTCGGCCTGCCCGATCTGCCATTCCACGCGCGCCTCGACTCGCTCTCGGCGTTTTTCCTGCTCATACTCGGCGCGGTCGCCGCGGCGATCTCGATTTTCGCCTGCGGTTACTTTCGCCGTGGCGAGGGCACCGCGCCGGGGTTGCAGGCGCTCTACTACCACGCCTTCCTCGCCAGCATGGCGCTGGTGCTGGTGGCGGACGACGCCTACTTCTTCATGGTTGGCTGGGAATCGATGGCGCTATCGTCGTACTTTCTGGTGACGAGCGACCATCGCCTGGCCGAGATCCGCCGCGCCGGCTACCTGTACCTGCTGCTCGCGCACCTCGGGGCGATCGCCATTCTGCTTTGCTTCGGTGCATTGCAGAGCGGCAGCGGCGACTACAGCTTCGCCGGCATGCGTGCCCTGGCGCCTTCGGCGGGATGGGCTACCGTGGCGTTTCTGCTCGCATTGGTGGGCTTCGGGGCCAAGGCGGGACTGCTGCCGCTTCACGCCTGGCTGCCGGAAGCGCACCCGGCGGCGCCATCGCCCGTTTCTGCCCTAATGAGCGCGGTCATGCTGAAGACGGCGGTCTACGGCATGCTGCGCGTCACCTTTGACCTGGTGGGCTTTCCCATATGGTGGTGGGGCGTCGTCGCGCTCGCTGCGGGACTGGCATCCGCGCTGTTCGGCGCCGTCTACGCGGCCGTGCAGACCGACATGAAGCGGCTGCTCGCGTATTCATCGATCGAGAACCTCGGCCTGATCGTCGCAGGGTTTGGCCTGACGATCCTTTTCCGCGGCTTCGGCATGAACGCGCTCGCTGCCCTGGCCCTCACCGCAACGCTCTATCACTGCCTCAACCACGCGTTCTTCAAGAGCCTGCTGTTCCTCGCCACGGGCTCGGTGCTGCACGCAACGCGCGAGCGCAGTCTCGGGCGCTTAGGTGGGCTGATCCATCGCATGCCCTGGGTGGCGTGGACCGCGCTCGTGGGCACCGTGGCGATCGCCGGCCTGCCTCCGCTGAACGGCTTTGTTTCGGAGTGGCTGCTGCTGCAGGCGTTCTTATTCAGCCCGGGCCTGCCGCACTCCTATCTCAACATGCTAGTGCCGATCGCCGCGGCGTCGATCGCGCTCACCGCGGCCCTCGCCGGCTACGTAATGGTGAAGTTCTACGGCGTCGTGTTCCTCGGCCAGCCGCGCGAGGCCAAGCTCGCCGAAGCTCACGACGCCGGGCCCTGGGAGCGAGTAGCCCTGCTGCTACTCGCCGCAGCCTGCGTCGTGCTCGGGCTGGTGCCTGCGATGGTGATCGGCATGCTCGATCCGACGACCAAGGCGCTCACCGGTCACGGGATGGCGAGCCTTGCCGGCGGCTGGCTCTATCTCGCACCGATCGAGCCGCAGCGCGCCAGCTACAGTCCAGCCCTGTTCTTCCTGCTCATCACGATTCTCGTGGCGCTCGCATGGTTCTCGGTGCGCGCCTTCTACCACGGCCGCGTGCGTCGCACGGGCCCCTGGGTTTGCGGCTTCGCCCCGCTCGACGCCCGCATGCAGGACACCGCCGAAGGCTTCGGCCAGCCCGTCCGGCAGATCTTCGAGCCGTTCTTTCGCGTCGAGCATTCTGCGCCGACGCCGTTCGATTTGCGGCCGCGCTATCGGGAGCTGGTCGAGGACCGGTTGTGGCGCTGGCTCTACCTACCGCTCGCGCGCGGCGTCGACAGGCTCACCTCGCTCGTGACGGTGCTTCAGCGAGGGCGCATCTCGGTGTATCTGATGTACAGCTTCGCGACGCTGCTCCTGCTGCTGTTCCTGGTGAAATGATCAATCCCGCCGGAATCGCGGCTCAGTTCGCGGAACTCGTCCTGGCGGTGCTGCTTGCGCCGCTGCTGACCGGCTGGGTCAATCAATGCCGCGCCTGGCTGCAGAACAAGAGCGCACCCAGGCTGCTGCAGCCCTACCTCAACCTGAACAAGCTGTTCCAGAAGGAAGTGGTGCTGGCGCGCAACGCCAGCCCGCTTTTCCGCATTGCGCCTTACCTCATCTTCGGCAGCCTCGCGCTCGCGGCGGCGATCGTGCCGACGCTGGACACCGACCTGCCGCTGAACAGCGCTGCCGACGCGATCGCGCTCGTCGGCCTGCTCGCGCTGGCGCGCCTGTTCATTGCGCTTGCAGGCATGGACGTCGGCACCGCCTTCGGCTCGCTCGGCGCGCGGCGCGAAATGATGGTCGGCTTCCTAGCCGAGCCGGCGCTGCTGATGGTGCTGTTCACGGCCTCGCTCATCTCGAGCTCGACTTCGCTCTCGACGATCGTGCAGACGCTCGCGCACAAGGAGTTCGTCATCTATCCGAGCATGGCGTTCGCGGGCGTCGCCTTCACCATGGTCTCGCTGGCGGAAAACGCTCGCATCCCGGTCGACAACCCGGCCACCCACCTCGAGCTCACGATGATCCATGAAGCGATGGTGCTCGAGTACTCGGGACGCCACCTGGCAATGATCGAGTGGGCCGCGAGCCTCAAGCTGTTCGTCTACTCGTGCATGGGACTGGCGGTGTTTTTTCCATGGGGCATCGCACACGGCGGCGACTGGCTCGGCATCGTCCTCGCCCTACCGACCTTGCTGATCAAGCTTGCCCTCGGCGGCTCGGCGCTCGCGCTGATCGAGACGGTTAGCGCGAAGATGCGCATCTTCCGCGCGCCCGAGTTTCTCGGCACGGCATTCCTTTTCGCAGTCCTCGCCATGCTTGTGCACGTGCTGCTGGAAGCTTGACATGCTTTCCCACTACGGCCCGCAGCTCATCAATCTTCTCGCCGCTATCCTGCTGCTGCTCGCCTTCGCGATGCTTGCGCAGCGCCGCATGTTGTCGCTCATCAATCTGTTTGCCGCGCAGGGATTCGTGCTCTTTCTCACCACGAGCCTTGTCGCCGCGCTAACTGGTCAGCACCACCTCTACTGGTCCGCCCTGCTGACGCTCGGTTTGAAGGTCCTGCTGTTGCCTTGGATCCTTCACCGGCTGATCCGGCGACTGAAGGTGAAGTGGGATGTGGAAACGCTGATCAACATCCCCACCACCATGCTGGTCGGCATCGTGCTGGTCGTGCTCGCATTCAATTTGGCACTGCCGATTACCGAGCTCGCAGGCACGGTCACGCGCTCGACGCTCGGCATCGCGCTCGCGAGCGTGTTGCTTTCATTCTTGATGATGATCACACGCTCCAAGGCGATTCCGCAGGTGATCGGCTTTCTGTCCATGGAGAACGGCCTGTTTTTCGCCGCCACCGGTGCCGTATACGGCATGCCCATGGTCGTGGAACTCGGCGTCGGGCTCGACGTCCTAGTGGGTGCGCTGATTCTTGGAATCTTCATATTCGAGATACGCGAGCGGTTCGATTCGCTCGACACGCGCCATCTCGAGAAGCTGAAGGAGCACTGATGGAGATGATTCTGCTCCTCGGATCGCCGCTCGCGGGGGCAGCGCTGATGGCACTGTACGGCCACCGGGACCGCGCGGCCGAGCTGAATACCCTGTTCAGTGTGTTCACTTTCCTCGGCGCAGTCGCGCTCACCGTACGCGTCGTGGAGCATGGCCCCATGCGCGTGCTCGGCGAGCAGCTCTTCGTCGACTCGCTGAATGTGTTCCTGGTGACGCTCACCGCGTTCGTCGGCATGACCACGGCGCTCTTCTCTCGTCCTTACATGCGCATCGAGCGGGATCACGGCCGCGTTTCCGCGACCGGCCTGCGCCTGTATCACAGCATGTACCAGTTGTTCAGCTTCACTATGTTGCTGGTGCTGACCACCAACAATCTCGGAATCATGTGGGTAGCCATGGAGGCGGCGACCCTGACCACCGTGCTGCTGGTCGCGCTATACCGGACACATGCCTCGCTAGAGGCGGCGTGGAAGTATTTCATTTTGTGCGGCGTAGGCATCGCGCAGGCGCTGTTCGGCACGATCCTTGTGTACTTCGCCGCCGAGAAGGTGCTCGGCCCGGGGGGCAATTCGCTGCTCTGGACGCACCTCGACGCCGTCAAGGGAAGCCTCCAGCCGAACGTGATGTCGATCGCCTTCGTCTTTCTGCTGGTCGGTTACGGCACGAAAGTCGGGCTGGTACCGCTGCATAACTGGTTGCCGGATGCACACGCCGAGGGGCCGACGCCGGTTTCGGCGGTGCTGTCCGGCTTGCTATTGAACGTCGCCCTGTATGCGCTCATCCGCTGCAAGGTGATCACGGATGGCTCGCTGTACGAAGCCGGCGCGGTGCCCTTCGCCAGCTCGCTGATGATCGGCTTCGGGCTGCTGTCTGTCGTCGTCGCGGCTTTCTTCCTCTCCAGGCAACGCGACATCAAACGCATGTTCGCCTACTCCTCGATCGAGCACATGGGACTGATCACGTTCGCCTTCGGGATAGGCGGCCCGGTCGCGAGCTTCGCCGGGCTGCTGCACATGACCATGCATTCGCTGACCAAGAGCGCGATCTTCTTCGCCGTCGGGCATGCCGTGCAGAAGACCGGCACGCAACTGATGGAGAACATCCGCGGCCTAATCCGCGTCAGCCCGACGGTCGCCTGGGGCCTGATGCTGGGTACGGCCGCGATTCTCGGCATGCCCCCCTTCGGCGTGTTCGCCAGCGAGTTCCTTATCCTGACGCAGGCGATTGCGCTACACCCTTGGGCAGCGCCGATCCTGCTCGGTGCCCTGGGTGTGGCGTTCGCCGCGATATTCGGCAAGGTCCAGCCGATGGTGTTCGGCGACACGACCGCAAGGCGCCTGCCCCACCCGCCGGCGCTGCTGCCCGTGTTCACGCACCTCGCGATCGTGCTGCTGCTCGGCCTCTACATGCCGCCCTACCTCGCCGAGTGGTACCGGCAGGCCGCGCGACTCATCGGCTGAACATGCTCGCCTCGCTGCCCGGAGTGCCCCTGAAGCCGCTCGGCGGCGCCATGCCCGCCTGGCGTACCGAGCTGGACGCCCGGGGGTGGCGCGCAGCGGCAACCGCCGCGGCGGCGGCGGGGGCTCGGCTCGGCGCACTATGGGCAAGCGACGAACGCGACCGCGGCGCCGGACTTCGCGTGCACGCGCTGCTGGTCTGCTACGAAGGACTGGTATGCCTCGAGCTCGCGCTGCCGACGACGCAGGCGAGCTTTCCGGACCTGTCGGACATCTTCCCTTGCGCGGGTCGCATGCAGCGCGCTGCCTACGATCTCGTAGGTACGCGCGCCGTGAACGGCGTCGGGCAGGCTGCAGACACGCGCAGCTGGCTTCGGCACGCCGCCTGGCCAGAGGATGTCTTCCCGCTGCGCCGTGACGCGACAAGCGACGCCGCCTGGTCCGCCAGCGAAGACCGCTATGCGTTTGTCACTGTTGAAGGAGACGGCGTTCACGAGGTTCCGGTCGGCCCGGTGCACGCCGGAACGATCGAGCCGGGACACTTCCGCTTCTCGGTCGTCGGAGAGCGCGTGCTGCGCCTCGAGGAAAGGCTCGGCTACAAGCATAAAGGCGTGGAAAGGCGCTTCGAGCAGATGAAGCTCAAGGACGCGATTCGTCTCGCGGGGCGTATCTCCGGAGACAGCAGCGTGGCATATGCGTGGGCCTACGCCATGGCCCTTGAATCGATGGCGGGCGCGCAGCCCGTGGAGCGGGCATTGCTGTTGCGGGCGCTGCTGCTTGAGCGCGAGCGCGTTGCCAATCATCTCGGCGACCTTGGCTACCTCGGCAACGACGGCGGCCTAGCCTTCGGCCTGGCGCAGTTTTCACGGCTCAAGGAGGATGTCCTGCGCCTGAACGCGAGGCTCTTTGGTCATCGCTACCTGATGGATTGCGTCGTGCCCGGCGGCGTCGCCGTGGACCTTGAGCCGATCGGGGTTACCTTGCTCCTAGACGAGGCCGAGCGGCTGGAGCGCGAGATACTGCGCTTGCGCGAGATCTACGACGACCACGCGGGCCTGCAGGACCGCTTCGTTGCCTGCGGCAAACTGAGCGCTGAAACTGCCGCGTTGCTCGGCGTCGTCGGCCTCGCGGCGCGCGCAAGCGGCCTGGCGATCGACGCGCGCGTATATCCGGCCTGGGCGCCCTACGACCAGCTCGAACCGCGCATGTGTACACGTCGGCACGGCGACGTTGCCGCGCGCGTAAACGTCAGGTTCGAGGAGCTGCTCGAGTCCCTCAGGCTCGAGCGCCGCATCCTGGGCGGGCTGCCCCCGGGCGCCGGTCGCGTCCCCCTGCCGCCCGTCGCCGCCGGTATGCTTGGCCTCGGCTGGATCGAAGGCTGGCGCGGCGAGATATTCGTTGCGCTCGAATCGGGCGTCGACGGTTCCGTGCGCCGCTGCCATCCGCACGACCCGTCCTGGCAGAACTGGCCAGCGCTGGAGCACGCCATTCTCGGCAACATCGTCCCGGACTTCCCGCTCATCAATAAGTCCTTCAACTTGTCCTACGCTGGACAGGATCTCTGAGTATGCACAAGCTGCTGCGTCAGATTGCGAGAGTGGGCATCAAGACCGAAGCGCCGCCCGCGCCGGACGACGCGCTGCGCACGGTGCGCGGCCGACTGAACGACGAAGTGCTGCGCCTCCTTGGCAGGGCGCTGGCGATCCGGCACGTCGACGCGGGCTCGTGCAATGGCTGCGAGCTGGAGATCCACGCGATCAACAATCCCTATTACAACATCGAGGGCCTCGGCATCCGCCTTGTGGCCAGCCCGCGACATGCGGACATGCTGCTCGTGACCGGGCCGGTCACGCGCAACATGGAAGCGGCACTGCGCCGCACCTACGACGCGGTGCCGGAGCCGAAGCTCGTGGTGGCGATCGGTGATTGTGGGTGCACCGGTGGGATCTTCGGCGAGGGGTATGCGAGCCGCGGGCGCGTGGCGAACGTCATTCCGGTGGACGTTGCGGTGCCGGGTTGCCCACCCGCACCGGCCGCCATCATGCAGGGAATCCTGACCGCCGTGCAGCGCGCCCGCCGCTAGCGCCCGGCCAGAGTCAAGACTTCAGCTTCCTCCGCAGGAAGCGGGCATTGCGTCGTTGGGATAGCCCTTGCAGGTCCAGCTCGTCTTGCCGTCACGCAGGCTCGGCGTCATCGCGATTTCGATCGCGTTGTTCGCGTTCCAGGCACGAATTGTCCCATTGCCCTCGACGAGCCACTTCATCTCGCCATGCTTGGGATCGACCTTGGCCTCGATCTTCACGCCCTGGCCCGCGCCGTCCAGTTTCCCGGACTTTTGCGCTGCTGCCTCGACCTGCTTCTTGGCACCGTCTGCGCCCGCGATCAGAGCCTCCGCCGCCGCACGCGACTCCGCGCCCGACATTTGCGGCAGAACCACTGCGACGACGACAAACCCTATCAGGGCGAGCGCCGCTACAGCCAATAGCACGTTTCTCATTTATTGCCCCCCGAACGATGCACCGACGATATTGTTCTAGCTAAACTTTATCATGCCGTCTAACCAGCGCCCTACATATGAACAAGGCCGCGAATGACCGATACGGTCACATTCCATGTAAGCATCGGCGGACTGGTGCAAGGCGTCGGCTACCGTGATGGGCTGCGCCTTGAGGCCGAACGCCTCGGCGTCACGGGGTGGGTGCGTAATCGCCGCGACGGCACGGTCGAAGCGGTGATCCGGGGTCACAAAGAGGCGCTCGAGGCGCTGCTCGGATGGGCGCGCGTCGGTCCACCCACGGCGCGGGTCGCCGGACTGACCGTTCGGCAGGCGCCTGTTGCGCTGCAACGAAACTACATCGGTTTTGAACGCTTGCCGACGATCTAGCCCGACTGACGTACGGCGCGCCGCTTGAGCGCGTTAACGACGGAGAACTGCCAGGGACGGCACGCCACCAGCAAGGCAACGCCGATGCCCCGGTTGGCCCCCGTCCCGGCGTCGACCTCCGCGAGGTCGTTGAACTCGGCTACCACCCGTTCCAGGCGGCGCTTGAGCACCGCAGCGGATTCCGCGGACATTTCGCGCGTCTCGAAACGCAAGAGTTCCAGCGGGGCGTCGAATCGGCCATCGAGGAACTCCCGCGTGACTCGCTTGCCGTAGGCTTTCTTCACTGGCCCGCCGGCGCGCCAGCGAAAATCCTTGGCCACACGCAACCGGACGCGCTCTCCCGGGCCCCAGTCGATCAGCTTCAGCCTAGCGAGGCGCGCGAAGGCGAGCGTCAACTCATTCCGGGTGATGGAGTACGCCTCAAGGATCTCGCCGAAGCGCCACTCGTTCAGCAACAGCCAGAACACCGAAAGCAGGCGCTCGTCCTTCGCGAGGGCCGTCTCCTGCTCCGTCGCAAGCTCGGCCGGGCCGTCGCGCATCCCGCGGCTCAGGCGCGCGGCTTCGAACAGGTCCATCTCGAGCAGATCGAGGATTTCCTCGATCCGCCTGAGGGTGAAGCTGCCGCGCGAGAACATGCGCTTGACGCTCGGCTCCGACACACCTAGCGCGCGCGCAACGTCGGCGTAAGTCATGCCGCGTGCGCGCAGGCATTTCTTGAGCGTGTCGACCAGGCGCGTGCTCTGGAGCATGCGCTGCAAAGTATCACATTTCGATACTTTCCACGTCCGTATTGATATCTGCGCAGAGTCCCAACAACAATTCGCCGCGACTTACGACCGGGGAGGACGCTATGCTCGCGACGCTTTCGCTGCCTTTGCTGCCGGAACTCGTTCCGCCCGCACCAGTACGCACCTATAGGGTCCGCTCGGCGGACGAATTGCGCAGTGCCATGCGCCAGCCAGAGCCGGGTGCCGTCGGCGTGGACCGGACCGCCCTCGACCGCGTGCTGCGCTTCGACATGGCACGCCAGCTGGTTGAGGTGCAGGTCGGCACGCCATGGCAGGCGCTTTGCTCCTACCTCGCCGAGCGGGCTCCCGACCTGAGATCCTTCGCCGAATGTAGCGACATACCGCCCAGCATCGGCGAATGTGTCGCGGCCAATGCTGCCGGCCCAGACGGGCGTCCCATGATCGCCCACGTCGAATCGCTCGCCCTCGTCACGCCCGATGGGTCGCTACGGCGCGCGAGCCGGTTCGCGAACAAGGAACTCTTCCTCCTTGCCATTGGCGGCCACGATCTGTTCGGAGCGCCATACAGCATTACGCTCAGAGTCGACTCGCTGCTGCGCAGTGCGCGCGATTCACAGCCTGCAGCGATCCTCGAGATACCGGAAAACGAGGATGGCGGCGAGCAATTCTCGCTCGGTCTGCTCGTGCCACCGCAACGACTGGACGGCGTGCTGGCGCAGGTACGCGAACGCTGCGCAGATTGGCGTATTCCAATTCGCAACATGCGCGTGCGCCGCGTTCTTCCGGAAGACGAAACCATGCTTCGCTGGGCACGTTGCGAGTGCGCAGAAGTGACGTTGCGACTTGCGCTGCCGGCGGCTATCGGCGGGAATGTGCGCGCGGTTCAGCTGCGGCGCGAGCTGATCGACCTTGCGCTCGCTGCCGGCGGCGGCTTTCCGATAGCCAGGACGTTTCACGCTTCGCGCGAGCAGACCGAGGCCTGCTATCCCGAGTTGAAGTCGCTGCTTGCGGAGAAAAGGCGCCGCGATCCGGACGAGCGCCTGGACAATTCGTGGTATCGACACTACCGGGGATTGCTCGCCAGGGACCTATGTCCCGTGCGCTGGTCGCCCGTCAACTAGACTGCGTTTGCGTACACCAGGCACACGTTCTCGGGCGTGAGCCACGCCGCCAGCTGCTCGAGCAGCTCACCGTCCGGGCGCACGCGCCAAGCCTCACCGAGCGCGACGTCGCAGGATGCGACGCCATTCTCATAGTGCACCAGGACGGAACAGCTGCCGTCGCCGCCCGCGCGAAATGGCGCCAGCAGCTGGGCAAGTCGCCTCGCGTCTGCCTGGCCATTCATTTCGATCCGCAGGCGCGCCGCGAAGCGCTCGCGTACACCCGCAAGGTCGAGCAGCTCCTCCGCCGTGACCCGCACCCCCCCGGAAAAATCGTCGCGCTGCGCCTTGCCATACACCACCAGCATGGCGTCCTCCTTCAGCTTGTCACGGTGCTTCTCGAATAGCTCGTTGAAAACAGTGATCTCGAGCTGCGCGCTGCCGTCGTCGAGTATTACGATCATCATGCGGCCACGCCGCGTCATCTGACTGCGCGCGGAGGTTACGACGCCCGCCAGCCAGACACGTCCCTCCGAGGGCTGAACGCGCGCCAGCGCGACGCGCGGAAAACCGGCCAGATCGCGCTCGTAAACCGAGAACAGGTGGCCGGAAAGACAGAAGCCCAGTGCCGCCTTCTCCTCTGTCAGCTTCTGCCTGAGGTCCCACGGCTTCCCCTCCGCCATGGGTAGCACCGGGCCACGCGCAGCGTCAGCTTCGCCGAACAGGCTCACCTGCGCGGCCTGTCGCTCGGCCTGTTCAGCGGCCTCGATGGCGCGCCCGACGCTCGCTAGAACGCTGGCCCGGTTCGCCTCGAGCGAATCGAACGCGCCGGCCCGCACCAATGCTTCGATAGCGCGGCGGTTGACTACGCGCTTATCTACGCGCATACAGAATTCAAACAAATCGCGGAACGGCCCCGCCTCGCGCACGCGAACGATTTCCTTCACGGCCGATTCGCCAGTGCCGCGAATCGCGCCCAGCCCGTAGCGGATCGTCTTCGCGTCGACCGGAACGAAACGGTACGCTGACAAATTCACGTCCGGCGGCAGCACCGTGAGTCCGTTCGCGACGCTATCGTCGTAGAGCCCGCGAATCTTGTCGGTGTCGTCCATCACCGCTGACAAGTTGGCCGCCATGAAAGGCGACGCGTGATGCGCCTTCATGTACGCGGTCTGGTAGGCGATGAGCGCGTAAGCCGCCGCGTGGGACTTGTTGAAGCCGTACCCGGCGAACTTCTCCATATGGTCGAAGAGCTGCGTCGCGCGGCCGCGCGATAGACCGCCCTTCTCGGCGCCCGAAACGAAGACGTCCCGATGTTCGGCCATCTCCTCGGGCTTCTTCTTGCCCATCGCGCGGCGCAGCAGGTCTGCGCCCCCCAGCGTGTATCCGCCGATCACCTGCGCGATCTGCATCACCTGTTCCTGGTACACCATGATGCCGTATGTCGGCCCGAGGATCGGTTCGAGGCGCGGATCGAGGTATTCGACAGGCTCCTTGCCGTGCTTACGCGCGATGAAATCCGGAATCAGATCCATCGGCCCCGGCCTGTAGAGCGCGACCAGCGCGATGATGTCCTCGAAGCGGTCAGGTTGCGCACGCTTGATGAGGTCGCGCATGCCGCGCGATTCAAGCTGGAACACGGCCGTCGTGTTGCCCGACGCGAGCAGCGAGTAGGCGATGCGGTCGTCGAGCGGGATGCGATCGAGGGCAAAGGCCGCGTCCCCGAGCGCGCGCACGTAGCGCTCGGCCCAGTCCAGAACCGTGAGCGTCGTCAGGCCGAGAAAATCGAACTTTACGAGGCCTACTGCTTCGACGTCGTCCTTATCGAGCTGGGAGATGACGTTCACGGTGCCTTCCGCCGCGTACAGAGGGCAGTAGTCCGTGAGCCGCCCCGGAGCAATCAGCACCCCGCCCGCGTGCATGCCGACGTTGCGCGTCAGGCCTTCGAGCTTACCGCCGAGTTCGAGAAGCTCGCGCACCTCGTCTTCGTTGCGCTCGCGTTCGGCTAACAGCGGCTCCATCTGGCGCGCATCCTGCAGTGTGATCGTCTTGCCGGGCTGGACCGGGATGAGCTTGGCGATCTGGTCGCAGAAGTTGTAGCCCAGGTCGAGCACCCTGCCACAGTCACGCACGACGGCGCGCGCGGCCATCGTGCCGAATGTCGCGATCTGCGACACGCTCTGCTCGCCGTAACGCGCGCGCACGTAATTGATGACCTTGTCGCGGCCGTCCTGACAGAAATCGATGTCGAAATCCGGCATCGACACGCGCTCCGGATTCAGAAATCGCTCGAACAGCAGATCGTATTTGAGCGGGTCCAGATCGGTGATTCCGAGCGAATAGGCAACCAGAGAGCCGGCGCCCGACCCGCGTCCCGGGCCGACGGGTACCTCGTTGGATTTCGCCCAATTTATGAAGTCGGCGACGATCAGGAAGTAGCCTGCGAAACCCATGTGCACGATCGTTTCCAGCTCGAACGTCAGGCGCTCGCGATATTGCGCCGCCCGCGCCGCGCGCATGGCCTCCTCGGGATAGAGCTTTGCCAAGCGCTTCTTGAGTCCAGCCTCGGCTTGCTCGCGGAGGTACTGCTCCAGCGTGATCCCCGGCGGCGTCGGAAAAGCCGGCAGGCGATTCTTTCCCAGCTCGATCTCGAGATTGCAGCGGCGCGCGATTTCGACCGAGTTCTCGAGCGCCTGCGGGATGTCCGCGAACAGTTGCGACATCTCGACCTGCGATTTGAAGTACTGATCGGGCGTAAAAAGATGCGGCCGGCGCCTGTCGCCGAGGACGTAGCCCTGCGCAATGCACACGCGCGCCTCATGCGCCTTGTAGTCCTCGGGGGCGAGAAACTGCACGGGATGCGTTGCTACGACCGGAAGGTTGAGCCGCGTCGCCAGCTCGACGGAGCGCGTCACCAGCGTTTCGGCCTGGGGCAATCCGGCGCGCTGCAGCTCCACGTAGAAACGCCCCGGAAACAGGCTCGCCCATTGGCGCGCAACCTTCTCAGCGAGGCCTGCGTTGCCCGCAAGGAGCGCCTGGCCGAGATCCCCGGATGGTCCTCCGGACAGCGCAACCAGGCCCTCGGTGCCGAGCTCCTCGAACCATGTGCGCCCGAGCTCTGCACGCGCCCTGTGCTGATTCTTCAGCCAGGCGCGCGACAGCAGTTCCGACAGCCTCAGGTAGCCCGCGTGCGAGGCGCAAAGGAGCACCATCCGGAACGGCTTGTCGCGGTCCGCTTCGTTCTGGATCCAGCAATCCGCACCGATTATCGGCTTGATGCCGGCGGAGCGCGCCGCCTTGTAGAACTTCACCATGCCGAAGAAATTCGCCGCGTCCGTCACTGCGAGCGCCGGCATCTCGTCCCCCGCGGCGCGCGCAACGGCTTCGTCGATGCGGACAATGCCATCCGTCACCGAGTACTCGCTGTGCAGGCGAAGATGGACGAAGCGGGGCGCGGTCATGAGCGAGAAAAATTCTAGCACTGCGTTGCGGTGCGCATGACGTCTTGCGCTGCGGTTATCATCCACGACCCCATGCATACGCCTGCCGCTTCCGCCAGACATGCTGCGCCGGGCGTTGCGCTCGTCGCGCTCATGCTCGGCGCGACCTGCATCGCGCTGTCGCCGATCTTCGTGCGCGTATCGGAAGCCGGTCCGATACCCACCGCCTTCTGGCGCATCGCGATCGCCGTTCCGGCGCTCTGGCTGGCATGGTTTCTCGCGCCGCGCTCGGCCGGCAACCGGTCGCCGGCGCGCCTATGGCCGTTGCTCGTCGCTGCGGGTCTTGCCTTCGCCGGCAATTTGGCCTTCTGGCACACCTCGATCAAGCTGACTTCAGTCGCGAATTCCACGCTGCTTGCGAACCTTGCGTCCATTTTCGTCACCCTGGCCGCATGGATGATCTGGCGGCAAAGACCAAGCGGGCTTTTCCTCGTCGGACTCGCCGCCGCGCTCGCCGAGGTGGCACTGCTGGTGCGCGCAAGCGTCGCCACGTCCTCCACCGGATTGGCCGGCGACGCTCTCGGCGTCGTCACTGCCGCCTTCTACGCCTGCTACCTGTTGGCGGTGAAGGGTCTGCGCGACCGTGGCGCGACGACCTTGCGCCTGATGGCGGTCACCAGCAGCGTCACCGCGCTGGTCCTGCTCCCCATTGCGCTCGCCTCCGGCGAGCCGTTTCTTCCCCAATCGGGCGGCGGCTGGCTGATACTCGTGGGCTCGCGCTGGTATCGCACGCCGACTGTCAGGGGTTGATCGCCTACGCTTTTGCTTCACTGCCTGCGGCCTTTTCTTCGGTGAGCCTGCTGTTGCAGCCGGCCATGGCCGCGGGCTTTGCCTGGGCGCTGCTCGGCGAGCGCCTCGCGCCGTTGCAGATCGCGGGGGGTGCCGTGGTTCTTGTCGGGATCTGCCTCGCGCGCCGCGGCTCGTTCTAGTACACGACCGCCTGTGCTTCGCCCGGAGCACAGGTTTCGATGACGCCGATTTCGTACACGGTCTCCCCCGCCGCTTGAAGCAGCTGCGCCGCACGAGCTGCGTGTTCCCGCGCCACCACCGCAACCATGCCAATGCCGCAGTTGAACACACGGTACATTTCCTCTTCGCTCACGCCGCCCAGTTCCTTCAGCCAGGTGAACAGGGTCGGCCGTGGCCACGCCGCGCCACGTATGGCGGCACGCAGGCCCGGCGGCAGGATGCGGGGCACGTTCCCGGTGATGCCTCCGCCAGTGATGTGCGCCAGCCCCTTAAGCGGCCGCTGCTGCATGAGCGAAAGCACCGGCCTCACGTAAATCCGCGTCGGGGCGAGCAGCGCTTGGCGTAGCGGCACTCCCCCCAGGTTGCCGTCCAAGTCCGGTTTGGCGCGTTCCAGGATCTTGCGGATGAGGGAGTACCCGTTTGAATGCGCACCGCTCGAAGCGATACCGATCACCGTGTCGCCCGGCGCGATCGAGCGACCGTCCAGGATCTGCTCGCGCTCGACGACACCGACGCAGAAGCCCGCAAGGTCATACTCGCCTTGGGCGTACATGCCGGGCATTTCCGCGGTCTCGCCGCCGATCAGCGCGCATCCTGCCAGCTCGCAGCCGCGCGCGATTCCGCCGATCACTTCCGCCGCGACGCTCGGATCGAGTCGCCCGCAGGCGAAATAATCGAGGAAGAACAGCGGCTCCGCGCCCTGCACGAGCACGTCGTTCACGCTCATTGCCACGAGATCGACCCCTACCGTGTCATGACGCCCGAACTCGAACGCAAGCTTGAGCTTCGTGCCAACGCCGTCCGTTCCCGAAACGAGCACGGGCTGGCGGTACTTCTTTGGAATCTCGCAAAGCGCGCCGAAGCCGCCGATTCCGGCCAGGACCTCGGGACGCATAGTCCGCCTGGCGAGCGGTTTGATCGCCTCGACGAGCGCGTCGCCCGCATCGATGTCGACGCCCGCGTCGCGATAGGTAAGACTGTCCGGCATATCCCTGGAAGGCGCGGCGGCGCGCCGCGGCAGCGTGATAGAGTTTCGCGTTCGCCGGGATTCTACCCCGCAACGGAAATACCGGTGTGCGGGACCCGCTTGCTGAAGCCTCCGATGGAACAACTGCCGCTCGCGATCGCTCCGACGCCCGAGCCCACTTTCGAGAATTTCGTCGCGGGGGCCAATGCCGAAGCTCTGTTGCGCGTGCAGGAGCTCGCCGCAGGGCGCCTGCGTGAAACGATCATGTACCTCTGGGGCGGTCCAGGCTGCGGCAGGTCGCACCTGCTGCGCGCCGCGGCGCGCGCAGCGCCCGCGTCCCGCGCCCTCACAGTGGCCGACGATGTGGACGCGCTCGGGGAGGTGGCGCAAGCCGCGCTTTTCAGCGCCATCAACGCCGCGCGCGACGGCCGCGGTGCGGTGCTAGTTGCGGGAAATGCGCCGCCGGCCGCCCTCGTGCTGCGCGCCGACCTGCGCACGCGCCTCGCCTGGGGTCTCGTCTATCACCTGAAACCCCTGTCCGACGAGGACAAGCTGCGTTATCTGAGCGCGCAGGCCAATGTCCGCGGTCTGCACCTGGGCGAGGACGTCCTGTCATATCTGCTCACCCGCCTTCCGCGCGACCTGAGCTCGCTCGCAGCGGTAATCGCGCTGCTTGACCGATACTCGCTCGCCAGGCAGCGCCACATCACCGTGCCGCTCGTGCGCGAGGCGCTCAAGGCTCGCGAGCGATGAACCTGACATTGTTCGATCTGGACAATACCCTGCTGGCCGGCGACAGCGACTACGAATGGGGGCAGTTCCTGGTGGACCGAGGCGTGCTCGACCGCGCAGCCTACGAAACGCAGAACCAGCAGTACTATGACCAGTACGTCGCGGGCACGCTCGACATCCACGAATACCTTGGATTCGCCCTCCGGCCACTGGCCGAGCACACGCCCGAGGAGCTGCACCGCTGGCACGCAGCGTTCATGCGCGACCGCATCCTGCCGATGATCGGCGCGCCAGCGCGTGCGCTGGTGAGGCGGCACCTGCACAGCGGCGACCTTTGCGCAATCGTCACTGCGACCAACAGCTTCGTGACCGCGCCCATCGCGCGCGAGTTCGGAATTGCGCATCTGATCGCCACGGAGCCCGAGTCACGCGACGGACGCTTTACCGGCCGCCTGGCGGGCACACCCTGCTTTCGCGAGGGCAAGATCCGCCGCGTCGAGGAGTGGCTCGCCTCGCAGGGGCGCGCACTGCAGGACTTCGCGCTCAGCAGCTTTTACAGCGATTCGCACAACGACCTGCCGCTACTCGAGTGCGTCAGCCGCCCGGTGGCCGTGGATCCCGATGCGCAATTGGCGAGCGAGGCAGCGCGCCGCGGTTGGGCGATGATCTCGCTCCGCGGGTAAAATTTCGCCCCTCGATGATCAAACGGTTCATCCGCCGAGTTCTGGGCCTCCCCGCGCAAGGACCGCTGTGCGTGCCGGTCCAGAAGCACGGCCTGGTGCGCAGCCAGCTGAGCGCGGGCGCGCTCAAGGTATGCGACGTTCTGCGCGAGGCTGGATTCTCCGCGTACGTCGTCGGGGGCGCGGTGCGCGACCTCCTGCTCGGGATCGAGCCGAAGGACTTCGATGTCGCGACCGACGCGCGTCCCGAGCAGATCAAGCCGCTGTTCCGCCGGGCGCTCATCATCGGCCGACGCTTCCGCTTGGTGCATGTGATCATCGGCCAGGAAACGGTCGAGGTCTCCACATTCCGCGCTACCGATACGGAAACGGCGCAGAAGGACGAGCACGGCCGCGTCCTGCGCGACAACGTGTTTGGCTCGCAGGAGGAGGACGCGCTGCGCCGCGACTTCTCGATCAATGCCTTGTACTACGATCCCGCGACCGAGGAGGTTGTCGACTACCACGGCGGGCTCGCCGACCTGCGCAAGCGTGCCCTGCGCATGATCGGCGACCCGGAGATCAGGTTCCGCGAAGACCCGGTGCGAATGCTGCGTGCCGTGCGACTCGCCGCAAAGCTTGGGCTGACGCTTGACGCGAGCACGCGCGCGCCGATCCGCAGGCTCGCGTCGTTGCTCGAAGTCGTCCCGCCTGCGCGCCTATTCGACGAAATGCTCAAGCTGCTGCTCTCCGGCCACGCGAGCGCCTGTCTGCGCCAACTGCGCGAAGAAGGGCTGCATCACGGAGTGCTGCCCCTGCTCGACGTCATACTTGAGCAGCCGCTGGGCGAGCGCTTCGTAACGCTTGCGCTCGCACAGACCGACGAGCGCGTGAAGACCGACCGTCCCGTCTCGCCTGCATTCCTTTTCGCGGCACTGCTGTGGCACGAGGTGCTCGCTGCGTGGAAGGCGCGCGAGGGGCGTGGCGAGCGCACGCTGCCCGCCATCGAAGCCGCGATGGACGAGGTTCTCGACGCGCAGTGCGAGAAACTCGCGATCACACGCAAGCTGACCGCAACCATGCGCGAGATCTGGGGCATGCAGCCCCGCTTCGAGCAGCGCTCCGGGCAGCGCCCCTACCGGCTACTGGAGACGCCGCGGTTTCGCATGTCGTACGACTTCCTGGCGCTGCGCGCAGCGAGCGGCGAGGCGAGCGCCGATCTCGAAGCCTGGTGGCGGGCATTCCAGTCCGCCGACCCCGATAGCCGAGCAGCGATGTTGGTGCCCGGAGCAGTGACGCGCAAGCGCCGGCGCCGGCGCCGCAAGAAGCCGCCCGAAGCGGCCGATGCGCGTCAGGCCACGTGAGCACCACGACCGCATACGTGGGGTTGGGGTCCAACCTCGACGGGCCGCACGGGCATGTCCTGCGCGCGCTAGATGAGCTCGCGCGGCTCCCCGGCACACGACTGGTGCGCCGCTCCGCCCTATACCGGAGCGCCCCGCTGGCACCCACGGCGCAACCCGATTTCGTCAACGCGGTCGCACAACTCGAGACCACGCTCGAACCGAGGCGCCTCCTTGACGAGCTTTCCGCAATCGAGGCGGGCCACGGCCGCGGGCGTCCGTATCCCAATGCGCCGCGCACGCTCGATCTGGACCTGCTGCTCTACGGGCAGACCGTGCTTGATTCGCCGGAGCTGACACTACCGCACCCGCGCATGCACGAGCGCGCGTTCGTGCTCGAGCCCCTGGCCGAGCTCGAGCCCTGCGCGATGATCCCGGGACGTGGTCGCGTCGACGAGTTGTTGCGCGACTGCCGCGGCCAGCACATCGAGCGCATCGCGTGATCGCGCGCCATCGCTACATTGTCGTCGAAGGACCGATCGGCGCAGGCAAGACGACCCTTGCCAAGCGGCTCGCCGCCCGGCTGGGCTCCGATTTGCTGCTCGAGCAGCCTGGGGCCAATCCGTTCCTCGCGCGCTTCTACCAGGATATGCCGCGCTACGCGCTACCCACCCAGCTATTTTTCCTGTTCCAGCGCGCTAAGCAGATCGAGCCGCTGGCACAGCCTGACATGTTCTCGCGCGCCACGGTGTCGGACTTCCTGCTCGACAAGGACCCTCTGTTCGCGCGCATCACGCTTACGGGCGACGAACTGTCGCTGTACGATCGGATCTACGAAGCACTGCGCCCGCACGCGCCCACGCCCGACCTCGTTGTCTACTTGCAGGCGCAGCCCGATACGTTGATCGAGCGCGTTAGGCGGCGCGCGGAGCAATTCGAGCGCGGCATCAGCGAGGAGTACCTGGCGCTGCTCGCGGAAGGCTACGCACGTTTCTTCTACCACTATACGGCCGCGCCCCTCTTGATCGTGAATTCCGAGACCCTGAATTTCGTGGAGCGCGATACGGATTTCGAGCTCCTGATCGAGCGTCTGCGCGCCATGAAGAGCCGCCGCGAGTACTTCAATCTGGGCTGAGGCGCGCCATGCGCATCGTGCACGACATTGCCACTTTGCGCCGCGAGCGCGGGCAGCAGTCTCTCGCCTTCGTGCCGACCATGGGCAGCCTCCACAACGGCCACCTGGCACTGGTGCGCCTCGCGCGCTCGCGCGCCGTCCGCGTCGCCGTCAGCATCTATGTCAACCGGCTGCAGTTCGCAGCGGGCGAGGACTTCGAGCGTTACCCGCGTAGCCTGGAGAGCGACTGCGAGAAGCTGCGGGCCGAAAACGTGGACCTCGTGTTCGCCCCGGCCGAGCAGGAGCTCTATCCCGAGGCACAGCGCTATATCGTCGAGCCGCCGCCGATAGCCAACGAGTTAGAGGGGAAATTTCGGCCGCGGTTCTTCCATGGCGTCGCCACCGTTGTGCTCAAGCTGTTCAATTGCGTGCAGCCGACATTTGCCGTATTCGGCAAGAAGGACTACCAACAGCTCGTCATCGTGCAAGGCATGGTGCGCCAATTCGACCTGCCTGTGGAGGTCGTCGCGGGCGAAACGGTGCGCGAAGCCGACGGCCTGGCGATGAGCTCGCGCAACATCTATCTCTCGGCCGCCGAGCGCGCCGAGGCACCGACGCTGCATCGCACGCTGCGCGGCATACAGGCGCGAATCAACGCGGGCGAGCGCGACTACGGCGCGCTCGGCGCGCAGGCAATGCGCACGCTCGTCGCTTCGGGATGGGTACCGGACTATGTCGAGGTGCGCGAGCGGCGCACGCTCGCCTTGCCCACGCCCGCCCACCGGGAACTCGTGGTACTCGCCGCAGCGCGTCTCGGCGCAACGCGACTCATCGACAACATCGAAGTGTGATCAGCCCGGATAGGGCTCGAAGGTGATCGCCTCCACTGGGCAGCCCATCGCGCTCGCGAGCCTGTCCATGGCTTCGTCGGTGAGGCGAACTGTCAGAAACTCGCCTTCCGCGCCCTTGGCGGCGATGAAGGTCTTCGCGGAGGCCTC
>DATGDH010000073.1:0-2300 GCA_035310985.1 Burkholderiales bacterium
TCCATCGTTCTAGACGACGAGCATACCGCCGTCGACGAGGATCGACTGGCCGGTGATGCCGTCGGATTCGCTCGATGCGAGGAACACGGCGAGGTGCGCGATTTCCTCGGGCTTCAGGAAGCGCCTCAGCGGCACGCGCGCGAGCCCCGCTTCCTTCACCTTGTCGAAGGTGGTGCCGAGGATGTCGGCATGCGCGCGGAATTCCTCGAGCATGTCGGTCTCGACGAAGCCCGGGCAGATGGCGTTGACGTTGATGCCGAGCGGGCCCATCTCGAGCCCGGCGCAGCGCGTGAGTCCGACGAGCGCGTGCTTGGAGGCGTTGTACGCGCTCTGGTTCATCGACATCCACTTGCCGGCGGTGGAGGCGATGTTGACGACCTTGCCGCGCTTTCGTTCCTGCATGTGCCTGAGCACGAGCTGCATGACGTGGAAGGCGCCATACAGGTTCACCTTCATGATGCGGTCGAAGTCTTCGGGCGTGGTGTCGACGAGGCGCGCGGCCTTGTACACGCCGGCGTTGTTGACGAGCACGTCGATGCGGCCGAGCGTTTTGATCGCTTCGCCGACCATCGCCGCGACGGCGCTGCGCTCGCTCACGTCGGCGAGGTGCAGCGCGGCCTTGGCGCCGCGCGCGGCGCACAGCTTCTGCGTTTCCTCGAGCTTCGCGCGGTTGGTGGCGGTGAGGAACAGCTCCGCGCCTTCCTCGGCGTAGCGGAGCGCGATCGCGCGCCCGATGCCGCGGCTCGCGCCGGTGACGAGCGCCGTGCGCCCCGCGAGGCGGCCGGCCTTAACTGTTTGGCTCATTTACCAATTATGCATTCGGTAAGCGATCGGTGAGCCGCCGGTAGGGCGCCCGGGGGCACGCTGTCCCGGTCGTTTCGCAGAAGGAGGATCGCATGAAGCTGCTAGGGAAGGCCGTGCTGCTGGCGCTGGTGCTGATCGTCTCCGCCGGCGCCTTTGCGACGCCGGAAGACGACACTCGGCGCATCGATTCGCACCACGTGAGCGCGCAGGGCGTGCCGGACGATTTCATCTTGGCGCCGGAATACACCTGGCTGCGGCTGCGTTAGTCGGGAGTGCGGATCATGAAAGCCACGCTACTCGTCGTCCTGCTGGTGGCGGCGGTCGCGGCGCTCGCCAGCCTGCTCGACCGCGCCCGGCCGGACGCGCCGGCGCCGGACGCGCAGAGCGAGCACGTCGATCGCACCGACGTGCCCTGGCAGGCGCCCGACGTCGACCCGGACAACCTGCGCGGCTTCTGACGCGCGCTACTTGAGGTGCTTGGCGAGGAAGTCCATCGTGCGGCTCCACGCGAGCTTCGCCGCGGCGGGGTCGTACTGCAGGATCGGCAGCTTCTTCGGGCTCGCCTCTTCGTTGGCGAAGGCATGCTTCGCCTTGTAGCGGTGGAACTCGAAGCCGACCTTCGCCTCGCGCAGCTTCTTCTCCAGATCGTCGACCTTGGCGATCGGGAACGCGCCGTCCTCGGTCGCCCAGTGCGCCATCAGCGGCTTCTTGATCTTCGCCGCGTCGACGTACTCGAGCGGCGGATAGCCGTACCACACGACCTCGGCGTCGGCCTCGGGCACGTGCACGGCAGCGAGCAGCGTGAGCGCGCCGCCCATGCAGAAGCCGGTGACGCCGGCCTTCGCGCTGCCCGAGCCCTTCAGGTACTGCACCGCGCCGCGCACGTCCTGGCCCGCGGCGTCGCCGAAGTTCAGGCCCTTCATCAAGTGCTCGGCCTCGTTCGCCTCGAGCGCGACCTTGCCGCGGTACAGGTCGGGCACGAGCGCGCGGTAGCCGGCCGCCGCGAGCTTGTCGGCAACGCTCTTGATCTGGTTGTTCATGCCCCACCACTCCTGGATCACCACGATGCCCGGCGCCTTCGCGCCCTGCGCGGGCTCCGCGAGGTAGCCGTTCACGCTCTTGCCGTCGGGCCGCTTGAAGCTGATTGTCTTTCCCATCGCATCCTCCTCAGATTGGGGGGTCATTTCACCAAAGCTTGGCGCCGCGCGCCAGCAGGATCTTCGTTCCGGGGTAGGCTGCGCGCTGCACGTTGCTTTTCTTGCCCGCGTCGCCCCAGGGCTCGAGCGCCGCGGCGCGCAGCATGAAGCTGACGGAATCGACCACCCAGTAGCCGCCGAGCGTCGTGACGCCGCGCGCGAACAGCGGCTCGGGAAAGCAGCTCGCCGAAGGCCCGATGAGCGCGAGCGCCTCGGCGTGGCGGCAGCTTGCCAGGATTTCCTCGAGCGTGTCGTTCAGCAGCACGGTGCTGGTCGACACGATCTTGTTGCAGGCCGCGA
>DATGDH010000074.1:0-1603 GCA_035310985.1 Burkholderiales bacterium
TGGGCCAAGGAAGCCGTCCGTCACGCCGGCATCGTCGCGCACGCGTGGCTCCAGCGCATCGCCGAAGACGAGCTCAATGGCTGGGACGCCGAGCGCGTCGACGTCTTACGCGAGCGCATCGTGCGCGACCTCGAGCGCCGCGGCGTCGCGCCCGCCGATATCGAACGCGCCGCCAACCTCGTCACCACCGCGCTCAAGAACGCGATCACCGACGAGCGCGGGCGTTGGCTGCTCGGCCCGCATCCTGTTGCGCGCAACGAATACCGCCTGCGCAACCGCGAGCGCAGCTTCCGCATCGACCGCTATATCGAAGACGCGCAGGGAAACAAATGGGTCGCGGACTACAAGCTGAGCGAGCACGAAGGCGCTGGCGTGGAGGCTTTCCTCGACGAGCAGCGCGAGCGCTACGCGGCGCAACTCGACGCCTATGCCGAGGCTATTGGAGCCGGGAAGCGCGGGCTGTATTTCCCGCTGCACAAGGGCTGGCGTAGCTGGTAGCGTCCGCTGCCCGCAGCGTTATAAGCGCGTCCGGAACCACAGCACCGAAAGCAGCCCGGCGGCCGTGAGCAGCGCGGCAGCGGCCGCGGCGAAGAGCGCGCTCATCTCGCTTTCCTTGTGCTCGAGCTCGAGCTGCGTGTTGAGGTTCTTGTAGACCTTGCGCAGGTCCTCGGCGCTCGAGGCATGGAAGTAATCCCCGCCGGTGAAGCGCGCGATCGCCCTGAGCGTCTGCTCGTCGTAGCGCGCGTAGAACGACCAGCCCGGCGTGCCGGAGACCTCGGCGCCCTGCGTGGTGCCGAAGCCCACCGTGTGCACCTTCACGCCGAGGTCGGCGGCGAGCTGCGCCACGTCGAGCGGATCGGGCCCGGTGGTGCGCCGCCCGTCGGTCAGCATGATGATCGCGCCCGACGCGTAGGAGCCGGGCGGCACCGGCTTGAGCCGCGCCTTGGCCGCCTCGGTCGCCGGCTCGCCGCCGAAGAGCACCGGCTCGAGGTCGATGCCGGCGTCGGGCCGCAGCGCCGCGAGCGCTACCAGCAGGCCGCTCCCCGTGGCGGTGGCAAACTGCAGCTCGAAGTGGTCGATCGCTGCGCGCGCCAGGTCACGGTCTTCGGTCGGCGCTTGCGCGAGCACGGCGGTGCCCGCGAAAGTCACGATGCCGACGCGAACGTACTTCGGCAGCTCGGAGATGAACTCCTTGGCCGCCGCCTGCGCCGCCTCGATGCGGCTCGGCTTCACGTCGGTCGCGCTCATGCTGCGCGAGACATCGATCGCGAGGATCAGCGTGGCGTGGCTCGAGGGCAGGGTGACTTCGGCGCTCGGGCGCGCCAAGGCGAGAAGCGCCGCCGCCATGGCGAGGAGGAACAGAAGGGGCGGCACGTGCCGGCGCCAGCCCGGTCGCGGGCCGAGGGCCTGGCGCACCAGGCGCAGGCTCGCGTAGCGCAGGGCCGCTTTCTTCTTGCGCCGCAGCATGCCGACATACGCCGCGACCATCAGCGGCAGCAGCAGAAGCAGCCAGAGCAGCTCGGGCCAGAGGAAGCGCATCGCACTCGTCGGGCTACTTTAGCTACTCTATACTGATCACGGCATGAAAAGGGCGGCGCTCTAC
>DATGDH010000075.1:0-6306 GCA_035310985.1 Burkholderiales bacterium
GTCCGTCTCTGAGTACGACAATGTTTCTATGAAGCTTAGGTAGGGGCACCAGCTCGGTTCGTTGAAAAGTCCTGCACGCGAGTTGACCGAAAATCGGGTCGGTTTGTTTTTGTTTTGAATTCGTGTCGATTTCATATTCGCGTTCAGAGCCGAACGGCCCTCCGCGCATAATTTGGCGACCATCGGCGGAGCGCGGCCCTGCAGCGTAATGAACGATGCCGTTCGCCACGCACAGTCCGGACCCCTCTGCGTGGAGCCGAACAGATGCGGTCTTCTTCTCCCATAAATAAATACGCGATAGCTTCTTAATTCGCTGTAGGTCGCGCTTTGCTACGGCGTCGTTCATTTCCGACGTCTCGCGTCCCTCGAAGAGGAGCCGCTCGTTGTCGATCCAGTACATCGATTGCCTGACGATCTTGCGGTCGATTTCGTAACCGGTGTCGTACACGACCGGCTTCGCCGCGATCACTTGGCACGCGATGGCTGAGGTAATTGCGAAGAGGGACGCGCTGCGGATGATCGGCAAACGCGGGTGCTGCTTGAACTGGACTAACGCTCGGATCGCGAAACTCGGCCGGAAGACCTGGCCGCAGCGCGACGCTGGTACCGACTGCATGAGTTGACCCCCCCCGGCGGGGAATCTACTCTGACGTCAGGAAAGTGTCAGCTAGATTTTGAGATAAATCCGGGATCTTTCGAGCAAAAAAGGGGGTCTGTCCCCATTTTCCCTTTTATATTTGCGGCGGCTGCTTGACCTGCTTTTCCAGATCGGTGACGACGTCGCCGGCGACGTCGCGAAAGATCGATTGCCAGGCGCCGATGGTATAGGCGCCGCCTGCATCCACCGTGCGCTTGGCGTCCACTGCGCCGACTTCGTGATTGTTGGGGTCGGTGAGCGTGGCGTGCACGATTAGCGCGGTCGAGCCATAGCCGGGCATCAGCCAGCGCTTGAAGGCGTCGCCCTTGGCGTATTGAACGATGTCGGCGCTCAAGGTGAGCTTCGGCGCGGGTTCGCTCGTCCAGTAGAGGTCCTGATCTATCAATCTCTGCGTCAGGGCATCCGCGAGCATCTTGTCGACGTCGATGTCGAAGCTCTGTCCCGTCTTGTTGTGGACCGGTCCGACGACGACCTTGGTTCCGGGTTGCACCCGGTAGCCCTGTTCCATCGAGACCTTGTGCTCGACGGTGCCGCATCCGGCGACGAACAGCATCGCGAGCGCGAGCGCGGCGAGGTTTCTTCCGATCCGGAGTTCAAGCATTTCGGCCCTCCCTCGTGATCTTCACGGCGCCTCGATCATCGCCGAGTCGCGCCGCGGGGCCTATCCCATGCTTATGGGAGCGTCTAGCTTTTCGGCTCTTCGACCCACTCGAAGGTGGCGCGCACGAAGTCGTCGCCGCGGCGCAGGAGCTGCGCGGTGCGCAGCAGGCGCATGTTGTTGCCGACGCCGACTTCGTAGTCGCGCCGCTCGTGCCACTGGTCGGGCGGCAGCACGAGGTTGGGCTTCTGCGCGGCGGCGCCGCTGCCGTCGGAGAGGATGATCGCGCGCACGCCGCCGCCGAAGGTGGCGAACTGGCGCATCGCCGCGGCCGAATAGACCGCATCCTTGCTGTCGCTGATCGGCAGCAGCTTCACCGCGCGCGGCGCGCTGGAGAGGACGGCGATGTGCGCGAGCAGCGATTGCTCGGGATCGAAGTGCAGCGAGCGGATGACGCCGAGCGAGCAGCCTTTCTCGCCCGGCCGGGTGACCGCGATCAGCGCGCCGCAGCGCGCCCACTCGGCCGCGGAGGGCGGCACCTCGACGCCGATCTCGTTGCCGCCGGTGTCCTTCAGCGCCCAGTCCTCCGCGGCCGCCTGCTGCGCGGCGGGGCTCTTGTCGCCTTCCTCAACGAGGCTCAGCTCCTGCTTGCCGGCGCCCCCGCTCGAGATCTGCTGCCAGGCCGCGCCGAAGCCGTGCGTCACTTTGAGCGCGCCGCTCGCCGGCGTGCGCGCGGGCGGCGAGTACGGGTTCGTTGGACCCCAGAACGTGTACAGGTGCCGGATCGCCGCGGACTGCGCGTGGAAGGGGATGTCGCGGCCGAAGGCCGCCGCCTGCGCCGCCTTCGGCTGCGCGAACTCGCGCGCGAGCGTCTCGAGCGCCCCGTAGGCCGCGCCGGGGCCGAAGTAGCGGTAGCCCTGGTCAGCAGGCGGCGGCGTGCTCGGCGCGCGCTGCGGCGGCTGGTCGCCGCCGGGATGAAACAGGAACGGATTGTCGGATGCGCCCGGTGCGCGCAGCGCGAACTTGTCGCCAACCTGCTCGATCACGCGGTCGGCGGCCTCGATCTGCTCGGGCGGCAGCAGTTCGGGCGAGGTCGTCTGCAGCATGAGCAGCCGCAGCAGCTCCGCGTTCGCGGTGCTCGAGGCCTTGTGCGCGCCGTGCATGGCCGCCGCCGCGGTCGCCGCGCAGCCCGCGTCCTCGGCGCTCGCGTGCAGCGCGTAGGCGAGCCGCCACACCTTGGGCGGCACGCTCATGTAGTGCAGCAGGTAGGTCTTCGCGAGCAGCCGGCAGGCGTGCAGCGTGCGCACCGCCGCCGCGGCCGCCACGGGCTGCGGCGCAGCGTTTTCCGCCGCGGCCTTGATCAGGCGCGCGGCGCTCGCGTACAGGGCACCCGTCAAGCCGCGCAGAAAGTCGTTCAGGCTGGTCCACCTCGCCTCGCGCGCTGCCCGGCTCGCGGCGGTGTGCCCGATGATCTGGCCGACGAGCGACGCGACGTGCGGCTCGGCGGCGTCCTGCAAGGCGGCAAGGATGTCGCAGCGGGCCTTTTCTTCTTCCTCGGAGAGCTCCTTCGCCTGCTCGAGCCAGCCGGCGAGCTCCTTCAGCGCGGCGAGCGGGTCGGCGCTGCGCAAAGCGCCGAGCAGCTTCGCCGCCTCGGCTGGGTCGGCGAGCGGATGGGCCTGATGCGCGCCCTTCTGGTTGTTCGGGTCCGGCATGGGTACCCTCCCAGGCACGCGATTATTGTAGGCCTGCCTGGAAAGAATCGGAAAAGGAGATACTTCTCGGCCCCACGGCCGTGGCTGCCGCTATCGATGCGATTGCGGCCTGCGCACGCTCGCCGGCGCGCGCACCTCGGAAATGTCAGCCGGCGCGTTTGCGCCGCGACAGCGCGAGGCCGGCGAGGCCGATTCCGAGAAGCGCGATCGAGCCGGGCTCCGGCACCGTGCCCTGCGCCGACAACGTGTGGTCGTGAGACGGCAGTTCCGCCACCGTTAGCAGCGTATCCGCCGTGCCGAGTTGCTCGCCGAGGAGAAAGTTCCCGTCGGTGCCGATCACGTCGCGTCCGCGCAGGTCGGGCAGGGCGAAGGTCGATATGCCGTTGCCACCGTACGTGGTCCCCAGGAGAGAGAACAGCGCAGTGTTCTGGCTGATCGATAGAAGCCGGCCGTCGGCCGGCAGGAAGCCGCCGGGAACGAAGTTGCCGGCAAACATCTCGATCTCCCCGAGGTAGGTGCCCACGGCCGCGCCGCCGTCCCGCGAGGGAAAGATTCCGCTGGCCGCGATCATGTACTGCAGCGGCAACGAGCCCTGCATGTTGTCGAACGCCTGGCCGCCGCCTGCGGGATCGGTGTTGCCGCCGCCGGGCAGGGTGTGGTCGTGCGCCGGCATCTCGCCGACGGTGAGCGCGAGCGAGTTCGCTCCCACTGGCGTGCCGAGGTTCGCGTCGGGAAGGCCAAGGCCTTGCCCGACGCCGATCGCCGTTCGGTCGCGCAGGTCGGGCAGGGCAAAGGTGGTGATCCCGTTGCCGCCGTAGGTGGTTCCGAGGAGGCTGAACAGCGCCTGGTTCTGGTTGATCGGAAGCAGCTGCCCCTGCGCGAGGGCGAATCCGCTTGGCGCGAAGTTGCCGGCGAAAAGCGACACCTGCCCGAGCAGCGGGGTGCCGTCGGTCGGCGCCGAGCCGCCGTCGCGGGATGGAAAGATGCCTTGCAGCGCGATGAGGTAATTGAGGCCGAGCGACGGCTGCCGGTTGTCGAACGGTTGACTGCCGCCGGTGACGCCGGTCGCGCCGCCGCCCGACAGAGTGTGGTCGTGCGCGGGCAGCTGGCTCACCGTGAGCGTCTGGTTCTGCACGCCGTACTGGCCGCCGAGTGCGGTGCTCGCTCCCTGCTGCGCCGAGAGCCTGCCGCCGAGATTCGGCAAGGCGAAGTTCGTGATGCCGTCGCCCCCGTAGGTGGTGCCGAGGAGCGAGAACAAGGCGGTGTTCTGCGAGATCGACAGCAACTGCCCTTGGTCCAGGGGCGAGCCGCCGGGCCCGAAGTTGCCGGCGAACATCCGTACGCTGCCGAGCGTGTTGACGGCGCCGCCGCCACCACCCTGGGTCGGATAGATGCCCGAGAGCGCGGAAAACTCCGTCAGGGCCAAGGACGGCTGCGTGTTGTCGAACGGCTGGCCGCCGCCGGTGAAGCCGGTTACCTGGGCCGCAGCCGGCGCGGCCAGAACGAAGCAAAGGCTCACGAGGAGCGGGCGAACAAGGTTGGCGCAGTACAGGATGGCCTCCGACGAAATCGATCCGGGTCGCAAACGTCGAGCCATCAAAGCAAGATCCCGGCCATCATCGCCGCGCGTTCCATTTCAATCGCTTAGCTTTTTGTGCGGGGCCCGGCTGTAAATTCCTCTGACACCGGAAATGGGGACAGACCCTATCTTCTCTTGAGATTCTTTCTGAATCCGTCCCACACCTTGTCGTAGTCCCTCTGCCGCTCCTTCGCCTCCATGGCGAACTTCGTCGGGCGGAAGACGTAGCGCGACTCCCACATGAAGGCGAGCGTGTCCTTGTAGCGCACGGGCTCGAGCTTCTCGGCGCTCGCGCGCGCGTAGGTGGCGGCGTCCGGACCGTGCGCGCTCATCGAGTTGTGCAGCGACACGCCGCCCGGCAGGAAGCCCTCGGCCTTCGCGTCGTACACGCCCTGCACCAGGCCCATCAGCTCGCTCATGAAGTTGCGGTGGAACCACGGCGGGCGGAAGGTGTGCTCGGCGACCACCCAGCGCGGCGGGAAGATGACGAAGTCGCAGTTCGCGACGCCCGGCTGCCCCGAGGGCGAGGTGAGCACGGTGAAGATCGACGGGTCGCAGTGATCGACCGTCACCGTGTTCACCGCCATGAAGCGCGCGAGGTCGTACTTGTACGGCGCGCAGCGCCCGTGCCAGGCGACCACGTCGAGCGGCGAGCGCTCGAGCTGCGTCGCCCACAGGCCGCCCATGAACTTCGCGACCACCTCGCACTTCGCTTCCGTGTCCTCGAAGGCCGCGACCGGCGCGAGGAAGTCGCGCGCCTGCGCGAGCCCCTGCGAGCCGATCGGTCCGAGCTCGGGCAGACGAAAGAGCGCGCCGTAGTTCTCGCACAGGTACCCGCGCGCCGCGTCCTCGAGCAGCTCGACGCGGAACTTGAGGCCGCGCGGCACGACCGCGATCTCGCCCGGCGCGACCGCGAGCCGGCCGAGCTCGGTGGCGAGGAGCAGCTCGCCCTGCTGCGGCACGAACATCAGCTCGCCGTCGGCGCAGGTGAAGTAGCGCTCCTTCATCGAGCGGTTGGCGCGGTACACGTGCACCGCGACGCCCGCCTGCGCGGCCGGCTCGCCGCTGCCCGCGAGCGTGGCGAGGCCGTCGATGAAGTCGGTCGCCTTCGACGGAATCGGCAGCGGATCCCAGCGTAGCCGGTTCGGCGGCGTCTCGACCTCGTCGAACGGCCCGGAGCGTACGAGCCCGTCGCTCATGCGCTTGAACGGCGCGTGCATCGCCGAGGGGCGCAGGCGGTACATCCAGGTGGAAAAATTTTCCGCGCGCGGCGCCGTGAACGCGGTCGCGGAGAGAACCTCTGTATACAGGCCATGCGGCGGGCGCTGCGGAGAGTTCTGTCCCTCGGGCAGCGCGCCCGGCAGCGCTTCGCTGCTGAACAGGTTGCCGAACCCAGGCTGATATTCGAGCAAGGGTCGCGGCGCGTTCTTCGGTTTGGTGCGGGCCGGAGCGGTGACGATCATGGTGCTTTCCTCTCAGTCTGCCGCCATTGTAAGGCGATGAAAGACGGGCGCAGGCTCGGCGATCTTGGACGCAGGGATAAGTCAAGTAACAGACTATGACATTTATGCGAGGCGATTTTCATCTCGTTGTTGTACCCTTGGACCGCCGTCGGGGAACGGCTGTAGCTACTCGCAGGGGAGAAACCATGAAGAACTTGAAACAGGTCTCGGTGGCAATCGTCTCGTTGTTCGCTTCCGGCACGGTGCTCGCGCAGAGCGCGCCGCCGAAGCCGGCGCCCAAGCCCGGAAGCGCGGTG
>DATGDH010000076.1:0-2226 GCA_035310985.1 Burkholderiales bacterium
CTGCGGCACGGTCGCGTTGGAGACGGCCTGGATCATCTTCGAGCCGTGCTTGATCATGCCGGCCCCCTCGGAGGCCTTGCCGACGATGTAGCCGGTCGTGTTCTGCAGGTAGACGAGCGGCAGCCCTGCCTGGCAGCAGGCCTGAATGAAGTGGGTCGCCTTGGTCGCGCCCGCGGGGTCGAGCGGGCCGTTGTTGGTGACGATGCCGACGCGGTGCCCCTGGATCACGGCGTGGCCGCAGACGGTGGCCGCGCCGTAGTCGGGCTTGAAGTCGAGCCAGTCGGAGTCGTCGGCGAATCGCGCGATCGCCTCGCGCATATCGACCGGCTTGCGGTAGTCGGCCGGCATGACGCCGAGCAGCTCCTCGGCGGGGTAGCGCGGGGGGCTGGCGTCGGCGGGCTTCGGTCTCGAGGCGAAATTCAGTCGACCGAGCACTTCCCTCGCGAGGCGGATGCCGTCGGAATCGTCTTCGGCCAGGTATTCGCCGAGTCCTGAGACGTGCGTGTGCATGACCGCGCCGCCGAGCTCCTCGTCCGTAGCGATCTCGCCGGTGGCGGCCTTGAGCAGCGGCGGGCCGGCGAGGAACGTCTTCGCCCGGCCGCGCACCATGATCACGTAGTCGGACAGCCCCGGCATGTACGCGCCGCCCGCGGTCGACGAGCCGTGCACGACGGTGATGACCGGGCAGCCCGCGGCCGAGAGCCGGGCGAGGTTGTAGAAGATGCCGCCGCCGTGGATGAACCCCTCGACGCGGTACTTGAGCAGGTTCGCGCCTGCGGACTCGACCAAGTGCACGAACGGCAGACGGTTCTCGAGCGCGAGGTTTTGTGCGCGCAGCAGCTTTTCGCGCCCCATGTGCTGGATCGCGCCGGCGTCGATGCCCGAGTCGCTCGCCACGACGACCGCGCGCGCCCCCGAAACATACCCGATGCCCGCGATCATGCCGCCGCCCGGGATCGATTTCTCCGGGTCCGAGTTGTCGAGGCAGTAGCCGGCGAGCGAAGAGAGCTCGAGCCAGGGCGCGCCCGGATCGAGCAGCCGAGCGACGCGCTCGCGCGGCAGCAACTGGCCACGCTTGTCGAACAGGGGTTTTGCTTCGCCGGACTTGTCGCGCGTGCGCTTCTCCAGGCTCCGGAGACGCGCGATGAGCTCGAGCATCCGCGTCCGGTTGCTCTGGAACGACTCGGATGCGGGATCGAGCTTCGACTGGATCGCGGGCATCGGGCGAGGACCTTCGGCCGAGTGTCGTCCAAGCGCGCTTCGGTGTAAAGTTTTCGCGCCGAGGCCCCGCATGCTGACGATCGATTCCAGACGGCTCTGGCTGAACTGATGGCCGCGCTCGACATCGAGCGCCGCGGGCCCGCGGCGTGGCTCTGGCTCAACAGGCCGGAGGTCCGCAACGCCTTGAACGCCGAGCTTCAGCGGGCGCTGGCGGCCGAGCTGAAGAAGATCGAAAAGGATCAGAGCGTTCGTAGCGTCGTTGTTGCGGGGCGCGGGCCGGCATTCTGCGCCGGGGGTGACCTCTCGAGCATGGAGCGCGCAGCGGCGCTGACGAAAGCGCGCGCGCGCACCGAGGCCCAGCGCTTCGCCGACCTGCTGCTCGCGATGCACGATTTCCCCAGACCGATCGTCGCGCGCGTGCACGGCGCCGCGTTCGCCGGCGGCATGGGGCTCGCCGCCGCCTGCGACCTCGTGGTCGCGGCTGACGACGCCGAGTTCTGCCTGCCGGAGGTGCGCATCGGCCTTGTGCCGGCGATGATCAGCCCGTACCTCGTGCGCGCGATCGGCGCGCAGCAGGCGCGCCGCTACGTGCTCACCGGCGAGCGGCTGCCCGCGCGCGAGGCGCACCGCCTCGGCCTCGTGCACGAATGCGTGCCCGCCGCCGAGCTCGACGCCCGGGTCGAGAAACTCTGCGCGCAGCTCGCGCAGGCGGGGCCGCAGGCGCTGGCGCGCGCCAAGCGCCTGCTCGGGCGCGTGGCAGCGCGGCCGCTCTCGCCGGCGCTCGCGCGCGAGACCGCGGCCGTGCTGGCCGACGTGCGCTCGGGCGACGAGGCGCGCGAGGGCATGCGCGCGTTCCTCGAAAAGCGCAGGCCGCGGTGGAGCACTTGAGAAAGGAGGAGCGATAGTGGGGGCGCATGCGCTGGATCGCCTGATCGGCGACGAATTGCCATGGTTTCGTACAGACGAGGAATTGCGGACCTTCGAGTCGATACCGTGGCCCTCGCG
>DATGDH010000077.1:0-15018 GCA_035310985.1 Burkholderiales bacterium
CCCGGATTTCCCCTTGCTCCACGCCGACAGCGCCCGCAACCGCCTGGTCGGGATCGGTTTCATCTCGCTCACCTACGTGTTCTTCACGCTGCTCGACGGCAGCGCGAAGTGGCTGGTGCGCTCGCTGCCGGTGATCGAGATCGTATGGATCCGCTTCGTGTCGCACACGGTGCTCTCCGCGGGGCTGCTGCTGCCGATCCACGGCAAGGCGCTGCTGAAGAGCCGGCGTATCTGGCTGCAGGTGGTGCGCGGGGTGCTGATGGTGTCGATGACGGCGATCAACTTCACCGCGCTGCAGTACCTGCAGCTCACGGTGACCTCGTCGATCTTCTTCTCGGTGCCGATCATCATCGCGCTGCTGGGCGTGCCGCTGCTCGGCGAGCGCATCGACGCGCGGCGCTGGGCGGCGATCGTGGTCGGCTTCTGCGGCGTGCTGGTGGTCGTGCGTCCGTTCGGCGCGAGTTTCCACCCGGCGATGATCCTGTCGATGATCAACGCGGTGATCTACGCGCTGTTCAACATGATGACGCGCCGCCTGGCGGCGCACGACCGGCCGGAGACGACGCAGTTCCTGTCGGCGCTGGTGCCGGCGATCGCGGTGGCGCCGTTCGCGCTCGCGGTGTGGGAGCCGCCCGCCGGCGCGCTGCAGTGGACGCTGCTCCTCATGCTCGGCGTGTACGGCGGCCTGGGGCACTACTTCCTCGCGCTCGCGCACCGCTACGCGTCGGCCTCGACGCTCGCGCCGTTCATGTACCCGCAGGTGCTCTACATGGCGCTGTTCGGCTACCTGGTGTTCGGCGACGTGCCGGGCTGGCCGGTGGCCGCGGGCGCGGCGATCGTCATTTCGAGCGGCCTGTATCTGCTCTACCGCGAGCGCGCGCGCCGCTAGGCTAGACTCCCTCCCGGGGAGGGTCGATGACCGGGACGCTCGAGGTTCCGCTCTGGCTGGGAGTGGTCGCCGGCCTGCTCGCCGCCTGGGCGGCCTGGGACAAGCTGCTCGTGCCGGCGCTGCGCTGGTTCGTCTCGAGCCGCGCCAACCGCGTGCTCGACGAGATCGGCGCGCGCCTGAAGATCCGCATTCGCCCGTTCCAGCGCACGCGCCGCCAGGCGCTCATCCACCGCCTGATGACGGATCCCCTGGTGCAGCAGGCCGCCGAGCGCCACGCCGCCGAGCGCCACATTCCGGAAGCCGACGCGGTCGCGCTCGTCGAGCGCTACGCGCGCGAAATCGTGCCGGCGTTCAACGCCTACCTGTACTTCCGCATCGGCTACTGGCTCGGGCGGCGCATCTCGCGCGCGCTGTACCGCGTGCGCCTGGGTTACGTCGACGCGGTCGGCCTCGCGCACATCGACCCGGACGCGACGGTGGTGTTCGTCATGAACCACCGCTCCAACATGGACTACGTGCTCGCGGCGTACCTCGCCGCCGACCAGGCGGCGCTGTCCTACGCGGTCGGCGAATGGGCGCGCCGCTGGCCGCTCTCGGCGCTGATCCGCGCGATGGGCGCCTACTTCGTGCGGCGCGACTCGCGCGACGCCCTATACCGCCGCGTGCTGGAGCGCTACGTCGCGATGGCGACCGAGGCCGGCGTGCCGCAGGCGCTCTTCCCCGAGGGCGGCCTGACGCGCGACGGCCGCATGCGCGCGCCGCGCCTCGGCGTGCTCGACTACATGCTGCGCGGCTTCCGCCTTGACGGCGAGCGCGACCTGGTGTTCGTGCCACTCGGCCTGAACTACGACCGCGTGCTCGAGGACCGCAGCCTGCTGCTCGCCGACGACCCCGCGGCGCGCCGCCCGGGCACGGCGCGCGCGCTCTGGAACACCTGGCGCTTCGCCTGGCGCAACCTCGTGCTCATGCTGAAGAGCGAGTGGCACCGCTTCGGCTACGCCTGCGTCAACTTCGGCGCGCCGGTTTCGATGCGCAGCTACTGCCGCGCGCGCGGCATCGACTTCGCCACGCTCGCGGTCGACGCGCGCCGCGCCGCGGTGGCGGCGCTCGGCGAGGAGCTGATGCAGGCGGTCGGGCGCGTAGTGCCGGTGCTGCCGGTGCCGCTCATCGCCACGGTGTTCGCGCGCCATCCCGAACGCGCGCTCTCCGAGCTCGAGATCAAGGCCGAGGCCGAGCAGCTCATCGAGGCGCTCGCGCGCAACAATGCGCAGCTCTACGTGCCGCGGCGCGACCTCGACTACGCGCTGCACGTCGGCCTGCGCATGCTGACCCTGCGCCGGCTGGTCGACGAGTCCGAGGGGCTGTACCGCGCGCGCCCGCACGAAGCGCGCCTGCTCGCCTACTACGCCAACTCGATCGCGCACCTGCTCGGCTAGGCGCGCAGCAGCTCGAGCGTCGGAAAGCGGCCCCCGAGCGCGCGCGAAGCATCGACGCCCCACCAGCGCGCGAGCGCGGTGGCGTACAGGCTCCTGAAGTCCACCGCGAAGCGCAGGTTGCCGCCCTCGAGCGCACCGAAGTCCGGCGGCGCGCCATAGAGCCCCCCGCGCACGCGGCCGCCGGCGACGAAGTGCGCATTGGCGGTGCCGTGGTCGGTGCCCTGCGAGGCGTTCTCCTGCGGCCGGCGGCCGAACTCGGCGTAGCTGATGACGAGCGTGTCGTTCCAGCGGCCGATCTCGACGAGCGCGCTCTTCAGCGCCGCGAGGCCGGCGGCCAGCTCGCCGAGCAGGCGCTGCTGGCGCGCGGGCTGGTTCTCGTGCGTGTCGAAGCCGTCGAGCGTGAGCCTCACCGCCGCCACGCCGCCGCGATTGGCGGCGAGCTCGGCCGCGGTGCGCACCGCGTTGCCGAACGGGGTCTTCGGGAATTCGGTGGCGAACGGCACATCGGCCGAGAGCCGGCTCGCCGCTTGCGCGATCTCGGCTTCCACGTGCAGGATGTGCTCGAGCGCGGGATTGGCGCTGCGGCCCTCGGGGCGCACCAGGCGCGCCTGGCGCTGGAACTGCCCCGGGTCGTTCAGCGCGATCGAGCGCCGCCCGCCCGCGAGCGGGCCCATGTCATGGCCGCCGACCGCGACGCCCTCGGCGGCGAACCCCGCCGGGGCCGGGTCTGCGTCGAAGGCCCGCGCCAGCCACCCGCGCGACAGGTACTGGTCGCTCGCCGAGGCCGTGTCCCAGATCTCGATCGAGCGGAAGTGCGACAGGTTGGGCTGCGGGTAGCCCACGCCCTGCACCAGCGCCAGCTCGCCCGCGCGCCACAGCGGCATGAGCGGCTCGAGCGCCGGATGCAGCCCCGTGCGCGCGTCGAGCTGCAGCACGCCGTCGCGCGCGATCCCGATGCGTCGGCGCAGCGCGTAGTAGGCCGGGTCGCCGTACGGCACCACGGTGTTCAGTCCGTCGTTGCCGCCCTTCATTTCGACGAGCACCAGCAGCCTGCGGTACGCCCCCTGCGCGAGCGCCAGGCGCGGCACGGCGAGCGCGGCGACCGAGGCGGCGAGGAAGTCGCGGCGCTTCATTTGAGCTGGTACTCCGGCGCAAGCACATTGGCCGCCATCGCCATGGGGCTCATCATGCGCGCCTGCTCGCCGCGAAACACGCGCGCGAGGAACTGCTTGCGCGCGAGCAGCGTCTGCGTGGTGATCCACTCGTCGCCGCCCGGCCAGCCGCGCACATCGGGCGGGGAGAACAAGTCCTGGCCGAGCTGGTGCAGCGCGAACACGAGCGGCCGCGAATCGTCGTAGCGGATGCCGTAGCGGCGCACGGTGCCGACCACCAGGTCGACCGGCGACTTGACCAGCGCGTCGCGGTTCGCCGGCGCCCAGAAGGCGTCCGACAGGAGCAGCTCGCGCAGCGCGACGCGGATCTCGTAGCCGCTCGCCCGGAAATCGCTCGCGACGCGCTCGAGCTCGCGCGCGTCCGGCTGCGGCGAGACGAACTCGCGCCACAGCTTGGCGGTGACGAACTCGGCGGTCGCGGGCTGCGCGAGCAGGATGTCGAGCACCTGGTCGCCGTCGAAATCGCCGCTTTGTCCGAGCACGGTCTTCACGCCGCGGTCGTGCATGAAGGGCCGCCAGCGGTAGCTGCCGTCGGCGGGATCGATGCTCCAGCCGGTGTAGGCGCGCGCCGCCTCGCGCACGTCGCTCTCGCCGTAATGGCCCTCGCCCAGCGTGAACAGCTCCATCACCTCGCGCGCAAAGTTCTCGTTCGGATGGCCCTTGCGGTTGCGCGCGCCGTCCAGGTACACGAGCATCGCCGGGTCCTTCGCCACCGCATGCAGCAGCGCCCCGAAGTTGCCGAGCGCGTAGCGCCGCAGGAGCGCGTTCTGGCGCGCCATCAGCGCCGGCGAGCGCACCTTCTGCAGGCTGGAAGTGAAGTGGTTGTGCCAGAAGAGCGTCATGCGCTCGGTGAGCGGCGAGTCGGTGGTGACCATCTCGTCCAGCCACCAGCCCTTCAGCGCGAGCGCGCGCCGGCGCAGGTCCTGCTGAAAGGCCTTGCGCTCCTCGGGCGACATGCCGCGCAGCGTGCGCGGATCGGTCCACTCGAGCACCTCGGGCGGCAGCGGCGTGCGCGCCGTCCGGTGCGTCCCGGCGAGGATGCGGTCCACGCCTTGCGTGCGTGTCAGCTGCGAGAATTGCGCGACCTCGGCCGGCGCGGCGTCGAACCCGGTGCGCTCGAGCAGGCGGCGCGCGTCGGCCGCGCCCATACCGGCGGCCTGGGCGGCGCCCGCCCAGGCGGCCAACGACCACAGGAGGAGCGCCCGGAACATCGCCACTGCTTCAGCGCCTATGGCGCATGTTGCGGTTGGCGTCCATGATGTCGCGCCGCAGCTGCTCGCGCTCCTCGGGCGACATGCGCCCACCCTGGCGCCGCTCGGGCGGCGGCGGCTGCTGCGGCTGCGGGCCGCGGTTGTTGCGGTACAGGTCGCGGCGCGCCGAGTTGAGGTCCTGGCGCAGGCGCTCGCGCTCGTCCGGAGTCAGGTAGCCGCGGCGCTGGGCGAGCGCATTGCCGGCCGCGCCCGCGAGCGCGGCACCGATGAGCAGCGCGACGAGCGCGCGGCGCCTGGCGTCCATGACGTGCCATGTTACGCAGGCGCGCCCGCGCCGGGGTGCCGGGCCCGGCGAATTTTGTAACAATGTGTTTCGCGGCCGCGCCGGGGTTACAGCTTGTTGCCATGGCGCGCCGCATAACCGCTAACCTCGCGCCATGGCCGAGCTGAAAACCCGCATCCTGATCGTAGACGACGACCTGCGCCTGCGCGACCTGCTGCTGCGCTACCTCTCGGAGCAGGGCTTCGAGGCCAAGGCGGCGGCCGACGCCGCCGCCATGGACAAGCTGCTCGGGCGCGAGCGCTACGACCTGATCGTGCTCGACCTGATGCTGCCCGGCGAGGACGGGCTGGCGATCTGCCGCCGCCTGCGCGCCGCCGGCAACGCGCCGGCTATCGTCATGCTGACCGCCAAGGGCGACGACGTCGACCGCATCGTCGGCCTGGAGATGGGCGCCGACGACTACCTGCCCAAGCCCTTCAACCCGCGCGAGCTGGTGGCTCGCATCAACGCGGTCCTGCGGCGCAAGGCGCCGGCCGGCCCGCCCGGCGGACCGGCGGCCGACGCGACGCTGCACCGTTTCGGCGAGTTCGAGCTGAACCTCGCCACGCGCGCGCTCACGCGCGACGGCAAGCCCGTGGCGCTCACCACGGGCGAATTCTCGGTGCTCAAGGTACTGGTGCAGAACCCGCGCACGCCCTTGTCGCGCGACAAGCTGATGGAGCTCGCGCGCGGCCGCGAGTACGAGGTGTTCGACCGCTCGATCGACGTGCAGATCTCGCGCCTGCGCAAGATCGTCGAGCACGACGTCTCGCACCCGCGCCACATCCAGACGGTTTGGGGCTTCGGCTACGTGTTCGTGCCCGACGGCGACGCGAAATGACGCTGCTTGGGCGGGCCTTCCTGCTCATCGCCCTGCTGCTCATCGTTTCGACCCTCGCCTCGTTCCAGATCTACCACGTCTATGAGCGCGAGCCGCGCTCGCGCGAGCTCGCGCAGCAGACCGTGAGCGTGGTCAATCTGACGCGCGCCGCGCTGATAAACGCCGACCCGGCGCTGCGCCGCGACCTGCTGATCGAGCTGAACGAGAGCGAGGGCATCCGCATCTACCCTTCGGTTCCGGACGAGAAGCTCGAGCCGCTGCCCGACGAGCCGCTGTTCCAGATGGTCGCCGAGCGGGTGCGCAAGGCGCTCGGCGCGCGCACGCGCTTCGCCTTCGCGCGCGACGGCGTCGAGGGCTTCTGGGTGAGCTTCTTCATCGACGTGGACGAGTACTGGGTGATGCTGCCGCGCGAGCGCTTCCTGCCCGGGTTCGGCCTGCAATGGCTGTACTGGGGCGTGGCGCTGCTCGCGCTGGCGCTGGTGGGCGCGTGGTTCATCGCCTCCGCGATCGCGCGGCCGCTCGCCGCGCTGACCGGCGCGGCGCGCCGCGTCGGCCGCGGCGAGACGCCCGAGCCGCTGCCCGCGGCCGGGCCGCGCGAGCTGCGCAGCCTGGCCGAGGCCTTCAACCGCATGACGCACGACCTCGCCTCGCTCGAGCGCGAGCGTGCCATGGTGCTCGCCGGCATCAGCCACGACCTGCGCACGCCGCTCGCGCGCCTGCGCCTGGGCCTGGAGATGCTCGGCGGCGAGCGCGCCACCGCCGACGGCATGGCCGCGGACATCGACGAGATCGACGCGGTGATCGGGCAGTTCCTCGACTTCGCGCGCGGCGAGCACGAGCCGCAGGCGGTGCGCGACCTCGATGCGCTGGTGGCCGAGCTCGCCGAGAGCTACGCGCGCCGCGGCAAGCGGGTTTCGTTCGCGAGCGGCGGCGTGCCGCCGCTCGCCTTTGCGCAGATGGCCATGCGCCGCGCGATCGCCAACCTGATCGACAATGCGCTGCGCTACGCCGGCGAGCCGGTCGAGCTGCGCACGCGCCGCGAGCGCGGCGCGACGCTCGTCGAGGTCATGGACCGCGGACCCGGCATTCCGCCCTCCGAGGCCGAGCGCCTCAAGCAGCCGTTCACGCGCCTCGACACGGCGCGCGGCGGCGGAGGCGGCTCCGGGCTCGGCCTGGCGATCGTCGAGCGCGTCGCGCGCGCGCACGGCGGGCGCCTCGAGCTGCTGCCGCGCGAGGGCGGCGGCCTGCTCGCGCGCCTGAGCCTCGCCGCGCGCGCGTGAGCGACGCGCGCACGCGCCGCTTGTCGGCGCTGGTGTTCGGCGTGATCGCGCTGGTGTGGGGCTTCAACTGGGTGGTGCTCAAGCTCGCGATGCGCGAGGCGGGGCCGTTCGAGTTCCTCGCCTGGCGCTTCGCGCTCGCGAGCCTGTGCCTGTTCGGTGCGCTCGCGGCGTTCGGCCGGCCCTTGCGCCTGACCCATGCGCCGCAGGTGCTCGCAGTCGGCCTGCTGCAGACCACGGCCACTTTCGCCCTGGTCACCTGGGCGCTGGTGTCGGGCGCCGCGGGCAAAAGCGCGGTGCTCAACTACACGATGCCCTTCTGGGTCGTGCTGTTCGCCTGGCCGGTCATCGGCGAGCGGCCTTCGCGCGCGCAGTGGAGCGCCCTGCTGTTGGCGTTCGCCGGACTGCTGCTGCTCGTGCATCCGGGCGCGCGGCCGGGCCTGCCCGACCTGCTCGCGCTCGCCTCGGGCGTCGCCTGGGGCCTGGGCGTGGTGATCACCAAGCGGCTGCAGATGCGCGCGAGCATCGACACGCTGTCGCTCTCCGCCTGGCAGACGCTGCTCGGCGGCGCCGGGCTCGTGGCGCTCGCGTTGGCATTTCCGGCTCGCCCGATGCACTGGACGCCGCTGCTCGTGTTCGCGGTGCTCTACAACGGCGTGCTGGTCGGCGCGATCTGCTGGTTCCTGTGGTTCTGGGCGCTGCAGAAGCTCGACGCCGGGCTCGCCAGCCTCGGCATCCTCTCGGTACCCGTGCTCGGCGCCGCCTTCGGCGTGCTCCTGCTCGGCGAGCGCTTGAGCGCGCCCGAGTGGGGCGGCATGGCGCTGATCGTCGCCGCGCTCGCGCTCGCAGCCTTCGCCGCGCAGCGCCGCTAGCGCGTGAGCGGAAAACGCTCGAGCACGTCGTAGCTCGAGCCTTCGTTCGAGAGCGTCGAGCGCACCAGCACGAACTCTTCCACCGGCCAATCGAGCGCCGGCAGGGCGGGCAGCGCGCGCGGCGCCTGCGCCTTGCGGATCAGCGTCACGTGCGCTTCGAACGCGCGCTGCTCGAGCGCGAATTTCTCCGCCAAGAGAAGACTCTTCAGATTCACGACCAACTCGGCAAGCGGCGCCGGCGTCTCGTTCGGCCCGACCCAGACGATGCGATTGTGCTTCCAGTAGCGCGCCTGCTCGAGCGGGAGCCGGTGCGCCTTACCGGCAGTTTGGCCTGCGGCCTTTACGACGGATTGAATTCTCGGGTCATCGACCTCGCCCAGGAACGCGAGCGTGAGGTGGATCGTCTCGGCGCGCGTGACCTTGCCGCGCGTCTCGCGCGCGGCCTCCTCGGCCCAGCGCTGCAGGCCGAGCGCGGTGCGCGGCGGCGGCCAGGCCGCGAAGAACAGCCGCACGCGTCACACCCGGTGCTTGCGCGTGAGCTCGGCGAGCGCGCGCTCGCCCGGGTCCGCGGAGGCCTCCAGCCGCTCGATGATCAGGTCCTGCTCGCGCCGGCCGCGGTTCTGCGACAGCTTCCAGCGCGTCTCCAGCCGCGTCACCGAAATCTCGAACGCGACGATCGCGCCGAGCATATCGCGCAGGTACTGGGCCGGCAGGCGCTCGAACTCGGGCTGCCAGGCGGGATCGTGCACCTCGACGAGCTTCGCCACCGCGGCATGCTTGGCGTCGTCCTCGAGCACGCGCACCGTGCCGTAGGCGTGCACCGCGGCGTAGTTCCAGGTCGGCACCGCGGGCTTTCTCTCGTACCAGCGCGGCGAAATGTAGGCATGCGGGCCGGCGAACACGACCAGCACCTCGTCGTCGAAGAAGCTCTGCCACTGCGGGTTGGCGCGCGCCATGTGCATCACAAGCGCGAGCCGCTCGCCGCGCTCCTCGACGATGCACGGCAGGTGCGATCCCGCGAGCTCGCCGCCGGCGCCGGTCACCAGCAGGCAGAAGTTGTGCGCGCGCAAGAACGGCACCAGCTCGGCGCGCTGATCGATGCGGTTGTACGGCGGCGAATACATCAGGCTTCCTCCACGAGCGCCACCGCCAGCGCGGCGATGCCCTCTTCGCGCCCGGCGAAGCCGAGCCGCTCGGTGGTGGTCGCCTTGACGTTCACCCGGTCCCGGGCGAGACCCAGGTCGGCGGCGATGTTGGCGACCATCTGCGCGACGTGAGGCGCGAGGCGCGGCGCCTGCGCGACGACCGTCGCATCGACGTTCGCCGCGCGCAAGCCCCGCGCGGCGAGCTTCGCCGCCACCGCGCGCAAGAGCGCGCGGCTGTCGGCGTCCTTGTACTGCGCGTCGCTGTCGGGGAAATGGCGCCCGATGTCGCCGAGCGCCGCGGCGCCGAGCAGCGCGTCGCAGATCGCGTGCAGCAGCACGTCGGCGTCCGAGTGCCCGGCGAGCCCGCGCGCGTGCGGAATGGTCACGCCGCCGAGCACCAGCCGCCGCCCCTCGACGAAAGCGTGCGCGTCGAAGCCCTGGCCGATCCTCATGCGCGCCCCGCGAGGATCGCCGCGGCAATCGCGAGGTCCTCGGGATAAGTCACCTTCAGGTTCGCGCGGCTGCCGAGCACGAGGCGCGGGCGCAGCCCCAGGCTCTCGAGCGCGCTCGCCTCGTCGGTCACCAGGCCCTTCGCGTCCTTGAGCGCCTGCGCGAGCAGCCCGGCGCGGAACATCTGAGGCGTCTGCGCGAGCCAAAGCTGTGCGCGGTCCACCGTGCCCGCGATACGCTGCGCGCCGGCCTCGTCCTTCGCCACGCGCTTCACCGTGTCGGCCACCGGCAGCGCGAGAATGCCGCCGATCGCGTCGCCGCGGCACTCGGCGATGAGACGCTCGAGATCGGCGCGCGGCAGGCAGGGGCGCGCCGCGTCGTGCACCAGCACCCAGTCATCCGCGTCGACCGCCGCCATCGCCGCCACCAGGCCGTTGTACACCGAGTCGCGGCGCGTCTCGCCGCCGCAGTAGAGCGGCTCGGCGCGTGCGCCGCAGCCGCTCCAGTCGAGCGCCGCAAAGCGCTTGTCGCCGGGCGCGAGCACGACGAACACGGTCTCGACCGGGGCCGCGCCGACGGCGCGCACCGCGTGCCACAGCATCGGCTTGCCGGCGAGCGGCAGGTACTGTTTCGGCGTTTCTCCCGCGATTCTCGTTCCCGCGCCAGCGGCCGGGATCAGCGCAAACAGGCTCAAAGCAAAAGTTCCGCAAATTCAAGCCGGTATAATTGCATGCGGCGTCCTCCCGGACAAGCCGCCGCTGTCCATGCACCGAGACGAGCTTCCCCAACCGCAATCGCGCCGCCGCGTCACCCGGCTCGCCGGCTCGGCCGACGCGCTCGCGCTCGCGCGCCTCGCGCAGGCTGCGCGGCCGCTCGCGGTGGTGTCGGCCACCGCGCTCGACGCGCAGCGCCTGGCCGATGAGATCGCGTGGTTCGCGCCAGGCTTGCGCGTGTGCCTGCTGCCGGACTGGGAGACGCTGCCCTACGACCATTTCTCGCCGCACCAGGACCTGGTGTCCGAGCGGCTGGCGACGCTGTACCGCATCCAGCAGGGCGACTTCGACGTCGCGCTCGCGCCCGCCTCCACCGCGCTCGTGCGCCTCGCGCCGCCCGCGTACCTCGCCGCGCACACCTTCTTCCTGCGCGCCGGGACGCGGCTCGACGTCGAGGCGCTGCGCCGCCAGCTCGCCACCGCCGGCTACCAGCACGTCACGCAGGTAGTGGCGCCCGGGGAGTTCTGCTTTCGCGGCGGCATCATCGACCTGTTCCCGATGGGCAGCGCGCTGCCGCTGCGCCTGGACCTGGACGACGACCTGATCGAGACGATCAGGACCTTCGACGCCGACACGCAGCGCGGCCTGTACACGGTGAACGAGGTGCGCCTGCTGCCGGCGCGCGAGTTCCCGCTCGATGAGCCGGCGCGCGCGCGCTTCCGCAGCCGCTTCCGCGAGACCTTCGAGGGCGACCCGTCGAAGAAGAGCCTGTACCGCGACGTCTCGAACGGCGTGGCGGCGGCGGGCATCGAGTACTACCTGCACCTCTTCTTCGATTCGCTCGCGACGCTGTTCGATTACGTCCCTGCCGCGACGACGCTCGTCCTGCACCATGACGTGCCGACGGCGGCGGAGCAGTTCTGGCGCGACGCGCAGGCGCGCTACCGGCTGCTCGGCAGCGACCCCGAGCGCCCGCTGCTCGCGCCCGCGCAGGTGTTCGTGCCCGCGGAAGAGTTCTTCCTGCGCGCGCGCGCCCATGCGCGCATCGATCTTGCGCCCGACGCGCAGCCGGACGCCTCGGGCGAACCCATCGCCGCCGCGCCGCTGCCGCCGCTCGCGGTCGAGCGGCGCGCGCAGGATCCGCTCGCCGCGCTGAAGAGCTTCCTCGCAGGCTCGGGGCTGCGCGTGCTGCTCGCGGCCGAGTCCCCCGGCCGGCGCGAGACGATGTCCGCGTATCTGGCGGAGTACGGGCTGCACCCGGATCCGATTTTGAATTTTGAAGGTTTCGTTCAGGGGAAAACCCCCTTTGCCCTGACGGTGGCGCCGCTCGCCGCGGGCTTCGCGCTGCCCGAGGAAGGCTGGGCGCTGGTCACCGAGGCCGAGCTGTACGCCGGGACGGTGCGGCGCAAGACGCGCGGGCGCGAGAAGCCGACCTCCGTCGAGGGCATGCTGCGCGACCTCTCGGAGCTGAAGACCGGCGACCCGGTGGTGCACGCGCAGCACGGCATCGGTCGCTACCAGGGACTCGCCGAGCTCGACCTCGGCGACGGCACGAACGAGTTCCTGCTCATCGAGTACGAAGGCGGCGACCGGCTGTACGTGCCGGTGTCGCAGCTCGCGGTGATCAGCCGCTACTCCGGCGCGCAACCCGAGGCGGCGCCCCTGCACAAGCTCGGCAGCGGCCAGTGGGAGAAGGCGAAGGCGCGCGCCGCGAAGCAGGCGCGCGACACCGCCGCGGCGCTGCTCGCGCTGTACGCGAAGCGCGCCGCGCGCCAGGGCCACCGCTTCGGCCTGAGCCAGCACGACCTCGAGGCCTTCGCCGACGGCTTCGGCTTCGAGGAGACCCCCGACCAGGCGCAGGCGATCGACGCGGTGCTGAAGGACATGACTTCCGGCAAGCCGATGGACCGCCTGGTGTGCGGCGACGTCGGCTTCGGCAAGACCGAGGTCGCCCTGCGCGCGGCCTTCGTCGCGGTCGCCGATCGCAAGCAGGTGGCGATCCTGTGCCCGACCACCCTGCTCGCCGAGCAGCACTTCCACACCTTCAGCGACCGTTTCGCCGACTGGCCGGTGAGGATTGCGGAACTTTCGAGGTTCAAAACCGGGAAGCAGGCGACTGAAATACTCGGAAAACTCGAGGCCGGCGAAATCGACGTCGTCATCGGCACGCACAAGCTGCTCTCGAAGAGCACCAAGTTCGCGCGCCTGGGCCTGGTGATCGTGGACGAGGAGCACCGCTTCGGCGTGCGTCACAAGGAGGCGCTCAAGGCGCTGCGCGCCGAGGTCGACGTGCTCACCCTCACCGCGACGCCGATCCCGCGCACGCTCGCGATGTCGCTCGAGGGCATCCGCGACTTCTCCGTCATCGCCACCGCGCCGCAGAAGCGCCTGGCGATCAAGACCTTCGTCGCGCCCTGGTCCGAGGGGCGCATCCGCGAGGCGGTGCTGAGGGAACTCAAGCGCGGCGGCCAGGCGTACTTCGTGCACAACGAGGTCGAGTCGATCGAGCGCATGCGCGAGCGCCTCGAGCGCCTGCTGCCCGAGGCGAGGATCGCGGTGGCGCACGGTCAGATGCGCGAGCGCGAGCTCGAGCGCGTGATGCGCGAGTTCACCGCCCAACGCCACAACCTGCTGCTGTGCACGACGATCATCGAAACCGGCCTCGACATCCCGACCGTCAACACGATCGTCATCAACCGCGCCGACAAATTCGGCCTGGCGCAGCTGCACCAGCTGCGCGGCCGCGTCGGGCGCTCGCACCACCAGGCCTATGCCTACCTGCTCGTGCCGGACCAGGAGGCGCTCGGCGCGCAGGCGAAGAAGCGCCTCGAGGCGATCCAGATGATGGAGGAGCTCGGCTCGGGCTTCTACCTGGCGATGCACGACCTCGAGATCCGCGGCGCGGGCGAGGTGCTGGGCGAAGCGCAGTCGGGCGAAATGCAGGAGGTCGGCTTCTCGCTGTACGCCAGCATGCTCGACAAGGCGGTGCGGCGCCTGCGCGCCGGCAAGGGCGCGGAGCTGGAAGACGCCGCCGACGTCGCCGCGGAGATCAACCTGCACGTGCCGGCGCTGCTGCCGGCCGCCTACTGCAGCGACGTGCACGAGCGCCTGACGCTCTACAAGCGCCTCGCCGACTGCGAGTCGGCCGAAGGGCTCGACGCGCTGCGCGAGGAGCTGGTCGACCGCTTCGGCGAGCTGCCCGAGGCGGCGCGCGCGCTGCTCGAATGCCACGCGCTGCGCCTCGCCGCGCGCCCGCTCGGCGTGGCGCGCGTCGACGCGACGCACGAGGCGCTGCAGCTGCAGTTCGTGCCGCGCCCGCCGCTCGACGCGCAAAAGATCATCGACTTCGTCCAGCGCCGACGCGGCGCGCGCCTCGCCGGCCAGGATCGCCTGCGCCTGGAAGCGAAGCTGCCCGACTGGCGCGAGCGGGCGCGCGCGGTGCGCGACGTGCTCGCCCAGCTCGCGACCTGATGGACCTGGTGCTGCAGGGCGCCGGCGCCACCCCTGCGCGCGCCGCGGAGCTCGCGCCGCTGGTGCGCGCGCGCGCGCCCGAGGCGCGCGGCGCCGGCGCCTACCTGCTGCGCGACGCGGCGCCGTTCGAGGAGCTCGGCGCCTGGTGCGGCGCGCGTGCCATCGACTGGGGCTGGCTGCGCCGCCCGATGCGGCTAGCCGACATGCGCCTGCTGGCGATGGACATGGACTCGACGCTGATTACCATCGAGTGCATCGACGAGATCGGCGCGGCGGCCGGACGCAGGGCGGAAATCGCGCAGATCACCGCGCACGCGATGCGCGGCGAGCTCGAGTTCACCGAGAGCCTGAAGCGGCGCGTCGCCCTGCTCGGGGGCGTGCCCGAGGACGCGCTCGAGCAGGTGTACCGCGACAAGCTGCGCCTGTCGCCCGGCGCCGAGCGGCTGCTCGAGGCCTGCCGCGCCGCGGGGCTGAAGCTCATGCTGGTATCGGGCGGCTTCTCGTTCTTCACCGAGCGCCTGCGCGCGCGCCTGGGCCTGGACATCGTGCGCTCGAACGAGCTCGAGATCGAGCGCGGGCGGCTGACGGGCAGGCTGACGGGCGAGATCGTCAACGCGCGCGTCAAGGCCGAGGCCGTGCGCGCCGCGGCGCGCGCGCTCGGCGCGCGCCGCGAGCAGCTGATCGCGATCGGCGACGGCGCGAACGACATGCCGATGATGGACGAGGCGGCGATCTCGGTCGCGTACCGCGCCAAGCCGATCGTGCGCGAGTTTGCCGCCTTCGCGCTCGATCATTCCGGGCTGGACGGAGTGCTGAATCTTTTTCTTTAGGCTAGGATGAACGCCCGCTGGAGGACACCATGAACGACACCGTGAAGTACGTGCTGGACGAGACCCGCATCCCGAAGCACTGGTACAACATCATGGCGGACCTGCCCTCGCCGCCGCCTGCGGTGCTGCACCCCGGCACCAAGCAGCCGGTCGGGCCCGACGACCTCGCGCCGCTGTTTCCCATGGAGCTCATCATGCAGGAGGTGAGCACCCAGCGCGAGATCGAGATCCCCGAGCCGGTGCGCGAGATCTACCGCCAGTGGCGCCCGAGCCCCTTGTACCGCGCGCGGCGCCTGGAGAAGGCGCTGCAGACGCCGGCCAAGATCTACTACAAGTACGAGGGCGTCTCGCCCGCCGGCAGCCACAAGCCGAACACCGCCGTGGCGCAG
>DATGDH010000078.1:0-10036 GCA_035310985.1 Burkholderiales bacterium
ACCGGCGGTGGGCATCGGCACGACGATGCTGCTGCACTGCGACCTGGTGTACGCCGCGCCGAACGCGCGCTTCCAGCTGCCGTTCGTGCCGCTTGGCCTGGTGCCCGAGGCGGGCTCGAGCCTGCTGCTGCCGATGATCGCTGGCTATCAGCGCGCGGCCGAGCTCCTGCTGCTCGGCCAGCCCTTTGGCAGCGCGAAGGCGCTCGCCGCCGGCTTCGTCACCGAGGTGGTGCCGGAGGGCGATCTGCTCGCGACAGCGCGCAATGCCGCACTCGCGCTCGCCGCGCTGCCGCCCGCGTCGCTTCGGCTCACCAAGCGGCTGATGAAGGCAGGCCTCGCCGAGGCGCTGGCGGCGCGCATCGAGCTCGAAGGCGGGCACTTCCGCGAGCGGCTCGCCTCGCCCGAGGCGCGCGAGGCGATGAGCGCCTTCTTCGAGAAGAGAAAACCCGACTTCTCGCGCTTCTCGTGAGGCACGTTGCCGCCGTGCTCGCCGGGCTGCTCGCCGCCTGCGCGATGCCCGGCAAGGACGTGGCGCTCGACGTCGGCCACAACCTGGCCGAACCGGGAGCCGTTTCGTCGGCCGGCGTCCCGGAGTTCCAGTACAACCTGTCTCTCGCGGAGGGTATACGCGCCGCGCTGCAGCGTGCCGGCCTGCGCGTGCGCATGATCGGCGAGCGCGGCGACTACGGCGATCTCCACGCGCGCACGCGCGACGCGCGCGGCGCGAGCCTGTTCGTGTCGATCCACCACGACTCCGTCAAGGCGCCGCTGCTGCCGGTGGCCGGGCGCTTTTCGGGCTTCTCGCTCTTCGTGTCGCACGCAAACCCCTTCCCCGACAAGAGCCTCGCCTGCGCGAGCGCGATCGGCGCGCGACTGCGCACGGCGGGCTTCGCCCCTTCGCGCTACCATGCCGATCCGGAAGCCGGGGAGGGGCGAGCCTTCGCCGACGAGGCGAACGGCGTGCACTGGTTCGACGGCCTTGCGGTAGCGGCGAGCGCTACGATGCCGGCGGTGCTCGTCGAGGCGGGGGTCATCGTCAACCCGGAAGAGGAACGCCGCATGTCCGACGCGTCGGTGCGGGAACGCATCGCGCGCGCGATCGCAGGAGGGATTGAGCAATGCCTGAGCTGAAGCACGAGACGGTCGAGGCGAACGGCATCCGCCTGCACGCGGCGCGCGCGGGCGACGGGCCGCTGATGCTCTTCCTGCACGGTTTCCCGGAGTACTGGGAGATGTGGCGGCCGTTCCTCGCGCATTTCGGCGCGCGCGGGCGCTGCGCCGTGGCGCCGGACATGCGCGGCTACAACCTCTCGGACAAGCCGGCCGGGGTCGAGGCGTACAAGGCGAAGCACCTGATCGCGGACGTGCTCGCGCTCGCGGCGCACTACACGCGCGAGCCGTTCGTGCTGGTCGCGCACGACTGGGGCGGCGCGGTCGCCTGGGGTGTCGCGCTCGCGCACCCGGAGCGGCTTGCGCGCCTGGTGATGGTCAATTCCCCGCATCCGTACATCTTCTGGCGCGAGCTCACGCGCAACCCGGCACAGCAGAAGGCGAGCGAATACATGCTCCTGTTTCGCAGCGCCAAGGCCGAGCGCGTGCTCTCGGAGAACGGCTACGCGCGCCTGCTCGGCGCGTTTTCCGACCTCGACCCGCAGGCGCGCGCGGCGCTCGTCGAGGCCTGGTCGCGCCCCGGCGCGCTCACCGGGGGTCTGAACTACTACCGCGCCTCGGCGCTCTATCCGCCTGCGCCCGACGACCCCGGTGCGGCGCGCCTGCAGCTCGAGGCGAAGGACTTCGTCGTGCGCGTGCCGACGCTCGTCGTGTGGGGCGAGCGCGACACGGCGCTGCTGCCCGGCTGCCTGGAAGGGCTGGACGAGGTCGTGCCGGACCTGAAGCTGGTGCGCGTGCCGGACGCGACGCATTGGGTGGCGCGCGAAAAGACGGCCCTCGTGATCGAACAAATCGAAAACTGGATGGAAAAGACGCCGTGAGCGAAGCACTGACCATCAGGGGGCTGGAAAGTCGCGTCGGCGAGGAGATCGCGGTCTCGCCCTGGCTCGAGATCACGCAGGAGCGCATCGACACCTTCGCCAAGGCGATCGACGACTTCCAGTGGATCCACGTCGACCGCGAGCGCGCGAAGCGCTCGCCTTACGGCACGACGATCGCGCACGGCTTCCTCACGCTGTCGCTGGTGGCGCACCTGAGCGAGATCACGTTCTCGTTCTCGGACCGCAAGATGGGCGTGAACTACGGCCTCAACCGCGTGCGCTTCACCGCGCCGGTGCCCTCGGGCTCGAGGGTCCGGGCGCGCTTCACGCTGGCCAAGTACGAGAAGATCGAAGGCGGCGTGCAGGTCGCCTGGAACGTCGTCATGGAGCGCGAGGGCGGCGACAAGCCGGTGATGGTCGCCGAGACGATCGCGCGGCATTACTACTGAGGAGGACGCAGGTGGCACAGCGATGGAAGAACCGGCCCGCGGGCTCGAACTGGGGCGAGTTCGGACCCGACGACCAGCGCGGGCGCATGAACTGGGTGACGCGCGAGAAGGTGCTCGAGGGCGTCGCCGAGGTGAAGGAGGGCCTGTCCTTCTGCCTGTCGCTGCCGCTCGACTATCCCGGCGGCAGCGCGCTCAACCCGCGCCGCAAGCCGCCGCGCCTGTTCGCCACGCTGCGCGACGGCAAGGGCGCGGGCAAGCAGAACTTCTGCTATCCGCTCGCGGCGGACAACCCCGACCACAGCGACGTGGTGTGCGACGACCTGGTGCTCCTCACGCTGCAGTACTCCACGCAGTGGGACTCGTTCGCGCACATCGGCAGCCGCTTCGACGCGGACGGCGACGGCAAGCCGGAGATCGTGTTCTACAACGGCTTCCGCGCCGGCGAGGACGTCGTGCCGGCGCAGGAGAACCCGAGCGCGCCCGAGCCCTGGGCCAGGTTCGAGGGGACCGAAGCGAGGGCGCTCGGCATCCAGAATCTCGCCGAGCACGGCGCGCAGGGCCGCGGCGTGATGATCGACCTGCATGCGCACTTCGGGCGCGAGCGGCGCGCGGTGACCTACGACGAGCTGATGCGCGTCATGGAGGACGACGGGGTCGCGGTGGAAAAGGGCGACTTCGTCTGCTTGCACACCGGCTTCGCCGAGTTGATCCTCGAGCTGCGGAAGAACCCCGACGCGAAGCTGCTGCACGGCACCTGCACGGGTCTGGACGGGCGCGACGACAAGCTGCTCGAGTGGATCAGCGACTCGGGCCTCGCCTGCCTGATCGCCGACAACTACGCGGTCGAGCTCATCCCCGCGAGCATCTTCAAGCCCGCGCCGCACGCGCTGATGCCGCTGCACGAGCACTGCATCTTCAAGAACGGCATTCACCTGGGCGAGCTGTTTCACCTCGGGCCGCTCGCGCGCTGGCTGCGCGAGCACAAGCGCAGCCGGTTCCTCTTCACCGCGCCGCCGTTGAGGCTGCCCGGCGCCGTCGGTTCGCCCGCGGCCGCGGTGGCCACGGTGTGAGCGCGCGCGGACGCGCATGAGCGGCGAGACTTGGGATTATGTGATCGTCGGCGCAGGCTCGGCCGGCTGCGTGCTCGCCAGCCGGCTCACCGAGGACCCGGCGGTGCGCGTGCTGCTCCTCGAGGCCGGGCCGCGCGACACGAACCCGTGGATCCACGTCCCGCTCGGCTACGGCAAGCTCTTTTCGCGCACCGACGTGAACTGGGCCTACCAATCCGAGCCCGAGCCGGCGCTGAACGGCCGGCGCGTGTTCACGCCGCGCGGCAAGGTGCTGGGCGGATCCTCGTCGATAAACGGCCTCGTGTACATCCGCGGCCAGCGCGAGGACTTCGACGGCTGGCGCATCGAGGGCTGGCGCTTCGACGACCTGTTGCCGTATTTCAAGCGCGCCGAGGACCAGAGCCGGGGTGCAAACGCCTGGCACGGCGTCGGCGGGCCGCTCAAGGTTTCCGACCTGCCCGACCGCCATCCGCTGTGCGATGCCTTCATCGCCTCGGCCGGGGCGCTCGGCGTGCCGCGCAACGACGACTTCAACGGTGCGTCGCAGGAGGGCGCGGGCTACTACCAGGCGACGACGCGCCACGGCCGGCGCTCGAGCGCGGCGACCGCGTACCTGCGTCCGGCCGAGAAGCGCGCCAACCTGCGCGTCGAGGTGAACGCGCTCGCCACGCGCGTGCTGTTCGAGGGCCGGCGGGCGGTCGGCGTCGAGTACCGGCGCGGCGGCGCGAAGGCCATGGCACGCGCGCGGCGCGAGGTGATCCTCGCCGGCGGCACGATCAATTCGCCGCAACTGCTGCAGCTCTCGGGCGTCGGCCCGCGCGCGCTGCTCGAGCGCCACGGCATCGCCGTGCTGCACGAGGCGTCCGGCGTGGGCGAGGCGCTGCAGGACCACTTCTACGTGCGCACGTTCTGGCGCTGCAACCGGCCGATCACGCTGAACGACGACATGGCGAGCCGGTGGCGCCAGCTCGGCATGGGCCTGCGCTACCTGCTGCAGCGTCGCGGCCCGCTCGCGGTGAGCGCGGGCTACGCGGCGGCCTTCGTGCGCACGCGCCCTGAGCTCGCGCGGCCGGACGCGCAGATCTACTTCATCAACTTCTCGACCGCCAAGCGCGGCGGCGTGCTGCATCCGTTCTCGGGCTTCACCGTCTCGGTGTCGCAGCTGCAGGCGGAATCGCGCGGCTGGGTGCGCATCCGCTCGGCCGATCCGGGCGCGCCGCCCGCGATCCACTACAACTACCTCGCGACCGAGGGCGACCGGCGCATGATGGTGGAGGGGCTGAAGTTCGCCCGGCGGCTGGTCAACACGCCGCCCATGCGCGGCTACGCGGCGGGCGAGTTCCTGCCGGGCGAGCGGGTGCAGACCGACGACGAATGGCTCGCCTTCTGCCGCGAAGCCGGCGACACCGTGTTCCACCCGACCTCGACCTGCCGCATGGGCGACGATGCGGGGGCGGTCGTCGACGCGCGCCTGCGTGTGCGCGGCCTCGCCGGGCTGCGCGTGATCGACGCCTCGGTCATGCCGTCGGTGGTATCGGGCAACACGAACGCCGCGGTGATCGCGCTGGCCGAGAAGGGCGCCGATCTGGTGCGCGCCGACGCATGAAAGGTGCTTGACAGGCACGGCGCTGTTGCGAAAGACTGGTCGCAAAGAAGACGGACGAACCGCCCGGCGTTAAATTCCAGAGGAGGTCAAATGCCAAGCAAAAGGATTCGTTTGCTCGTCGCGGCGCTCGGCGCCGCGGCTCTCGCTGCGCCCGCGCTTTCTCAGGCCAAGGAGCTCAAGGTCGGCGTGATCTACGACTACACCGGGCCGCTCGCCGCCGGCGGCTCGAAGGCGGCGGCGGTTGCGACCAAGATCGCGATCGACATGATCAACGAGAAAGGCGGCGTCGACGGCTACAAGATCGTGCCGATCTACGCCGACGCGCAGTCCAACAACGACGTCGCGATCAACGAGGCTACGCGCCTGATGGGCGAGCAGAAGGTCGACCTGCTGATGGGCTTCTATTCCAGCGCGCAGTGCGTGCCGATCGCGCAGAAGGCCGATGCGGCCAAGAAGTTCATGTGGGCGAACGTGTGCATCGCCTCGAGCGTGTTCAAGGGCAAGAACCTGCAGTACGTGTTCCGCGCGCAGCTGCATTCGGACCAGATCGGCGAGGCGGCGTGCACCTTCGTGAAGGAGATTGCGCAGCCCAAGCTGCACAAGGCGCCCAAGGACCTGCGCGTGGCGATCATCCACGAGGACGGTCCCTACGGCAGCGGCGTCGCGGCCGGCAACGAGGAAGCCTGCAAGAAGGACGGCATGGACATCGTGCTCAAGGAGGGCTATTCCGCGACCGCGCCCGATCTCTCGCCGCTGATCACCAAGCTGCGGCGCGCGCGGCCGGACGTCATCCTGCACACGGGCTACAACCCGGACATCACGCTGTTCTGGCGCCAGGCGCGCGAGCAGGGGCTGAAGTGGGACGCGCTGATCGGCCAGGGCGCGGGCTATGGCCAGTATGACAAGCTGCACGCGTCCTTCGGCGACGAGGCGAACTACATCTTCGACGTCGACCCCGTGGCGGCGCAGCTGCTCGATGCGAAGTCGCTCAAGCCCGGCCTCGGCGAGCTGACTCAGGAAATGGTCAAGCGCTACAAGGCCGCAACCGGCGAACAGGAAGTGCCGCCGCACGCCTCGATGGGCTTCAACCAGGCGTGGATCTTATTCACCGACGTGCTGCCGCGTGCGATCAAGAAGTACGGCGGCGTCACGTCCGACGACCTGCGCAAGGCGGCGCTCGACACCGACATTCCGGTCGGCGGCACGATCCAGGGCTACGGCGTGAAGTTCTTCCCGCCGGGCACGCCGATGTCCGGACAGAACGAGCGCAGCTCGCCCGTGGTGATGCAGTACCTGGGCGGCCACACCAAGATCGTCTGGCCCGCGACGCTGCGCACCGCGGACCCCGTGATCCCGCTGCCCAAGAGCTCCGCGTACGCGAAGTAGCGCGGTCAAACGGGCGCGGACGGGGGCATGCTCTCGGTCAGCCGGCTCACCAAGCGCTTCGGGGGTTTCACGGCGGTCAGCGAGGTCTCGTTCGAGCTCGCGCAGGGCGAGATCCTCGGGCTGATCGGGCCGAACGGCTCGGGCAAGAGCACGACCTTCAATCTGATCGCGGGCGCGCTCGCGCCCACTGCCGGCTCGATCCGGCTTCTCGGGCGCGAGATCGCCGGCGAGACCGCGAGCCGGATCGCGCACCACGGCGTCGCGCGCACGTTCCAGATCCCGCGGCCGTTCCGGCGGCTGTCGCTCGTCGAGAACGTCGCGCTCGCGGCGTACTACGGGCAGCGGGAGCGACCTGCGCGCGAGGCCGCCTTCGCCCAGGCGCGCGAGGTGCTCGCGCTGGTGAATCTGCCCACCGAGCCGTCGGCGCGCGTCGACGGCCTCGGCGCGGCGGGGCTGAAGAAGCTCGAGCTCGCGCGCGCGCTCGCCACGCGCCCGCAGTTGCTGCTCGCCGACGAGTCGCTCGGCGGACTGGACGAGACCGAGATGCACCAGGCGGCCGACATGCTGGCGGCGATCCGCGCCGAGCGCGGCATCACCATCGTCTGGGTCGAGCACATCATGGGCGTGCTGATGCGCATCGTGGACCGCTGCCTGGTGCTCGATCACGGCGAAGTGATCGCCGCAGGAAGGCCGCAGGAGGTCGCGCACGACCCGCGCGTCATCGAGGTCTATCTCGGCACCGATGCGGCGGACGTGCAGGCCGCCGTCGCGGCGAGGCAAGGCTGATGTTGCGGCTCGAGAACGTGTCTGCGGGCTACGGCAGCTTCCGGGCGCTGTTCGACGTCAGCCTCGAAGTGAAGGCCGGCGAGTCGGTCGCGGTGATCGGTCCGAACGGTGCCGGCAAGACGACGCTGCTGCGCGTGATCTCGAAGCTCATCCCGGCGTCGTCCGGGGCGATCAGCATGGAGGGCCGCGCGCTCGAGAGGGTGCCGGCGCACCAGGTGATCGGCCTCGGGATCGCGCAGGTGCCCGAGAACCGGCGCCTGTTTCCGAAGCTCACCGTGGAGGAGAACCTAAAGATCGGCGGTTTCCTGCCGGCGGCACGCGCGCGCTACGCGGAGCGCCTGGAGTTCGTCTATGCGCTCTTTCCCCGCATGAAGGAGCGGCGCGCGCAGCCCGCCGGCACGCTCTCGGGCGGCGAGCAGCAGATGTGCGCGATCGGCCGCGCGCTCATGTCCGGGCCGAAGCTGCTGCTGCTCGACGAGCCCTCCGCCGGGCTCGCGCCGGTCGTCGTGCAGGCGATCTTCGGCATGATCCGGCGCATCTGCGGCGAGGGCTACACCGTGCTGATCGTCGAGCAGAACATCCGCCAGGTGCTCAAGGTGGTCGACCGCGCCTACCTGCTCGAGACCGGGCGCATCAAGACGAGCGGCTCCTCGGCCGAGCTGCTCGGCTCCGAGGAGATCCGCAGGGCCTACCTGGGGTTGTAGCGATGCATATCTTCGACATCTTCCTGCTCGAGGCCGTGGTAAACGGCATCCTGCTCGGCGGCATTCTGGCGCTGCTCGCGCTTGGCCTGAACCTGATCTTCGGCGTGATCGACGTCGTCTGGATCTGCTACGCCGAGCTGATCATGATCGGCATGTACTCCGTGTACTACCTGCACAACGTCTATCACTGGCCGCTCGCGCTCGCGTTCCTTGGCTGCGTGCTGCTGGTCGCGGCGCTCGGCGCGCTGCTGCACGTGCTGGTGATCAGGCCGGTGCTCGCCGCCGAGCCGATCAACCAGCTGCTGGTGACTGGCGGCGTGCTGTTCTTTCTCCAGGCGATCGCGACGCTCGCCTTCGGCGTGGAGTTCAAGAACGTCGGCGTGAACCTCCCGGCGTTCGAGGTGGGCGGCATGTACCTGAGCCTCGCGCGCCTGATCGCGTTCGGCGTCGCCCTCGCCGGCATGGTGGGGGTGTACCTGTTCCTCAAGCGCAGCTACCTGGGCACCGCGATCCGCGCCATCTCGCAGGACCGCGGCATCATGCCGCTGATGGGCGTCAACCCGAACCGCATCTTCGTGCTCACCTCGGCGCTCGGCGGTGCGCTCGCGGGGCTCGCGGCCTGCCTGCTCGTTCTGCAATACGACATCCATCCCGCGATCGGCCTCACCTTCGGCCCGATCACCTTCCTGGTGTGCGTGCTCGGTGGCCTGGGCAACATGATCGGCGGTTTCATCGCCGCGTTCATCTTCGCCCAGTTCATCTCGGTGGGCGGCTATTTCCTCGCGCTCGAGTGGGGCTATGTGCTCGCGTTCCTGTTCTTCATCGGCATGATGTTCTGGCGCCCGCAGGGCTTGCTGGGGGGAAAGTGACATGGGCGCGCTGCGCTGGCTCGGGCTCGCGCTGCTCGCCGTGGCGCCGCTCGCGGGCATGGGCGAGTATCCGCTGCATCTGCTGATCCTGTGCCTGCTGTGGGGCTTCGTGTACACCGGCTGGGCGATCATGGGAAGGCTCGGCATGGTGAGCCTCGGCCACGGCGCCTTCCTCGGCATCGGCGCTTACGTGGTGGTGATGGGCTGGAATCACTACCACCTCTCGCCCTGGCTCGGGCTGCCGCTCGCGCTCGCGCTCGCCGCGCTGATCGCGGTGCTGATCGGCTATCCGTGCTTTCGCTTCCGCATCGTCGGCCACTACTTCGCGCTGGTGACGCTCGCGCTCGCTGAAGTGGCGCGCCTGATCATCATCGCGCTGCGCGACTACACCGGCGGCTCGCTCGGCGTGACGCCGAAGACCGCGCTGGCGGGCAGCGCCTGGTCGCTCGGCGCCGTGCAGTTCTCCTCGAAGCTGGTCTGGTTCTACGTGATCCTCGCGGTCTGGCTGTTCGGATTGTGGGTCTGGACCCGCGTCGACCGCTCGATGGCGCGCCTCGCGCTCGAGGCGATCTCGCACGAGGAGGAGGCGGCTGCGTCGATCGGCATGAACGTGACGCGACTCAAGCTCTCGGTGACGCTGGTCTCGGCCCTGCTCACCTGCGTGGGCGGCATCCTCTACGCGCAGTACCAGCTGTACGTGAGCCCCGAGACGGTGTCCGGCATCGGCATCAGCCTGCAGATGGTGTTCGGCGCGATCGCCGGAGGCATGTTCGTGCGCCTGGGCCCCACGGTAGGCGCGGCCTTCACGCTGCTGCTCGCGGAGGGCCTGCGCCTCACGCTGGGGCACGATATCCACGGCCTGGACACGACGATCTACGGCCTGATGCTGATATTGTTCATCATCTTCATGCCCAAGGGTATCCTCGGAGCCGCGCGCGAAGCGTACGAGAAGCGGCGCGGCGCTGCGCGCGCCGCGACTGCCTGAGGAGGCGCGATGGCCGAATTCGATTATGTCGTCGTGGGCGGCGGTTCCGCGGGCTGCGTGCTCGCGGCGCGCCTGACGGAGGATCCCGCGGTGCGCGTGTGCCTGGTCGAGGCGGGGCCGAGCGACGCGAGCGCGCTCGTCGCCACGCCCGCGGGCGTGGCGCTCATGCTGCCAACGCGCATCCGCAACT
>DATGDH010000079.1:0-2175 GCA_035310985.1 Burkholderiales bacterium
GATCCCAAGCACGAGGATAGCCGCAAAGACCTTGACCTGCCGTTTATCACCAGACGCACCATCCGCAAGCTCGAGAAAGCTGTCGGCAGAAGGCTCTTTTTCGTGGCAGCAGTCCACAACGCCGACCACACGCCGATCCGCCACGTCCACGGCATCTTTCTGGTGAGCGGCAGGCTCTCCAAAGGTAAGCGTCGTCCGATGGCTGCCTTGTCTGGTTTACCGCGGAGGTGATGATCGTCGCTGGTAACGAGCGTCGGCGCCGATGGCGCTGACATCGTGGCAAACAGCGGTGTTTGCACTGTGGCTTACCAGCGGATGGAGATCATCACCGGGGTTGGTCGGCGTCGATCCTGGTCGAGCGAGGAGAAGGTTCGGCTGGTCGGCGAAGCTGCCGAGCGCGGGGTCGCGGAGGTGGCGCGCCGGCATGAGGTCTGCCGCAGTCTGCTGTACCGCTGGCGCCGACAGATACGGGGAGGCGAACTGGCGGCGGTGACGGCGGCTGCGGGGTTCGTGCCGGTGCGGGTCGCGCCGGAGGTCCTGGCGGTACGCGAGATGAAGGATGAGCCGCCGGCCGCACCGGCGGTGCCGGAGAGTACGCTTGGAAGCGGAGCTTCGCTCGGGCTGGTCGAGATCGTGCTCGGCAACGGGCGCGTGCTGCGGGTTGCGGAGCGGATCGATCCGGCTGTGCTGGCACGGCTGGCGGCGGCCCTCGATCGCCGATGATCACGGTTCCGGCGGGCGTGCGGGTGTACCTGGCGCTGGGCGCGACCGATATGCGCAAGGGGTTCGACGGGCTTTCGCTGCTGGCGCAGGAGGTGCTGCGGGAGGATCCGTTCTCCGGGCATCTGTTCGTCTTCCGCGGCAAGCGCGGCGACCTGATCAAGGTGCTGTATTGGGACGGTCAGGGTCTCTGCCTGTTCGGCAAGCGGCTGGAGCGCGGAAGGTTCATCTGGCCGCAGGCGCGCGAGGGGACGGTGACGCTGAGCCCGGCGCAGCTCGCGATGTTGCTGGAGGGGATCGACTGGAGGGCGCCGCTGCGCACCGCTCGTCCGAGCTGTGCCGGCTGATGATTCAATATCTTGTGCCATCTCGGTGTGCTATGAACGAGGTATGCCGATCGAGGGTGCCGTCCTTCCCGATGATCCCGAGGCGCTGCGGGCGCTGATCGCCGCCCAGGCAGCCGAGCTCGCGGCGGCGCGCGCCGGCCTGGTCGCCAACACCCTCGAAATCGAGACGCTGAAGCTGCACATCGCCCGCTTGCGCCGGCAGAGCTTCGGCCGGTCCTCGGAGAAGCTCGGCCGCGTGATCAGCCAGCTCGAGCTGTCGCTGGAAGAACTGGAAGAAGACCAGGCGGCGGGCGGACGCCCAGACGAACCGGCGGCCGCTGCTGCGACGTCGGAGGTGAAGCGCCGGCGCGGTCGCCGGCCGCTGCCCGAGCATCTGCCGCGCACGGACGTGGTGCACGCGCCGTCGTGCGTCTGTCCGGCCTGCGGCGGGGCGATGCGCAAGGTGGGCGAGGACGTCACCGAGACGCTGGACTACATCCCTGGCCGATTCGAGGTGATCCGACACGTCCGCCCGGCGTTCTCCTGCCGACGCTGCGAGACGATGGCGCAGGTGCCGATGCCGAGCCTGCCGATCGACCGCGGCCGGCCCGGCCCCGGGCTGCTCGGCCACGTGCTGGTCTCGAAGTACTGCGATCACCTGCCGTTGTACCGTCAGGCGCAGATTTACGAGCGCGAGGGCGTCGACCTCGACCGGGCGACCATGGCCGACTGGGTCGGCAAGGCGGCCGGGCTGTTGCGCCCGCTCGTCGACGCGATCGCCGCCCACGTCATGGCCGCCGACAAGCTGCACGCCGATGACACGCCGGTCCCGGTGCTCGACCCCGGTCGCGGCCGCACCAAAACCGGCCGGCTGTGGGTCTACCTGCGCGACGAGCGCCCGTGCGCCGGACCGGCGCCACCGGCGGTGCTCTACCGCTACAGCCCGGATCGCAAGGGCGAGCATCCGCGGGCGCACCTCGCCTGCTTCCGCGGCTTGCTGCAGGCGGACGGCTATGCCGGGTTCGACGATCTCTACGCGGCGAAGAAGGGGCAGCCGCCCGCCGCCGTCGAGGTGGCGTGCTGGGCGCACGTCCGGCGCAAGTTCTACGACTTCCATCAGGCCACCCGT